>JANOPA010000053.1:0-23452 GCA_031421635.1 Betaproteobacteria bacterium | reverse complement strand
ATCCGCGGAAATATCCGCCTGTCTAAAAAGCAAGCCGGTCGGCCGAGCGATCATGGTCCCGTCGACGTCGGCGAGTGCGATACCATAAGTTGAAAGAAAGCCCTGGGGCAGGGCACTGTCGAGGGCGCGGCTCATCAACAGGGTAAAGATGTAAAACGCCGAACCCTTAGGGTCGGCAGCAATGACGAGATCAATAATTTCACCGCCATAGGCGTTGCCGAAAGTGCGGTAAAAAGATCGCGAATATGAAGCCTCCTTGCGATCGCGTACATGTTCGACTGCAACCCGGGTGTCGATCAATAGGCGGTCGGCTTGATCCTTTGGGACGCGCGGATTCGGAGGAGGGGAATCTAAACTGGCGAGTAGTTGGAGGTTACTGTCTCGAAGTTCAATTCGTAATAAAGCCGGTAAGTTTGCAAAGGATTGAGACCAATGCTGAGTGAGGAGTCGTGATGCTTCTTCCGTCCGGTTCTTTGTAAAGGCCTCGCTACTAAAGATGGGAGCCGTTTGTTCCGCCTGTTGTGAAAAAGAGCTTGAGATGTCCGAGAAATAAGTCCGTAGGCGCTCCGAGGCTGAGCGCGTTTCACGCTCTAAACTGTCTTGACTCTTGGAGGTTTGGTAGAGCCCCCCGAGGCGAATTGAGAGTGCAGCCAGGCAGAGTACGGCCGCAATGAAAAAGATAAGCCAGCCCCAATAAGAGGGCGAACGCTGACGCGGATCCCTGCTTGTTGGCCAGCCTTGTGGAGGCAGGCCCCTAGCGTAGGAGTTCGAGCTCTTAGTTGGATCCGCATCGCTTGGGGAAGGAGGCTGTTGAAGTGCGGGCACGATTCAATGATCTTTTTTGCAGACGAATCCTCAGGATACTAGCTTTCGAATCTGTTCTTCGCTATATCCCAGCAATCCTCCCAAAACTTCCCGAGTGTGCTCGCCCAATTGTGGCGGTGGAAGGCTGTATTTAACGGGCGTTTTTGAGAAATTCATCGGGCTGCCCACCAAAGGTATGGGTCCGCTATCCGCGCGCTCTAATGACATGCGTAAACCTCGAGCCTGGACTTGAGGATTCTTGAACGTTTGTTCGAGGTTATTGATCGGGCCGCAGGGTACGCCTACTGTTTCTAATGTCTGTACCCACCACTCGGCGCTTTGAGCCGCGAACATCTCTTTGAGTTGCGGGAGGAGCGCGTCGCGATTGCGCACGCGGTTGGGGTTGCTGTTGAATCTCGCGTCCAAAGGAATCTCTTGGCGTCCGCCCGCTGTGCAGAGTTTTTTGAACTGCTCATCATTGCCGGCAGCAACGATGATCCAATCGGTATTGGATTTGAAGGTTTGATAGGGCGTTAAATTGGGATGGGCATTGCCCCAACGACGTGGCGCATTGCCACTCACCAAATAATTGCTATTCATGTTGGCCATCATTGCGACTTGCACGTCGAGCAGCGCCATGTCGATATATTGCCCCTCACCGCTGCGCTCACGATGAAACAAAGCCGCCAACACCGCTTGGGTCGCGTACATGCCGGTCATTAAGTCGGCGACCGCGACACCAGCTTTTTGGGGGCCGCCACCAGGCTGGTCATCGGCCTCGCCAGTGACTGACATGAAGCCACCTACTCCTTGGATAATAAAGTCATACCCTGCGCGATGCTTCCAGGGGCCTGTTTGTCCAAAGCCGGTGACCGAGCAATACACCAGGGCCGGATTGACTTGGATCAAGCTTTCATAATCAAGCCCGTACTTTTTGAGTTGCCCGACCTTGTAATTCTCAAGTACCACATCGCTGATTCTGGCGAGGTCGCGCACGACTTGCTGGCCTTGTGGCGTGCTGATGTCGAGCGTGATGGAGCGTTTGCCACGATTGGCGGCTAGATAGTACGCAGCGTCAGCGCCGTCGCTGCCGTCTTTTTTCTTAAGAAAGGGCGGCCCCCAACTACGTGTGTCGTCCCCCGCACCGGGTTTTTCAACCTTGATGACATCGGCACCAAGATCGGCGAGGTTTTGCGCGCACCAGGGGCCGGCGAGTACGCGGGTGAGGTCTAGTACGCGGATATTGTCGAGCGCTGTGGGCATAATGTCACTTCAATTATTTGGACTTGAAAGTTATCTTATTCGGAACCTACGGTATCGGTTTTATCTCACTCGTTCGAAAGCCACCTTCGAGGGTACGTCTGGGGCGACCCACATTGCTCGGTCGGTGACATTGATGATTACGCCAGCAACACTTTCCACACTGGCGTCTGGTGCTAGTTCTGGGTTGGGGTGGCGACACACGGAGAGAAATCCTTCGCTTTCGTCGCGCAACAAGGCTTCGAGATCTAGACGGTCGATCGGCCGCTTGAGCGAGTGGCGTTTGGCGGTCGCCAAGCGAGGCTCGGAGGAGAGTAGACCCGAGGTGGGTTGCTGGATCGGCTTCAGGGGTTCGCTCAGGAAGTGGTTGGTGTGGGTCATTACGTTATTTTCGGCAGGCCACTCTTGCCAGCCTCGTGGTGATACTTCAAGCGAGGCCACCTCGCCAGCGGTATCGGTGCAGGGCACGTTGGAACCTGCGCCAAAACCAAAGCCACTGGCCAGTTGGTTCATACGCGCTCGAATCGCTTCCAGGCTAGGTTGGGTGAGTAGGTGTCTAAGCAGGGCATGCACAGGAATTGCAGGTTTTTCGCCATCGCATCGGCTGCGAACGATGTTGAGCCCAATCGCCACGCGCTCGAGTTCCGGACCTATGCCAAGTCCAATTTTTGCGAGCATGCCGGCCTCGGTCAGGGTAATGAATTCGCGACCGGGGATTTCGCGGCCAGGGATTAAAGCGCCGACCGAAACACCGGCCGAAGCTTCCACTTCAGCGCGCGCTAATTCTTCGGATTTTGGGCGAGACCATGCGCGCCCCTTCAGGAGTACGAGGGCCTGACGCTGTGTCCCCACCCAATCCCAGTTTTGAGCCAGCCAGGATTTGCCATCTGTGCTCGCGGCAGGCATCAGCGCGAGAGCCGTGCATTCGCCTTCACCGAACACCGATGCCGCCTGTCTTTGAGCGGGGCTGATCCGTTGACGATCGGATGCCAACGGACTTTTATTGTTGGCCTGCGTTGCGGCCGCGCCTAAATACTCCGCAGGAAGAATCTCGGTACGGCAGTTCAAGGCTAAAATGTCTTCATACCGAACCCCT
Source organism: Betaproteobacteria bacterium (assembly GCA_031421635.1). GTDB lineage: Bacteria > Pseudomonadota > Gammaproteobacteria > Burkholderiales > Burkholderiaceae_E > JAPOKJ01. The sequence continues at coordinate 20,292 of JANOPA010000053.1, read as the reverse complement.
GCGCCCTGGGCAATGCCCCGCATCTCGTCTAAAAAGCTTGGGTCAAGCGCTGAAATGGCGGCTTGCATGGCCAGGGCCTTGCCGCAAGCCTGTTGCCATGAAATGCCACAATTTGCGAAAAGCCGGGAGTAGGTCTCGCGAGAATGCAGAATTTGGGCACTGCAAAGTTGTCCGTACAGGAATCCTTGCTCTTTGGCGCTTTGAGCGTGAAGGGTGTCAATGATGTTAAACATAAACTCGATCAAGATGGTAGGTTGGCTAGTCCGATAAAATGAATAGTATGAAATCTTCTGAAATCCGCGAACAATTCCTACGTTTTTTTGAATCTAAAGGTCATCAACGGGTGTCTTCAAGCCCGGTTGTGCCCGGAGATGATCCCACTTTACTGTTCACCAATGCCGGGATGAACCAGTTTAAAGACGTATTTTTGGGCTTTGACAAGCGCCCTTACAGCCGCGCCACCTCGTCGCAAAAGTGCATTCGAGCCGGAGGTAAGCATAACGATTTGGAGAATGTCGGCTATACCGCTCGCCATCACACCTTCTTCGAAATGCTCGGAAACTTCAGTTTTGGTGACTACTTCAAACGCGATGCTATCAAGTATGCATGGGAACTGCTTACCGAGATGTACAAGCTCCCCAAGGAAAAACTTTGGGTGACAGTCTATGCCGAAGACGACGAAGCCTTCGATATCTGGGAAAAAGAAGTCGGTGTACCAGCCGAGCGCATTGTTCGCATTGGCGACAACAAAGGGACCCGCTACGTTAGCGATAACTTCTGGATGATGGGCGACACTGGTCCCTGCGGCCCATGCTCCGAGATTTTTTACGACCATGGCCCCGACGTGGCTGGTGGCCCTCCAGGGAGTCCAGAGCAAGATGGCGATCGCTATATTGAAATCTGGAACAATGTTTTCATGCAGTACAACCGCGACGACGCAGGCGTAATGCATAAACTGCCCAAGCCCAGCGTGGACACCGGTATGGGTTTGGAGCGCATTACTGCGGTGATGCAGCATGTGCATTCCAATTACGACATTGATATGTTTGTGAAGCTTCTCGCGGCTGCGAAAGCTGCGGTCGATGGTGCGACTGGCTCGGCGCATGCCGCCAATAGCGACGCCGCCAGTCCCTCACTCAAAGTCATCGCCGACCACATTCGCGCCTGTGCTTTCACGGTCTGTGACGGAGTCATTCCCGGTAACGAGGGGCGTGGCTACGTGCTACGCCGAATCACTCGTCGCGCCATTCGCCATGGCTATAAGCTCGGTGCCCGCCTTCCGTTCTTTCATAAGTTGGTGTCCGCCCTGGTTGGCGAAATGGGCGAGGCCTATCCGGAACTCGCTCAGGCAGAAAGCCGCGTCACCGAGGTTTTACGTCAAGAAGAAGAACGTTTCTTCGAGACTATCTCGAATGGAATGGAAATTCTTGAAGTTGCTTTGACCGATGCCCAGGCTCTTTCCCAGAAAACTAAACAAGCTGCCGTGCTCAATGGAGACATCGCCTTCAAGTTGCATGACACGTTTGGATTTCCGCTCGACCTGACGGCCGATGTGTGCCGTGAGCGTGGTATGAGTGTGGACGAGGCCGGGTTTCATGTAGCCATGAATCGCCAGCGCGAACAGGCCCGCGCTGCCGGTAAATTCAAAATGTCCACCGCCTTGGCCTATAGCGGAGTCGCAACCAGCTTCAAGGGTTATGAGTCACTGCGCGTCAGCGATGCCAAGATTCTTGCTCTATATCGTGACGGGCAGGCCGTTGACAAACTCGTGAGCGGCGACCGTGGCGTTGCCGTCTTGGATCGCACACCGTTCTATGCAGAATCCGGGGGCCAGGTCGGCGACCAAGGCGTTTTGAGTAGCCCGGGCGCCTCGCGTGCGGAGGGCTCGGCCATATGGGTCGAGGTAGAAGATGTTCAAAAGATCCAAGCCGATGTGTTTGGCCACCAAATTATTATCGCTAAGGGCACGGTAAACCTGGGCGATATTGTCAGCGCACAGGTGAGCGCTGAGGTGCGCGCCAAAACCATCCGCAACCACTCGGCGACACATCTGATGCACAAGGCCTTGCGGGAAGTGCTAGGCACCCACGTGGCGCAAAAAGGTTCCTTGGTCGATGCCGAAAAAACACGCTTTGACTTTAGTCATAATTCCGCGCTCACCGCCGATGAGATCAAGCGCATTGAAGCTCTAGTCAATGCCGAGATTTTGACTAATCCAGCGACCAATGCGCAGGTCATGTCCTTTGATGACGCGGTGAAGGCTGGGGCGATGGCGCTCTTTGGTGAAAAGTACGGCGACTCGGTACGGGTGTTGGATATTGGAAGCAGTCGCGAACTGTGTGGTGGTACCCATGTTTCGCGCACGGGCGACATTGGCTTGTTCAAGATCATCTCTGAGTCCGGTGTAGCGGCGGGCATTCGTCGGGTTGAAGCGATTACCGGTGAAAATGCGCTGACCTTTGTGCAAAGTTTGGAGGCACAATTGGCCACTGTGGCCCAAGTACTCAAGGCCGCACCGGCCGAGCTGGTCCTTAAAGCAGAACAAATGAGCGAGCAACTGCGTTCACTTGAAAAAGAACTCAGTCGATTGAAGTCTAAGTTGGCTGCTTCGCAAGGCGATGATCTAGTCTCCCAAGCCGTCGACGTGAAAGGTATCAAAGTGCTGGCCGCGCAACTCGATGGTGCCGACATGAAGACTTTGCGCGAAACCATGGACAAACTCAAAGACAAACTCAAGAGTGCGGCGATTGTTTTGTCGACCGTGCAGGATGGAAAAGTGAGCCTGATCGCAGGAGTCACTTCAGATGCCATCGGCAAAGTGAAGGCTGGGGAGTTAGTGAACTTTGTCGCCTTGCAAGTGGGCGGCAAGGGTGGCGGCAAACCCGACATGGCGCAGGCCGGAGGAACTCAGCCCGAGCATCTTGCTAAGGCCTTGCAAGGCGTAGTCGAGTGGGTGGGCGAACGAGTCTAGGTTGGGCCATATCACTGGACGAGCAAGCCCAGGGCCACGTGACCGGGCGAAGTTTGATGGTTGGTTGATTCGTCGATTGGGAGATCGGGTGACTGGAAGATTGTGTGATCAATTGACGAGGTTTCAACAGTGACCACGTCGCGAGGGCAAGGCATGAAAACCTTGGTCTTTTTGGTGATTCTGTGCCACATCGCCTACGGTGGTACGCGCGTTGCGATGTCGCTCGCGGGACTTGAATTGAAAGCCTCGCCTCTGGCAATTGGCATCATCCTGTCGTTCTATAACTTATTACCGATGTTTGTATCGATCAGCTCAGGGCGCCTGATCGATCGCTTCGGTGTGGCCAAACCCGTCGGCTATAGCGTGGCGTGCTTGGCAATTGGCACGGTGCTTCCCTTTGTGGCCTGGGATATCGGTGTTCTCTACCTGGCAGCGGTGTTGATCGGCATGGGTTTCATGACTTTGCACTTGTGCATTCAGAAAGCAGCGGGCGAGATTGGCGCCAGTCAAGAAAATGGGCATCGTACATCTGGAGAAGCTGTCACCGAACTTCAAAGTACGCATAGGCGCGAGCATAAAGATGGACGTGACCGGGAGCGTACAGATGCTCCAGGCAATATTCGCGCCACAAACTTTTCCTGGCTAGCACTGGGTTTTTCCATCAGCGGATTTCTAGGCCCGATGATTGCGGGTTTCGCCATCGACCATATCGGCTATCGAGAAGCCTTCGGGGTGCTAGCCGTAGCCCCTCTCATGGCTTATTTTGGTTTCCGCAAATTCGTTTTCCCCACGAGCCTGGAGGGCAAGGACGAGCCCATCATCGCGGGCCAGCCGCCGAAGCGAGTTTTAGATTTGGTCGGCTCGCCGGAGTTAATGCGCCTGTACACTGCCGTCGTGGTTTTGTCGGCTTCCTGGGATGTTTTGCAGTTCCTCATCCCAATTTATGGCAAGAGCCTGGGGCTTTCAGCCTCACAAATTGGTATTGTGTTGGGCGGCTTCGCGATTGGTTCATTTCTGGTGCGACTGGCCTTACCTTGGCTGGTCAGAAAATTTAGCGAGTGGCCGCTGATTCTTTCTTCTCTTTGCACCTCTGTGCTGGTCTATGCCCTGTTTCCGTTCTTCCCTAGTTTCGGCGCGATGATTGTGCTCTCGGTGTTGCTTGGGCTGGGGCTAGGCTGCGCGCAACCCATGGTGCTGTCGGTGTTACATCGCTCGGCACCCGAGGGGCGCATTGGTGAGGCGGTGGGACTGCGCCTGACCATCATTGGCGCGAGTCAAGCCATTCTACCGATCACCTTCGGTGCGGTTGGCGTTGCCATTGGTATGGGACCGCTGTTTTGGGGCATGTCGATTTTTGCCTTGATGGGCGCCGGTTACGTAGCGCGTGGCGCGGGTTATTTAAATTTGGGAAGTAAGGCCAATCAAGCCTCGAAGGATGACGATGGCCTCCTCTAATTCGTCAATACCCCAGGTCGAAGGGTTGGCTCCCCCTCCCCAGTCGGCGACCGAAATGTTCTGGGCATTTTCCAACTTGGCACTGCGCGGCTTTGGCGGCGTGCTTCCGTGGGCGCAGAGGGTCATTGTCGAAGAAAAGCGCTGGATGAATCGTGACGACTTTCTGGAGGTGCTGGCTTTCGCTCAGCTCCTGCCTGGGCCCAATGTGTGCAATTTGGCGCTGATGATTGGTGATCGTTTTTTGGGATGGCGTGGCGCCTTGGCCTCCTTCGTAGGAATGTTTGTTTTCCCTGCGATGATTGTGGCCTGTATGGCATTGTTCTACGATAAGTTTGCCCATTTTCCCTTGGTGCGCGGGGCCTTGCAGGGCATGGCCTGTGCGGCTGCGGCATTAATCATGTCAACCGGCATAAAGCTTGGTTTGAGCTATCGTGGGCGTTGGCTTTGGTTATTACCTGCCCTTGGAGGCTTCGTTGCCATTGGCATTGTCCGACGGCCTATGTTAGAGACGCTTTTGTGGCTCTTGCCCTTATCCATTGGCGCGGCGTGGTGGTATGCAGGGAAAACGGCCAAGAAATGAACACCGGCGCCGATTTGTTCAGCCTGATGGTGCACTTCGCCACACTTTCTTTTTTGGCGATCAGCGGAGCGATCTCGACTGCGCCCGACATGCATCGCTTCTTGGTCGAAGAAAAGCATTGGATGACCCACACCCAATTCTCCGATTCGATCGCACTCGCCCAGGCCGCGCCGGGCCCTAATATCCTGTTCGTCGCCTTGCTTGGCTTTCAAGCCGCGGGTTGGTCGGGTGCGGTGGTGGCACTGGGCTCAATGGTGATTCCTTCAAGCATATTAGTGTTTGTCACCTGGCGCTGGAAAAAAAGCCGCGAAGATACCCACCTTGTGAAAGCCCTACGAATGGGTTTATCCCCGATCGCGATTGGACTTACCGTGTCGACCGGATTAATTTTGATTCGTACTGCGGCAGTCCCGGTAAGCGGGCTTGTTTTGGACTGGCGCATCGCCTGTTTGGTTGCGCTGGTCGCGGCTACACTGGTGTTTTCGCTCAAGACCAAACGCAACCCCCTGTGGATGATCGGACTTGGTGCCGTGGTAGGCATGTTGCTTACCCTAGGGCCGCAATGATTGAGTCTTGCAACACAAGTCACGTCTTGAGGACTACCTTACTCTAGCGAAGTTGTATCGATCTTGTGAAGACAGCCTGAAAAATGGATACGTTATGAACCCAGACTATAAATTTTGCCCACGTTGTGCTGCATCTCTGGAGGTGCTTCCTCTAGGCGGCCGCCAGCGCACCGCTTGCACGGCCTGTGGCTTTACACATTGGAATAATCCCCTGCCAGTTGTGGCCGCCATCATCGAGTATCAAGGTCAAATCGTGCTTGCGAGAAACGCCGCTTGGCCACCTAAGATGTTTGCGCTTATTACAGGTTTTCTGGAGGCCGGTGAAACCCCGCAGCAAGGCATTGCGCGCGAGGTGGAGGAAGAAACCTCCCTGGTTGCCACGCAAGTATCTTTAGTAGGTGTATACGAATTTACCCGCAAAAATGAGTTGATCATCGCCTACCATGTACAGGCTGAAGGCGAGATCAAACTGTCCGAAGAGCTAGTGGACTACAAGCTGGTTGCGCCCGCTGACCTGCGGCCCTGGAAAATGGGCACTGGCCTCGCACTTGCCGACTGGATGCGAGCGCGAAATTTACCTTTTGAGTTTTTAGAGCGGCCTTAGTACAGAAAGGCTCGCACGCAGCATGTTACTCACGCAGCCGAGCCCCATCCACAGGTTTAAACCACCCTCACGGAGAGCTCCGGTAAGCCCTCAATCTTGCATAACATGGTGTCACCCTTGACCACCGGGCCGACGTTTTCAGGTGTGCCTGAGTAAATAATATCGCCCGCCTTGAGTTCGAAGGCCGCGCTGAGCTGAGCAATTTGCTCGGCCACGCTCCAAATCATGAAGCTCAAGTTAGCGTTTTGCTTGACCTGACCATTGACGCTCAAAGAAATCGCGCCTTTCGTGAAATGCCCCACCAGCGCAACCGGATGGATCGGGCCAATTGGCGCACTCATGTCAAAACTCTTGCCAATTTCCCAAGGTTTCTTCTGATCGCCCATAAAACGCTGTAGGTCACGGCGAGTCATATCGAGCCCTACGGCGTATCCGAACACCAAGTCCAATGCCTTTTCTATGGGAATATTGCGGCCACCGGACTTAAGCGCTGCCACAAGTTCCACTTCATAGTGATAATTCTTAGTGAGCGCGGGGTAGGGGTTATTGCCGGTGGTACCCGGCGCGACATACTGAATTGCATCAGTGGGTTTCTGAAAGAAAAACGGTGGTTCGCGGGTTGGGTCGCTGCCCATTTCACGTGCGTGAGCGGCATAGTTACGGCCAATACAGTAAATTCGGCGCACCGGAAATACTTCACTGCTGCCCACAATAGGCACTGAGGTGACGGGCAACTCAAACAAGGTTTTGGTGCCCGAGTCCGCTGTGACTGAGACGCAGCCCGCGGCTAAGCCGCCGCCAACCACCCCCGCCAGCACACCTCCAGCCGATGCGGCGGAGCTTTTAAGGATGTTTCTACGCTTGAATGAGGTGCTTGAGTGCATGATCGTGTCGCCTTCCGATAAAATCTAATTTTATAAGCAATTGTATTGCTGAGCTCTTTAGCAGGGTTTTGATTTTGTAGAGTTTTGTTGATTGTATTTTGCCACTGAGGAATTGCCGTTTTTTTCGCAATTCGGCGCAGTGAACTCTTTTTGCGTTTTGCGGAGTCTGTCTGAGTCAGTGGCGTTTAACCGGAAAATAACATGTCTGATGGAATTGCAATCGACCGTGAAGTCGATGCCAGTGGCTTAAACTGCCCTCTCCCGATCTTGCGCGCCAAGAAGGCCCTCACTGACTTGGAGAGCGGGAAGGTACTCAGAGTCATCGCGACCGACCCCGGCTCGAAGCGAGATTTTGAGGCCTTCGCACGCCAGACCGGCCATGAATTACTGTCCAGCTCCGAGGAAAGCAAAAAGTGGGTTTTTCTCCTAAAGCGTCGCTAATTTGTCCCTTCAGGTGTTTCCAGCACCTCATCCAGACTTTTTTCAGGCTTCCCTATGAACTTCAAATTCGATTTCTCTGGTAAGACAGTCCTCGTGACCGGTGGCAGCTCTGGCATTGGTGGTGCTGCTGCTCTTGCCTTTGCGCGTGCTGGTGCCCAGGTACTCGCCACTGGTGCGACCGAAGCCGAAATCATCGCCGCAAAGTTGGCGTCACAAAACGCCAGTATAGAGTTTCGTCAACTCGATGTTACTGACGGCGCCGCCGTACTTGCCTTAGTGGAGACCTTGCCTCGTATCGATATCGTGGTCAATAGTGCGGGTATCGTCCGCCGGGACGGCGAGCACGATCCGGAAGTCTTTATCAAAGTGATCGATGTGAATCTCAATGGCGGCATGCGAGTGACTAGTGCGGCCAGAGATAAGCTGAAAGCCTCCAAAGGTAGCGTCGTGTTTATCGGATCGGTGATGTCGTATTTTGGCGGCCCCAAGCAACCTGCTTACTCGGCTTCTAAAGGCGCCGTCAAAAATCTGACCATGTCGCTGGCCGCAGCTTATGCCCCAGAAGGCATTCGCGTGAACGCAGTGGCACCAGGCTGGGTGATGACGGAACTATCTCGCGGAGCCCGAGAAAATCCTGAGCGCGCCTCTCAAATTATGAGTCGAATTCCTGTCGGGCGTTGGGCTGAACCGGCCGAGATTGCAGACCCTATTTTGTTCCTTTGTTCGGACGCCGCTCGCTATTTGACAGGCACAATGATGACTGTGGATGGGGGGTATACCAGTGTGGGTTAGTGCATTTCTAGCGTCTCCAATTAAATTTTTGAAGGTGAAAAAACTAAAATTTCCCCGTTCATGCAGGATGTGACTGCAATAGATCTGCGCGGCTTTAACTTGATGGAGGTAAATCAACTTTCGCAGTTTGTAGTACGAGGGTATCGGCGGGGCTCTTAACCCCTAGACCTCCGCGATTCAGAACATGGGTGTAAATCTGAGTGGTACTTACGTCGCTATGGCCTAAGAGTTCTTGAACTGTACGAATGTCGTACCCATTTTCGATCAGATGTGTGGCAAAGCTGTGGCGGAATGTATGACTAGTGACTCGCTTACTGATTTTTGATTTAAATACGGCTTGCTTCAGGATCCGTGCAAAAGTTTGATCAAAAACATGATGCCTTCGCCACTTACCGCTGCGCGGATCCTTGCTCATTCGCTTAGACGGAAATACCCAAAACCACGCCCATTCCTCGCCCGCGTGAGGGAACTTGCGCTCCAGATTCGTAGGCAAGAGAACACCACTTCGCTTTAATTCACGGTCCTCTTCCCATAGTGCTCTCACTCGTTTGAGGTGAATGCGTAAAGGTTCCACGAGACTCAAGGGTAGGCAAGTGACTCGATCCTTTTTGCCCTTGGCTTGTCGTACAACGAGCTCTAATCGCTCTAGGTCAACGTCTTTGATCCGCAACGCTAAACCCTCATTCAAGCGCAAACCTGATCCATACAAAACCCGTGCCACGAGCGCCCAGGTTCCTTCGAGCTCTCGGATAACTTTCGCAACCTCCAAGGGTGTCATCACAGATGGCCGGAAAAACGGCTTTTTGGGTGTGACTAAGCCTTCAATCCAAGGCAATTCGATTCTAAGGACTTGGGCATAAAAGAATACCAGTGCGCTCATAGCCTGCCTGACCGTAGAAGCGGAATTCTCGGCGTGAACACTCTGATGATTTATTTATGTGAAGTCAGCAATTATGTGGAGTAGCGCGGGAATCATCTCGGTTGTACAGGTATGTACGCCGAAATCCCGATCAACTGCTCCACATAACTATCAGAGGCGGCGAAGCCAAGCGGTGACGTTGTCATCACGGAAGATGAACGCACCACCCTTTGGTGGTGCCAGTACCTCGGGGAAGACCTGAGCAAGCGCTTGACGCTTGAGATCGAGGTCAGCGCGTGCATAGCGCATGGTGGTGTTCAGGCTCGTATGACCGAGCCATTGGCTGATGGTTGCGAAGTCCACTCCTGCTTTAAGCAGATGTATTGCGGTAGTGTGGCGCAAAGAATGCGGGTGAATTCGTTTGCCCGCCAATGTCGGTGCTGTGTGAACGCCTGCGGCAATATGCTGCTGTAGAAGATATCGAACACCGAACCGTGTCATCTGAACGCCACGCACGTTGAGGAATACGTGTCGATTAGCTGGATCGTCGGCACCATCGCGCAGGTTCTCAATCAGGTCTCGCAGTAGGCGCGCAACGCGCGGCCAGATCGGACAAATGCGCACCTTGTTGCCTTTGCCCGTGAAGCGAACTTGGCAGGGCGGTTCGAGCCTAATGTCTCGAACCCGCAGGTCGACGATCTCCTGCACCCGCGCACCGGTATTGAACATCAGTGAGAACATTGCGTAGTCCCGCCTCCCGGAAGGAGTGTTGCGATCAATGCTGCCCAGTAGGGCTGCAATCTCCGTCGTCTCCAGATATTCGATTGGTGTGTTCAGCGCTCCTCTTTTGAATGGAATTCCGAGGATTTGTTGTAAGCCAGCTAGTTGCTCTGGATGGTCGCTTACAAGATAGCGCGCAAAGGTATGCATGGCGGCCAAGCGGGCGTTGCGGGTCGCAATACTGTTTCCTCGCTCAGCCTCCAAGAAGGCGAGGAAGCATGCAATCCGATCGGCAGTGATATGGGCCAGTTCGAGGGTTTCGATTGGTCTCCTACAGTCTTTAGCGGCAAAGCCCAAGAACAGAATCATGCTGTCGCGATAACTCTGAATTGTGTTGTGACTCATACCTCGCAACGTCGGGAGGTACTCTTGGAAGAAGCGAACGACGGATCGGCCAAGTTGGGTGGGCTGATACTTCTTCATAGTGTGACCTCCGCCACTACATCGCCAAAGGCACCTTCGAACCGCTCACTGGCCAGTTCTCGCATGGTTGGTACAAAGTGCAGGTAATGGGCCGTCGACATGATCGAAACGTGACCCATGAACATAGCGAGGCGGGGCAAGTTGGATTGAACGTCGGCACCTTCTCGGTACCAGCGGATCAGAGCCTGGACTGCAAAGCTGTGCCTGATGTCATGGACCCGCGGTCGACGCCCTTCGCTGTCCTTTACGTCTACAACGACGAACAGGCGCTTTACGGCCTGACCCAATCCGGTACCGGTGTATCCGTGATGGCCGCGCGCGCCGCAACACAGCAGTGGCGCGCGGGCAGAGGAATCGATCGGTGTTTCGAGACGTTGGCGCAAATAGACCCGCAGAGCATCGCCCGCGTCTGGTGACAACGGCACCAGACGCGACTTGTGGAACTTGGATGATCTGATTCGCAGCAGCCCCGTCCCAGCATCAACGTCATCCAAGGTCAAGCGGACCAACTCGCCACGCCGTAGTCCTGCGGTGTAAAGCAATATCACGGCAATGCGTAGGACCGCTGGCAATAGCGGCGACTTGCCTGTTGCGACCAGCTTGTCGGCAGCGACGAGCAGCCGCGCCACCTGCTCTGGTTCGACGATCACTGGCCTGCGATAGGCAGTCATGCGCACGAAGTGCAGCGGGTCTGGAACGAAACAGCCGGGTTCCGTGCGCTGCCGGAAGCGACAGAACTTGCGCACGACCAATTGGCGGCCCCGACGTGTCGTAGCTGAGAGCTGGCGAAAGGAATTGCACCATAGATCAAAGCCGGTCTGATCGAGATCGGCGTTGTTCGTAACCGCGAGAAAGCCTCGTAGGTGTTCGAGGATCCACTTTGTGCCGTCGTAATTGCGTCCCAGCGAACGTTGGTGCTTCAGCCAGGTGGATATCCATTGATCCAGCGGTGTTGAAGGTGTCTTCTCATTCATGGCCGCCTCCATTGACTGGTGCGGGCACTGGTAGTGCAACAGTGCGCAACATATCGGTATCGACCCGCAAGTAAACACAGGTGGCTTCCAAGCTCCGGTGTCCAAGCAAGTCGCCAATGGTCTTGACGCCCACACCACGCCGAAGCAATCGCATTGCAAAGCTATGACGCAACGAATAAGAAGACACCCCATCCAGAGGAAGGCCGCTCTTCGCGGCCCGATAATCGAAGACCTCGATGACGCCGTAATGCTTAAGTGCCTTGATTGGACTTCGAATGCGCAGGAACAGTTGCGGTAGATCGCTTGCCGGTCTGGCGATTTGCAAGTAACGGCGCAGCAACCGCATTGTCCGCTCGACGAGCGGCAGAATGAGCACGGAGTGCGTCTTAGTTTGTTCGACCCTCAGCGTGCCAGCCTTCCAATCAACGGAATCAAGCCGCAGTGAGGCCACCTCAGATGGGCGCAGGCCGTAATAGGCCATCAAATGCAAAATCGCGTAGTCGCGCCAATCTCTGGGACTTCGCCGCTGGATCGACGCGAGCAATTTACGAACCGTTGTCCAATCAAGCGCCCGAGGTGGGAGTTCCCCTCGATACACACGAGGCGTATCGATAACATCGAGGCCAGCAGCTACCTCCCCTTGATCTGCACAGTAGCGCAAGAACGCGCGCAAGTGGGCAATGACATGCTGTAGTGACGCGCGGCTGTTCTCTTTGCTCTTGCGCTGGACGTAGGTCTCGATGTCCCCAGCCGTCAGGTCGCAAAGACGGCCATTTGACGGCAACCCTCTTGCAAGCAAGTCAGTGACCGTCGAGCCGTGGTGCTTCAGCGATTGGGCGGAAAACCCACGCGCTTCGCTGAGGTAGGCCTGATAGCGGCAGATCAGGATGCTCAGTGGGTCGTTGTGTTCCACGGCAACCAACTGATTGGTTGCGGCCAGGAACCTGGTAAAGATGCGGCCGGTACACAGGTACAAATAAGCATCTGCCTTGGGGACCACAAACGCTGCCCTTAGGTCCTCCTCGTGGAACATCTCCCCCGAGTGGAAACAATCAGACTGGTCGAGCACTTCCTTGGCGCGCCGAAGATGAAGCCTCAACGGATGACGCAGGTGCCCGTTCTCAGCTAGCCAGGCGGCAAAAGCCTCCAGTTCGGCTCCACAACGCGACCTCTCGTATCGTTCATGGCATCGTGGGAATAAATCGTACAGCATGGTGACCTCCTAGGTTGTAGAGGACACCACGTTAAGTCCGATCAGTTATGTTGAGTCAAGCAACTGCACTTCAAAGGAAGGCACCGTGCTACTCCACATAACTGCTGACTTCACATAAGTCGATGACGAGTAGGTCTGGCGTGGCGTAGCGCTTGAGGCGACGCCGGAGGGCTGAGTCGCTGTCGAGAGCGGCCAACTCACCCAGCATATCGGCGGCACTGGTGAAGAGTACGGTATGGCCTTGCAGCAAGGCTTGATGGGCTAGATTGCAGGCCAGCATGGTCTTGCCTAGGCCATTGGTGCCGACCAGCATGACGTTGGTGGCGTCCGCCATGAAGGAGAGTCGCATCAGTTCTTCAAGCGTCTCGCGATCACAGTGAGCGGGCCAGGCCCAGTCGAAGTCAGCAAGTGGTTTGAAGGGTTGCAGGTGTGCGGCGCGAATGCGCCGCTCTAGACTACGCTGACCACGGGCTTGCTCCTCGCAGTCGAGCCATTGAGCGACCCAGGCCAATTGCTCAGGGCCGGATGCAAGGCGATCCCAGTGGGTCACCAGACCTGGCAGGCGCAGGACTCTGGCGCGGGCCAGTAGATGGGAGGTGTTGAGAGGAGGAGTACTGATACTGTTGATGCTCATGAGGGATCGTCCTTCGTTGTTGTTGATTTTTTGCTGTCTGAGCTTGTCGGTGTGGTGGTGATGGCGGTGGTGGTTTGCAGCGCGTCGTAGGCGTCCAGGCCGCGCGTGGGCACATGGACATCCAGTGCTCGCGCCTTCTCGGAGAGTTGCGGCACGACCAGAGGAATGGCATGGGCTAACTCGCGCACATGCTCCAAGGCGTGTCGTACCGCATTGGGATGCGCCACGTCGCGGCGCAGAGCCTCCAATACAGCGGCCTGCAAGGCAGGCGCACCGTAGTGATCGAGGAACTCATTGAGGGTGCGCGTGATGGAGGCGAGGTGATGACCAGCCAGGGCGGCGCGACTGAGGAATTCGGCCATCGCAGGCACGGCTTGGGAGAGTCGATCCACGTGGCTGTGGTGTCGCGCCCGGCTCTTGTGAAGCTTTAGGGCTTCGAGATGTTCGGGCCGCTCAATCTGAGCGGCCTTATCAAAGCTGCGTGGGTGCTCGGTCAAGACGCTGGTACCGTCGAGAATGCGAACCCGATCAGCGCTGGCCAACACGGTGAGGCTGCGCTGCACATGGGTGTGTGGGATGGAATAATCGTTTAAGTCAAAGCGCACATAAGGGGTCTTGGCGGATTGAACTTCAACGCGTTCTTCAAGTGGGTAGGGGTTTGGCGGCATACTCATCAGCCTGAGCCGTTCGTGATCGAAGGCCGCGCCGACCGTGATCTGGGACCCTTCGGGCCAGGGCCGATCTGAGGCGGCACCGGCCGTCCATGCATGGGCTTGGTTGTTGAGGTCATCGACGTCAACGAATGTACGGGCCGCAAAGAAGTTGTCGCGGATATAGCGAATCGACCGCTCAACGCGGCCCTTCTCATTGCCGCGCGCCACGGCCACGGGACGTGGCTCAAAGCGGTAGTGGGCGGCAAAGGCGAGATACTGCGGGTTAAAGCGAATGGCGTCTCCGATGCGCTCCAGCACAGCGCTCTTAAGGTTGTCGCTCAGGATCACATGAGGCACGCCACCGAAGGCCTCAAAGGCCAGCACATGGCCCCTGAGGAAGCTGTCCATGCGGGCGTTCAAACTGAAGTGCAGGAAGATGCGTCGCGAATAGGACAGCGTCATGACGAAGGCCATCAGGGGCCGTTCGGCCCGACCAATCCGCAGGTGTCCAAGATGGGCCCAGTCCACTTGTGCCTCATCGCCGGGAAGGGTGCGTAGACGCAGAAAAGCCTCGGGGTTACGACGGGGGCGTAGCGTGGCCACCTGGTGACGGAAGGTTGAACTGGTGCCGCCATAGCCACGCTCCTGAACCATGACGTGAAGTCGACTGGTGGTCAATCTTGGGAACTTGGTCAGGGTGGCGGTGATGAAGGGTAGGTAAGCATCAATCTGGCGTGTTCTGGGGCGCAAGGTCGGCACCACCACGATGGTCGCCGCGAGCACCCGTTTGACGGTATCGCGGTGCAGGTGGAGTTGGCGGGCAATGGTGCCCGCAGGCCAACGTTCGACTTGATGCAGGCGCAGAATCTGGGTGCGTAGTTCAAGAGAAATGGTCATGGCTCAGGGTCTCTTTGACGGCGCAAGAAGCCCGGGCGCAGTTGGAAGAGAACCGCAGCACCGCAAAAGCGGCAGCGGTAGGCCACAAGCAGTGTCGTGCGTGCAGCACTGGGCATCAGCAAAGAGGAAATTGAAGCGGTGGGTGCACATGTCGGCTCAGTGATTGGAGAGGCCGCCAGTACATCACTAGGCCCCATCGGGTGGGAACCCTGATGCGTCACTTTATTAACAAGACCGTCGCCCCGCGCTCGCCAGCGGCGCATGCGTTGGGCGTGTTTATGTCGCCCTTTAAGGCTATGCTGATAGCGTTGACCGGCCTCGCACTGGGCGCGTCGTCGGGTGAGCGCGTAACACTCCTCAGGGCAATAGCGTTGGCCTCGGTCGCAGTGGCTACACACCATGACTTGGGTTCTGCAACGAGCACACAGGAACAGGCGAGCAGGCTCTTCGCGTCGCGTATGCGCAAAGGCTTCGAGCATGGGCAGCCCCGGTAAACCGGGATGTGCTGGACGAGGACCGTCCAAAAGTGCCACAATCGCGTTGCACTCGTGTCAAACACAGTGAAGGGTACAGCGGTCGGGACTAACTGCTACGTGAGGGCCGCCGCTGCACCCGCCTACTCCTCGGGTATTGGCGCTATTACAGCGTACTAACCAGTCGCACGGCAAGTGCCGAGCACAACTCAAACTCAAACACCGCCATCGACGAAGAGGCCCTAGGGCCTCTTCGTCGAATCGCTTCTGCTCAAAACATCAAGAAAAACAAAAGCGCTGCTTAAAGCCAGAAAAGAGCGTTTCCTCATAGCCGTTCACATCATCCCGCAACTGGAAATAAGTCTGGCCTAATTCAGGCGCGATCACTCGCTTTGTCCCATCTTTATCTGAAATCCCGCCTTGGGATTATCAATTTTTCTGACCGGATAAAAATCGCCACCGACGGGCCGAACGATGGTGGAATTGATGCCTTTTATATCGATGCCAGGGCAAAAGTTATACATTTACTTCAGGCTAAATTTCGCGCTAACTCTGAAAACTTCGAAACCGAGCAAATGAGCGCGTATGACCTGCTGAAAATGGATGTTTCACGAATTACGAAAGGACAGAAGAAAGACGAACAAGGAAATTCCTACAACGATCAGATCAAGGCGCTTCAAAAGGCGATTGCGAAGGTCCCTGATTTAGCAAACTACCAATATAAAGTCGTACTTCTTGGCAACACTGAAAAACTCTCCAAAGCTGCGCTATCACGCCTAGTCGAAGGTTTTCATGTTGAACAGTTTCCACATGATCGTGTTTATGCCGAAATGCTTTTTCCTGTGATTAATGGCACGTACTTTTCGGAACCGAATCTCTCGATTGAAATCGATCTCTCAAATGTTTCTGGCGGACAGTCTCATCTAGACTACAACGTAAGAGCTCAGAATCAAAACATAAATATTAAGTTGCTTTTCGTGCCTACCCGCGAAATCGGTCGAATCATGAATAGTTACAAGAATTCGGTTCTCCGCTTTAACCCTAGAAGTTTTTTGGAATTGAGTGACAATCCCGTCAATCGTGACATCGAAGCTTCGATCCGTACTGCGGTGAATAATGAATTTGCACTCTTCAATAACGGAGTTACGATTATTTCCGACGAGACAAAAGGTACCTCCAACACCGCAAAACGAGGTAAAGCGCAGATCGTTTTGAAAAACCCGCAACTTGTTAACGGTGGCCAGACTGCCCACACCCTTGGCAGAATCTACAGTGAATGCGCGAATAGTGGTGACTTCAATCAATTTAAGTCAAAAGAGGTGCTTTTGAGGGTGATTTCATTTGAAGGTTCCTCGCAAGCTAATCAAAGCTCAAGGCTAACGCTGATAGGAGATATTTCAAAGGCTAGTAATTCGCAAACAAAAGTTGACGAGTCAGATCGCCGCTCAAATGACCCTGTTCAATTAAAGCTCCAAGATCTTTTCTTCAAAGACCATGGTCTTTACTATGAACGCAAGCAGGGAGAGTTTCATGATGGCATCCATGCTGGGTATATTGACAAAGCCCTTACCGTAGATCGAGAGAAGCTCATCAGAGTCGGGCTTGCAAGCTCGTTTCAGGTGCGCCAAGCGCGATCAAGTATTAAGAAGTACTTTGCTGATCCAAATGCGCTTAACGAAATTCTTAAAGTTGGTGATATCGAACAATACGCTTTTGGATATGAGCTCCTCTCACTTATTGACACGGAGAGGAAAGCTAAGCCCACTTCCCCAAACGACAGGTACAACACAAAACTATATGGTCAAGGCCTTCGATATGGCCAATACGCCGTTTTGGCAACCTGTATATTTAACGGCCTGAAACATGGGCTAAATGCGCAAGCGATACTTAAGAATACTTTGACCCAATGGCGTGGATTTGAGAGTTGGGCATCGAAAGAACCCGCGAATGCCCAGTATAAAAAGTCTCAGTCTTTCGATTTCCCGAATTACTACAAGGGAGCGACCATAAACGACGATCTCAAAAGCTATAATTTTGTTTATCCATCTGACAAAAAATCAATGTCGCAAAAAAACAAGAATCTTGTTTAATTAGATGGTCATCGCTCTGGTCAAGCGCAATACCGATCAAGCATAGAAAAACGCCGCACCCCTCACGAGATGCAGCCCTTTCATTAAAGCGTTCAAGAAAGCAGGGATCGTCGGTGATTACGACCTCAGGCCTTTTCGATAGCCAGCCTGGATTACATATCCATGCCGCCCATACCGCCCATTCCACCCATGCCGCCCATGCCGCCCATGCCGCCCATGCCACCGCCACCGGCTTTGTCATCGGCTGGAGCTTCAGCGATCATGCAATCAGTGGTCAGCATCAGGTCGGCCACAGAAGCTGCATTTTGCAGAGTTGTACGTGTTACTTTAGTTGGATCAACCACACCCATCTCGAGCATGTCGCCGTAGGTGCCGAGGGCTGCGTTGTAACCGAAGTTACCTTTGCCTTCTAGTACCTTGGCAACGACCACGCTTGGCTCGTCGCCAGCATTTGCGACGTAACCGTTCAGCCAGCGGCGTTGTTTACAGCCCGGTTTTCTTGATGTAGATCAGAGCGCAATGGTTTGTCGGCGAACAGTTGCTTCCAGCGTCTTGGCGTGAGTTCATGAACCTGTGAGGCTGGGTGTTCGCTGATCCGCTGTAGTACATCGACCAGGTACTCATACGGGTCGATCTCGTGCAGCTTGCAGGTCACGAGCAAACTTTGCATGATGCCCACCTGATGGGCACCTAACTCGGTCCAGCAGAACAACCAGTTGCGCCGTCCCATCGGAATGACTCGTAGCGCTCGCTCGATGGCATTGGTGTCAATGGCCACTGCGGAATCGTCTAAGTAGACCGTCAATCCCTCGCGTCGCTCGCGGGCATAAGCTAGCGCCTTGGTCAGGGGGCTGCTCGGCAGGAAGCCTTGGCGGTCAAACTGTTTGTCCACCCATTTAAAGAAGCGCTCGGCGATGGGCTTGGCCTTGTCTTGCCTCAGGGCCAGCTTGGTTTGGTCGTCGAGATTAAGCTCTCGTATCTCCCGCTCTACTGCATACAGTCCGGCGATGGCCTGCAAGGCTTCTTCGGCCCGTTCTGGCTCGATGTCTCTGGCATTGATAAATTCTCGGCGGCAATGGGCCCAACATTGAGCGTGTGTAATCCCTAGGCGCTGTGCATATTTGGCATACACCGTGTACCCATCGGTGTGTAGCACCGCCTTATCTGGGGGCTTCTCTCCCAAGGCTTCACTGACATATTGGCCGCCTCGACCCGGGTAGAACAGGAAGCAGATCTCATCTTGCTCGCCCATCACCGGCCACATCTGCCCCTTCTTCATCTTGCCCGGGGCGGCCACGCCGGCCTTGATCGGGGTTCGTCCATCAGCTTGACTCGGTTCGCCCGAATCGAGGCCATCTGTGCATAAAAGATGGGTTCGAGCAGGCTGATCGCGCTTTGCGCCATCAGCGTCAGCCACGCCCGGCTCACCTTCACCCCGGCACCGCTAAGGCGTTGATGCTGGCGATAGAGCGGCATGTGATACCGGAACTTGTCGATCAGCATCCCGGCCAGAAACGACACGTCAGCGCGACTACCCTCGATCACACCAGCAGGGGCCGCTGGTGTGCTGATCGCCTGGGTGTCGTGACGTTTGATAACTTGCCGGACATACTTCAAGATGACGTAGCTGCCCGGGCGCTGAGCTAGGCGGTGGCTGACCTTCTCTCCGATCACTTCATACTGATCAGCCGACAGGCCCTCCATCTCAGGGTTCGGTACGCTAATGACTTCAACCGGCACCTTGTCATCGAAGAACAGAGCGCTCTCGTCGCCTGTTGGCACCTTGGGTTTGTGCTCGCGCTCGTGAGCTTCCACCCGGCTTTTCTTGTGAGGCGGGGTGACTTCGGGGATGGCTAAAAAACCTTCGCCCAATACGGCTTGCTCTGCGCCTGCATCAATGAAGCGCTTCTCGCTCTTCTGGCCGAAGACCTGACGGCGAAGCCAATCAAGTTGCCTGCGCAGATCCACATTCTCATGCTTCAATGCATCGTACTGATCTTTAGATACCGTGTCGACTGAGGCCATTTGCATAGCCTTAATCTTACTGTCACTTGGCCCTCAGAGCCAGTGTTTTACACTGTATTTTTAATCGGCATTCGATACCGGTGACGCACCCGTTTGACTTCGACGCCTTCAAGCAACAGCTTTAACTTCAAGCAGTCGATCTCGCCCGTCACAACCGCATTCCAGTCCGAGATCAGCCGCCCCTGCTCAAGACGCTTGGCCCACACGCACCAACCGTTGCGGTCCCAGTACAGCACCTTGATTTGCGTGGCCCGGCGGTTCACAAACGCAAACAGTTGCCCTAATAGCGGGTCTTGTTGCATGCCGTGCCGAGCGATGGCATACAGGCCATCAAAGGAGCGGCGCATGTCCACAGGCTGACCATACAAGAACACACGCAGATTCTGTTCAGGGAAGAACATCAACGCCTCGTGATCGTCAGCACCATTCCCAACCCAAGGTCGAGCCGAATATCCACACAAGCGCCAACCACCGGTAAAGTGTTCCCAGCCACCCCAGGATTGACCGAACCCAGATCAATGAAGGGAACCTCAGTCGGCGCCTTCCTCACAACCAACGCACCCGCTGATTTACGCAGTCTTGCCTTCCACCAATGAAACGTCGCAACCACAAGGCTGTGATCTCGACAATACGCCGCCACGCTCTGACCACTACCCGCGTGGTCCTTGATCCGTTGACGCCACAGCATCTCGTTATTAACTTGCTTGTTTGTAGAGCCCATCACCCAGTCCTTCACAGTTCAAAGGTGACTAGTCTCCTACGCAAGCTCGACGAAATCTACAACGCCGCTGGCTGACCGGTTACTTTGCGACGATGATGCGCAGTGGCTCTTCGACGGCGCGAAGAACGATCTTCACACCAGCGTCTTGGTCGGCGTTTTCGCCTTTAACCTTGACGGCTGCGCGGGCACGTAGCAGGGCTACGCCACCACCGGCCACAATGCCTTCTTCCACAGCAGCACGGGTTGCGTGCAGTGCG
>JANOPA010000052.1:0-5752 GCA_031421635.1 Betaproteobacteria bacterium | reverse complement strand
AAAGACGTGGCACCCATAAGAAAAATTGTTGTTCACAAAGGGCTTGAGAGTTTTCCGATGAGTGATGGTGTTGAAGCTTTGACCATAGAGGATGCTTTGACTGCCGTATCTAAAAGGGTGAACTAATAATGCAGGATGCTTATATTTCTCGCTCGCTGACCTACATAGATAAGAGCGGGCAAGTGAATACGCTTAAGGATACGGACCGCCTTCCCTTAAATCAACCTATTATTATTCTCGGCGAACCGGGAATGGGAAAGTCACGCTTATTAGAAAAATTTGCAGAACAAAGCGGCTCTGAAGTCGTTAAGGCGAAGGCATTCCTTAGGCGAAATATTCGAAACGCTTCTGCATCTAGGGGATTGCTAATTATTGACGCTCTTGACGAAGTTACGACCGCAAAGGACTCTGATGGTCTGAATAGCGTTTTGAAGCATTTAAATCAAGCGGGTAAGCCAAACTTCATTTTATCTTGCCGCTCATCGGAATGGCGTGATGTTGTCGATATGCACGATATTGCAGAAGACTACGGAGTCTCGCCACTTGTTTTAGCCCTTAATCCGCTATCCAAAGGCGATGCCCGTGATTACCTTGAAGCTAATCTAAAAGCGATGCCGCTAACTGCGTCAGGAGTGCTAGAAAATCTAACGGAAGCAGGAGCCAGCGATTTATTCGGCAATCCACTACTCTTGCAATTGATCTCTCAAGTGGTAAGTAAGAATCGTGTAATACCCAAAACCAGAGCCGATCTTTTTACGCGCTCCTGTGGGTTGTTTTGGAAAGAACACGACCCCAACCGTCCAGATACCCAACTTAACAACCTTAATGACACGATAGCACTAGATGCGGCAGGGGCGATATGCGCGGTTTGGATACTTACGGACGTTGAGGCGATAAGTAAAAGGCCTGCAATCAGCATCGATCCAACTGAATGCCAGGTTTCTGAAATAGCTCGCTTGCCGCTTGCGGCAGCCGCAGAAACGGTCCTCGGGTCAAAACTTTTCCAACTCGCAAAGCCAAATCAAATAGGTCGATTTGCGCCAATCCATCGTGCAATAGCTGAATTCCTAGGTGCCCGATGGATTTCAAAAACTTTTAACCGCCCGCAGGCGAGTCGTCGAGTCTTCGAAATGCTAACGCTTCATCGGAGTGTGCCATCGTCGTTTCGGGGCCTCCATGCCTGGCTTCCTCATTTCTCTCCATCGCTCGCCAAGCAGGCGATTCTGAACGACCCCTATGGGGTGCTTAGATATGGCGATTCCGAACATATTAGCGTTGCAAATGGCAAGTTGTTGCTGGAAGCTTTGCTTGACGTAGCAGAAACTCAAGACCCATATTTCCGTGCTAATGATTGGGGACGGCATGCGTCAGCAGGCTTGGCTCGGCCTGAGCTTCAACCCGAGATCCTCAAAATACTTTGCGAGCCAAATGCTAATTTCCATTTATCTACGCTCCTGGTTGAGGCTCTTTCGTCAACAGTGCTAACCGATGATACTAGGGCCGGATTACTGATCTTACTGCTTGATGACTCGAGGCGACTTGACCTTCGGAGGCGTTTCTGCGAGGTACTAATTGCGGCCGATCAGAATAGAAATTGGACTGGAGTAATCGAAGCACTTTTGTTGACCGGCACCCATGATGGTTATCGACTCGTTTTGGAGCTACTTGCGGCGATCAAGTTTCGAGAAATACCGAATGTGATCATTGTGGAGACAATCGCGCTCTGCTTTGTAGGTCGGCGCGGAAAATCGGGAGTTAGCATTAGTGTTCATGCGCGACGATTGGAACTCCCCTACGGATTCTATGAAGCGTTGCCCCTCCAGAGAATTGCAGCAATTCTGGACGGTTTGAGCGCGCGTGTTGCGGAATCTAAAGGCGCAGAAGAGTCTGGAATCTCAGTAGAAATAAAAGCGCTTGGATTGAACCTTATTTATCGAGCGATAAGACATGAGTCGATTGGTGCATCAAGACTCTGGGCTTGGTTGAAGATATTTGGAGGAAGGGAAGGCTATGCAAGCGAAAGCACTTATAAAAGCCTAAGTCAGTATTTTCAATTGAATCTTGAATTGAAGCGTGAAATTCAAAGCAGTGTGGTGTTTTCATCGGAAGATGAGGATACGGTCTGGAAAAACAGTTGGGCATTGCAGGACGTTTTGCCGGCGCTTTCGCTTGATGCTCAGGATGCAGAATTCTTTTTAGAGAATCTTCCGAAAGCGGCGGGAGTCGATCTCACGGCTTGGCGGTTTCTGGTGACGAGGCTGCGAGGTCAGGCCGGATTTCCAAAGCGGCTTTGGAAAATAGCTCGAAAATTTGCGGCCAAAGATGAATTGCTCGTCAAATTTTTACAAGAAAACATGATGCCGAATGTTGCGCCATGGCAGGTGGAGCAAGATGCCAAGAATAAAGCACGAGCTGAGCTCCAAATTAAAAGATGGAAAAGTGATAGGCGCAAGTTCAACGAAAATATCGATTCTTTAAAGGCTGGCGTGTTGAGTTGGACGCTTGAGCCTGCTCGTGTATATCTTGGCTGCTATCTTGAATTTGATAACGAAAAGCTTCCGTGCGAGCGCCTTACTCAGTGGCTTGGGCTAGACCTCGGCAACGCGGCTCTCGAAGGTTTTGAAGCTACACTCAGTCAAAAAGATCTACCAACTGGTATCGAGGTTGCCGAAGGTTATGCGAAAAACCTTCGCTGGAACATCGCCTTCCCGATCATCGTTGCCCTGGCAGAACGTACCAGAATGGCAAAAGGATTTTCGGACCTTCCCATGGCGGTATTGCTGCTTTCATCAATCGTTTTGATTCAAGATGAACACTTGCTCAGAGGTATTTCTTCAAATACAACAGCAACTGATGTTTTAGATTCGCTTTGGGAAACAGGATTTGACAAAAAGGATTTTTATCGAATCTTGATTGAGCCCCAATTCCTCGCTAAGAAGGACCATATGCTCGGCTTGTACGATCTGACGCGAAATGTGAAATACGGAAATTTCGCAGCCGAACTATGTGCTGAGTGGCTCGAAAAATTTACAGACAGTTCTGACCGAGATGAGTTCGAACTGATTGATTGCGTGTGCAAGCATTGTGGGCCATCAGTGCTTGAAAATGCTTTTTTGGAGCGGAGTCGCTCTGGATTTCGGAACCAAGAACAAAGACTTCGTTGGATCGGCGTTCGTTTCCTATCGATTGAGAAAATCAATCAGTTTGAGAGTATTTCTTTCGACCGGAGCGCTACATTTCTGTGGACATTGCGATATCTATTTCGCGAAGACCTAAAACGCGAAACTCGTCTAATCGGCGCTGAAAAATTGGCTTGGATCGTAAAAGAATTTCGCGCTATCTGGCCCTATGCGGAACATCCCTTAGGTGTGACAAGTGGCGACACGAACTCTTGGGATGCGACAGAATTTCTGCTTGACGTCATCGGTGACTTGTCATCCAAGTTTGAGGAGTGCTCGACCGAGCACCTTCTCAATCTAAGAATGAAGGATGATGGTTATTCTAAACATATTTTACATGCGATTTCGCAGCACAAAAGGGCGATGCTGGAGAAAAGCTTTGCTGGCGTGACATTCGATCAATTGCAAGCGGTTTCGGAGCGGTCATCACCGGGTTCGATCGGAGATCTTCAAGCTTATGTACTTGACGCGCTGGAAGACATCCAAACACGGCTAAAGGGAAGTGATACTGATCCGAGCAAAAAGTATTATGACAAAGAGGGCCTTCCGATAGACGAACCCACAAGTAGTCAGCGTATTGTCGAGGAGTTACGAGCGATAGGGTCATTGGACGGCATTCAGTTTGACCTTGAACGGCTCATGCCTTGGCGCAAAAACGTCGACATTGGTTGCAGCTTTGGTTCGATGAATCTTCCGATTGAAGTTAAGGGCCAATGGAATAAGGACTTGTGGACCGCGGCCACTGAGCAACTCGATAAGCTTTACGCCATCGATTCGAAGGCCAACGGCAGGGGTATTTATCTCGCTTTGTGGTTTGGTAAATTGACCTTACGCAGCAAAAAGCTAAAGGCTAGGCCGAAAGCGCTTGGGCGTTCACCTGAGAGCGCCGCCGAGCTTGAACTTATGCTCGCGGAGACAATCCCGTATGCCCGAAGGGGCGACATTGTGGTCAAGGTGTTGGACTTTACGCGATGAGTTCAAGTGGGCCACTGTCCCATCATATTGTTCGGTCTGCGATGTCTCGTGTGGAGTTGCTACTTGCGGAGAGTGGATGCGTCGTACTTTTAGGATCTCGTCAGACCGGCAAGACGGCACTTGCCAAACTGATCGCCTCAAGGCGGAAGTCGGAGTTCGTTGATCTAGCAATGCCGTCCGACAAAGATAGGCTTGGTTCCCCAGAGATATTCTTCGGGAATAACCTAGATCAGCTAGTCGTGATCGATGAAATTCAAGAAATGCCGGACGTTTTCTCGTATTTGAAGTCGCAGATTGACGAAAGTGGACTGACCAACAGAGCTTCAAGAACGCAGTATTTAGTTCTTGGCTCAGCGTCGAGGAAGATCTTGAATCTTGCGGCCCGCCATTTAATCGGGCGACATACGGCGCTAACACTCTCACCACTGCAATTGCACGAGATATTGCAATCAAGTCGTCGAAACAGAATTGCGAATGGCGAGACACCTATGTTGGTCAGATCGTCAGATAATGCCAAGCTGATTGAGCCAATTTTCCCTTTTGAAAATGATGAGGATATGCTTGAGAAGCTTTGGCTTAGGGGAGGCTATCCGGAGAGCTATTTCGCCAAAGATATGGATGCGAGTGAGAACTGGCGAAAGGCATATTTAGCCATCTATTTCAGCCATGATTTTTCGGCCGCCGGAGTAAAATTTGATGTCGCCACTATCGATCGGTTCTTTCAAGAGGTTGTACTTTGTAACGGAAAACTTAGGACCGACAAATTAGGCAGTTCACTTTCGTTGGGAAGTGGTGGAACAAAGAGAGTCCTCGGTGCATTTGAAGACATCACGTTCGTACGTCAACTGCCGCCGTTTGAAAAGAACAAGAAAAAAAGCCTTGAAGGTTCTCCGAAAATATTTGTGCGTGACACCGGTCTGCTTCATGCCGTTTTGGGCGTTAACTCAATGACGAAGCTGAATGCTCACCAGGGCATGGGCCTAAGTTGGGAAGGCTTTGTTATTGAATCTCTCATAGCCGTTGACAGTGGCTCGATTCGACCGTTCTATTACCGATTCGAGGAAAAGGACGAAATTGATCTCGTACTAGAGTTTTCCTTTAATGATAGTGAGCGTTGGGGAATTGAAATTAAATCGGGAATCAAACCAAAGGTTCCTGATGGATTTATTCGCGCGGCTAACCAAATTGCATGTACACGCCGTTTCATGATAGATCGTGGACCAGGGCGTATTAGGCCTGACGGAATCGAATGCGTACCACTCGTGAAAATGCTAACGATACTTGAACGGTTCGTGAGCTCAAGGAAAGCCAAAGTCGTAGCCGACTGCTATTAAATAGAAAAAGGCCACACCCCTCACGAGATGCAGCCTTTCATTCAAGCGTCTAAAAAGCCAGGGTCTAAAAATATTTCGACCCCAAGCCTTTCCGATAGCCAGCCTTGGATTACATATCCATGCCGCCCATACCGCCCATGCCACTCATGCCGCCCATACCACCACCCATGCCGCCGCCTGCGCCGCCTTTGTCATCGGCTGGAGCTTCAGCGATCATGCAATCGGTAGTCAGCATCAGGCCAGCTACAGAGGCTGCATTTTGCA
>JANOPA010000051.1:0-1083 GCA_031421635.1 Betaproteobacteria bacterium | reverse complement strand
CGTCAATCGGGCGGCGGTGGGTGTCATTGAGGCTAAAAAAGACAGCGCGGCCGAAAACATCACGGTGACGGAGAGTCAAACCGACCGCTACGCCAATGCACATCTAAAGTGGCGCAAGGACAGCGCACCGCTCCGATTCCTTTTTGAAGCTACCGGCCAGATCGTTCGCTTCACCGACAATAGCGACCCGAGCCCCCGCTCCCGCGAAGTCTTTCATTTCTTCAAGCCTGAGACCCTGGCGGCTTGGCTCGCCCAACCAGATTCCCTACGTCGCCGCCTCGCTGAACAAATGCCAGCCTTGCCTGAACGCAACCTGCGCGAGTGCCAGGTGAGCGCCGTAACGGGCTTGGAAAAGTCACTGGGGATGAATCGGCCGCGTGCCTTGGTGCACATGGCCACAGGTGCTGGCAAAACCTTTACCGCGATCACCTCTGTGTATCGCTTGCTTAAGTTTGGCGGTGCCAAGCGCATCCTTTTTCTGGTGGACACTCGTAACCTGGGCAAGCAGGCGCACCAAGAGTTCATGGCCTATACGCCGCCGGACGATGGCCGTAAGTTCACCGAGCTATATAACGTGCAGCGCCTAGCCTCTGCCCATATCGACCCGCATTCGCAGGTGTGCATCAGCACGATTCAACGCATGTACTCCATTCTCTCGGGTGAGCCGATTGATGAGTCGGCGGAAGACCTCTCGCTCAATGAAATTCAGCAAGCGCCTAGTCAGACCAAAATCGTTCGCTACGACCCAAGCGTGCCGGTGGAGACTTTCGATTTTGTGATCATCGATGAATGTCACCGCAGCATTTATAACCTGTGGAAGCAGGTACTGGATTATTTCGATGCCAGCCTGATCGGGCTCACCGCCACACCGGATAAACGCACCTTCGGTTTTTTTAATGAGAACATCGTCGCCGAGTACACCTACGAGCAATCGGTGGCCGACGGGGTCAACGTGGGGTATGACGTGTATGAGATTGAAACCGATCTCACCCGCAAAGGCTCCACCTTGCCCGCGAAGCAATGGGTAGACCACCGTGATCGCCAAACGCGCAAAAAGCGGTGGGCTGAAACCGAGGAAGACAC
>JANOPA010000050.1:0-1772 GCA_031421635.1 Betaproteobacteria bacterium | reverse complement strand
CCCCCGCCACGCTGAGCATGCCGCCCGTGCCTGCGGTAGGGTCGTACAGGCTGCGCACAATTCCTGGTTTAGTTAGGGCTTTATCGTCCTCGATAAACAGCAAGTTCACCATCAGGCGAATGACTTCGCGCGGTGTGAAATGCTCGCCTGCGGTTTCGTTGGAGAGCTCGGCAAACTTGCGGATCAGTTCTTCAAACACCGCGCCCATTTGCGCGTTGCTGACCGCTGCGGGGTGTAGGTCAATGTTGGCGAACTTCTCCGTCACCATGTACAGCAGGCCCGATTTAGCGAGCTTGTCGATTTGGGTGTGAAATTCAAAGCTCTCGAAAATATCGCGTACCGCAGGTGAAAAGGCTTGCAGGTAAGCGCGAAGGTTTTCACCAATATGGTCTTGGTCGCCCATGAGCTTTTTTAGATCGAGCGGCGAGGTGTTGTAGAACAACTGGCCTGCGGTGCGCAGTAGAAACGGCTCGGGGTTCAGGCAGGCTTTTTCGCGTTTTATTTTTTCGGCCAGTACCGCAGTTTTAGTGCTTTCTAAAACGCAGTCTAGGCGACGCAACACGGTGAAAGGCAGAATCACTTTGCCGTATTCAGACTGTTTGTAGTCGCCCCGCAATAAATCGGCCACGGACCAGAGAAAGGATGAAAGGTTGGGGTCGCTCATTGGGGGAGGTAAGGTGCTTAAGTCGGTTGAGCAATATACACTGGGTTGCCCCTTCATTGAAGTGTCCAAAAAAGCCAGGGTCTTAAGCTGTTAAGTCCCAAAGCCTTTCAAATCGCCAGCCTGGATTACATATCCATGCCGCGCATTCTCAAGGAAGCTACTTCAGGTATCAAACCGGTTTTCCAATTTGTAGACTATTTCAGCATCGAAAAGTGTGGAAGCAATCGGCTGAATGGCTTTGAAAACCTTTAACCATAATCCAGGACTCCATTTTTGCTCGTGCGAGGTGTCTAAGAAATAGTCGTCAAAAGAAAAATGCCAGCGATTCGCATCAATTTTTTTAATAGTGGCGCCACCCACAAAACTACCAGTGAATTCATCCGCGAGTGCAGAATCCTTTGGGTTCTCAATATAGATGTACATCCTCGCCGGGACTTCAACGGTGGTGCTTTTCCCCTTGTCGACATATTTCTGGCCGAAATGCTTATAGGCCTCACGATTGGCAAGGAATCGCATTTGCATCGCGCCGTAGGAGATCATCGAGGCAAATCCACCGCAAGCCAAATTTAGCTGTGCTTGATCTTTGTCTAATCTTGTGCGATAGCCTCTATACCTAAAGCGTGAATCCGTTTTTACACTCAGCGCGGTCATCGCTGCACGGAAGGCCAAGGCGACTTCATCGGTTCTATTTAAACTGGCCGCAGACTGCAGATTTTCTAGCCAAGAAAAAATTCTCTCCTGACAAAACAGATCTACTTTTCCGGCCTCAATCGCGCGTAACACGGCGATGGTTACGTTCTCGTCGGTCTTAACGAGATCGTCAATGCCCTCCAAAAAAGCACGCCCTTCGGCGACCTTACTGTTGATGTAAGGAGTAAATTGTATTGGGTGATGGATATCAAAAAAATCAGTGACTGACGATGCCATTTCTTACCCACTCCTGAGTCATTCGAATTCGCATGTTTAACTCAAGTTGCAAGAATTTGGTTGATCTTCTGGTCTTGTGCAAAAGTATAAACCTTGGGGCAGCGACAATAACTTTGGAAACGAAGTAAATGCGTACGTGGCGTAGGACCTTATGAGTAGCCTGCTTCAACTGTTCTTTTTG
>JANOPA010000049.1:0-24303 GCA_031421635.1 Betaproteobacteria bacterium | reverse complement strand
CGACTTTATATCACGCTTCATGGCCCGATATGATTAATGAGGCAAGAATGGGGCATGAGTCCGTGCACGCCCAGGGCTAGGCTCAATAAGGGCAGGTAGGTCGGCGTGCATGCCGACCATCAACTTTATCTTTAAAATAGCGTTTTCGGACCCGATGCTTGGGCCGATCTTTATAAAAGAGTAGGTGTTGTGAGTAAAACAAGAGTGGTGGTAGGGCTGTCAGGCGGCGTGGATTCTGCCGTGTCGGCCTATTTGCTCAAACAACAGGGCTATGAGGTAATCGGCGTCTTCATGAAAAATTGGGAAGACGACGACGATTCCGAGTACTGCTCGACCCGTGAAGACTGGGTGGATGCGGTGGCGGTCGCTGATCGCTTAGGCATTGAAATCGAAGCCGTAAATTTCGCGTCGGAATACAAGGACCGGGTGTTTGCGGATTTCTTGCGGGAGTATTCCGCGGGGCGCACACCTAACCCGGATGTGCTGTGCAATGCGGAAATTAAGTTTAAAGCCTTCCTCGATCATGCCATGAGTTTGGGCGCGGAAAAAATTGCTACGGGCCACTACGCAAGAGTGCGCGAGGTTAAACCTGCATCTTCCGTCGCGGACGGAGCGTCTCGCTTTGAGCTGCTCAAGGGGCTTGACGAGAGTAAGGATCAAAGCTATTTTTTGCATCGCCTGAATCAGGCTCAACTCAGCAAAGTATTGTTTCCAGTGGGGGAGCTTAAAAAAACCGAAGTTCGCCGCATCGCCCTGGACATTGAACTGGGTAATGCCAAGAAGAAGGACTCAACCGGGATTTGTTTTATTGGCGAGCGCCCCTTTAGAGAGTTTTTGAATCGTTATTTGCCGACCACGCCGGGCGCTATTTTCGACGAGCGCGGCAGGCAAATTGGTGAACATGTCGGCTTGTCGTTCTATACCCTTGGACAACGCAAGGGGATCGGCATCGGCGGGCAAAAAGAGAGTTCGGGCGAACCCTGGTTTGTGGCTCGTAAAGATCTCGAAGCGAATGCACTTTATGTGGTGCAAGGTCATGCACACCCTTGGTTGCTATCTAGCCAGCTTGATGCGGACAGTATCACTTGGGTGTCTGGAGCCTCTCCGTCGTCCGATAGGGGCCAAGCACCATTGGCCGCTAAAACGCGCTATCGTCAAGCGGACTCGGCCTGCGCTCTAGCAGCGGTGTCCGAGCAAGCTTTTTCCCTGCGCTTTGAAGAGCCGCAATGGGCGGTGACTCCTGGGCAAAGCGCCGTGCTTTACCAAGGTGAAGTATGTCTTGGGGGTGGCTTGATCGCCCGAGGAACCTGAGCGGGGGCTTGAAGGGGAGTCTTAAGCACCCCCTCACTTGTCGTTTAGGGCTTTCGGAATTCGTTGTTGGCCCAGTTCTCCGCGCTAACCCGAGTGAGTTTGAAGCTCGGTGCGACACTGATCTTTGCAAGTTCGACGCCTTCTGCGTCGAATGCGCTGAGGCTGGCCTGAGGGTTCTCGTCGTCAGGCTCGATATCTAGTCGAATTTCCAATCGAGCCGAGCGAGAGGTAATTGCCACACTTTGGTGCAAGCTGGCATGGAGTTGCTGTTCGTGCCGGCGCACGAACTCTTTGGCGGTTTTCACCAGGGTGATAAACGCATTGCCGTCCAGGGGTTTTGGATTGCGCTTATCTCGTCCCATGGTCCAGGGGCCGATCAGCGCGGGCTCGGGCTCGCCCTCCTTGATCATTGCGACAGCCCAGCCTTCGTCATCCTCATTCTTGATCACCTTGGCCGTCCAGCCGTCATCGACCCAGAGTCTTGGCTCTTTAATGGCTAGAGGTTCGTCGCGGGGCTCGTCATTCATCACGGTGTGCTCGTCAGGGGGAGCTGATTGTAACGACTTACACGTTTGTTACAAATACATACCAGGCTTTGACCAAAATTCCTGCAACTAGGTCATCGGAGCGTAAAAAATTGCGTTAATTACTCACGGCCACGATCAAAAGAGTGATTTGGCTCTCTCTCTCTGATTGCTTTGTCCGATTTTGATATCACCCGGAGTTTTCATGTCGCACGATTTTCAAGTCTCCCGCCCGATGGTTTGGAATGCCGCGCTCGTCCCTGGGTCCGAGATGCGTAGGTTGGGACTTCGCGCGAGTGCCCTCGCCCTCGCTTTGGTGCTAGGCGGCTGCGGCGCCAGCGTAGGAATCGGCGGAGGGAACTCCGGCGGCGGTGGCTCTGTGGCTGATGTCCGCGAGGCCAATGTTGGTGATGTCGCGGCAGTCGCGACGGACACCTTGCTAGCTTTCGGGGGACCAGTACGTAGCCTGATTGACGCTAACTTACCCCCTTCAGCTCAGCGGCCACGCCAGGGCCTGATGCCCAACGTCTTGGATCTCACCGAACAGTTTATGTCGGTGCGCGCACCGGTGACCGGGGTCACTGCGACGGGTCAGCAAGTCATGAGCGGGGTCCTTGCCTGCACCTCGGGGACAGGTTCGGTGCGTGCAGAGTTTATTAGCGCGGCCCTGATCAGCTTGGGCGATACCTTAAGCATTTCAACGCAAGATTGCGTGATGAACGGGCAGCGCTATAGCGGTTCGCTGAGCTGGCGTGCGCTGGGTGCTGGACTCGGAATGCCAGGCGTCAGCAGTACCTGGAGCGCGCGCTGGTCTCTGGCCTTTAGTGGGTGGTCGCAATACGATTTTATTGCCCCGCCGATTGGCCTTCGGGCGCAAGGAACCGTCGAGCTTAAAGCGCAACGATTTGCCCCTGGAGACGCCGAAGTGCAGCTCACTACGCTGCAAGCCAATGGGCAACTTTACGGACTCAATCTAACCTTGCTCGAAGGTACAAAATTAGTCAGTGAACGCGATATCGTCGGTGTAACGGGTTGGCGCGAGTTGGCGGGCAGTAGCTACACCAGTCTCGACATTGTCTTGACTGAAAACTTTCAAGCGTCGCAGGGCTTGAGTTCAATCAAGGTGCGCACAAGTGGTGAAGCCTCAAGCACGGCCGGTGGCTTGCCGACCGGGCTTTGGTATGCGGTAGCGCCTGACAACTCGGTGGCTTATGTCAACAGCAAAACACCCACCGAACTATTAGTGCAGTTTTCAAATAGTTTTGGGGGCAATATTGTCGGCAGCTTCCTGACCACCTGGCCGGAGTTGCGGCGCTATCTGTAGTGCTGATGGGGTTCTTCTGTTTCTTGGGTCGGTATGATGTGGCCCTGGTCTGGAGAACCCAATATGTCCGCACTTTACCTTTCTAGTCTCAAGCAAAAATTGCTGGCCTACCCAATAGGCCAGCAATTGGTACAACACGCGCGCTACACCTGCTTCGGGGTTGTCGTGTTTCTCGCGCTCATCTTGCTGATGTGCTGGGGGGCAAAATGGATTAGTTTTTTCTTCCCTCTGATTTTTATTGGGCTCGTTCTGGTCGGTATTCGCGACCTCACTCAAACTCGCCATTCCATTTTGCGCAACTACCCTGTCATCGGGCATTTACGCTTCCTGTTTGAGACCATTCGACCCGAGATGCGTCAATACTTCTTCGAGTCAGATACCGACGCAATCCCCTTTTCGCGCCAACAGCGCGCCATGGTTTATGCGCGCTCTAAGCAGGAGCTCGACAAGCGGGCCTTTGGTACGCAGCTCGATACCTATGCAGCCGGCTACGAATGGATCAATCATTCAATTGACCCGCTTCCTGTCACCACCCATGATTTCCGCATCACCATTGGACAAGGTGAACAGGCCTACTCCGCATCCGTCTTCAATATCTCAGCGATGAGTTTCGGTTCGCTTTCGGCCAATGCGATCCTTGCACTTAACCAGGGCGCCAAAAAAGGCGGCTTCGCTCATGACACTGGAGAGGGGTCAATCTCCCAACATCACCGAGTCCATGGTGGCGACCTCATTTGGGAAGTCGCTAGTGGCTACTTTGGCTGTCGTGACGCAGACGGGCGATTTAGTCCTGAAAAGTTCCAAGAAAGTGCATCTTCACCTCAAGTGAAGATGATCGAAATCAAGTTATCGCAGGGTGCCAAGCCTGGTCATGGCGGTGTTCTCCCTGGTGCGAAAGTCACGAGTGAGATCGCTGCCGCGCGCGGTGTGACCGCTGGAGTTGACTGTATTTCTCCCGCCAAGCATTCGGAGTTTTCCAATCCAGTGGAGCTGTTACTGTTTGTCGAGCGCTTGCGTAAACTTTCTGGTGGCAAGCCGACCGGATTCAAGTTGGCGATTGGCCATCCCTGGGAATGGTTTGGCATTGCCAAGGCGATGAAAGAAACCGGGATCACTCCAGACTTCATCGTGATTGACGGCAAGGAAGGCGGTACAGGCGCCGCACCGGCAGAGTTTTTAGATCGCGTCGGCACTCCCATGCGCGAGGGCTTGATGCTGGTCCACAACACCCTGGTGGGTTTAAACCTCAGAGACCGTGTCAAAATCGGCGTCGCAGGTAAGGTTGTCTCGGCGTTTGATGTGGCCAGAGTGATGGCCTTGGGGGCCGATTGGTGCAACAGTGCGCGCGGCTTTATGTTTGCGATTGGCTGCATTCAATCGCAGAGCTGCCATACCGGCACCTGTCCCACAGGTGTGACGACGCAGGATCCGTTACGACAAAAAGCCTTAGTGGTGCCTGACAAAGCTGAGCGGGTGTTCAACTTTCATCAAAATACTTTGAAAGCGCTCGCAGAATTGGTGGCGGCGGCCGGTCTGAAGCACCCGTCTGAGCTACAACCTTTTCATATCGTGCAGCGCGTCAATCAAAACGAAGTCAAAACCTTTGCCACCGCGTATGCCTTCTTGCTACCAGGCGCGCTTTTGGATGGTGATGCTGAGCCTCCCGTGTTCAAGCGTTTTTGGGCCATGGCACGCGCGGATTCATTTGCACCAAAATTGGCGAATGTAGGCTCCTAGTCCTTCTGCCGCAAAGCGTCTTAGTATATTCTCAACATTACAGACTATTCATCGGAGTACGGTATGGCCGGACCCATCAAAGTGTTCAAGCAAGAAGGCGAGCTTAAGATTGGTTATGGCAAAGTCACCGGCATCATCGCTTTGTCTCTGGGTATTCTTTGCTTCCTGGGCGTTTTGGCATTTCACTATCCGCAGTACCTGACGACCCCGGAGTTACGAAAGAATTATTCGGTGGACGTGCTCAGGCAAGTGATGTTGGGCGCAATGGTGATCGCAGGTGCGCTCAGTCTGGTCAATATTATTCGGGGTCGTGCGCGGGTTTTGAACGCTACCGCCTTGGTGTTGATCCTGGGTACCTGGGCCTTAGGTGGTCATCGGGTACCGGTGGGGGACTTCCCTGACCACACGCCTTACATCGGGGTCGATTGGTTTATCCTCGATCTTCTAGGCTCAACCATGATTTTCATCTTGATTGAAAAGATGTTCCCCATCTATCGCGGTCAGCCGGTGTTTCGTCCTGGCTGGCAAACCGATTTCACGCACTTTATTTTTAATCATTTTGTGGTTGGCCTCATTCTACTGATTGTGAACTTGGCGATTCATCGTTTGTTTAATTGGGCCTTGTATGAGCCCCTTCAAAAAGGCATTCAGGCCTTGCCTTTTGTGCTGGAGCTATTTTTGATTGTCTTGGTGGCGGACTTTGTCCAGTACTGGACGCACCGGGCCTATCACGAAGTGCCGTTTCTCTGGCGTTTTCATTCGGTGCATCATAGTGCCAAGTACATGGACTGGATGGCCGGATCGCGCCAGCATGTGCTCGAGCTGATTGTGACTCGAGTAGGTGTTTTGGGGATGATCTATGTTCTTGGATTTTCCAAGGAAGTGATCGACATATACATCATCATCGTAGGCTTTCAGGCCGTTTTTAATCATGCCAATGTCAGCATGCCTTGGGGGCCACTCAAGTACGTTCTGGTGACGCCAGATTTCCATCACTGGCACCACAGCTCCGACCAAGAGGCCTTGGATCGAAACTATGCCGCGCATTTCGCCTTCCTGGATTACCTCTTCGGCACGGCGGTAAAGTCTGACCGTCGCTTTCCGGACAATTACGGCGTACTAGGTGACTACATGCCAGAGGGCTTCGTAAAACAGCAAGCTTTTCCCTTTAAGCGTCAGAAGGGTTAGTGTGTCTCACCCCCTAGTGTGTCTCACCCACTAGGGTGACTCCAACTGACTAACGCGGTGCTGTTTCCGCGAATGAGGGCCGCAACTTAAGTTTGTCAAGATGTCGAGCCAGGTTGATGTGCTTGCTGCGCCAGTCGATATGGCTGAAGCGATACTCGAACCATTCCAAGGCGCAACCCACCGTAACGTCCGCTAAGGTGTATTTACCTTCGCAGCACCAAGCCTTATCGCTGAGTCCTTTCGACATGGTTTCCATGGCGCCTTCCACCTTCACCATCTGACGATCCATCCATTTCTGACTACGCTCATTTTCGGGTCGTTGAGTGAGCTCGGTGCGGATGAGAATTGCAGCGTCGGTCATCCCATCGGCGAGTGCCTCCCAGGTTTTGACCTCAATACGGGCGCGACCGGAAGCGGGAATGAGCTTGTGAACGGGAGTCATGCCATCCAGATATTCGACAATCACTCTCGAGTCGAAAATAGCGCCGCCATCCTCCATCACCAGGCAGGGAATTTTGCCCAAGGGATTCGAGGCTAAAATCTTACTTTCTGCCGACCAAACATCATCCAGCGTGAGTTTGTAATCGATTTTTTTCTCTGAGAGCACAATACGCACTTTACGCACGTATGGGCTGGCAAGGGATCCGATTAATTGCATAGCTCTATCCTTCATTTGAGTATATCAAACGGTGTCCGTTTCGCCGCTGGTTGTTCTGCACGGCCTTTTTCGATTTTTGTTATTGATCACATATGAGTCAAAATTCCTTCAATGCTCTCCAGGCGATTTCGCCATTGGATGGTCGTTACGCGGCTAAAACCCAGCCTCTACAAGATTATTTTTCAGAGGCAGCTTTAATGCGCCATCGGGTATGGGTCGAGGTCGAGTGGTTAATCGCACTTTCGGATGCCGGACTTGATGAGCTTGCGCCGCTTAGTGAATCCTCACGTACGTTTTTGCGAGCGCTCGTAACAAACTTTGGATTGGTCCAGGCCACGCGTATTAAGGCCATTGAAGCCCGTACCAATCACGACGTTAAGGCCATCGAATATTTTCTGAAGGAAAGTGTTGCAGATCAACAGGAGCTTGCTCAAGCCACCGAGTTTATTCACTTTGCATGCACCTCTGAAGACATTAACAACATGTCGCACGCCCTCATGCTGTCAGGCGCAAGGGAAAAAGTGATGTTGCCGAGCTTGGACAACATCATCGCAAAGTTGCGTGACATGGCCCACCAGAATGCGGCGGTGCCGATGTTGTCACGCACCCACGGTCAAACCGCAAGCCCGACGACCGTAGGTAAGGAAATTGCCAATGTAGTGCAACGCTTAAAAGTCGCCCGCCAAGCTATCGCACAGGTTGAAATGCTGGCCAAAATGAATGGTGCAGTGGGCAACTTTAACGCCCATCTGAGCGCCTATCCAGAAGTCCAATGGCCGGAAGTCTCTAAAAAGGTGATCGAATCACTGGGCTTGCGGCAAAACGATTACACGATTCAAATTGAGCCCCATGACTACATGGCCGCGCTCTACGACGCCTTTGCACGCGCTAATACAATCTTGATCGACTTTAATCGCGACATTTGGGGCTATGTGTCCTTGGGGTATTTCAAACAAAGACTAAAAGACGGCGAAGTGGGCTCCTCTACCATGCCGCATAAAGTCAATCCAATTGATTTTGAAAACTCCGAAGGCAATTTGGGATTGGCCAATGCCTTGCTCCGCCACCTTTCCGAAAAGCTACCGATCTCGCGCTGGCAACGTGACCTCACCGATTCAACCGTGCTGCGAAATATGGGCGTGGCCCTCGGTTATTGTTTGCTGTCCTACGACAGTTGCCTGCGGGGACTGAATAAATTGGAGATCAATCTTGAGCGACTCGCCGCCGATCTTGACAACGCCTGGGAAGTTTTGGCGGAGCCGATCCAAACAGTCATGCGCCGCTTCGGCCTGCCCGAGCCTTATGAACAATTAAAAGCCTTTACGCGCGGTCGCCCCATCACTCAGGCAGACTTGCAAAGCTTTATCGCACAGTTGGACTTGCCTGAGAAAGTCAAAGAAGATTTGCTGGCCCTGACGCCTGGAAGTTATATCGGGTTGGCTGAAAAATTGGCGTTGGCCGTTTAAGTCGGCCTCAAACGAGACCAAGGTCTGATGTAAGGCGTCGCGAAACTTGATAGACTATCTTCCCTAGGCTGAGCGATAGTTTCCTTTGGCCCAGCTAGCCAATCTAGATTTCAACAAAATATCCCAGAGGAGTGCGTATGAAGATTCAAACGACTGTTTTATCGGCCTTAGCCCTGGTGTCCGGCTTGGCAGTCACCACGCTTTCATTTGCCCAGTTCGCAAAAACTGAAGACGCGATTAAATATCGCCAATCGGCGCTCACAGTCATGGGCACTCATTTTAGTCGGCTGGCCGGAATGGCACGGGGGGCGATCCCTTATGACGCCGCCAAGGCTCAAGAATCGGCCCGTATTGTCGCAACCGTTGGACATTTGCCCTGGGAAGGATTCGTCGCGAATTCCTTCGCAGCCCCGGCCAAAACCAAGGGCGATATCGGTGCAAACATGGCCGACTTTAAATCTCTACACGAAAAAGTCGAAATTGAGGTCGATAAATTACCTGCGGCGGCCGGTAATCTGGACAGTTTGAAGACTCAGGTGGGTGCCACCGGTGGCGCCTGCAAGAACTGCCACGATAAGTATCGCCAGACCAATTAAATGGCTGCGGTCTGAGGCCGCTCCAGAAACGAAAAAGGGGCTGAAGCCCCTTTTTTTATTGCTTTGAACGTGAGGGCTTCTTGCCTGTAACCGGTCAGCCAGCGGCATTATGGATTTCGCCGATTCTGCGGAGGAGACTACTCACTTGTGAACTGAGAAGAACTGGGTGATGAGCTCTATGAACAAGCAAGTTAATAACGAGGCGCTGTGACGTCAATGGATCAAGGATCACGCGGGTAGTGGTCAGAGTGTGGCTGCGTATTGTCGGGATCGCGGCCTTGTGGTTGCGACCTTTTATTGGTGAAAGGCACGACTGCCACCCAAATCAAGGTGCTCTACTGGGACCGCAATGGTTGGTGTGTTTGAGCCAAGCGTCTTGAGCAGGGGCGTCTGATCTCGGACTGGAATGCGGTTGTGACGCGCGAGATCGATTGCATGAAGTTGAAGCTGTTGCTTGAAGGCGTCGAAGTAAAACGGGTGCGTCACCGATATCGAATGCCAATTAAAAATACGGTGTAAATCGGGCAAAAGAGCGAGAAGCGTTTTAACGATGCAGGCGCAGAGCAAGCCGTATTGGGCGAAGGTTTTTTAGTCGTCCCCGAAGCCGCCACGCCTCACAAAAGTCATGACGTAGCATTGCGAGCCCGACACGTGGGCCACGGGCGCAATCGCGGCGAACAAGGCGAAGTTTTCAGCAGTGTTGAGCGCGCGACCCTGAGCACGATGGGAAAGCGAAGTTTCGGGCGGTAAATTGTCGCGATTGCCCATGGCGAGTTTCAGGGTAGGGAGCGAGGGGATGTGCTCTCCACGACAAGGATCCGGCCCAAGCTGCCTTCGCTGAGCAAACTGCCCGCGTCGATAGGGCGCTTTCCAAGCGTTTACAAGACTATTAATTTTGTATCATATCGTCAACATTACGAGAATGAATGTCAATCGATCATCATGATAGGTCCCGATACCTCCTACTAGTCGATGCAGCATAGTCAGAAAACGCCTCGGCGTTTGAAGTTGTGGGGCAAGGGCGCCATTCACTAGTTTGAACAGGCTGGGGGGCAGGATGGCGATTCGCTCCATTTGCGCCCTTGGCTAGGGTCGCCAGTTGTGGATGGCTATTTGAAGAATATTGTGGACCGTTGAACGATGTGCGAATATTCAGTGATCCCCCAATCTAATTTATGTCATCGTCACGTCATATGGATCAACAGATTGTAGGCTTTCATCAAGATGACGAGCAACATTGGGTTGCGCAACTAGCTTGCGGCCACAACCAGCACACTCGCCACGATCCACCTTGGCAGAACCGCCCCTGGACGAAGATTGAAGCTGGGCGTCGAGGCATGATCGGGCACAGGCTTTCTTGTAGGAAGTGTGATGAGGCGGCCCCCAGAGACTGGATGCCGTTCCCCCCAAATGTTCCTGTGGAGACTTAGTTGATGAAGCTTGCCGCAGTTCTCAAATAGGCCCTGGCCCTTGAAGCAGTTACCGAAGAGCCACATCACGATTTCTCATCTTTCAGGGTGCGCGGCAAGATCTTTATCACGCGGCCTCCAGGTGAAGCATTCATTCACCTCTTCGTCGCCGATGAAGACCGCGAAATTGCAACGACACTCCACCCGGAATTCATCGAGAAATTGCTTTGGGGTGGAAAGGTCGTAGGGTTGCGCGTTACATTGGCAAACGCTGAGCCAGTGGTGGTCAAACCCTTGATCAAGAAGGCCTACCTAACCCGCGTCAGCAAGGACGCTGGTCCCAAATGACTCCCCGGCAGCCAACGAGTACCGTATCGGCTTGAGCTTGCTAGAGGCTTGACCAAGCCATCGCTTGACAGCCTTGACGTTCAAAGTTTTGATCGCCACCGTAGATGACAATGGGCTGAAGAGTTTCCTTCGAGATGGATTGCCACTCCTGCAAACTTTCGATCCATTCATTGCTCCAAGTACTGCCCGATTTAATTTCTATAGCCTGCAAGCCTCGAGGCGTTTCGTAAACAAGGTCAATCTCGTGCCCCAAGCTGTCGCGCCAGAAATAGAGGTCTGCCGGTTGACCTTGGTTGAAGCGCGTTTTGATGAACTCGCTGACCACCCAAGTCTCAAACAAAGCGCCGCGCGCGCTGTGGATGGCTAAGCTTTCCTTGTCTCGGATGCCTAGTAACCATGTCATGAGCCCAACGTCTAAGAAGTAGAGTTTTGGTGTTTTGACTAGGCGTTTACCAAAGTTTCGATGGTAAGGCTGGATGAGTTTGACCAGATAGCTACTCTCAAGCACGGAAAGCCATTGTTTCGCTGTGACTGAACTAATTCCACAATCATTGCCTAAGCTACTGAGATTGAGTTGTTGGCCTGAACGCGCAGCGCACATACTGACGAAGCGTTGAAACTGGCTGAGATCACGCACCGCGAGTAGCTGACGCACATCTCGCTCAAGATAGGTGGAGACATAATTGGGAAACCAGTCTAGCGGTGAAAGGTCGCGATCATACAATGCGGGGTAACCACCGGTGAACAGCAGCTCCTCTAGGGAGGGGCGAGAGGCTTCGCTTGATGAAAATGGTAGCAACTCGATGCGCCCAACTCGGCCACTCAAAGATTGCGTAATACCAGCCATTAGATCGAATTGAGCCGAGCCTGTGAGCACAAAATCGGCCATTCGTTTACGCTCATCCACGAGCTGTTGCAACCAAGATAGCAGCTCAGGAACGCGCTGTACCTCGTCGATGACGGCACCCTTCGGGAAGCGCGCTAAAAACCGTTTTGGGTCGCTTTGCGCAAAGCTTCGCTCCTCGGGGTTTTCTAAGGAGACATAAGGTTTCTTTGGAAATGCGATGCGGGCGAGCGTGGTTTTCCCCGACTGCCTTGGCCCGGTAATAGCCAATATCGGAAATCCTTTGCAGAGTCGTCGTAAGGTTAGGTGAGCTAGTCGAGGAATCATTTACAAATTTAAAGTTAAAACTTATATTTGTAATTATATTTTAAATTCAATGGCTTCGTTGGTCTTTTAGGTGAAACTCAACAAAGACGTTGTCACGCCAAGCTCCTTTACCATCCATCGAGAGTTGACATCCAGCACCGAGCACCGCGTCGGTAAAATCTTCGGCAGTGAATTGGCTTCCCTGATCGGTATTGACGATACCGGGCGCCCCGTATTTGATGATGGCCATTTCCAACACTTCCTTCGCATGGCAAGCTTCTAGTGTGATGGCGACCTTGTGAGCTAACACCCGTCGACTGAACACATCGATCACTGCCGTTAAGTAAACGAAGCCCTTGCGCATCGGGATGTAGCTGGTGTCCATGGCCCAGACCTGATTGGATCGGTGGATCACGAGGTGGCGCAACAGATACGGGTAGATCTTGTGCCCAGGGTGACGTTGACTAGTGCCGGGCTGGGGAGCCAAAGCATCTAGCCCCATGCGCAGCATCAAGGTTCTGACGTGGCGACGGCCCACCTTCACCCCAAGCAGGGCCAACTGATCGCGCAACATCCGAGCACCCATAAAGGGATACTTCAAATGCAGCTCATCAATCTGACGCATGATCCCCAGATCAACCTCGTTGACCCCGCGTGGCACGTAATACACACTGCCCCGGCTGATCCCCCAATAGGCGCGCCTGTTGGCTCACAGCAAGCTTATGAGATCGGTTAATCATCGCTTTGCGCTCAGCAATCCCGCCTTGGTGAGCGCGCTCTCTAAAAAATCATTCTCCAGGGTCAACTGGCCGATCTTGGCGTGCAGGGGAATCACATCAACCGCAGGCTCGCTCGCGGCACTCGGATCAAATGCCGCAGCGGCGTTCTCCAATAATTGGCGCTTCCATTCGGTAATCTGGTGCGGGTGAAGC
This sequence comes from Betaproteobacteria bacterium, assembly GCA_031421635.1. Classification (GTDB taxonomy): domain Bacteria; phylum Pseudomonadota; class Gammaproteobacteria; order Burkholderiales; family Burkholderiaceae_E; genus JAPOKJ01. The sequence goes on along the minus strand of JANOPA010000049.1, from coordinate 11,660 downwards.
TCAAACTGCTTGCACAGCTCCGCCATCGTCTTATCTTCACGCAAGGCGGCCAGGGCCACCTTCGCCTTAAACGCAGGGTTGTGCGTGCGCCTGGTCCGGCGTGCTGATTTCTTGACCATCGAAAACTCCTTCTTGCCAAGCCATTTTAAGCCCAGCTACGTGCTCGGAATTTCCACTTATCGACTTGTTCAAATTTGCGAAGCCACTTCTCTGAGTTTAGTCGATTGGGATATGCGCTCTGGCCGGAACTGGCGAAATGTTGTTCTCCGACAAACCATTGGGCTCCGATCTACACCAAGAAAACCGGGCTGTAAACAACGCCGCTGGCTGAACGGTTACTCTTGCCTTACCCTTCTGTCTTGTCCTTATAGCCGGACACCATGGCTCCCACTAGGCGTTCTTTCTTCACCCAGGTGTAGAAGGCCATCGCGCCAAGATGGAGAGCAATCAGGATAAATAAAATAATCCGGTTGATCTTGTGCAACGTCGTCAATAAATCGCTGGTGTCATTGCTGACGTAGTTTCTGAGCGGCCCATCCCACATGATGGCGTCGTTCGCGAATAGTCCGGTGCTCACCTGAAAGATAAGGGCCAGCAAAATCGCGTACACCGAGAAGGCTCCGAGTGGGTTGTGACCGAGGTGGGTGCTTGATTTTTGTCCGGTAGAGGCATCGGTCGCGGGTTCGCCTTTAAGATAGGCGATGGCCCTGGCAGGGGAGGGTGGGAAGCTACTAAACTTGGAGTGCTGGGTGCCCACGAAGCCCCACACGATTCGAAAGGCGAGTAAGCCAATGACACCATAACCAAAACGGAAGTGCCAGACAAAGCTGTTGCCACCGAGGCTGCCGCTAATGATGGAGCCAAGCACGCAAAACACGAGAGCCCAATGAAAAATACGAAGTGGTAAATCCCAGACGTACACTTTGCTCATCGAGCGCTCCTCTTGGAAATTAGTGCCTAGCCTGCTCGTGTGGAACGCCACACTAGGGCAATTCGGCTTCAGCGCCTTGTTTCTTTACGACTGGCTTGACCAAATCTTCACGCTTCACGCCCAGCCACATGGCGATTGCCGCGGCCACGAACACTGAAGAATAAATACCAAACAAAATACCGATGGTCAAGGCTAAGGCAAAGTAGTGCAGGGTCGGGCCACCAAATAAAAGCATGGACAAGACCATCATCTGAGTCGAACCGTGCGTAATGATGGTGCGCGACATGGTCGAGGTGATCGCGTTGTCGATGACTTCTGTGGTCGTTGCTTTCCGCATTTTGCGGAAGTTCTCGCGAATTCGGTCGAAGATCACGACCGATTCATTCACCGAGTAACCGAGTACCGCCAATACCGCCGCTAACACTGAAAGCGAGAACTCCCATTGGAAGAAGGCGAAGAAACCCAGAATGATGATCACGTCATGTAGGTTGGCAATGATGCCGGCCACCGCGAACTTCCATTCGAAGCGAAAGGCAAGATAAATCATGATGCCGATCACCACGACCAAGAGTGCCAGTGCACCATCTGTCGCCAGCTCTTTGCCGACCTGAGGTCCAACAAACTCCACGCGCCGCTTTTCAACACCGGGTGTGGCTTTCTCGAGCGCCGCCATGACTTCGTCGGACTGCTTGGCGGAGGACAAGCCTGCCTTCAAGGGTAGGCGGATCATGACATCGCGCGAGGTGCCGAAGTTTTGCACCTGAGAGTCGGCGTAGCCGAGGGACTCCACCGTTTTACGAACGGCTTCGATGTTCGCAGTTTGCTTGTAAGCGACCTCCATCACCGTGCCACCGGTAAATTCGATGGAGAAATGTAGGCCCCGTGTAAACAGGAAAAATACAGCTAACAAAAAGGTAATGAGTGACACCACGTTGAACGCCAGGGCGTTCTTCATAAACGGGATATCACGCTTGATTCTAAAAAATTCCATAGCGACTTTCTTTTAAGCTCGGCGATTGCAGGGGGTGGGGCTGGAGACTAGGACTTCTGTAAGTCCGGTTTCCAGATTTGCCCAATCGACAGGCCTGATAGTTTTTTCTTGGCGCCATACCAAAGATTGACAAGACCGCGCGAGAAGAACACGGCGGAGAACATCGAAGTCATAATCCCTAGGCAGTGCACCACGGCAAAGCCGCGGACCGGGCCGGAGCCAAAGGCGAGCAAGGCCAATCCGGCGATTAAGGTGGTGACGTTGGAGTCGAGAATGGTCCCCCAGGCACGCTCGTAGCCCATGGAAATCGCCGCTTGCGGTGTTGCCCCATTGCGCAACTCTTCCCGAATACGCTCGTTGATCAGTACGTTGGAGTCAATCGCCATGCCGAGGGTCAGTGCAATCGCGGCGATACCGGGCAAGGTCAAGGTGGCTTGCAACAAAGATAGGAGAGCCACCAGTAAAAGCAAGTTAAACGCCAAGGCCAGAGTGGAGAACACACCAAACAACATGTAGTACAACATCATGAAAGCGGCGATGGCCATAAAGCCGTAAGTCACGCTCTTGAAACCCTTATCGATGTTTTCTTTGCCGAGGCTTGGGCCAATGGTGCGTTCTTCAATGATGTCCATTGGTGCCGCCAGAGCGCCCGCGCGCAAAAGCAAGGCGGTATCGGTCGCTTCCATCGTGGTCATGCGTCCTGAAATTTGGACTCGGCCACCGCCAATTTCGCTGCGGATCACTGGAGCAGTGACGACTTCGCCCTTGCCTTTTTCGACCAGCAAAATGGCCATACGCTTACCGATATTCTCGCGGGTCAGATCTTTGAAGATCCGCGAGCCTTTGGCGTCGAGACTTAAATGAACGGCAGCCTCCTGGGTTTGATTGTCAAATCCAGCCTGGGCATCGGTGAGGCTCTCACCGGTGAGCATGACTTGCTTGCGCACGAGAATGGGTTGACTGCCCTTCTCGGAGTATTTCTCGCAACCGAAAGGCACCGTACCGTTAGTTAACGCCGTAATTTCTTCGGGGCTTTCACACACCATGCGCAACTCTAAAGTGGCGGTGCGGCCGAGAATTTCTTTGGCCTTGGCAGGGTCTTGTACACCCGCTAATTGCACAACAATGCGATCAGCCCCTTGCTGCTGAATCACCGGCTCAGACACGCCCAAGGCATTCACGCGATTACTTAAGGTGGTAATGTTTTGCTTGAGTGCATTGTCTTGCACCGTCTTGATCGCGGTCGGCTTGAAGTTGGCGACCAACTTGGGGTCGCCACTGGTCGCGGGGGCTTGAATGAAGTCAAGATCTTGCAGTTGATCGGCGAGCAAGGTCTTGGCTTTCGTCAAAGTTTCCGCGTCACGGAAATTAATCTCGATGCTGTCGCCCAGGCGAGTAATGCCGGAGTGGCGAATGTTCTTGTCACGCAGGCTGGTGCGAGCATCGCCCACCAAACTATCGAGCCGCTTGCTGAGGGCGGATTTCATATCCACTTGCAGCAGGAAGTGAACGCCACCTCTTAAGTCGAGGCCCAGGTACATGGGTAGGGCATGAAGCTTGGTGAGCCAGGACGGCGAGGCTGGAAGGAGGTTCAGGGCGACCACATAGGTTGCGTCCTCAAGGTTCGGGTTCAAGGCCTTGGTGAGCACGTCCTTGGCCTTGGCCTGCGCGTCGTTGTCCTTGAACTTGGCCTTCACTGAGTTGCCGTCGAACAGAATGGCTTCAGCGCTCACATTCTCTTTCTTAAGCACTTCCTCCACTCTGGCCATCAAGCTGCTATCGAGCTTCACGGTCACCTTGCCGCTGGAGACTTGCACGGCGGGGGTTTCGCCGAAAAAATTAGGCAAGGTATAAATCAGGCCAAATAAGAGTACAACGATGATAATCGTGTACTTCCAGGCGGGATATCGATTCATGAGGGCGGTCGCTTTCGATGCAGGCTGAGGACTAGCTTTCGCAGGTCCAGCTTAGATGGCTTTGATGGTGCCGTTCGGCAAAAGAGTTTGGATCGCACCCTTTTGGAAGTGCATCTCACCAGTGCCCACGTCAAGCGTGATGTAGCTCTCACCGACTTTCGTAATTTTGCCAACAATACCGCTACCCGATACCACTTCGTCGCCCTTTTTAAGGGTTTCGAGCATGGCCTTATGGTCTTTGGCGCGCTTCATTTGCGGTCGAATCATCAGAAAGTAGAGCACTACAAACATCAGAATAATGGGTAAAAAACCCATGATTTGTTGCTCCATGGAGCCTCCAGCGGCTTGGGCGTAGGCGTTTGATATCCACATAATGAAATCCTTCTTTGTTGAGGGTTGCAGGCTAGATCAGCCAGATTAACCTTCCATTATAAAGTCTCGGCATGGAAGTCATTAAGACGGCTGCTTAAAGCCCGATTCATGATTCGGGCAAGCGCAAGTTATTGGTCAGTGCCTTACCTAGCCAAAACGAAAGCTCGACGCTACTACCCCGCCGCGAATGCCCTCTTCGTGATACACACAGGTGGCGGTTTCATCGGCTGCGGCACCTAGGGCGGCCATCAAAGGAATGAGATGCTCTTCGCGCGGATGGGATTGGCGGGCATAGGGGGCTGTAGTCCAGGCGATCAGTCTGGCCTCCCGTTCTGCCGGTGTACAGGTGAGCAAGGTTTCCTGGAGCCAATCGTCAAAAGCTTTGGCGGGAACCTTGGCTTGCGGGCCGTAGGCTCGAAGATTGTGATAACTCAGTCCACTGCCGACAATCAATACCCCTTCGTCTCGAAGCGGTGCAAGAGCGCGCCCTAGGGCCAAGTGAGCCTTGGGGTCAAGGTTGGCGTTGAGTGCCACTTGAAAAATGGGCATGTCGGCCTTGGGGTACATGGCAAACAAGGGCGCAAAGGTGCCGTGGTCGAAGCCTTGTTCCGCGTTTAACTTTGCCTTGAGTCCCGCCGACTGCAACAGCTCCAGTGTTCGCTGTGCGAGCACAGGATGTCCCGGGGCCGGGTATTGGATGTGATAGGTGTAATCGGGAAACCCGAAGTAGTCGTACACCATCGGTGGGTGAGGGTGGCTCATCACATCGAAGCCAGACTCCTCCCAGTGGCCGGAGATCACCAGGATCGCCCGAGGAATGCTGCCCAGTTGCCGGGGGATGTCGACCAGAGAGGCCTCAAGCATTTTCATTTCGGCGCGCATTTCTGGCACATAGGGCCAGGGGCCGCCGCCATGCGAGATGAAGTAGGTAGGGAGTTTGGCTGTAGTCATGATGTTGGGCGCAATGATGGGTTGCACGGATGCATGGACGGTTTACAGGGCCTGCCAAGTCGGTTTAGGGACATGCAGGGACGGCGTAAGGGGCATGTCCTTGGAGCTTGGGGCGAAAGCCATTTTCTCAAGCCGTGAGCACTGGGAAATCGTAGCGATAAAACCGAGTTCTAGTCAACCCCGCTGGCGCGCTCTTGTGCAAAGCGCGCTTGAAAGGCTGAGAAGGTGCCCGCCTCAATGGCATCCCTCATCTCTTGCATCAAATCCAAGTAGTAGTGAAGGTTGTGAATAGTGGCCAAGCGCGCCCCCAATATTTCATTGATCTTTTGCAAGTGATGAATATAAGCCCGTGAAAAATTCTTGCAGGCATAGCATTGGCAGTTGGACTGAAGGGGGCGAACGTCATCCTTAAACTTGGCATTTTTGAGCTTAAGATCGCCGAAGCGCGTGAAGAGCCAGCCATTACGCGCGTTTCGAGTGGGCATCACGCAGTCGAACATGTCGATCCCCGCAGCAACACCGGCCACTAAGTCTTCTGGTGTTCCCACGCCCATCAAGTAGCGCGGCTTATTGGCGGGCAGTTTGGGCGCGGTGTGAGCCAAGATGCGCATCATGTCTTCTTTGGGTTCGCCGACGCTTAAACCCCCAATCGCGTAGCCTTCAAAGTTCATCGCTGCCAAGGCCTCGCGCGATTCATCCCGTAGGCTTTCGAACATGCCGCCTTGCACAATGCCAAATTGGGCATTGCGGTTCTCCAAGCGCGCAAACTCATCCCTTGAGCGTTGCGCCCAACGCAGGCTCAGGCGCATCGACTTTGCCGCATCGCTTTCGCCCACGATTTTGCCGTCCACCTCGTACGGGGTGCATTCGTCGAAAATCATCACAATATCGGAGTTCAGGGCATGCTGAATTTGGATCGATATTTCAGGCGAGAGAAATAGCTTGTCGCCATTGATGGGTGAATTGAACTTCACACCTTCCTCAGAAATTTTACGAAGCGCACCCAGGCTCCACACTTGAAAGCCTCCCGAATCGGTCAGGATCGGTTTACTCCAGCCGTTGAAGCCGTGCAGGCCATTGAAGCGCGAGATAACCTCCGTGCCCGGGCGCAGCCATAAGTGAAACGTATTGCCGAGAATAATCTGGGCGTTGATCTCCTCAAGCTCGCGCGGCGACATCGCTTTCACCGCGCCATAGGTGCCGACGGGCATAAAAATCGGGGTTTGCACGACTCCATGATTCAAGGTGAGCGTGCCACGGCGCGCGCGGCCATCGGTTTTCAGGAGATCAAATTTGAGCATGAAACTCTAAAGGTTAGGGTGCCGTCGGCGGTGCCGCAGACGCGGGCTTCTTAGTTGAGCGGTTCGGCCTTTTGGCGAGTGAGCAGCATGGCATCGCCGTAGCTGAAAAAACGGTACCGCTCCGCAATGGCGTGAGCGTAGGCTGCTCGTATTGTTTCATAGCCCGCGAATGCGCTGACCAGCATTAGTAAGGTCGACTTAGGAAGGTGAAAGTTGGTGATGAGGCCGTCCACGATTCTGAAGTCGTAACCAGGCCTAATAAAGAGATCAGTTTCGCCCTGGCAGGGTGTGAGTCGGCCTTGGCTGTCTTGACGGGCGGCCGCACTCTCCAGGGTTCTTAAGCTCGTAGTGCCAACGGCGAACACGCGCCCACCTTTTTGGCGGGCCTCAGTGATGGCCCGGGCGCAGCTTTGGTCAATCTGGAAGCGCTCGCTGTGCATTTTATGGTCATCGAGATTGTCACTACGCACCGGTTGGAAGGTTCCAGCGCCGACATGCAAGGTCACAAAACTGCGCTGGATGCCTTTGGCCTCGAGTGCAGCGAAAAGTGAATCTTCAAAATGCAAGCCCGCGGTAGGCGCGGCCACCGAGCCATCATGTTTGGCGTAGACGGTTTGGTAGCGGCTTTCATCGACTAAGTCGGGGCTGTGTTCAATATACGGTGGTAGGGGAAGACGACCTATCGCCTCCAGTACTTCAAACACCGGCTGCTCAAACTCTAACTGAAAGAACTCGCCCTGGCGGCCGACAACGGTGGCCGATGCCTGCACTTCACTCAGTGGCGGCGCGAGCACTTCGCTTAGTGATGATGAGCCTCTCGCCTTGGCGGCATGGGTTGGATGGCTGGCCGAAGCAGGTGATGAAAAGTAAAGTTTGGACCCGGGCCTGGGCTTCTTGCTTGCTTTTAGTTGAACAAGGGCTTGACGCTCGGAGAGGGTTCGTTCAACCAAAACCTCAATTTGACCACCACTGGCTTTATGCCCCAAAAGCCGTGCCTTGATAACGCGGCTATCGTTGAAAACCAGTAAGTCGTTCTCCCTTAAGTGTTCACTGAGTTGGGCGAAGTGTGCATCGCCCAAGGTTTCGCCCACTAACAGCAAGCGTGACTCACTGCGCCTAAGCGCGGGTGATTGCGCGATGAGCTCGGCAGGAAGTTCGAAGGAATAATCTTCGAGGTTGTTTCGGTGCAGGGCAATGGGAGGTTTCAAAAGAGCAATGTTCGGAGGGTGGTGCGTGAGTGAAGCCCTCCATTTTAGCGTTTGCCCGCATGCTTCCTTAATCGGCTCGGTTCGGCCGCTATGGCGACGTCACGGGTTACACTCCAAAGCCTTAGATTGAGAACGACACCCACCGGAAAATTTAGGAGAGTGACCCATGGCTGGAACCTACGTAGTGGCAGTTGACTTCACGGTCATGCCTGAACACGCGGCTGACTTTAAACGTGAAATTTTGGCGAACGCCAGGCAGTCAGTCAAAGATGAGCCGGGTTGCCATCAGTTTGATGTTTGCGTGGATCCTGCTAAGCCCGAGCAGTTTTTTCTCTATGAAATTTACGAAGGTGAGGCAGGCTTTAATGCGCACTTGGCCACGCAGCATTACAAGGTTTTCAATGAGCTGACGACCCCGTGGGTAGCGGCAAAGATGGTTCGGAAATTGAATCTCGTGCCCTGACAGGACGCGAAACGAATTTAAAGGGCCACATCGATCCGGACGCTGAACAAGTTCTGAGGCCTGAACTATGCTTTGTTCATGACCACGAATCCCCAAAGAGATCCGAGTGTAATTGTGGCCATAACGGTGGCCGCGGCCAACCGTGCTGTGCCATATTTCTTAAAGTGCTCTGGATCGAACACCTCCCCGAGCATCAAGGCTACGCAAAACCCTCCCAGCAAGCCACCGATATGTGCAGCATTGTCGATAGCGGGGGTGACCAAGCCCATCATCAAATTCACCACGGCGATTAAACCCATCAAAAAGGCGATTTTTTTCGCGGCCCCCGGTCGTAGGTGCTTGCCCTTAGTGGCCACTGCACAAAGGATTGCACCTTGCAAACCAAAGATCGCTCCTGATGCGCCCACCGAGACCGTCACCGCAGCGCCAAAAAATAAACTGACCATGCCTCCCAAAATTCCAGAGAAAAAATAGATGATCAGCATCCCGCTGCGCCCGTAATAAGATTCACAGATCGGGCCAAATTGCACCAGGGTCAGCATGTTAAAGCCGAGATGAATAATGCCGGCATGCATGAACATGGAGCTGAGTAAGCGCCAGGGTTCTTTTAAGGTGGCAGGCAGATAGTTGGCCCCGAGTACGAGCAGTTCTTGTGACGTAGGTGCGGTGGCGCTAAGGCCAAGCGCGATGTCTAGTATCCATACGAAGAGGTTAAGCGCAACGAGAGCAATGCTCAGGGCCATGCGAGGGGCGCCACCCGGACCTGGCGGCCCGTCTCAATGTTGCACGCCACTAAAACTTGCCCAAACCTAGCTTCGACAAAATGCCGTGACGTACATTGAGCCACCAACCAAATTGCACTGGCCAGAGGCTGAAACTTGTATCCGCCTTGATTTGTTGAGCAGCGTGCACGGGCCAGTTGGGATCGTCCAAGGCTTCGCGGCCAATGGCGACCAAATCAGCATCGCCACTGGCGGCGATTTTCTCGGCTTGTTCGCCTGTGAGAATTAGGCCAACGGTCATGGTACTGATCTTTGCACCCTCTTTGATGGCTCGCGACCAAGGGACGCCGAAGCCCGGGATGCGTTTGGTCCGCATAGCGAGGGCGACCGCGCCTGGCGCGGTGGCTGAGCCAATAATGCCGCCCGACGAGCAATCAATGCAATCGACACCGAGTGCCTTGAGTTGGCTGGCCAGCCAAACTGAATCTTCGATCTCCCAGCCGCCGTCGAGGTCGTCCACCGTGGACAGTCGCGCAAAGAGCGGTTTGTCCTCGGCCCAGGTGGCACGCAAGTCTTTGGCGATTTCGAGAATGAGTCGACTACGCCCGACGCGGTCTCCACCATATTGATCGCTTCGCTTGTTCGATAGCGGTGACAAGAAGCTGTGCAATAAATACCCGTGCGCGGCATGCATTTCAAGAATGTCGTAGCCTGCTTGTGCGGCGCGTTGGGTGGTGTGGACGAAGTCTTTTTTCAATTGCTGAATTTGTGCCAGACTCATTTCTTGTGGCAAGGTCCAGCCTTCTGCCACCGGTAACTGACTCGGTGCTTGCGTGGGCCAGGCGAGGTCGCCACGATCCGTATCAGCCTGGGTTAACGGCCCATTGCCGTACCAGGGGCGCGCCATGCTGGCCTTGCGACCCGCATGACCAATTTGTATGGCGGGTACCGCACCTTGTGAGCGCACGAAATCTGCGACCCGTTTCAGGCCTTCAATCTGTTCGTCTTTCCATAAGCCGAGATCACCGTGCGTGATGCGCCCTGTTTCCTGGACGGCCGTAGCCTCGACAAACACAATGCCCGCGCCGCCTTGCGCATAGCGACCTAGCGTGACGAGATGCCAGTCGCTGGCCAAGCCATCGATTGCAGTGTAGTTGCACATCGGCGAAATGACGACGCGATTGCGCGAAGTGATGCCACGAATTGTTATGGGTGAGAAGAGGGTGCTATTCATGTCGGCGATGCTAGCAGAACTTTGGCGCACCTAGCAGGCCACACAACTGATATTGAGAGTACGGCTTACCAGCCATAGAACCTGGGCCAGGTGGTCTGCACATCCTGCCCTTTCACCGCAACGTATTCTGGAAACTGCGCACCAGTAGCACAGGCATGGTTGGGCAGGATTCGTAATTGGCTACCGACCGGAAAGCGCTTGGCAATGTCCACGTCGATACCGGTGCTTAGAGCCACGATGCCGTGCTCTTGGTTGGCTTGCTCCATGATGAAGCCCGGTATCACGCGGCCCGCGACATCACAGACCTGCCCATAGCCGTAGTCCACGCTTTGTTTTTGCGTGCCGCGATCACGGCTCATGGCCATCCAGCCTGCGTCAACAATCACCCAACCTTTCTCGAACTGATGCCCGATCACCGTGGTCAAGATACTGAGCGCAACCTGTTGAGGAGTGCAAATCCCGACGTTACACATGACCAGATCAAAAAACACATAAACACCGGCACGTACTTCCGTGACCCCTTCCAAATGCGTCGCGGACAGGGCGGTCGGTGTCGAACCTACGCTTACCTCGGGGCAGGCAAAGCCCGCTTGACGTAATCGCTCGGCGGCGTGAACACAGCGCGAACGTTCTTGCTCGGCCATGTTTTGTAGCGCTTCCTGGGTATTGAGGTCGTAACTGGCACCCGCGTGGGTCATGACACCGGCGAGTCGAGCGGCACTGTTTTCATGCTCCAGGGCGGCTGCAATTTCGAGCAAGAGAGGAGCGTCCGGCTTGACGCCGCTGCGATGTCCATCGCTATCGACTTCGATGAAGACAGCGATTTTTCCGGCCGCTCCTTTTTTACTGACCGCTCCACTCCGATGGGCAGCCTCGTTGGAGCTAGTCATGTTGTAGTCGGCACTGTTGTAGTCGGCAATGGCCTGCGCGGCGGCGACGCTATCCACAATTAGCTTGAGTTGGCAACCCGCCTCAATGAGCTTGAGAGCTTGCGCGAGTTTGTGCGGCACCATCCCGACGGCATACATGATGTCAGTAATACCTTGCGCAAAAAACTGCTCAGCTTCTTTTAAGGTGGACACCGTGATGCCCTGCGCCCCAGCGCTGATTTGATCCTGAACGATCTCAATACACTTGGTGGTTTTTACATGCGGCCGAAAGCGGACCTTGAGCGCATGCATTCGAACTTGCATCCGCTCGATGTTGCTTTTCATCATGCCAAGGTCAACCAGGGCGGCGGGGGTGGAAAGCTCGGCAAAGGTCATAGATGCTCGGGGATGGAGTCACTGAAGGTTAGATTTTGACCGATGTTTGACGCCTTGTTTATATCCGGGTATTATTCAATATGAATTTAATCCGGGTAAAAATATGAACTGGCTCAACACGCCTTGTATTGCCTTCGAAGGCTCGAAAACCATCGCCGAAGGGGCGCTGAGGGACGTGGCAGTGGCCAGCAAAGCGGCCATGGATCGCGGAACGGTTGCAACTCATCCTTTGCCCTTGTTGATTTTCGATGAGCGAAGCAGCGAAACCATTGAGTTGGATTGGCGCGGTTCTGAGCTTGAGTTCTT
>JANOPA010000048.1:0-10210 GCA_031421635.1 Betaproteobacteria bacterium | reverse complement strand
CTCTAGTTTAGTGCTTGAGCTCGCGATGGAAGGTCGCAGTCGCAAGCTCCTTCAAATATCGACTAGCGGTAATTCGCAAGGTGACGCACATTTTCAATTGAGTGAGGGAGGTGTACTTCGGGCGGAGCAGGCGCTCAATCGATGTCAATATTCCGGACCACTTCCGGTGCCTCTTGAAGCTTATGTTAACCAACTTCGTAAACAAGCCGCTAAGCCGGGCGAATTCTTTCAAAGTACTGTTCGGAAGCTTTTTCAAGGTGTTGTGATTGAGCCTGTAGTTATTGATACGCTCGGTGCAGCGATGAACTCTGGCCGTGCGACGCTCCTCTACGGGCCAGCTGGAAGCGGCAAAACCTTTGTAGTTCAGTGTCTTGCCAATATTCTTCGAGGAAGCATTTACGTTCCGCACGCTATTTATGTTGCTGGCGACATTGTCTTAATATTTGATCCCTTGGTCCACGTGTTAGCAGACGACAAATCGCTATTTTCAGCCGTTACCTCTGGCACTCCTATGCGTCTAGAGCCATCACAGGTCAAGTCTCTATTCGTGCGCCGTGATGACGACCGTTGGGTCAAATGCAAACGTCCTTTCGTAGTCGTGGGCGGCGAACTTACTCTCGCTGCTCTAGATTTGCAGTTCGATCCCTCCCGTCGGTTTTATCAGGCACCCCCTCAAATTAAGGCGAATGGAGGGATGCTTCTCATTGACGATTTAGGGCGACAAATGGTCTCGCCTCGTGAGTTGATGAACCGCTGGATCGTACCTTTAGATCGTCATTGTGATTATTTGACGCTCAACAGTGGCTATCGTTTCGAGATGCCTTTTGATTTAAGTTTGATTTTCTCCACGAATTTGTCGCCAAGTGAACTTGCAGATGAAGCATTTTTGCGCCGTTTCGGATACAAGATTCTGCTCGGGGAACTTTCTGCTGAAAGGTATGCCCAGCTTTTTAAGGACGAGTGCGCGGCCTTTGGTGTTGAGTATTTGGAAGAGGCTTTTTCTTGGTTGGTCAATGAGCGCCATCAGCGGTTTGGCAAGCCGCTCTTAGCTTGCTATCCGAGGGACCTCTTAGGGCGGGTTCATGATCAAGCCTTGTACGAAAAGAGAAACCCTATTGCTGACATTACGTCGTTGAATATTGCTTGGGATACCTATTTTGTAAGAGATGCTGATGCTAATTCAGTGTTTGATGGCCAAAGATCGAGGTGACTGTGAGAAATTCGAAAGCTTTAATCATGATTTTATTGTCATTGATTGCAGGCATTGCGGCAACTCTAATGGCCGCAAAATGGTTGAGTGAGCAAGGCAATGTGGTCTCCAACAAAGTTGTGGTTGCAGCGACTGATCTGGGTATTGGTCAGGCATTAACGACCTCGCAGCTTAAGTTGGTGGAATGGCCAATTGGTAGTACGCCGTCGGGCGCGTTCCGAAGTATTGAAGAGGTCAATGGTCGGGTGGCGCGGATTGATTTTCTACGCGACGAAGTAATACTCGAACCAAAATTAGCGGCGAAGGGCACTAAGGGAGGTTTGTCCGCAGTGATTGGTGAGGGCAAACGCGCGATTACCGTTAGAGTCAACGATGTGGTCGGGGTAGCAGGTTTTGCATTGCCCGGAAACTACGTGGACGTCATCGTCAATACCATGTCCGATAAAGGCACGTCAGACAAGGGGGTTCCTAGGGACGCGTTGAGTGTTTCCAAAATTGTGCTTGAGAAAATACTGGTTTTAGCAGTCGCTCAAGAGGCCGGACGGGATGACTCGAAACCTAAAGTGGTCAATGCGGTCACCTTAGAAGTCAGCCCGGAGGATGCCGAAAGAATCGACCTCGCACGTAGTGTCGGCAGCTTGTCTTTGGTGTTACGCAATCAGATTGAATCAAAAGTTTCAAAAACTGTCGGCGCCACCAAAGACAGTCTCCTAGGGAAAGCCTTGCCAGTCGAAAAACCCATGGTGCCGCCTATTCCTGCACAGAAAGTCGTGCGAGTGGTGAAGCCAGAGCCGATACAGGCAGCTGTCCCTTCACCGCCTAAGCCTGTCCAGGTTGCGGCACCGCCCCCGGTGACCGTGATGAGAACTTGTATTGACAGCTTTATCGGTACCAGTCGAATTTCAGAGTGTTTCTAAGAATTAAACCCGGGAGTCCCCAGTGGAGTTGGAAATCAAAAATAATAGTGGCTGGCAAAAAGCGGTGTTAACGGTTGCGCTATCTGCCTGCGCGATCCCTTCGGGCTTTGCAGAAGTGGTGGGGAAGCTCGCGACCCCTGTGCCGCTACTGGCTCAGGCGACACCTGGACCTCCAGCTTCAGCGCTGCCTGGAGTGAGTGCGGCTCCTGTCGGAACCGTTCTGGATAGTGGGCCAAGTTGCCCAGCGGGCCTTCCTGACCCCATTCTAGTGAGGCTCAACGCGGGCAAGTCGACGTTAATTAATCTGCCTGAACCTATCGTTCGACGAACTCTGGGAGACCCTGGCGTCGTCGACGCGAAACTGGTAAGTCCTCAAATTATTTACCTGGTCAGCGGCAAGATCGGGTCCACCAACGCGATTTTGCAAGGTCGAAGCGGGCGATGCGTGGTATTGGATATTGTGGTCGGCGTAGATGTCGATGCTGTTCAATCGAAAATTCGCGAGTTGCTTCCTGCCGAGACCGGCATTCGGGTGACCTCGGCCGCGGACAGTATCGTACTCACCGGCACCGTGTCGGATCCAATAGCCGCCGAGCGCGCAGTGAGTATTGCTAATGCCTATGCTCGTTCAAGCTACACGCCAGGTTCGGATTCGCCTCCTGGGGGTGCAGGCGTCGGCGCTGGCGGCGGTTCATCACAAAGAGTTGGGCTTCAAAACGCAGTCGCTGGAGCGGCACCTCTTGTGACTAGGGTGGTTAATTTGTTGGTTGTAACTTCCGGACAGCAGGTGATGTTGGAAGTAAAAATCGCTGAGGTCTCAAGAAGCCTACTAGACAAGCTTGGGGTAGATTTCAAGTTGTCGCGTGCCGCGGGAGGCTGGGTTAGTCAGTTGTCATCGGCATTCACGACTGGTACTGCAGCAGGCAATCTTGGCGCGGGGCGGGTTGTCAATGGTGCCCGAGATTTATCAAACCTCATTTCAATCGAAGCGGAAAAGCGTGACGGGTTAGTACGTATTCTCGCGGAACCCAATGTGATGGCTATTAGCGGTCAAGAAGGAAGCTTTCTCGCGGGCGGAAAAATTCTGATTCCAGTGGCACAGGCGAATTCAACCGGAGTTCTCACTGTGAGCTTGCAAGAGAAAGAATTCGGTGTGGGTCTCAAATTTACACCAACCTTGCTGGGAGATGGCCGCATTAACTTGAGAGTTTCACCAGAGGTTTCCGAGCTATCAAAAGAAGGTGTAGGTATTACAGCGAATGGGGTCGGCGGAAGTTCTATCCTTCCCTTAATTACCACCAGAAGAGCTTCAACCACGATTCAGCTAAGTGATGGTCAAAGCTTCGCGATAGGCGGGCTAATTAAGAGTACCTCAACGGCCAATGTGAAAGCCTTTCCAATCCTTGGTGAGATTCCCGTCCTTGGAGCCTTGTTTAGAAGCACAGACTACCAACTCGACAAGACGGAGTTGGTGTTCATCGTGACACCGAGAATTGTAAAAGCCTTGCCGCCGGAATTCACCCTGCCCACGGATCTAGTCGGTAATCCTGATCGTAAGGCGCTGATGCTCAACGGTGTCATTGATACAACACCGAAGGCCCCTGAAACCCAGAGCGGTATGACCCTTAAATAGGTAGAACAATGAATTCTCAAAGTCAACGACACTCTTTAGCCCTAAACAAAGAATTGTGGCGAACAGGAGCTTGGGTACTCGGTCTCAGCATTACCTTCGGAATTAGCGGATGTGAATCCATTACACCTAATTTCGACGCTAACTTTGGAAAGAGCTTAGTCGCTATCCGAGTAGCGCAAACCAAGAACCCCATGGCTAGCATCGCTAATAAAGACAAGTCCACAGATGGTATCGAGGGTAGAGTTGCGCGCGAATCTATTCAGCGTTATCACCAAAGCTTTATCGATCCTCCTCCGCCTTCGAACGTCTTTACCATTGGCGTTGGCTCTGGATCTAACTGAGAAAGTTGAAGTCGAGAATAGCAGAGGAGGGCAGGATGAAAAAATTGTTCTTAAAGGGACTCGTTGTTCGAACAGGGAAGCTGCGATTTCAGCGCGGTGTCTTTGCGACTGCATTCGCGGTTATGTCGCTTTTCCTACTCTTTTTTGTCGGTTTAGGAATGGATCTCGGGCGAATTTATGTTAGCCGTACTGAGCTTCAAAACTCAGCTGACGCCTGCGCGCTCGCGGCTTCAAAATCCCTAAGTGGAGCTGGAACGCAACTCAATGCTGCAGAAGCCTGGGGCATTACCGCGGGTAGATTAAATTTGATCGGAATGCAGGCCATAAGCCCAACGATTGTCGCCAACAACCAGGTCACTTTTAGCGCCACTCTGAGTGGTACCTTTGCGACGAAAAATACTTTGACGGGACCGGGTGTCGCGAACTCCATAAAATATGTAAAGTGCACTTTGCGTGAAACCAACGTTCGCTCTATTCTTATCAAAATAGCTAATCTCATTACTCCTGCTAGTGTCACGCCAACGACCGTCGGTGCCATGGCGGTAGCGAGCTTGACTCCGTCATCTACTACCTGCGCGATCCCTCTCGCCACGTGTAAAATTTCAGGTTTTACGGGCACTTCTACACCACCATTCGGGTTAATCGTTGGGCAGTGGTATCAAGGCAAGTTGCCCCCGGGTAACGGGGTGACTGGCTCGTATAAGTGGATTAATTACCCTGGCTTTACCAACGTTACTGATATGGAAAACATGCTTGCCGGGAATGGCACATGTAACGTAGATGCAACTACAACCGTGAATGGTCAGAATGGGACCATCGGACGCCTTTTGGAAGCCTGGAATGAGCATTTTGGGATTGGCAAGAACAGCCCCGCCCTAAGCACAGTACCGGATTATTCCGGCTATTGGTACCCCGATACTTGGACAGATTCCAGTGGCGTTTTGCGAGGTAGTGCATATTCGGACTTCGTATCTCGACGAGCCGGCATTCAACCAGCAGCGCCGCAAGCACTTGGCAATCCTTGGGATGGCAGTGGTTGGGCGGCCGCGACCAAAGGCGATCGCAGGATTGTAGTGTCACCCGTTGTCGACTGTAGTGCTCTGGCAGGAGGGGGAGGAGCAACGACCACGGTCCTTGGATGGGCTTGCCAATTGATGTTGAACCCTTTGAAGTTAGTTAATGATGACATGTATTTAGAGTATCGTGGGCTGGCGAGCGACCCAGGTTCGCCTTGCGCAGCGTTTGGTACTCCCGCCGGTGGTGGCGTCGGCGCGGGGCCTCTTGTCCCAACCCTGATTCAATAGGCTTGCCCGTGAAGCTCTCGGAATTTTGGCGAACGCGAGAATCCATCAAGTGGCCGATTCACTGCGGGCGTGGGGTGCTATGTTTCGGGCGGATTAGACAAAAGCGTGAACAGGGTGCGGCAGCAGTGGAGTTAGCATTAATAGCTTTGCCCATGGTGCTTCTAGCGGTAGCGGGCATTGAATACGCGCGCCTAATTTTCACCTATCAAACTTTACTTAAGTCTGTGCGCGAAGGCGCCCGTTATTTGTCGACGTTCGATCCCTCGTCTTCAGGCTATTCTAGCGGGTCGCCGAATGCACGGCTTGTTGCCAAAAATCGGGTTGTTTTTGGTAGTAATGCGTCTACTGGTGCTCCCGTTGCGATCGGGCTGACCGCAGCGAAAGTTTGTCTTTATGACCGCCTAAATCTGTCCCCGACGGGTTGCCCTACGCTTCCGGTTGCTAATTTTCAAAATATTAGTACGGGTGCGGGACTTCCAACCATGAACGCAGTTCGGGTTGAGATTCGCGGTTATCAGTTTGATACGGCCTTTCCGCTGCCACTTCCTTCGGTAATCTTTGAACCTATCACCGTCATGATGGCCCAACCTTAGCAAGGTACTTTACGTCTATGAAGATGCAGCTAGTTCGTATACATCGGCAAAGAGGCTCAGCCATTGTTGAGACAGCCCTTGGTGCAGTGCTTTTTTTCGGACTTGTTCTCGGAGTTGTGGAATTTGGGCGATTGGGGTACACATACGCAACAGTAGTTGAAGCGACTCGTTTGGGAGCGCGGCTTGCCGTTGTTTGTGGCGCCGGTGCAAATGCTGTTATTAAAACCAGGATGATTGCCTTGGTTCCTCAATTGAGCGCGGCTGACATTGTGATTACCCCGCCTTCTGTGGGAGGACCAGTCACTGTGGCAATCAATGCAGGTGTAAATATCCGTCTCTCGATTCCCTTAGCCGCGATCAACGCGCCTTTGCCTCCCTTCTCGACTTCACTCATGCCTGAGTTCATGGCGACAAGTACCACCACTGGTGTTGCCAATGCCATTTGCTTTTAAACGCGTCAAGAGAAAGGTTCTGTTTTGCGTTACCTGATGGTTTCTGAAAAGATGGCGATCAATGACATCTTGCGGAGTACGGTCCTCAAGATTCAAGCGGATGCGTCTGTCACCAACCATCAAGGCCAGATGAGTTTAATCAATGGCCTAGCCCGAGACGTTGATATTGCTTTCGTCGACTGTAAGGACGGTTCATTAGAGCAGCTAGAGCAACTTGTACGCTTCATGGCCCTTCACCCCAATGTGGTGCCTATCGCCCTAGCCAGCAACCCGACTGCCGAGTTTCTCCTGAGCGCACTGCGAAGTGGCGTTAAGGAAATTATTTATCGCGCGGATGACGAAAAGGAGATGGCAGCGGCCCTGGAAAGGGTCCGCATCATCGGCTCGAACGTGGGAGCTAGGCAGGCCAAGGTATTGAGTTTTGTTTCGTGCAAGGGGGGCGCCGGAGCCACTTTTATCGCAAGTAATCTTGCCTACGCGCTTGCCGAAAAGGGACCTCTTAGAGTCCTTTTGATCGACTTTAATTTGCAGTTCGGTGATGCCGCATTATTTCTATCGGATCGCAAGGCAAATGCTGGGCTTGCTGAAATGGTGAAAGATTTGACTCGCCTCGACCTGGGGCTAATTGAATCGAGCGCGATTAAACCCTTACCAAACTTGAGCATCATCGCATCAAGCGAGGACCCAACCCAGTCGACAAGCGTGGGCCCGCAACATGTAGAGGCGCTGCTGCATTGCGCGCGCGCCAATTTTGATGTAATCGTGCTTGATGTCGGTCGCTCTTTAGATGCAGTCTCGATCAAGGCGCTGGATCACTCAAACGAAATTTTTCCGGTCTTGCAGCTAACCTTACCCTTCGTGAGGGATGCGAAAAGACTGTTGGATGTGTTCCGTTCGCTCGATTACTTAGATTCGAAAATTAAGCCCATTGTGAATCGGTGGGAAAAAAATGACGAGTTGGGAATTCATGAACTCGAAGTGGCTATGGGAATAAAGGTTCATCAAATCATTCCAAACCACTACAAGTCAGTTTCCCATTCGATCAATCAAGGCATTCCGATCTTGAAGTCTGTGCCTAATGGCATCGTTTCTAAAAGCCTGGAAAAGCTCGCTCAAAGTGTGAGCGTGGAACGTTCAACTCAAAAGGGTTGGCTTGATCGATTGTGGAAAAGAGGATAGATCATGAGTTTGCGTGAGCGAATAGAGCAAGCCAACGCCTTGCCCCAGAGCGTTGTGAGTGCTACTGGAATAGATTCCCGAGGGCAGGGGGCTCCGCGGAGGGGCTACTACGAATTACGCCAGAGAGTTCATCAAACACTTTTAGATCGAATCGACCTTGGAAGGCTTCAATCGTTAGAGTCAAACCAACTTAACGATGAACTTCGGCTCCTCGTTGAAGTGATCCTCAATGATGAGCAGGTGTCACTCAACGATCTTGAACGTCGGCAGATTGTTAAAGACATTCGAGATGAAATGCTGGGGCTGGGGCCGCTTGAGGCCTTGCTTGCAGACCCGTCCATTTCTGATATTTTGGTGAATCGCCATGATCGAGTGTATGTTGAAAGGCGTGGACAACTAGAGTTGTCTGATGTGCGTTTTCAAGATGCCGCGCATCTCATGAAAATCATTGACAAAATTGTCTCTCGGGTGGGTCGGAGAATTGACGAGTCCAGTCCGATGGTGGACGCAAGGCTACCGGATGGGTCGCGGGTCAATGCAATTATTCCACCGTTAGCGCTCGACGGACCTTGCATGTCTATCAGGCGCTTTTCGGTCGTGCCTTTAAAGCTGCAAGACTTGGTGAATTCGAAGTCGCTGACCGAGCCTATGGCGCGAACACTTGAGGCTGTGAGTGCTGGCCGACTCAACATCGTTGTGTCGGGCGGGACGGGCAGCGGCAAGACGACCTTGCTGAATATTTTGTCGGGTTTCATTCCCCTTCACGAGCGGGTGGTCACCATCGAAGATGCCGCGGAGTTGCAACTGCAGCAACCCCACGTGGTCAGGTTAGAGACTCGTCCACCCAATATTGAAGGTAAAGGTGAAGTATCTCAACGGGCGTTGGTGAGAAATGCGCTAAGGATGAGACCTGACCGAATTATCCTTGGGGAGGTTCGAGGGTCAGAAGCGTTTGACATGCTCCAAGCGATGAATACTGGTCACGAAGGGTCCATGGGAACAATTCATGCAAACACGCCGCGTGACGCACTGGCTCGTCTCGAAAATATGATTAGCATGTCTGGGATGAATCTCGGCTTAAAGCCGACTCGTCATCAGATCGCCTCGGCTGTTGGGCTGATTGTTCAGGTCAGTCGCTTGTCCGACGGGAAACGGAAAATTACAAGCGTTCAAGAGATTACCGGAATGGAAGGTGACATGATCACCATGCAGGAGCTTTTTGTTTTCAAAGCAACCGGGATCGGTGAAACAGGGAGTGTTGAAGGGTATTTCTGTGCGACCGGGATTCGCCCCCATTTCGCTGAGCGTTTGCGGGTACAGGGCTATAACCTCCCCGAAGAACTTTTTGATCCGACCCGTCGGTTTTCCTAGGGCGAGATATGGATATTCTTAGAGAGCCATCTGTTTTGCTAATTGCCGGATTATTCTTCTTGGCGGTGTTTCTCGCTGTCGAAGGGTTTTTGGTTTGGTGGAATTCGAACCACAGCCCGGAGGCCAAGCGTATCGCGCTCCGGATACAAGGCCTCTCCGCAGGGGCCGGCCTCAACAGCGAACAGGCTTCATTGTTGAAGCAAAGATTGCTCGCAAATTCTTCGCCTATGCAGAGGGCGCTCTTAAGCCTACCCAGACTCTCCACGGTTGACCGGAAGCTCGTGCTGAGTGGTTTAGGTTGGTCCCTTTCAATCTTTTTGTTGTTGACGCTTGCTAGCGGGGCGTTGGTTTTTCTGCTTGCGATGGTTTTTCGCATGCCGCTTGAACTTGCAGGCATTCTCGCCTTCATTGCCCTTCTCGTTCCAACCCAATATTTGGAATGGAAGGTGGCCCAGCGCCTAAAACGCTTTGAGGAGTTGCTACCTGACACTATGGATCTTATCTCTCGAGCCCTGAGAGCTGGACATGCTTTGCCATCGTCGTTACAAATGGTCGGCGAAGAGATGCCCGCGCCGATCGGCCCAGAGTTTCAGCAAACCTTTGACGAAATTAATTATGGTGTAGATACCACGACTGCATTGCAAAACCTGTCGAGACGCATTCCCAGCATGGATCTAAATTTCTTCATCATTGCGGTATTAATCCAGCGTGAATCTGGAGGCAATTTAGGAGAAATTCTTGGCAACATCAGTCGAATTATCCGGGAGCGTTTAATTCTTTTAGGTAAGGTGAAGTCCCTCTCTGCCGAAGGCCGTATGTCGGCATGGGTTCTTTGCTTGCTTCCCTTTTTTACAGCAGCAATGCTGCATATGTCTAATCCGGAATTTATGCAGGTTCTATGGACGGAGAAAATTGGTCGAACCATCGTAACGATTGGACTGGTGTTGATGGCCATAGGTGTTATTTGGATCCGAAAAGTAATTCGTATTAAGGTGTAGCAGGGAAGACCGAATGTTTGGATTGACCGTTATTCAACTTGGTTTTTTGTTAGCCACGTTTGTAGCCGTGACGGCTATTTGCTTGGGCGCCTATTTTCTATTCAGGAAAAACTCGCTCGCGCCTCGCCTAGCGACTGTCCTAGGGACTACACCCGCGTCCGCCAAAAATGAGAGCGCTGCGCAGTGGATTGAAACCTTTGTAAAACTGACTA
>JANOPA010000047.1:0-3494 GCA_031421635.1 Betaproteobacteria bacterium | reverse complement strand
CAGGGCGTTGATGTTGAAACGGTGGTTGCGGACTTTAAATCTGTGCGTTAGAAGTTTGGCGCGTCTACAAGATAGCTGAAAGCTGTGGTTTAAGCCA
The DNA here is from genome assembly GCA_031421635.1 of Betaproteobacteria bacterium. GTDB lineage: Bacteria > Pseudomonadota > Gammaproteobacteria > Burkholderiales > Burkholderiaceae_E > JAPOKJ01. Next base: position 3,397 of record JANOPA010000047.1, on the reverse strand, counting down.
GCGCCAGCTCCACCTGCGTATTTCAGGCCATCGTAGACGGCATTTCAGGTTGATCGTGGACGGTGATTTCAGAGGATCGTAGACGGCGTTTCAAACTGATCGTAGACGCTGTTTCAGCGCGATCGTGGACGATTTGGGTTTCGTCGTGAGTGGTTTTGAACTCAGGCATGCTGGCCGGTTTTTTAGGCGACCAGTATGCCCACCCTCAGGATCACGATGCGTCAGATTCGACAATGCCTTCGGCTGTACTTCGAAGTACAGCTCAGTTACGCCGGGATTTCTGCTGCGACCGGGGTAGCCAAGTCCACGGTCGGCAAGTTCATTCTCTTTGCGCGAGCTGCGGGCGTGGATTGGAAGCTTGCTCAAACTTTGAGCGATGAGCAGCTTGAAGCCCGGCTGTACAAACCGGCGGTGCCACGCTCGAGCCGCCAGCTTGAGCCCGACTTCGCTTGGATTCACCAGGAGATGAAGCTGCCCGGGGTCACGCTCATGTTGCTCTGGGAGGAATATCAGAAGGGCAGCGAGCAGGCTTATAAGTACACGAGCTTTTGCGTCAAGTACCGATTATGGGCACTGTCGCTCAAGCGTTCGATGCGCCAGATTCATGTGGCAGGCGAGCGCCTGTTTGTGGACTATGCGGGCCAGACCATGCCAATCATTGATGGGGTGACCGGCGAGATTCGGCGCGCTCAGATCTTCGTGGCCGTGCTGGGAGCGTCCAATTACACCTATGCCTGCGCCACCCTGACCCAAACGGCGGCCGATTGGGTCGGCTCGATCATGAATGCCCTGGAGTTTATCGGCGGGGTGCCCAAGCTGATCGTGCCTGACCAACCCCGCGCACTCATCGCCCGGCCCGACCGCTACGAGCCCGAAGTCAATCGTCTGGTCGAAGAGTTTAGTGATCACTACGGGGTCACGGTCTTGCCCGCAAGACCGGCTCACCCTCGAGACAAGCCTAAGGTCGAAGTGGGCGTTCAAGTGGTGGAGCGCTGGATTCTGGCGCGCTTGCGCCACCGACGCATGTTTAGCTTGGCCGAGTTGAACGCCGCCATTGCGGCGCTCCTAGAGGATCTGAACTCGCGGGCCTTCAAGAAGTTGCCGGGTTGCAGGCGTAGCGCCTTCGAAGCGCTGGACCGACCGATCTTGCACCCCCTTCCCATTATCCGCATGCCCATCGCTACTTTCAAGCGCGTTCGGGTCAACATCGATTACCACGTCGAACTCGATGGCCACTATTACAGTGTGCCGCACCGCTTGGTGCGCACTACCGTCGAATTACGCGTGACCGCCACCCTGGTGGAAGTGTTGGCCGCTCGCAGCCGCGTGGCGATTCACGCCTACAGCGCCGTACGGGGCGACTTCACCACGATTGGCGATCATATGCCCGCCTCGCACCGTGCCCATCGAGACTGGACGCCCGCCAAGCTGATCGCTTGGGGCGAGAGGATTGGCATGGCCTGCGCCACCGTCGTTCGTTGGCAAATGGAGCATCGGCGTCACCCCGAGCAAGGCTACCGTTCTTGCCTTGGCCTACTCAGCCTCAGCCGCAAATACAGCCCAGAAAGACTAGAGGCGGCCTGCGTTCGAGCATTGACCATTCGCTCACTCACCTACCGAAGTATCCACTCGATTCTGAAGGCAGGCCTGGACCGGCAATCCGTCGCATCGTCATCGCCTTCGTCTTCCATGCCGGAGCACCCCAATGTGCGCGGACCCAGCTATTACCACTGACCTACCTACTTCCGAATGACAACCCTAAGGAGAATTGCATTGCTCAACGAACACACCCTCGACCAACTGCGCGCCCTGCGCTTGGACGGTCTCATCCAAGCCCTCACCGACCAAGCCACTATCCCCCTGGTAGCCACCATGAGCTTCCAGGAGCGGCTCGCCTTGCTGGTGCAGCGCGAGGTGGATTGGCGCGACGGCAAACGCCTGGCGCGGCTTCTGAAGGCCGCCAAGCTCAAATCCTCCAGCGCCTGCGTTGAGGACATCGATTGGCGCGCTTCGCGCGGCCTGGACCGTAATCTCGTCAATCAGCTCACCACGGGCGACTGGTTGCGCCATGCTCAAAACGTTCTAATCACTGGCTCGACCGGTGTCGGCAAGACCTGGCTCGCCTGCGCTCTTGCCCAACAAGCCGCACGATCTGGCTTTACGGTCCTTTATGTTCGTGCCCCAAGATTGCTCGAAGAACTGCGAGTCGCTCATGGTGATGGCAGCTTCAGTCGACGCCTGATTCAACTGGCAAGGATCGACCTCCTGGCCATCGACGACTTCGCCATCGCCCCCATCACCGCGCCCGAGCGTAACGACCTGTTAGAGCTTCTCGATGACCGCGTGGGCACCAAGGCAACCCTCATCACCAGCCAATTACCGGTGAGTTCCTGGCACGAATGGCTCGACGATCCAACACTTGCTGACGCCATTCTGGACCGCATTGTTCATGCCGCTCACAAGATCTCGCTCAAAGGAGAGTCCATGCGACGCAAGCAGTTCAAACCATGAGAACGACCACCCATTTCAGCGGGATCGTGGACGATTCGGCTATCATTAACCTCTTCACTCACGGCTAAACCTGATCGTCCGCGATCAGCCTGAAACGCCGTCTATGATCACGCTGTTCTCAGCGTCTATGATCGCTGAAATACGCACTCCTGCGCGCGCTCGTAGCCTTCCTTTTATTGCCGGGGGTGATAGCATTTGCCGTACCATTTCTCGTCGTCCGTGCCCTTGGTCAAGTCCCTTCTATTGGTGCTGCTTCGATCTTATTTATAGTGGTTGGTCTTACGAGCTTGATTTGGTGTGTCATTAGCTTTTATCTTTCGGGTAAGGGCACGCTAGCTCCATGGTCTCCTCCCAAAAATCTTGTTGTGGTCGGTCTTTACCGTTTCTCACGAAACCCAATGTACTGTGCAGTAGTGCTCCTGCTTGTGGGATGGTCGTTGCTGTTTGAGTCAGTGGCCTTGGCGATTTACACCTTAGTCGTAGCAGTGGGCTTCCATCTGCGTGTTGTATTTGGCGAGGAGCCGTGGTTGGCTCAAACGCATGGTGCCCAATGGAGCGCCTATTCCAGCCAAGTCCGGCGCTGGTTTGGTCGCAAAGGTTCGTCTACGGGAAGTAATTCAAATGGCTAGTGCCTTCGCTTCAGGTTGGCTCCGTTCTAAAAGAGAGTCCTCACTTTGGCATCGTTTTTTACAAAGAGAGCTATGGTCTGCTGTTACATTACATTTCTTGCTTCTGAGGTGGCAGTGTAAACGCTCGGTCAGTACCGCATGGACGGTATTTATTTGATCGGGTTATGCGGCCAGAGCTTGCTCAGTATTTTGACGATGTGGCTTAAGTGCCTCTAGTTTCTCAGCGAGATTCCAGGGCAAGAGTTCATCGATCTTGT
>JANOPA010000046.1:0-7796 GCA_031421635.1 Betaproteobacteria bacterium | reverse complement strand
GCTGCGAGCTGATTGGCGGAGACACGACGCAGGGTCCCTTGAACCTATCAATTACCGTGCTGGGTCGACTACCCAAAGGAGTGGCGCTACGTCGTGATGGCGCTCAGATTGGTGACGATCTTTGGGTGTCGGGTCGCTTAGGGGGACCTTTCTACGCGCTCCGGGAACGTTATGCCGCGACCGCTCTCGCCGCGAGTTTGGTGGCTTTTCCGGCGCATGTCCCGCAGGCTTGTATTGACAAACTCGAGCGCCCTGAGCCACGCTTGAGTCTCGGTCTCGCTCTGAGGCACCTCGCCAGCAGTGCAATTGATCTCTCAGACGGCTTGATGGGCGATGTAGGCCATCTTTGTGAACGCTCACGCTGTGGCGCAAGAATACGCGTTGACCAAATACCGCTCTTTGAAAGCCTAGGCCATTTGTCCTCAAGTGAGTCACTCGCGTTACTTCTCGCTGGAGGCGATGAATATGAGCTTTGCTTTACCGCCGCCACCGAAAATCGGGCTCATATTCGGCGCATCGCACACGATCTCGGCTTACCTCTAACCATCATTGGTGAGATGAGCGCGGGAGATGCCATTGATTTGGTTGATCAGGATGATCGCCCCGTCGTTTTTGGTGGGTATTCGCATCAACACTTCGCGCCTTAGTAGTCTGGGCACGGACTCTCTTAAACCCCATGTCACCGATTCCAAATGTGAGTAACCGGACTCTCACAACGTCCATTAAAAGGCCTACGTTTACCTTTATGCGCCCCAAGCTTTCACGCTGGATCGCTTTAGGTTTTGGCAGTGGTCTTGCTCCCTTTAGTCCGGGCACTTTCGGTACGCTCTGGGCCTGGGTATGTTTTTTGTTCATCGATAATCTGTTGAGCAAGTTATCGGCAAATGTTAGTTTCGTAAAGTTTTTTCAGGGAACTTCGTTAGAGTCAGTCGCCCTATCGACTTGGGCGTGGCCGGTCATTTTGATCATGGGTTTTTGGCTAGGAGTTTGGGCCTGCGGTCGATGTGGTCGAGATCTCGGCGTCTCCGATCATGGCGCAATGGTTTGGGACGAAGTCATCGCCTTCTGGCTCGTACTTTGGGTGGCTCAGACTCCGAGTGGTGCAGGATTTTCAACTCAGTTGGCACTGTTTGTGTTGTTTCGGTTTTTTGATATTTTGAAGCCGCCGCCGATTAGTCATTACGACGCCACTTTAAAGGGTGGCTGGGGAGTCATGATCGACGATTTGATCGCAGCCTTTTATGCATTGTTGGTGCTTGCAGTATGGCGGGCGCTATGAATGCACTGAACGCGATGCTTGCCATCGCAAAAGCGGATCTTGAAGTACACGCAGTCTTGATCGCGACTCGTTTAGGGCGTGAGCTTGAGCGCCGTGGCTGGCTGGTGTGTTCAGCGGAATCCTGCACTGGGGGCGCAATTGCCCGCGCGCTTACCGAGACCGGCGGTTCCTCGGCCTGGTTTGATTCAGCCTACATCACATATAGCAACCGCGCCAAGATGGCAAACTTGGGGGTCTTGGCGGCGACCTTGGAATCGTACGGGGCGGTGAGTGAACAGGTCGTGGCTGGCATGGCCGCGGGCGCGCTTGGACGCAGTACTTGCCAGTTGGCCCTGGCCGTGTCCGGTGTGGCAGGTCCCGGAGGGGGCAGCATCGAAAAACCTGTGGGTATGGTTTGCTTCGGTTGGGCTATGAGCTCGCGCGAGTCCGGCACCACGGTAGTCACTCAAACTTTACAGCTAAGCGGCGATCGCTATGAGGTACGATTGCGCACTGTTTGTTATGCCTTGCTGCGAGCGGAAGAGTTGATCCACGCGGCTTAAGCCAAATGCAGAGCCAAATCGACCAAAATAACTGTTGTTTTAAACAGTAACTGGTTGCGCATACAGTATTTAAATGCCATAATCCAGTCAATGCAATGAACCGAATCCTGAAGAATTGTCTTCAAGGCCGGGGTGATTTAAGAGAAGGCAATCATGGAAAAAGTCATCAATATGGAAGACGCTAAGAAAAAAGACGGCGGCGAGCGCGTTAAGGCGCTAGCGGCGGCTATCGCTCAAATTGAAAAGCAGTTTGGCAAAGGCTCTGTCATGCGCCTCGCCGACGGTGAAGTTGTTCGCGATATTCAAGTAGTATCCACTGGCTCATTAGGTCTAGATATCGCGCTTGGTGTGGGCGGCTTGCCCCGTGGCCGAGTTGTGGAAATTTATGGCCCAGAATCGTCGGGTAAAACCACACTAACACTGCAAGTTATTGCAGAAATGCAAAAAATTGGCGGTACATGTGCCTTTATCGACGCCGAACATGCGCTCGATGCCCAGTACGCCTCAAAGCTCGGTGTTAATTTGTCCGATCTGCTTATTTCTCAGCCGGATACCGGCGAGCAAGCTCTCGAAATCGCCGACGCTCTTGTGCGCTCCGGTTCGGTCGATCTCATTGTCATCGATTCTGTCGCTGCACTCACACCTAAGGCCGAGATTGAAGGCGAGATGGGCGATTCCTTGCCTGGTCTGCAAGCGCGCCTCATGTCACAAGCGTTGCGTAAGCTCACCGGTACGATTAGTCGCACCAATACTTTGGTCATCTTCATTAACCAAATTCGAATGAAAATTGGTGTCATGTTTGGTAGCCCAGAAACCACGACCGGCGGTAATGCCTTGAAGTTCTACGCCTCGGTGCGTTTGGACATTCGCCGTACTGGATCGATCAAAAAGGGTGAAGAAGTCGTGGGCAGCGAAACCCGTGTCAAGGTTGTCAAGAATAAAGTGGCACCGCCCTTCAAGGCTGCTGAGTTCGACATTCTCTATGGCGAAGGTGTATCGCGTCATGGCGAAATTGTCGATCTTGGCGTAGTGGCTAATATTGTCGAAAAGTCGGGAGCCTGGTATAGCTATAACGGCAATCGCATTGGTCAGGGCAAGGAAAATTCTCGCGATTATTTGCGCGAACATCCAGAAATTGCTTTCGAAATCGAGAACAAAGTGCGCGAGCATTTCGGTGTAATTGCCCGCCCATTAGGGGCGCAAGAAGCCGCATAAAGAGGCCAGTGTGAGACCTGGCCAGCCCCCGCTTTCGCTGAAGGCGCGCGCGCTGGCCTATCTCTCGGCGCGGGAACATAGTCGCAGCGAGTTGCGAGCCAAACTGCTTCGACCCGTGCGGCCCAAACCTCAGCGTGGTTCGGCCCCTCAGGCTGAGGGCCTAGATCCTTATCTCGAAAACTCCCGCGCCTCCGAACAGGGCATGGAGCAAGCCGCGAGTGTCGATGTCGTTCTCGACGAGCTTGAGGCACTCAAATATCTCTCGGATGAGCGCTTTGTCGAATCCCTGGCCCATCGGCGCGCTAGCCGGTTTGGGGTACTCAAGCTCAGACATGAACTTAAATCCCACAAAATTGCTGAGCCTCTACTGAAAGAGGTGATCGAGCGTGCGCGCTCTTCAGAGTTAGAACGAGCTATTGAAGTTTGGTCCAAAAAGTTTGTTGCGCTACCTGAATCGGCCGAGGATCGTGCCAGGCAGCAGCGCTTTTTAGCGAATCGTGGTTTTACCCCTTCGGTGGTCTACAAAGTCCTTAAAGGACGGGTTAGCGACGAAGATTATGAATAAGGCATTCAAACGATAAATAAGTCCACTCTGAAAATGTGCAAGGATCACAATGCTGCACCGCAATGGTTCGCTTTCTAGTGGTGCTAGAATCCGCGATCTAAGATGATCGGTAGCGATCATTGTCGATGCTTTCTTTAGTCCAATATTGGCACTATTCCCTTTACTTCCAAGCAGCTCTTTCAGTCAAACGTGGTTAACCGTAAGCTTGTTCATACCCGTAAGGTAGAAATACAAGTCTTCCGCCGTGAAGACGAGCTTTGGGATATTGAAGCCACCCTTTGTGACGTCAAAACGCAGAACGCACCGTTGCCCAGCGGTGATCGCTTAGCCGGTGACCCGATGCATGACATGCTTTTGTGTCTGACCATCGATCAAGGTTTTAACGTTGTGGCCTCCACGGCTTATTCCCGTCGTAACCCTTATCCAGGCCATTGTGAAGTGGCCGCTGAAGGTTATGACAAGCTCGTAGGCCTCAACCTGATAAAAGGGTTCAGGAAGGCCGTCCGAGAGCGTATGGGCGCGGTGCTTGGTTGTACTCATATTTCTGAGCTTTCGCAGTTTCTACCGACGGCAGCCATTCAGGCATTCGCGGGTGAAGCGGACACTTTTGCCACCATTAAGTCGGTCCTGGCGGATCCGCGCGCAGAACCCGAGCCCGACGACAAACACTTTCAAATCGACCGTTGTAATGCTCTGCGTTCAGATGGTCCGGCTGTTCAGTTATATTTCCCTAAATGGTTTAAACCCGCAAGGAACCCACTCCCATGAAGATTCACGAATACCAGGGCAAAGAAATCCTGAAACAGTTCGGCGTACCTGTGCCGCGCAGCATCCCGGTTTTTTCGGTGGATGAGGCGGTCGAGGCGGCCAAAAAGCTTGGTGGGCCGGTCTGGGTCGTCAAGGCGCAAATTCATGCGGGCGGGCGGGGTAAGGGCGGCGGTGTGAAGCTGGCTCGTTCCCTCGAAGAAGTAAAAGCTCATGCCACGGCCATTTTGGGCATGATGTTGATCACTCATCAAACTGGACCCACTGGTCAAAAAGTTCGTCGCCTACTGATCGAAGAAGGTGCCGACATCAAGAAAGAGCTCTACATCGGTCTGGTCGTTGATCGGGTGACCCAGCAAGTCACAGTCATGGCCTCCAGCGAGGGTGGGATGGACATCGAGCATGTCGCCGAACATACGCCTGAGCTCATCCACAAGGCCTCGGTTGACCCTGTCGCCGGTTTGACCGATGCCCAGTCTGACGATCTTGCTATCAAGATTGGTCTGCCCGCAGCCGCCTTGCCGCAGGCTCGCCTGGTTCTCCAAGGCCTTTATAAGGCCTTCTGGGATACCGATGCATCGCTGGCCGAAATTAACCCTCTGATCCTCACCGGTGATGGCAAAGTCATTGCCCTGGACTGCAAACTGAACTTTGATTCCAACGCGCTCTTCCGTCATCCTGAACTGGTTGCGTTGCGCGACCTGGATGAAGAAGATCCAGCCGAAATTGAAGCCTCAAAATTCGATCTTGCCTACATTCAACTCGATGGCAACATTGGTTGCTTGGTGAATGGCGCAGGTCTCGCCATGGCCACTATGGACACCATCAAATTGTTCGGCGGCGAGCCCGCCAACTTCTTGGACGTCGGTGGCGGTGCAACCGCAGAGAAGGTCACAGAAGCGTTCAAAATCATGTTGCGTAATCCGGGCTTGAAGGCCATTCTGGTGAATATCTTCGGTGGCATTATGAAATGCGACACCATCGCCGAGGGGGTTATTTCGGCCTCTAGAGCGGTCGGACTTGCGGTACCGCTAGTGGTGCGCATGAAGGGTACAAACGAGGACCTTGGCAAGAAATTGCTGGCGGAATCCGGCCTGCCGATCATTGCTGCAGACACCATGGCCGAAGCGGCGCAAAAAGTGGTTGCTGCGACCAAGTCGGCCTGAGATCGTGGCGCGAAACAACGGCGCGAAACATAGACCTGAATGGGCGGTCGGTTAAACGACTGCCTCGGCAATACCGTCAAGTGCCATCCACCAAATTTAGACTCACTGAACCAAGAGGGCTCCCGAATGAGTATCCTGATCAATAAAAACTCCCGCGTCATGACCCAGGGCATTACCGGTAAGACAGGCCAATTCCACACGCGTCTGTGTCGTGAATATGCAAACGGTAAAAATGCATTTGTTGCGGGTGTTAACCCGAAGAAAGCAGGCGAGAACTTTGAAGGCGTGCCCATCTACGCAACGGCTAAGGAAGCTAAAGCTCAAACCGGTGCCAATGTCTCAGTCATTTACGTGCCTCCGGCAGGTGCTGCGGACGCCATTTGGGAAGCCGTTGAAGCTGAACTCGATCTGGTGATTTGTATTACAGAAGGCATCCCGGTGCGCGACATGATGATGGTGCGCGACAAAATGCGCAAAGCGAACAGCAAGACCCTTTTGCTGGGCCCTAATTGCCCGGGTGTCATTACACCTGACGAGCTTAAAATCGGCATCATGCCTGGCCATATTCATAAAAAAGGTCGTATTGGCGTTGTTTCCCGCTCGGGTACCTTGACCTATGAAGCCGTTGGCCAACTGACCTCGCTTGGTTTAGGTCAATCCACTGCAGTCGGGATTGGTGGCGATCCGGTCAATGGCTTGAAACACATCGAGATCATGAAAATGTTCAATGATGATCCCGACACTGACGCCGTCGTCATGATCGGCGAAATCGGGGGAACTGACGAAGAAACCGCCGCCTACTGGATCAAGGACCATATGAAAAAGCCCGTGGTTGGCTTTATCGCAGGCGTCACTGCGCCTCCCGGCAAGCGTATGGGCCATGCAGGTGCCATTATCTCGGGTGGTAAGGGTACGGCACAAGAAAAGCTAGCAGTCATGGAAGCCTGTGGCATTACCGTGACCAAGGATCCTTCTGAAATGGCAAGCCTGCTGAAAAAGGCCGTTGGTGCTTAAATAACCACGCTGCTCAACACGGTGGCAACACTTGCTTTGCCACTCGCTCTGGCAATCACACCGTTCGTGGATTATTGCCTTTAAAACGTCATTCTCTAGGCCTAGCCTTAGGGAATGACTACTCTGACCCGCACACCGACTTCCCCAACCGCCATCGCAGGCTTGCAAGATGCATTGGTGCGCGGCCTTTCCGCTCTCCCTGAGCTCGGCTCTCGAATGCCGTTCGGGCCAGAGACGGCCGACGAAGTGCCGGCAGCTCCTGGCTACCTTGCGAAAAGCAAACCGCTTGCAGCGTCCTTTGCTAGCGACGCCGGGGTAGGCAGAACCCACAACGAAGACGCGCTGCTGTGTCGGCCCGACCTGGGTTTATTTTGCGTGGCTGACGGCATGGGTGGTTTTAACGCCGGTGAAGTGGCGAGCCACCTTGTTATCGAGACACTGGAGAAACGCCTAGCGAATCCTTCGGTGATGGACCTTAAAAGTTACGAATCTCTTGTTTTGAGTGCAGTCAATGAAGCTAACGCGGCTGTGTTACGCACCAGTGCACGACGACCCGAATGCCTGGGTATGGGCACCACGTTGACTTTACTGTGGCATACGCCGCTGGGCGCTCTGTACGCCCATATTGGTGACTCCAGGTTGTATCGGATTCAAGCGGGCCAGATCAGTCGACTAACACGCGATCATGTGATTGAAATACTACCGGAGGTCCTAAGAGGGCGGTTTAACAATGGCGATGGAGCTCGCAAGGGAATTCTGACGCGTGCAATTGGCGCCGAGCAACGCGTCGAGGTCGATTTCCAATGGCTTGATGCGATTCATCCTTGCCAATACTTAATCTGCAGCGATGGCTTGACCGATGCGATGTCTGACGAAGACATCTCTAATCTGCTTTCTGATCTTGGCAGCGACGGTGCAGGGCATGCAGCGCAAAGACTGGTTGATCGAGCACTTGATTACGGTGCTACCGACAATGTTTCGGCCCTGGTCGTGGATCTAGGTTCACCTTAAGCACAATTGTTTTCAAAATTACATAGCAATGAGGCCGATTAGTCATGGGGCAGGACACAAGGGATACGAAGCCGAGCTTGCGCTTCGTGATTGCAGCAGAAAAGCGCTCTGAGCTTGATGCCACCGCTCCCGCGCACTCTCGAGAATTTAAGCTGGATCGTTCGCGCTTATCGATCGGTCGCCGACCCTATAACGATATCGTGCTTGATCATGTCACCGTCAGTGGTGAGCATGCCCTG
>JANOPA010000045.1:0-12713 GCA_031421635.1 Betaproteobacteria bacterium | reverse complement strand
CAAGTTGCGGGCGATGCAAACCTGGCAGGCGAAATGTACCCTGACCAGTCTTTGTATCCCGCGAATTCCGTGCCTCTGGTCGTGAAGCGAATCAACAATGCCTTAACCCGTTGTGATCAAATTCAATGGATGGAAGGTAAGAATCCAAACGACGCCGATTACATCGATTATTTTGCTCCGATCGTGGCCGATGCTGAGGCCGGTTTTGGTGGTGTGCTGAACGCCTTTGAGCTGATGAAATCGATGATTGAGAACGGTGCATCAGGCGTTCACTTTGAAGATCAGTTAGCCTCAGTGAAAAAATGCGGTCACATGGGTGGTAAAGTTTTGGTGCCCTCGAAAGAGCAGGTTGCGAAGTTGACAGCCGCTCGTTTGGCAGCTGACGTGATGGGTACGCCTACTGTATTGTTGGCTCGTACTGATGCTGAAGCAGCCGACCTCATTACCTCGGACGTCGATGATAACGACAAGCCTTTCTTAACGGGTGAACGTACTGTTGAAGGTTTCTACCGTACTCGTCCAGGTCTGGATCAAGCGGTATCGCGTGGTCTTGCTTACGCTCCCTATGTCGATATGATCTGGTGTGAAACTGGTAAGCCAGACTTGGGGTTTGCTCGTCAGTTCGCGGACGCAATTCATAAGCAATTTCCGGGCAAAATGTTGGCCTATAACTGTTCGCCTTCCTTCAATTGGAAGAAGAATTTGGACGAGGCGACGATCGCCAAATTCCAACGCGAATTGGGTGCAATGGGCTATAAGTTCCAGTTCATCACGCTGGCTGGTTTCCATAGCTTGAATTACTCGATGTTCAATCTTGCCTACGGTTATGCGCGTAACAACATGAGTGCCTTCGTTGAGTTACAAGAGGCTGAGTTCGCTGCGGCTGATCGTGGCTTTACCGCCGTCAAACATCAGCGCGAAGTAGGTACTGGTTATTTTGATGCGGTGACCACCACGGTGGAGCGCGAAGCTTCGACCTCGGCCTTAAAAGGGTCGACCGAGGACGAACAATTCTTTGATGATCATGGCCATAAGGTCGCCAAAAAGGCGGCCTGATTCGTCTGCTTCGAAGATGAATTGACATTGAGGCAAAGGGCCAAACTCGGCGCGAGCTGAGACGATCATTCTCCTCGATAACAATAAAAAGACTGCTTGGGGCAACCTAAGCAGTCTTTTTTTGGCACGTTGCAAGCGGCTCTTAAGCCTTTCGGTCTAGTCACTCCACCTGAGGGCGAATAGGCCTTTAGCCGCATTGAGCTTTGCGGCCATGGGGCGTAACTTGGCAAGACTTTCAACCGCCGAGGAGGCTCTTATGTTTCGTTCAAATCTATCGCTGGATCAGTCGGCGATTCGCGCCCGTTGTTCTGGTACCCCTAATCCTGCATCCCGCCGTCAGCGCGGCCAAGGGATGACCGAGTACATCGTTATCGTCGCCCTCATTGCGGTAGCCGCGATTGGGGTTTACCGGTTCTTTGGCCAGACGATTCGCCACCAAACGGCGGGCCTAGCACTGGAGGTGGCAGGCACCGATGCATCCGCCCAAATTTCCGCGGCGGGCACTTCGTCCACGTCGGCCGGTTCTCAGGCGAACACTAACAAGTCGCTTTCGTCCTACAACGCTAACTAGCCGCGGCGACCGCCTCAATACGCCTTGCGCCCTTGCCACAATCCCATGAAACCTAAGCTCAATTCATTGCTCGCCTCAAGCCGACGTACTCAGGCTGGGCAAGCTCTTGTCTTGGGTCTATTCATGATTTTGGCGGGTTTGCTAGGGCTTTACTTTATGTTTAATACCGGGCAGGTGGTTGCTACCAAATCTCGCCTGGTCACCGCTACCGATGCTGCCGCCTACAGCGCTGCAATATGGCGTGCGCGGGCTTTGAATTTTGCGGCCTATACGAACCGCGCGATCGTTGCGCAAGAGGTTGCGGTGGCACAGGCGGTCACCTTGGTGTCGTACGCCAAGTTCATCGAAACCTTCACGACCAGCACGGCTATTATCGGTTCGGGTATTCCTGGCATTGGCCAGGCGCTTGCTGCCTGGGCGGCAACGGCCGCTCCCGCACGCATTGTTGCCGAAACTGCCGCGTCAGCCGAGATTACCCTCAGAGCGGACGCTACCGTGGGCTATAAATCCTTGCTTGAAAAAAGTCAGGCCTTGGTGCTGATGGCGGCCAACACAATCTCGATGAGCGCCACGGCCAACGAAGTTGTCAAGGCCAACGATACTCATTTTTTTGCGCACGCCATTTTAGGTGTGGACGTGTTCGATACGGGCTTTCTTAAGCGCTACAGTAGCGACGACGAAAGGCAGCGACTAAAGGGCGTTGTGATGGACTCCATCGACCCTTTTGTGAAGGGTCGCGACGGCACGTTCTGGCCGATTCCCACCGTGCTCGGTTCTTGTTTTGGCGTACCGTGGCCAGGTCGCATTGAGAAAAACGGCGGTACAGCGATGACCGGCTCGGGCCTTGAGCGCTGGGAGGCTGCCGATACGGCCTCAGTGCATACCGTGCGCAATACTGGCTTCTTGGGACTGACCTGTCGCTGGCGAGAGAACTTGCCTCTGGGCTGGGGCGCTGCCGAAGCTGCAAAGGTTTTGGAGCATCGCCTCACCGACTATCCCGGCGGTGCCTTGAATAACAGCTTGCCCGCTGCAATGGCTTCATTAGGTATTGATAGTCATCCGGCTGCAGGTTTTGGATCCTATAGCGGCATTAACCGGGTGTTCGATTTGGACTACGACGCATTGAGTCAAGCACGCTACCCAACTCGCCGGGTCGCCATTTATGGTCAGGTGCTGTCGGCCAAGGTTCGCACTGCCGATGCGATTGGCGTGAGTGCTGGACGGCTCGCCATGCCTAGTGCCTTTGCGGGCGGAAAAATCTCCGCCGTTTCGGCCGCTGAAATATATTTTCGTCGTCCTCCACAGGCACCGCAGAAAACGGAGTATGCAAGTCTATACAACCCGTTTTGGCAAGTGAGACTAGTCAATCCTACGCTCATTGAGCGCGCGGCTGCGGAGTTGAATTATGTCAAGAACTAACGTGCTTAGAGGTCAGAACGGCCAGGCTTTGCTGGAAACTCTGGTCGTTGCTATGGTACTCGTACCCTTGGTCGTCATGACCGTTTTGCTGGGCAAGTATCAGTCAGTGCAGACGGCCACAATCGCCTCTTCGCGATCTCTGGCATTCGAGTGCACGGTGCGTAGAGATGAGTGTAGTACGCCAGATGGCCTGAGAAAGCTTTCAGAAGAGTTAGCACAAAGACATCTCAGCCGCGCCTCGCGGGAGGTGTTTAGTCAAGATCAGGTGCCCAATTTGACCGCTGGTTCTGAGATGCACGCGCTTTGGACCAATCGTAAGGGTCAAGGCTTGCTAGAGTCCTTTGGGGATACATCCACATCGGTGACTAGTGGAAGCTTCGATGCGGGTATTGGGGTCGCAGAGGGTTTTGAGAAAACCGGTGTTGTGAATAATGCGGTCAATTTGTTATCGACCTTGGCCGGTCCCAATAAGTTTGGACTTGAACTGAGAGATGGACTCTTGACGGCTAGGGTTACCGTCAATACGAGTACCAGTAAACCTGCCATAAGTTCAACGGGTGAATGGCTTGACGGCTTCCCTCTTAGTTTTAAGTCGAAGGCAGCAATCCTGACGGATGACTGGTCAGCCTCGAAGCCGCAGGGTAGTGAAGCGACCACCGTTGAGACACGAGTGAATCAAGGTAAGCGGCTCGCTGGGCCTCTTGAGACCGCTCAAGATGTCGCTTATCTTGCGGTACGGGCTTCAATTGCGATTATGGGCACCCTCGGGCTGGACAACTCTGGAGGTGCGTTTCGCTATCACGATATGGATATGGATTTAATTCCTCCGGATCGCAGGGGAATTGCGGCCGCTGCTGCGTCTTCTGAAGCTGGCTTCGGCGGGGGTTGGTAATGACGATGCCAAAATTCCGATGCCGAGATGCCGGTGGCATGCTAATGCTCGTTGTTGCTTGGATGTTATTGACGAATACTTGCTTCGCTGAAAACTCGGTAGCCTCAAAGTTGGTGGCGGCGCTTCCTTCTGTTCAAGCTCAGTTGGTCTTTGATGGGGCACACCTGGGCGGCCAACATATGAGTAGCTTCCGCTTGGTCACCCGTCTCTCTCCTGAGCGACTAATCGCCGATGTTGAGTCGTTTTGGTCTAAAAACGATAAGGCCAAAGTCTGGCGCAGTCAAACAGCTACGTGGTTGATGGTTTCGAAGATTGAGAGCTTTCCTGTGATAGAGGTACTACAGGCGAGGCGGGGGCCGACAGGCGAAACAATCGCGCGGCTTAGCTACGCTGAACCCGGTGCACGCCGTGAGGGCGGGGCTCAGAACTACCTAGTGCAATGGCTGCCCTCAAATTCTAAGGTGCTTCAAAATTTCGCGAGCTCAGATCCGGGGCGGGTGGGGCACTTGCTAATCGCTCGTAGCGCTGGAAGTTTGCAAGCAAATGCCGATTGGATAGTGAGTCATGCACGGCGCATTGGATTTCGGCCAGAACCGCGTTTGGAAGCAAACCATACCTCAGGGCAGAGCCTAGTCACGATGCTAACCCGAGGCGACGAGGAGGTGATTCTGACGCTGGACCGGATGGACCATGACATCGCGATTGTGATTCAACAAAGTCAGGCGGCTCGGTGAATTCCCTAAAAAGCCCCAAAAAAGTCCGCGTACTTGGTCAAGCAATGATCGAAGTATTACTCATCCTAGTACTGGTGGTGATTGCCTTTGGTACGGGTCCAAACAACCCCTTGCAACAGCTCGGCGATGCGATTCGTGCTCGTTACGCCGCCTATACGGAGTCGATATCAAGGCCATGAATACACAACAACTCATTGCGTCGGTGCTCGGGCCGATTCGTAAACACAAGATCGCGGCGCTTTTCGCCTGTGCGCTGGCGACTGGCCTCATTGCCGCCTGGGGTATTCGAACTCAAGTGGGTGAGTTTCTAGCGGTAGAACGGGCCAAGCTCGTCCCAAAAGTCAAAACGATAGATGTCGTCGTGGCCAAACGCAATCTAAAACCTGGAGACGTCGTAAGTGGCGATACGATGGCGGTGCGTCCTGTGCCTCAAGAATTCGTTGCATCGAATGCGATTCGACCCGACAAGTTTGATGGTTTTGTGGGTGCCAAGCTAAGCCACGGACTTCAGGCGGGGGAGGCTCTGGTCAGTGCATCTCTGGCGGGCGCAGATGTCGCGACGTTTTCTTCCAAGGTGAAGCCCGGAATTCGAGCGATGACGGTTGCTGTTGATGAGGTGAATTCGGTTTCGGGCATGTTGCAACCTGGGGATCACATCGATTTACTGCTTTCAGTAAGGCCTCCGGTGAATTCCGCAGCGGGTCCGGCCGTTCAAGGCCCTGAAATCACGGCGCCATTGTTGCAAGATATTCTTGTTTTGGCGACCGGAAAACAGGTTCGCCCTGGACAAGGCGATGATCTCGCCAATCGCAGCTTTAATGCCATCACGGTTGAAGTCACTCCCGAGCAGGCCCAGAAGCTGGTCGTGGCTCAGCGTGGTGGGAAGCTTACGGCGATGCTGCGTAATCCAGGTGATCATCTCGAGTTGCCCAAGCATTCACTGGATATTTACGCGCTACTCGGCATCCGTCCCCCGCCCTTAACTCTAGCGGCACCGCAACCGCAGATCGCCGCTCTCCAAGCAGCCCCAATGCCGCGTGCCTTACCGCCCGCGACGATACCCCCAATCTTGGCACCACCCGTTCCACAGCTTCTAGTCCAGGTACCTATCGGCGCTGAAATTATTGTTGGTGGGCGTGGTCCAATTGCCAAGCCTACAGGCCTGAGTTCGACGGCGAGCGTCGGCAGGACGGAATTGCCTCTTGCACCCATGGTGCCTACCTCTGCCATCCCGCAACCGTCGGGTACAGAAGACACTGAGCCGATGATTCCGGCTAAACACATTCAAACTGAAGTGACGCCGATACCCCCATCGAAATCACTACTGACCACCGGGCAGATTTCACAAAATAACCTACCGCAATCATTGATCGAAGTAAGGTGATTCTCATGATCTTTTACAGTACTACCTACGTCTCTAAAGCTCTCTTCATCGTCGCATGCCTAGTCATTCCACTCAAAACATTCTCGGCGTCGGGCGAGAGCCAAAACACACGTGGTGAGCCGACCGCACTACTCGCCTCGCCGAGCGCTCAAGGTATTCCGGGAGAAGCACTACATTTATATGTCGGACAAACTTTCGTACTGAATGAACCCAACATTAGGCGAATTGCAGTTGGAAACGGCAAGGTGCTTCAGGCTACAACTTTGGACGATAAGCAGGTACTCATCATTCCTGAAACAGCAGGGCAAACCACAGTTCATCTTTGGGGGAAGGCTGGCGGAGAACGTCACTACGTGATCAATGTAGTCACGGCAGACACCAACCGCTTGCTCACAGAGGTAAGAGCGCTCATTGGCGATCAGAGCAATGTACGGGCCAGGCTTGTGGGCGATAAGGTGGTTATCGAAGGCGGCAACATTAATGAAGAGCAAGCCCATCGTCTGACGGAGGTATCGAAGCGCTATCCGCAAATTGTCAATTTGCTCAGCAAGGTTGGCTTCGAAAGAATGATCGCAATGGATGTGAGATTCGTAGAAATTCGGAGAGATGTACTTCAGAATCTCGGCGTGAGGTGGGGAGCCTCAGCGGGAGGGCCTTCGTTTGGTGTGATTGGAGATTTTCGGCGAGGCAACGCGTTTCGCTCCGCCGGTCCAGGCAATCTTCTGGATCCGAGTGGCGCATTGGCACCTCGAGAGTATATCTCTCCGCTCTCTTCGGCTTTGAGTCTGTCAAGTTGGCTCGGCTCGACGCTAAACTTGCTCGCTAAAAATGGCGAAGCAGTTATTCTCGCGGAGCCTCGCCTTTCTTGCCGCAGTGGAGGGTCCGCACGCTTTGTGGCCGGAGGCGAGCTTCCGATACCGTATAGCACCGGGATAGGTGCTACCTCGGTCATCTTCAAAGAGTATGGAATCAAGTTTGATGTGTCCCCGGTCGCTAGTGAATCCGGTGTGATCGCTGCCAAAATCGCTACCGAAATTTCAGCCATCGATCCCGATGTGAAGGTCAACAATATTCCAGGTTTACTGAAGCGACGAGCTGAGACGGAGGTCAATCTTCGAGAGAACGAGACGCTCGTCATCGCGGGGCTGCTGAGCGATGAAGGCGGTAAGTCCGTCGATAAAGTACCCGGGCTTGGCGATCTTCCCATCCTTGGTCGGTTATTCAAGTCTAAAGACTTCCAGAGCCGTCAAACAGATCTAGTGGTCTTTATGACACCTCGCTTCATCGGGGTAGAAAATGATCGTGATCGCCAGTTGGTGCAAGGGAGCCCGCAAAAGATTGACGCTTCGCGCGAACGTATCAAGATGGTGGACTAAATGCTGAGTGTTTCCATTGAAGCGCCGGGCGAGCCAAGTCGCCACCTACAAATCGATTCGTTTCCCTGCATTATTGGGCGCCAAAGTGAAACGCCCTGGAATATAAAGAGCTGGAGAGTCGCCAAGTCTCACGCGCGACTGGATGTGGTCGGTGAGGCGCTCACCATTTCGGACCTCGGTAGCCTATCTGGAACCTGGGTTAACGGGCAACGCATCGCTCAATACGGGCCGCTCGGAGAAGCCGATGAAATTCAAATCGCTGGTTACCGGATCAGACTAGAAGCGTTCTCAGCGGACAAGGAGGCTTCGCATAATGATCGTGCTATGCCTTTAGTTAAGAAGCCAGGTTTTTTGGTGGGAGGGACGACGCATGTAGATAGCGACCCGGTGCTAGATACTCAACTAAGCGAAGCGAGCATTGCTGGAGCGGACTACACCGAGTTGGAGCTTCATTGGCGTCGACGCCTGCATCGCCAGCTCTTGGAGACGATTGACCTACGTCGTCATGATATTCGACTGCTGGGCAACGAAGCGCTCGAAGCGTTGGTACTTTTAACCCTGAACGAGTCACTCGATAAAACGGAGGACTTTCCACCTTGTCTTGTTCGCGCTGAGGTGGTGATGCAGGTTTGCTATGAAGCCATCGGTCTTGGCCCTTTAGAGAACCTTTTGAAAGACGACTCAATCTCCGAGATCATGGTCAATGGTTTGATGCCGATTTATGTTGAACGCCAAGGAAAGCTCCAACAGACGCCCTGGCGCTTTTCAAACATCGAATCGATCCGAGCTGTGATTGACCGAATTGTCGCCCCGCTTGGTCGTCGCATTGACGAAGCTTCACCCATGGTCGATGCGCGTCTGCAAGATGGTTCGCGTGTCAACGCGGTGATTTCGCCACTAGCCGTCAATGGTCCTAGTATCACTATCCGGCGCTTCAATCGCCGCATGATGAGCCCTTCGGACCTCATTCGATTAGGGTCGGCCTCGCCCACAATGATTGAATTTCTGAAATTGTGCGTTGAGCAAAGGCTTAACATCATCGTGGCCGGCGGAACTGGCTCCGGGAAAACCACCTTGCTTAATTTGCTTTCCGCGATGATCGACGAGGATCAGCGAATTGTCACGATTGAAGATGCTGCGGAGCTACGCCTCAACCATCAGAATCTGGTGACCTTAGAAGCACGCCCGGCAAACTCTGAGGGCCGAGGATTAGTTCTCATTCGAGACCTCGTTAAAAATGCGTTGAGAATGCGCCCAGATCGCATCGTAGTCGGCGAATGCCGAGGGGGTGAAGCTCTCGACATGCTGCAGGCCATGAATACCGGGCATGACGGTTCACTAACCACGATCCACGCAAATAGTCCCCGAGATGTGATTTCAAGACTTGAGGTAATGGCACTCATGGCGGGCATGGACATTCCTGTTCAGGCCATTCGCGAGCAAGTTGCGTCGGCCGTCAACATTATTGTTCAGCAAGCTCGCTTCCCAGATGGGTCACGGCGAATTACCGAGATAGCGGAGGTGACGGGTATCGAAGGGAGTCGCGTACTTATGCAGGCAATTTTTCGATTCAAGCGACCCTGCTCCTCTGAGCCGCAGGGTGCTTTCGAGGCCACCGGACAAGTGCCGCAATTTCTCGACGAGGTGAGCCAGCAGGGTGGTCATTTCAACTTAAGTTGGTTCGAGGAGAAAGCATGATTGAGCTCTCAACCTTGTACTGGGTTTTGGCCGTCGGCGCACTAGCCATGTTGGCTTACTGTCTTTGGACGATGGCGAATAGAAGTGCTCAGGAATACAAAAAGCATTTTGAACGGGACGTAGGGCGCAGACTCGAGGAGGTGTTCTTATTCACGGACGTCAAAACAATTCGCAGGATCCATAGCCTAGCTGTCGTAATTCTGTGCGCGACCATCTTTCTTTTGAGTGAGAGTCCAGTTCCTCCATTAGTTTTTGCGATTCTGCTCAGTGCTATTCCGCGGCTTTGGCTTAACTGGGTCAAAGGGCGCCGGATCGAAAAATTCCGCCAACAAACACCGGACGCCCTCAGCTTGATCGCGGGTGGGTTAAAGGCAGGCTCGTCTCTCACTCAAATGATTGCGCAAGCGGCGGATCGCTTGCCTTCCCCCGCCGGACAAGAGTTTGCGGTCATGATGCGGCAACAGCGAATGGGCTCAAGCCTTGATCAAACACTTCGCGATCTTGCAAGGCGAGTCGAGACCGAGGAAACCAAGTTATTAGTTGCCGCTATTCAAATTGGCTCGACGTCCGGTGGCAACACGGCCGAGACTCTAGAGTCCCTTTCAATTGCAACGCGTCGGAAAATTGCGCTCGAAGGCAAAATTTCTGCTTTGACGGCGCAAGGTCGGCTCCAGGCTTGGGTGATGGCTGCCTTACCCGCTTTATTGGCGGGTGCATTGTTTTGGATTGATCCACTTAATATGATGAAGCTATTTACAACTGGCCTGGGCTGGTCAGTTCTTTCCGTAGTTGTGGTGCTCCAAATGTTTGGAGCTTGGATGATTCGAAAAATTGTTGCGATTGAGGTCTAAATGAACTCAGTCAGTTTCTACTTCTTTTTCGCCGCAGTTGTTTTAGCAGTTGTATGCGCGCTGAGTGCATTAATTTTGGCCTTTAAAAACACCCTTCGCAATGACCGAGGATATCTCGATCCCGTACCCATGGGCTGGAGAGCGTTTTGGCCAAGTATCGAAACCTTGGGTTTTTGGCTTAAGCCGTGGATCGATGGAAAGCTTTATCAACGCGTCGCTCAATCGATTCAAGCGATGGGCTGGCATTTTTGGATTGATCCCTATCAATTTATTGCTTTACGTTTGGTCAGCGCCGCTCTTGGGTGTTGCTGTGGATTGTTGATCGCGCTAGCCTTGGATAGCAGTCTGTTGCTCGCCACGACTGCATCGGCCGCGCTTGGCTGGTGGCTCCCGGCAAATTACGCCAAAGAGTGTGCGGAGAAGAGGCGCGTCCTCACGCTTCGACAATTGCCGTTTTTCATAGAACTATTGATTCTCGGTGTCGAGAGCGGGCAGCCGCTTTCGCTCGCCATGGCAATGGCGATCAATCATGGGTCTCCCGGGCCGCTTCGAGACGAATTGCGAAGAATGCAAAGAGATGTTCGGGCAGGTCGAGGGCGCCATCAGGCTCTTGATGAACTGGGCGCTCGGATGGCTCATGCCGAGGTCAGCACCTTAATCTCAACATTGACGCTCGCTGAGCAGCAGGGAATGCAGTTGGGTCCTTTGCTTCGAGCCCAAGCGGAGACGCGACGAAACGAGCGATTTCTACGGGCTGAAAAGCTAGCCATGCAAGCGCCGGTCAAGATGCTTTTACCCCTAATATTTTGCATCTTTCCAGGGACCTTCGCGATTATTTTGTTCCCAATTGCGTTGCAGATGATGTCTAGCGGAAACTTCTTTTAGAGGTGCGCAGGTGAAGAAGACGCGTCATCATCAGCTCAGCCCAAAGCTCTTGGATCGCTTTTGGCAGCGAGCTCGCGGTCTTTTGATGCGTCAAGAGCTACTAGATCACGGGGGCGTTTTGATACGTCCGTGCCGCTCAATCCATACCGTTGGAATGTCGCGCAAGATCGATGTCGTTTTTGTCGATATAGAGGGATGCGTTCGAGAGATTTTCGCTGAGGTGAGTCCCTGTCGGGCAGTTATTTGCAAGTCAAAAGGCCAATTGGCCGCTCTGGAAATTTCAGCCGGAAGCGCCGGAAAAATTGGAATCGCCGTAGGTGATCAGATTTATTTTTTGTAGAGGAAAAGCATGAGATCCCAACTAATCATTTTGATCGCGAGTCTTTTGATCTTATCGATCAGCAACCTATGGGCAAACGAGCCGCAACTCAACAATCAGAAAGCAGACAATCAGCATTCAGACAACCGGCAAGCGAATGTTCTGCACTCACGCGCAGAGGTGGAGCGTATTCTTGGGCCGCTCCTGCTGACGTCCGAGCTGTCGCCAGATTCTATGCAGGTGCTTGTCGACGAAGCAGAAACTCAGTACCGCCTGGGACGAAAAGATCAGGCCATGGAAGGCTTTGTAGCGATACTTGCCCTTACGCCTCGCATGAGTATGGCTTGGCTGAGGATCGGTAACCTACATCACCAAGCGGGGCGTGATAGCGATGCCATCGAGGCCTACCAAAGGGCCGTGACATTTTCCAGTCTGAATCAGGAGGAGCGCCCGACTCGGGATAAAGCCTTGCTGAATATCAGTATGCTTTATCTCGACAAGGCCGGAAGCGCCTTGTCTATCCTGGAGCAAGCCGCTCTTGATCAGGTCGCGAAATCCGCAAATGACGTCACCGATAGAGAGCGTGAAGTGGTACACCGGCAACTAGAGATCCGTCAACGAGCGCAAGACGTCGACGCCCGAGCTCAGGCGCAGATCAATCGAATGCGTTCGACGGGTAAGCGAACCAAGGTAAGTTTCGAGTCGACAAAGCCATGATGCGGCGAGCGGTCTCTCCTGGTCACCGCAGTGCGCAGTCGTCGCGATGCCACACTCGAAAGACAGGCGGAAGCGCGGCGATCGAATGGCTTGCCGCTGCCCCTATTGTCATGTTGTTAGGGCTAGGAGTTTTGCAATGGGGATTAGTTTTCTTTAGTCGCTCCTCTTTGGAATATGCCCTGACCCAAGCTGCCCGAGAAGGTGCTCAAGGAAATGCCTTTATTGCGAGTATTGAGTCGGGTCTGGCCAGAGGTTTGATTCCATATTGGGGTCTTGCGACCTCCGGTCAGCCTTTGGATCTCGCCCTACCTCGGGCACTAATCCGCCTTAATGCAGAGAAGGCTACCGGCGCCTTGATTTGGAAACAGATTGCCCCCACGGATGAAAGCTTTACCGACTGGGCCGTACCCGCCCGAGATGCGATGGGCGAGGAAATCACCTCTGTTGTCGAGATCCCCAACGATGCCCTTCAATTTCGACCGCAGACGGTTGGCACAAGCTCTGGACAAACTCTAAAAGATGCCAATTTGCTGAAGCTAGAAATGCGTTACGGCATTTCTTTGAGTGTCCCCTTGATTGCCCCTTTAGCGGTAAGAATTATGGAGCAAATTAATGGTTGCCCAGGTGCGTCAGTTGGGGGAGTCATCCTAGGCACGATTCGCTTGCAGGCTGCCAGCGCAGCGGAAAAGTCCGCAGGAGCATCCTGGGCCTGTGCGTTTTATCGAGCTAAAGATGAGAATGGCGTTGCCCAGCTTAGGTGGCCGGTTCAAACGATCGCGATGGTGAGAATGCAGACACCCGCTCGAAAAAC
>JANOPA010000044.1:0-78716 GCA_031421635.1 Betaproteobacteria bacterium | reverse complement strand
AATGAAGCTCATGACACTTGGAAGCCGATCCTAGTCGAGTTACATTATGCGTTATGTACGAACAAGTTTCTGATTTAGCTTATTTTCGAATCCTTGTAGGCGATTCGACCGCGATCCCGCTTCTGGAGACGGCCGCTTCCTTGGCCCAGGACGAATATCCAGGTCTAGACTTAGAGGAAGTGTTGTCGAGCGTGGATGTACTGTGTAAGCGTTTGGCAGAGCGTTGTCTCGACCTCAGCACGGAGGTGAAGCGCCTGCAGGAGACTTCCTTGTTTTTTTACAAGGACCTGGGCTTTGCGGGCAACGTGAATGACTATTACGACCCTGACAATAGTTTCGTACACAGAGTTTTGGAGACCCGACGTGGCATTCCGATTACCTTGGCGGTGATTTATGTGGAACTTGCTCGCACGGTCGGGTTGGATGCTGATGGTATTTCCTTTCCCGGACATTTTTTGATTAAGGTGAACTTGCACGAAGGGCCAGTGGTGCTCGATCCATTCTCGGGCTATAGCCTATCCCAGGAAGATATCCTGGAGCGCCTGGATCCGTATCGAAAGCGTCTTGGGCTGACTGGCGATAATGAAGTTCCTACAGGCCTGTTCTTGCAGTCGGCCACACCTCGTGAGGTGTTGCTGAGGATGCTGCGCAATTTGCGCGAGGTTTATCGCCAACAAGGGCAATTTCAAAAATTGAAAAAAGTGTTGGATCGGATCCTGATTTTGGATCCAGACGACGTTGAAGAACAGCGCTTGCGCGCGAGCTTAGGAGCCTAGAGATGAGAATGATCGCACTGATTTTGATCGTTGGATTGTTATTGGTCTTGGGGTATGCGGCCACTCGCCCGGATAGCTTTCGTATTGAACGCTCGGTCACTGTTAAAGCACCGCCAGAGAAAGTTTTTGCGCTTATCAATGACTTCCAAAAGTGGGCGCTGTGGTCGCCATGGGAGAAGAAGGACCCCGGCATGAAGCGCAGCTTGAGCGGCGCGACCCAAGGTGCGGGGGCAATTTATTCGTGGGAGGGAAATAAGGATGTGGGCACGGGGCGCATGGAAATCCTGGAATCCAAGGCTTCGAGCAATGTCCGCATTAAGTTGAACTTTATGAAACCTTTTGAGGCTCAAAACACCGCGGAATTTAGTTTGAACCCGAACGCTGAGCAGACCGAGGTGGTGTGGGCCATGTATGGCCCTCAACCTTTCATTGCCAAGCTCATGAGTCTGGTTTTTAACATGGAAAAAATGGTCGGCCCTGATTTCGAGCAAGGCTTGGCCGCCATGAAAGTGGCCGCCGAGCGGTGAAAATAGCGCATTAACTTAGGTGTCGGCGAAAGTTTCAGAGCTTGCTGTGGCCGCCTTTTAGTTGAGCTTGTTGAGCTGCTCGGTGAGCTTAGTCCTCAAAGCTAAAAACTGACTGAGCCTTTCTCTCTCCTGCGAGACCACTGCGGCAGGCGCGCGGGCGGCAAAGCTCTCATTATTCAGCTTTGCTTCGGCCTTCCCGATTTCACCAGAAATACGCGCCAGCTCTTTGCCCACGCGCTCGCGCTCTGCGGCAATATCAATTTCTACTTCCAGCATTAAGCGGTTTTCGCCGACCATTTGAACTGGGGCCATGGAATTCGCGGGCAGACTAGGGCTGACCTTGACCTCGGAGAGCTTCGCAAGTGCTTTCAAATAGGGCGCGATGCTCAGTAAGCTCGCGGTGTCACCGGATGCGATCAGTGGAAGCTTGAGCGCTGGCGAAATATTCATTTCCCCTCGCAAGGCTCGGCAGGCGTCCACCATCGCTTTGAGTTGCTCCATCCAGGCCAGCGCCTGTTGATCGACTTTGTCGAGTTCTGCCTGAGGGTAGCGCTGCATCATGATCGAATAGCGTTGCTCAGAAATCGCTTGCTCGAGGTCGGGCCCTTTGAGTTTTTGTGTGCCGCGCTCTCCGTAACGCTGAGCGATTGGTGCAACCTTTTGCCAAAGCTCCTCCGTGATGAAAGGGATGATGGGATGCAAGAGCCTCAGAATGGTCTCAAGGCATCGGATCAGGGTGCGGCGTGTGCCACGATGTACGGCTGGATCGGTTTCTTGCAACTGCACTTTTGCAATTTCGACATACCAGTCGCAGTACTCGTTCCACACGAATTCGTAAAGAGTTTTTGCAGCGAGATCGAAACGATAAGCCTCCAGGTGCTGGGCTACCTCGGACTCGATCAATTGCAACTTGGACGTTAGCCAGCGGTCCGCTTGGCTAAAACACATGTAGCCCCCAGGTACGCATTGGTCGGCTGTGTGGGGTTCGAAGCCACAGTCTTGTCCCTCGCAGTTCATGAGGACGAAGCGTGTGGCATTCCAAAGTTTGTTGCAAAAGTTGCGATAGCCTTCGCAACGACTTAGATCGAAATTCAAGGTGAGCGACATCGGAGCCAAGGCGCAGAACGTAAACCTTAGCGCGTCGGTTCCATAGGCTGGAATACCATTGGGGAAGTTTTTACGAACGTATTTTTCGGCTCGCTCTTTGTGGGCGGCGAGCATTAAGCCTTGGCTCGATTTCGCGAGAAGCGCTTCCAAACCGATGCCATCAATCAAGTCGAGAGGGTCGAGCGTATTGCCTTTGCTCTTACTCATCTTTTGGCCTTCCGCATCACGCACCATCGCGTTAATGTAGACATGCTTAAAGGGCACTTTACCGGTGAAGTGGGTGGTCATAATGACCATGCGCGCGACCCAGAAGAAAATAATGTCGTTGCCTGTCACCAAAATGTTGGATGGCAAATAGCGCTCAAGGTCGATGTTGGCTTGAGCTTGTGCCTGTGGCGTGGCTGCCATTTCGGCCGGCCAACCCAGAGTGGTAAACGGTACCAGGGCTGAGGAAAACCAGGTATCCAGAACGTCGGCATCGCGCTGAAGGACGACAGCCTTGCCGTGATGCGCCGTCGCTTCGGTCTGTGCCTCGGCCTCATTGCGGCCCACAAAGACGCGGCCGCCGGCGTCATACCAGGCGGGAATTTGATGCCCCCACCAGAGTTGTCTTGAGATGCACCAGTCTTGGATATTGGAGAGCCAATGATTGTAAGTGGCACTCCAGTGATCGGGGAAGAACTTGACTTCGCCGGACGATACGGCTCGAAGCGCGACTTCCGCGAGGGACTCGCCTGGATGGAAGGTGCCCTCAGGGGCAGGCTTACTCATAGCCACAAACCATTGATCAGTAAGCATAGGCTCAACCACTTCACCGGTACGCTCACAGATGGGCACCATGTGCTTGTGGGGGACGATCTTTACAAGAAGCTGTTGTTTTTCTAATTCGGCGACGACAGCTTTGCGCGCCACATAGCGATTCAAACCGATGAAGGCCGAAGGGGCCGGGGCACACATATTGGCATCGAGATCCATGATGATAGGCATCTCGATGTTGTGACGCTGGGCGCAAGCATAGTCGTTAAAGTCGTGAGCACCGGTGATCTTGACGCAACCCGAGCCGAAAGCCGGATCGACAAAAGTATCAGCGATGATTGGAATACGGCGATCACACAAAGGTAGATCGACAAACTTTCCGATTAAATGCTGGTAGCGAGGATCGCCGGGATGAACACATAAGGCACCATCACCCAACATCGTCTCGGGCCGAGTGGTGGCTATCGTCATGCCAGTTAAAAGCTTACCCTCATCGGCAGAGCTACCGTCTTCGTTTTTGCCAGGCTCCTGCGGACCCTCCGAAAACGGATAGAGGATATGCCACATATTGCCGTCGCGCTCAGTCATCTCCACCTCAAGATCGGAAACGGCGGTTTTGAGCACCGGGTCCCAATTGACGAGACGTTTTCCGCGATAAATTAGGCCTTGTCGATAGAGGCGTAAAAACACTTCAGTCACCGAGCGACTGAGGCTCGCATCCATGGTGAAGTAACCGGCTTGCTGACCCTCAGTATCGGCATAGGACCAGTTCGCAGAATCGCCGAGTCGACGCATTTGACGAGTAATGGTTGAGCCGGATTGCTGCTTCCAGTCCCACACTTTTTTGATGAAGGCCTCCCGTCCGAGATCGTGGCGAGACTGGCCTTGAGCCTGAAGTTGTCGCTCGACGACGATTTGTGTGGCAATACCGGCATGATCGGTACCCACGATCCAGTTGGTGTCCTCGCCCTTCATACGATGATAGCGAATGAGTGTGTCCATCATGGTTTGCTGAAAGGCATGCCCCATATGCAGGGTGCCCGTGACATTGGGCGGAGGCAATTGAATGCTGTAGCTCGGAGCGGACGGGGTGGGAGCATCAGTCGACAAATTGGCGACACTGGTCTCTACATTTTTGAAGTAGCCTCGGCTCTCCCAGCGTTGATACCAGTGGGATTCGATGGAAATGGGGTCGAAGCTTTTATCTAAGGAGGTCATTCGGGTTACTTGTTTGCAATTTATTGAGTTCGTCAGTGATGGCACTGGCGACGGCATCGCGGAGTACTTGCTCAAGATGAATGTGTAAGTCTTGAACCATCGAATTAACGGTACGCTCCAGCACGGGCATAACGCGTTCTTGGAATTCTCGGGCTAGAAATGCATCCGATTTTTCGAGCAGACTTTCGAGAATACTGTTTTGCAAGCTCTGCTTGAGAGCCCGCAAGTCGATCGGTGCTGTTTTCTCCGTAATGAAAGTTGGTATGGCGATTTTCTCTGGGTCATCCAGATTAATCGGCTGAAAGTCCATCACTTCGGTGAGTAGCGGAATTGATTGGTCCAACGCAGGGGCGTTGTCACTCTCGTCGCGCTCGGGGTTGCGGACAATTCTTAATCTTAGCGGGATGTCGGAGTCGTCGTTCATCATCAGTGCCTTATCGTCAACTGGCTTGCTTCGAGAGATCGTAGGTTTTAAGGGGATAGCCACGATCTTTGTAGAATTTCCATCGGATACGGGCCTGTAGGCGATCTTCCTCGACTTCTTCGACAATTTCGACCAGCCGATCAAAGCGACTGAACATCGGTGGCATGTCACGTCCTAAATTCACCAAGACGTCATGATGAGTCACCTCTAACTGAGCCGTGTCATTGGCATGATTCAAAAGAATGATGGGTGTAGAAGCTGCCAAGGGGTCACCGGCTCGCACATGCGGTATGAAATCCAAAGGTGAAAAACTCCACAGTTCTTGATCGAGTCTCGTCAATTGCTGAGCGTCACTACAAAAAACGACGGTCTTTTTTCCAGATTTATAAATTTTTCTGAGCAAACGACAAACGTAATGAAGCTTGTCGGCGGCGTTGAAATGAAAATCGACTTGGGTCATATGGAATCGGTCGGTTCGGGGTAGTAAGCGAACATCACTGGGTGCGTTGCTCTAGAAATTCAGTGAGCAGAGCGACTGGGCGTCCCGTCGAACCTTTCGCGAGACCTGACTTCCACGCTGTTCCCGCGATATCGAGATGAGCCCAATCATATTTTTTGGTGAATCGAGCCAGGAAGCACGCGGCCGTGATACTCCCGCCAGCGCGACCTCCAACGTTTGCAACGTCGGCAAAGTTTGATTTGAGACCCTCTGCGTAGGTTTCGTCAATCGGCATTGGCCAGCAGGTATCGCCGGACGTCTTGCCTGCCGCCACGAGCGCTTCGCTCAAGTTTTGGTTGGCAGTGAATAAGCCTGAATGATGATGGCCGAGCGCGATCACACAGGCGCCTGTGAGTGTGGCGATATCGATCACGGCGGCCGGTTTGAAGCGCTCCGCATAGGTCAGCGCGTCACACAAAATAAGGCGACCCTCGGCATCGGTATTTAGAATTTCGATGGTCTGTCCCGACATCGAAGTGACAATATCGCCAGGCTTGGTGGCGCGGCCACCAGGCATATTTTCACAGGTGGGAATGACCCCTATCACATTCAGCTTGAGCTTCATTTGCGCGATGGCCTGCAAGGTGCCGAGTACCGAGGCGGCGCCGCACATGTCATATTTCATTTCATCCATCTCGGCGGCGGGTTTGAGGGAGATGCCCCCGGTATCAAAAGTGATCCCTTTTCCGACGAGCACGACGGGTGCCTGTTTGGCCGGTCCCGCGTTGTAATGAATGACAATGAATTGCGGTGGCAGTACCGACCCTTTGGCAACAGAAAGGAATGAACCCATCTTGAGAGCCTGCATTTGTTTTTCGCCGAGAATTTCGCATTTAAGCTTGAACTCACTCGAGAGCTTGCGTGCACGGCTGGCCAAATAACCGGGCGTACAAATGTTGCCGGGCAGGTTGCCAAGATCTTTTGAAAGGTCGATACCGTTGGCCAGGGCTATGGCGCTTTGGAGCGCGCTGCTAAAGTGTTTCGCGTCGGAGCGTTTGGTATCGAGGTGTTTGGCCTCAAGCCCGCCGCTGAGTTGAACTTCAGTCAGTTTAGGCTTGGGAGTACTACTCGATTTCATCATTTCGAAGCGGTAGCTTGCCTCACGCCATTTCAGAACCGTTTGACGCAAGGTCCATGCGGGCTCGCGCCCTACGATGTTCGCCTCGTGGAGGCAAGACACTGCTTTCGTGCTGGGCAAGGTAAGCGCGGCTTTGGCCGCAGCGAGGCTGGCGACGAGAAAGTCTTTTTCCTTGATTGATGCCGTATCTTTGCCAAGGCTAACCAACATGATCCGTTCGACGCGAGCGTTTTTGCCCAATCGATGGATGAGTGTGGAACCCGCCTTCTCCGCCAAATCTCCGCTTGCAAGCCAGGCGCTCAGTAGCCCCTCCGATTGGCGGTCAGCCCAGGCTGCTGCGTTTCCGATAAGCTGTTTGCCGACCACCGGCACGATGAGCAATTCAAGGCTCGGTGATTTACGGGGCGACTTGCCCTGGACGCTGAAGTCGGAATCTGTGTCGAGCAAAAGAGGGTGTGTGTTAAATTTCATCTTGACCTTGAAAGCGATGATTTTGCGGATGCCATTAATTGATAGCCTTTTGTCTGTTCAGGCCGTGGCAAATGCCGTTGCTCGGATTATAGCGAGCCTGCCCCGATGCTGATTCGATCGGCACTGCGCAAGGAACTGAGTTCGATTGCAGGAATTGTGTTCGCTACGCTGTTCACGATTATGCTGACCACCAGCCTGATTCGAATTCTCGGTACGGCGTCTGCGGGCAAGATCGATACGGCCTCGGTATTGCCACTCATCGCGTTTAATGCCATCAATTTCTTGCCTGTGCTACTTGTTTTGACGCTTTACGTGGCTGTTTTATCGGTTTTTACGCGTGCCCACAAGGACTCTGAGATGGTCATTTGGTCGGTGAGCGGTCAATCGATGAGTAATTGGATACGTCCGGTCATGGGCTTTGCGGTGCCATTTTTTCTAGTGGTTTTCGGGATTTCGTTTTTTCTTGCCCCCTGGGCAAATCGCCAGTCTAGCGAGTATCAGCAGCGTTTTGCCCAGCGGGAGGATATGTCTCAAATTGCAGCCGGGCAGTTTCGTGAGGCGGCCGGCAGTAACCGGGTATTTTTTGTTGACTCCCTCAATGCAAGCGGTACTGAGGTTAATAATGTCTTTGTGACTCAAAAGCAGGAACAACACACGATTGTGGTGGCCTCGAAAAGTGGTCAGGTTGAGGTTGATGCCAAGGGCGAGCGCTTTTTAGTGCTTGAGAAAGGTCGCCGCTATGATGCAGATGAAAAGACCGGCGAATTACGCATGATGGAGTTCGAGCGATACGGCTTGCGTTTAGATCCAAAACCCTTACGGCTCGATGATCAGTCGGCTAAGGTGAAGTCATCGCTTGAATTAGTGCAGGATCCACAACCGAGGCATCTTGCTGAGTTGCTATGGCGAATTGGTTTACCCTTCTCCGCCTTGGTGCTGGCTTTGATGGCCATTCCTTTGGCTGCAGTGAATCCGCGAATGGGACGGTCTGTCAATTTAATTGGGGCGTTACTGCTTTACATGGTCTATAGCAATATGATTTCCCTTGCGCAGGCTTATGTGGCTCAAGAAAAACTGAGCTTTTCGATTGGCGTTTGGTTGGTGCATGTGCTGTTCCTTTTGTTAGCTGTGGTGCTGTTCTACGGCAAGTCGTCCTTGAGACCCTGGAGGATTTTGGGGATGCAGCGATGACACTGTTGGCAAGATACCTCAATCGAGAAATTGCATCTTCAGTGCTCTTTGTGCTGATTGCTTTTTTATGCCTGTTAGGTTTTTTTGACTTTATCGCCGAGCTGGCGGACATCGGGCGCGGCGCCTATAAATTGCAGCACGCTTTAGCCTTCGTGGCGTTGAACCTTCCTGGGCATGTCTATGAAATTGCTCCCGTGGCCGTATTGATTGGTGCGGTTTATACCTTTGCTCAGTTGGCATCTCGCTCTGAATTCACTGCGATGCGAGCCGCTGGTTTGAGTAGAGTGACCGCACTTAGAGCGCTGTCCGGCTTGGCAGTGGTTTTTGCACTTTTGACCCTTTTGGTAGGTGAACTGTTAGCACCGCCAGCGGAACGGCTAGCGCAAAACATTCGGCTTTCGGCCCTGGGCGCATCTGTCGCTGGTCAGTTCCGTTCTGGCATTTGGATCAAGGACTCGTCAAAGACTGGAGCCGGTGAGCTTGACCGCGTGCGGTTTGTCAATGTCAGCGAACTTTCACCCGACGGGGGCATGAAAAATATTCGGATTTTTGAGTTAGATACCGATTTACGTTTGGTGGAGATCATCGATGCCAAAGAAGCCAAGTACCAGAAAACAGGGGAGGCCTGGGAGTTGAAGGATGTCAAGGCTAGAAGCTATTCTGAAATTGCCGCGGGTCCTGGAGCCAGTATCGTTCGTGTTAAACGATTTTCAGAACCTACAAGAGCATGGATTTCCGATATCTCCCCAGACTTTCTGTCGGCAATGATGGTTATTCCCGAGCGAATGTCACTCTTTAGCTTGGTTCAATATGTTCGTCACCTTAAGGACAATCAGCAATCCAGTGGCCGTTATGAAGTGGCACTTTGGAGCAAACTTTTTTATCCGGTAGCGGTGATGGTGATGCTCGCCTTAGCCTTGCCCTCAGCGTATATGCAAACTCGCTCGGGCGGGGTAGCGCTCAAGGTTTTTGGTGGGATTATGCTAGGAGTTGGCTTTCATTTTCTAAATGCATTGTTTTCTCATTTAGGTGCCCTTACGTCTGCGCCTGCCTGGCTGGCGGCGGCTACACCGAGTGCGCTCGCCTTTATGCTGGCCTGTGTCATGCTTGCCTTGGCAGATCGAACCCGCAAGGTTTCTGATTTGTTCCGAGCAGCTCGACGTTAAATGAAACTTCCGTAAAAAAATTTCATGCGCAAGATGAGCAACACCATTATTCTTTTTGCCCATGGCGCACGCGACGTACGCTGGGCCGACCCACTTAGGGAGATCGCAAAGGAAATTCTCGCGCTATCGCCGGATGCGAGGGTGGAGCTGGCTTTTTTGGAGTTCATGGAGCCCTCGTTGCCGGCCGTGGCTGAGAAACTTCATGGTTCCGGGGTGAGAGCGGCTCGTTTGGTTCCTGTATTTTTAGGTGGTGCGGGCCATGTCTTGAGAGATTTACCCGGCTTGTTGGATCATTGTCGTGCTCAGTTTCCCGAGCTTGAGATTCAAGCCCAGCCTCCGGTAGGCCAAAGTCTTGAGGTGATACGAGCGATCGCTAGGGTGGCTCTCGCTGTTTAGTTCTAGACGGCGAGGCTTTCATAGGGGTTTCTCGGCCTGGTCTGACTCATTGGACGCAAATTGCAGCCCCGTTACGCAAGTAAATGTGGACAAGGCGGGGGCCAGTGATTAAGATGACTTTCGAGAAGTATCTGATCAGATTTGTGGAAGTTTGATCGATACGGTTCGAGGAGGAGGAGAGGCAGCTCTGCTGCCATTTATAAGGCGTACAGCGATGTGCGCCTTTTTCTTGTGCGCCCAGCATGGGCGCACTCCTGCGGGTGTAAGTCCTGCCACGAGCTGGTGCGTATTTACAGACCAAGACGTTCGTTGAAGGCCTTTAAGCCTTTAAAGGCTAACGCTCCATCAGCGCGACGTTTGCTTTGAAAAGCGCGTGGCTCGGGTCTGCCAGTGCATTGCATATGGTGAGGTGATTACGTTCTGGAGCCGGAATTCGACTCATGGCCATTGTGCCTTGCCAAGCATTTTCGAGCATATCGCTTTGGCGATGGAACTCCGAGCTTTCTAAGGCGCCCACACTTAATAGTAAGTGGGCGGGATGGCTAGGTGGCATGATGATCGGGCTCAGTTTTCTGACATCCTCAAGACTGAGCTTGAGGTCAATGTTCAAAAATGGCGACTTCGAGATAGGATCCAAATCGAAAAGGCCGCTCACTGCGACCCCGCCTTTGACGAGATTCACCGGGAGATCTCTTCTCAACTTTGGCCACTGAGTACACATCATCATCGCGGTAAGGTGACCCCCAGCAGAATGTCCGCCGACAAAGATCTTTTCGCGATCAAAGTCCAAGGCCTCTGCGTTGTCGTAAAGCCATTGGATCGAGCTGTAAACCTGGCTCACCAGTGTGCTGAGGTTGATTCGCGGCACCAAATCGTAATTGACGATTGCGACATTGATTCCTTGCTTGAGATAGGGGTCGGCGACCCAGGAGAAGT
Organism: Betaproteobacteria bacterium; assembly: GCA_031421635.1. Taxonomy (GTDB): domain Bacteria; phylum Pseudomonadota; class Gammaproteobacteria; order Burkholderiales; family Burkholderiaceae_E; genus JAPOKJ01. The sequence continues at coordinate 68,171 of JANOPA010000044.1, read as the reverse complement.
CGTTTTTGTGAAGTGAACGCCAATAGCCACCGTGAATAAAAAAGAACAAGGGACGATCCGGTTTCAAACACCAAAACAAGTCTAAGGTTTCCTCTGGGCTTGGTCCGTACGAGAGATCTTTCAGGCCCGGCAATTCGGCCTTCGCCTGTTCCGCTCTTGCACGCCAGTCGGCAAAAATTTCTTGGGCGTTAGGGATGGCTGCACGCGCGTTGTATTCGCGGTCGAAAAACTCAGGAGTGGTCATAGAAATAGCTTTTCAAGTGATTCGTCTTTGTACCGCAAAAATTTGTCTTGTGTCGGTTGGAGGAAAAAAAAACGGGCCGATAGGCCCGCGCAACGCTCTCCCAAGCTTAAATCTTAGTATTTTGGTGTGCCTCGTCCGTTGCGTATCTTAGCTATGCCGATGAGGATCATCCCGATCAGAAAAAGTGGGAGTCCACCCGGGGTAGGCACTTTGCTTGTGCTGGTGGACGTCGTGGTCACTTGCGCGAGCAAGGTAGGTGTGATTTGCGAAGCCGTTGCCTGGCCTCCTGTATCGTCAACACTCGTGCCTTGAGAAGCTTTGGCTTCGTTGAGAATATTAGACGCGGTGCTGGCTGAATCTTGAGTAAGACCCTGAGCGGTTAGCGTTTGGGCAATTTTCGCGCCAGAGTCTTCTTGCTTATTGCTTCGCTCCGTTACAAGGGCTAGCTTGGTCGGTTCTAAGCCTGGCTTGCTCATCAAGTTTGACCAGACATCTTGACTTGCCGCGGTGACGCTTGAATCTTGAAACCGGCCCTGAAGGCTCCTGCCGAGGTTCGCTAAAACCGTGTTCTCACCATTCTCGGTAATGGCACGAGCAACTGACCCCGTATCAAGACGATTGCTGTTACCGGCGATTGAATGACGAGAAGTGTCGGCGAAGCCGTCGAAGCCGATTGACTTAGAGGACCTTGCAGAATCGTATTGAGTGACTACGAGCGTTGGCGACTTTACCAACTCTGCCACACGCAACGTCCCGGCAGCGGCGCCGTTAGAACTATTAGCAACAAGCGATTTTGGGATGGACAAGCCGTCTTCGAAGTTTGGAATGACGGGAGTTTTGGGGGCATCGTTGTGCTTTACTAGCGCGTTAACCAAGCCACTTACGGGTCCAACAAACTCAAAGGCTTCCGACAGAAAAGCCGCTATCTTTTGACCAAAAGAAACGTTGGAGGCGAGGCTCACCCCAGTGGCAAGCATCGAGGAGGCAGCAAAGATGACGAGGGCTTTCTTCATGATGTATGTCCAAGCGAATATCGTGCCAGGTTAAGTGGATTTATTTTTATATATATAAATCAATGATATACGATATATTATTAAAGTGACGATGGGTCGAATGTAAGCCCGGTCGACATTTGCTGCTGTTGTCAATCAAACATTGAAAGTAGCAATTGGTACTGTAGCGTTGCGCCTACACTTTTTGCCGATCTTGAACGTGAAGTTTTGCACATTCTGCAAGCGTTTCAGGTCTTTGGAGAATGAGTTTCTGTTCTCTTCCGTCGAAAACGACTTACTTAATGCTCAAAAGCCTGCGTAAATTTTTCCGACAAAATACCGGAGTGGCATGCAGCCTAGTTCAGACTTTTCAGCCGCATTTGCTTTCGATGCTTGAAGACTGACTGCATGGCCCTTGTCGTACCCAGAATGACCATGTCTTGATCTATGTGATGGCTACCATCCTCGATCACATCCAGGCTGACGTCGGCTCCTATGGACTTTAGACCATCAAACGCTTGCCTGGCGTACACCAAGGGGACCAGAGAGTCCAGACTACCGTGGATGAGGTGAATGGGCGTTCCGATGTTTTCGTTGGCACGAATCGGCCTCATTAGTCGACCTGAATACGCGATTGCAATGCCGCAAAGCTCCGGATGGCTTCGCACGATTTCGAGCAGTAAATTGGCGCCCTGCGAAAAGCCCACGAGAATGGTGCTTTCACCAGAAAACCCTTGTTGAATTTGAGTGTCTCGTATTTGAATGGCCATGTTTTTGGCTGCATCTTGAAGGCGTGCCAATCTAGGTTCACCGACTCCGCGGCTGTCATACCACTCCCAGCGTCCGGGTGTGCGCTCGCGCTGGCCTTGCATCACCAAAACGGTCGCTCCAGGGAATTTAAGCTGCCAGGACAGTGCAAGCGGTGTGAACTCTTCCGGGCTAGAGCCTTCACCATGGAAAAATACCATCAGCCGAGCCGGGGCAGTGTCCGACATGGGCGGTAGTTCTAGCCACAGTTGTTTTGAAAGGGCGTTCATTGAGGTGCGGAGGTTCATTAAACCAGGAGCCCTGCCTTCGCAAAGCTCCTGGTGACTGGAATCAAAGAATTTGCTTGCCAATCCACCAGGAAATAGCGGCCATGGTGGCCGCTGCCGGAATGGTGAGCAGCCAAGCCCAAACGATTGTGCTGGCCAAGCCCCAGCGCACGGCGGAGAATTTTTGGGACGATCCGACACCCACAATAGCGCCGGTTATGGTGTGTGTGGTCGAGACAGGGATACCGAAGCCAGACGCTAGGAACAGCGTAATTGCCCCTCCAGTTTCGGCACAAAAACCACCAACTGGGCGAAGTTTGGTGATTTTTTGTCCCATAGTTTTCACAATACGCCAGCCGCCAAACATGGTGCCTAGACCAATGGCGAGATAGCAACTCCAGATCACCCAGGTGGGCAAATGATCTTGGGTTGTTGTTCCGGCCGCGATTAAGATAAGCCAAATAATACCCATCGTCTTTTGAGCGTCGTTGCTGCCATGGCCGAGGCTATATAGGCCGGACGAGACCAATTGAAGACGCCTGAACCACTTGTCCGTTTTGGATTGAGTGGAATGTCGACAGATCCAGGTGACCAAGAGCATCATCAAGCCCCCAAGCAAGAACCCAAGCGAGGGGGAAATGACAATGAACAAGGCAGTTTTAATAATTCCGCTGGAGATCAAGACGCCGGTTCCTGACTTGGCTACGGCCGAACCAATCATGCCGCCAATGAGTGCGTGAGATGAACTCGAGGGAATCCCAAAGTACCAGGTGATGATATTCCAGACTAAGGCCCCTACGAGCGCCCCGAAAATTACATAGTGATCAACAATCGCCGGGTCCACAATACCCTTGCCGATGGTGCTGGCCACTTTGAGATGGAAAATGAGCACCGCGGCGACGTTGAAAAACGCAGCCCAGGCCACCGCTTGGTACGGCTTAAGTACCCCGGTTGAAACCACAGTTGCGATGGAATTGGCCGCATCATGAAAACCGTTCATGAAATCGAACGCCAGGGCCAGCATAATCAGCATGACCATCACAGTCATGCTCATTTGAAGATGACTAGGCATTTTCGACCACCACGCCTTCGATCACGTTGGCCACATCTTCACACTTGTCAGTGACGTTCTCGAGCAATTCGTAAATGGCTTTCATTTTGATGAGCTGACGCACGTCGGCCTCGTCTCGGAACAGTTTTGACATGGCGGAGCGCATTACCCGATCTGCATCGGATTCGAGACGATCAATTTCTTTAGAGAGTTTTAGGATGGCGTCGACATTGTCCATGCTGGTAAGTAGTTTCACCGCACTTTGGACGCGATCACAACACAATTGGCTTAGCTCCGCGAGTTGCTGGGCCTCGGGTGTGATTTTTTGTAGGTCATACAACATGGCCGATTCAGCAACGTCTTGAATGATGTCCAGGATGTCATCCATTTGCGAAATCAGAAGATGGATTTGGTCTCGATCAAACGGGGTAATAAAGGTTTTGTGGAGAAGCGCAATGCAATCATGGGTGATTTTGTCTGCAGCCTTTTCTTCCTTTTCGATGCGATCAATCTGAGCCTGGCGCAAACTTGGATTGTCATAGTCGCGCATCAGGGCTACAAGCGCCGAGGCGCCTTCGACGATATGCGCGGCATGTTCGTTGAAAAGGTCAAAGAATTTAACTTCTTTGGGCATTAAACGACCGAACATATTGGACTCCAGAGAAGGGCTGGCCCGGCAAGAGCCGCGCATTGAATGTTTTGTGATTAAGCGCAATCAGGGCGGCTGCTCGTAAGGTTTTGCTTAGATTCCCGAGAGAATTCTCAGGCACGGAGCCTGCGCGCGCAGGCGCAAGTGTAACGAAAGTGAAAAACCTATCGTGGCTTGCGCATTAAAGCTAAGGCGTTAGAGATTACCAAGACGACGTTTCATGGAGTCGAGATACTTGTCGGTATCCGGTGGCAAGCCAGTTCGTTGCGCTTCCCAAATAACCTCGCCCAGACTTTCCATGATGCCGTGAGCGGCCTCATGCTGGCTATTTTTTCGCACCGCCAGCTGCTGGAAGATCCCTTTGATGCCTATCGGTTGATCGATAGATATTTGTTCGGCAATGGCAAGATGCATCGATAGGTGCAAAAACGGGTTGGTTTGGCCTTGCTCGACGGAATAATTGGTTTTGACTGCGACTTCTTCGTCAAGGAGTGCGTCATGGTATTCGGGATGCTCGAGAATCCAGTCAAGCGCCAGCGCCTCCAAAGGCGTGAGCGGACTGCTTTCGCGATGCTTGCGCCAAGTCGAACAAAAGAAGCGACGAACTTCTTCTTGAGATGGGTTAAACACTTAGTGCTCCTTTGGGTCGTTGGGTTTTGACCGATACGTGCACAGGTCTGCAACTGGGCAACGCCAGCATTCGGGTGTGCGCGCTTTACAAATATAGCGACCATGCAAAATCAGCCAATGATGGGCATGCTGTAGATAGAGCTTGGGGACCTGCTTCAAAAGCTTGTGCTCGACTTCAAGAGGGGTCTTGCCCTTCCCAAGGCCAGTGCGGTTGGCGACTCGAAAAATATGAGTATCGACCGCCATCGTGGGCCAGCCAAATGCAGTGTTCAAAACGACGTTGGCGGTCTTGCGACCCACACCTGGTAGTGCTTCGAGAGCGTCTCGGTCTTGCGGGACTTCGCCGTGATGCTCGTCGACCAAAATTTGACAGGTTTCCATCAAATGTTTGGCCTTCGAACGAAATAAACCAATCGTTTTAATGTGTTCGATCAATTGATCGTGGCCGAGCACCAGAAACTGGGCGGGCGTGCGGGCCACCTTAAAAAGTTTGCGAGTTGCTAAGTTGACTCCTTTGTCAGTGGCCTGCGCCGAAAGCAAGACGGCTGCAAGGAGCTCAAAAGTTGAGCTGTATTCCAATTCTGTCTTGGGGTGCGGGTTGGCCGCCGCAAGGCGAGCAAAAAAATCCTCTCGATCAATCGTTCGCATGGTGCGCTTTTTGCGATATTGGTTTCTCGTCAGGCGTCAAGGTGGACTGTTCGGGTGAAACGAGAGAGTGAGCCGCAAGGCGCAAACGTGCATGTTCAAGTGCTTTCTCCAAGAAGGACTGTTGCGCCAAGGCCGGGCCTTTGACCGCGAGGACTGAGACCTGCTTGTAGTCTTCACTATCTTCCGATTCGGCGTCGAATCCGTCACGAGCAAGGCGCGCGCTCCGAATGAGAAAACGACTACGCGCCTGAATTGCCTCGCTTGCGCTCCACGTAAGTTGGGCACGTGGTTCGAGGATGATGCAATCCGTCGGGCAGGGCGGGATGCATAGCTCACAGCCCGTGCATCGATCGGCAATAATGGTATGCATTCTTTTGCCGGCACCGATGATGGCGTCCACTGGACAGGCTCGAATACATTTCGTACACCCAATACAATTGTCTGGATCGATACGTACAAAAAACCCTACGCCGGGTGGGCCGCGCTCGAGCTCCAGTTCCCTTTCAGGCTGGGCGAGAATAGCCGCCAGATCTTTAGCGCCCTGTTGGCCACCTGGCGGACAACGATTAGGCGACGCTTCGCCGCTCGCCATTGCCTCCGCATAGGGACGGCAGGCAGGATACCCGCAGCGTTGGCACTGGGTCTGGGGAAGAATTTGATCGAGTTGATCGATGAGGTTCAAACTATTCCGCTCGTTCGGTGTGTTGATCGCTGGTAAATTTTGTCGGCGAATTTGACATTATTAGGAGCAATGTCAATGATTGCCTGGTGCAAGACCAATCGCAGGGAAGTATAACTCGCTGATTTCAATCAGAAAAATTCTAACGCTTTAAAGATTTTTGGATCCTGGCATGAGCCTTGCCTTGCTTAGTGGGATTGCTGTACGGGCAGGTCGGCAGGCGTTTTAGGCCACCGATCTGCCGTCAGTCATCTCAAAAAAGAAAATCAGCCAGAGTGGCAAAAGGGACGCAGTTGCGTCCCTTTTGTTATGCGTTTTGTTTGTACATTTTGAGTAAGGCTAATTTGCAGATTTAATGAACTCGCGCACTTGAGGGTAGATCTGTTCGCGCCAGCGACGGCCGGAGAAAATGCCATAGTGGCCCGCCCCGATGGCGACAATATGTTTTTTGTCCTTAGCGCCGATACCTTTACAAAGCCCTTGAGCGGCTTCGGTTTGACCCGAACCTGAAATATCGTCGAGTTCACCTTCCACCGTCAGCAACTTCACGCCTTTGATATCTTCAGGAGCGACTCGAACCAATTGGCCCGCGACTTTTACGTGCCATTGGCCCTTGGGCAACAAATGATCTTGAAACACGGTTTTGATGGTGTCTAAATAGTATTCCGCGGGAAGATCAAGGACGGCATTGTATTCATCATAAAACTCTCGATGAAACGCGGCATCGTTAAGGTCGCCTTTGACCAGGTCGGTGTAGTAATCCCAGTGAGACTGGGCATGACGATCGGGGTTCATGGCGACGAACCCTGCGTGTTGCAAGAAGCCTGGATACACCTGCCGACCCGCACCAGCGTATTTGCTGGGCACCCGGTAAATTAGCGAGTTCTCAAACCAAGAAAAAGGTTTCTTGATGGCTAAATTGTTGACTTCGGTGGGGCTGCGACTTGGATCAATCGGGCCGCCCATCATCGTCATCGAGAGCGGCATATGAAGCTCTTTCAGAGTGGCCATCAAGGATACGGCCGCGAGGACCGGAACGGTCGGCTGACAGACCGACATGATATGCAAATCGGGGCCCAACAAGCGCATGAATTCCATCGCATAGGCCACGTAATCGTCGAGATGGAAGGGGCCTGCCGAAAGCGGCACCTGACGCGCATCGATCCAATCGGTGATGTAGACATTGTGGTCAGGCAGCATCCCGCGCACAGTGTCCCGTAAAAGGGTGGCATGGTGACCCGATAATGGCGCAAAAATAAGTACGTTTGGGTCTGCCGAGCGCTTTGTCAGTCGGTCCGGCAGAAGTCGTTCAAAGCGCAGGAGGCGGCAGAAGGGTTTGCTGAGCTGCACTTTTTCCACAACCGACACAGTTTCACCGTCGATAAGGGTCGTGGTCAAACCGAAGGCGGGCTTTTCATACTCTTTGCCAAGTCGGTTGAGTAAATCAAATCCGGCCGAGAAGCGGCTTGCCATGGGCATATATGAGAACGGGCTATACGGATTAGCGTAAAGCTGGCTCATGGTGGTTGCCCAATCCGAGACCGGATTGAGAATTGCGCGCTGGGCTTCGCGAATTTGATAAAGCATGGTTTGGCTTGTAAATGGTTCGTCGGATCAGAATCGCCCGAAAGGGGCAGTTTAGGGTGGAATTGTTTGGGAGTTTATCTAAAAATCATAAATTGCCTCAAATCGCTGACCAACGGCGATCTTTTGACCCTGCCCCTGGTAAGCCATGGAGTTCATGCCAAATACGGCTCCTTCGGCGGCTTCATGGTAGCGATAAGTGGCCAGCTCGGCCGCCGGGTCGAATAGGGCGACATGTCCGCTCCACGGGTCAACCTGCGGGATCGGGCAGCGCGGACAGGGCTTGACCAAGCGAAGCGCAAGAGGCATGGAATTCGGGGCCGCGGCAGGGTGAGGCTTGTTCTCGTCCTGATCAATCAGCCGCAGCGTGTGTACGTAATCCTCCTGGTAGGCCGGAAGGCCAGAAATAACGATATTAGGTCGAAAGCGCTCGACTTCAAGGCCGTGAAGATTCATGCGCACGGCTAGATCCGTGAGCGAAGCCTGACCCAGCACCAAAATAGGATAACCATCCGAAAAATAAGTTCGGCCAGTGAGTTCGCCCGTCCAGGCTTTGTTGCATAGTCTGGTTTCAGAGTCGCTAAAACGCACCAAGCGAACGGGTCGTTGCAAAAAATCACTCAAGAACTTTGAGGCCAGATGGCCGCAGTCGACTGCTTGGCTTTCGAATTTCCAGATCAGCACTTTACGTAATGGGTTTTCGAGTGAGGATTCGACGCGCTGCTCGGGCGCTGTTGGATCCCACTGACCTTGAGCGTTGGCCAGTTGCAAGTGCAGTTCAGTCACCCCGGCGGCGTTGCGCAGTAGGCTGGGGACAATTCTGGCCATTTCCGGACATTCACGTTGGGTCAGAAAAACACCGTGAGAATCTACGATCATCCAACGGCGATCATTTTCCAGGCCTTCGTCCAAAACAATACTGTCTGACAGAGAGATGCCTCGACACGACTTCACCGGGTAGATGATGAGGCGTTCGATCTTTGGGTGCTCCAGGTCTCCTGCCTCGTGGTCGAAGCTAGGTAGGGATGAGCCTATGGACATAAGCGACTCCTTGCTGAGTGATGGGCTAACGAGAGTGCCTAACCCATGCGGAGTGCTGCACTTCGAGTACGCGATTTTGGGCTAGCCTTCCCTTAAGCTCCTCAAAATCCACTGCAAAAAGCGGTTGATCTTGTGCTTCACAGGCAAATATATAGCTCTTTTGCCCAGTGATGGGGTCCCTCACAGCCTGCAAACATTGGCCACAGATGCCCTTCATCATGCACTGCATGGAGGCGTTCACTGAGGCGAAAGCGTTCAAGTCCGGGTGGATATCTTTTGAGAATTCCGTGCGAAAGGCCTGAGCCACGGCACCCATCATCCGGTGGGACCCAATCACCAAGAGATGCTCAATCCTGGAAAGTATTTGATTGTGCTGTAGCCGCCGTATCCCGTGCAAGACATTGCCAGTGATCAATGGGTCTTGGGCTCGACACAGGGGCACTCCTTCGTGCAAACTTTCGAAACACCAAATCACGTGGTCGGCTGCGGCTTCAATAGAAGCTTGATGAAACAAGTCTTTCATGCTGCGATAGGCCGCGACATAAAATACTTCGCAAGCCTGAGCCCGGCAGGCTTCACCAATGGAAAACAGTACGGCATTGCCCAGGCCACCACCTACGAGCAGAACCTTCTTTTGACTTGGAATGGCGCTTGGGGTTCCGCATGGGCCCATGAATACAACCTCCTGGCCCAAACCCCAGTCGCTAGTCAATGCGCTTGAAGCACCGTCCTGCAAAATAATCGTCGAAAGTCGTCCGCTTTGCCGATTGGCGCTCGCCCCGGTCATCGCCAGTGGTTCAGCAGCTTGCAAGGCACTGGCTCTGGTTGTGGTTTGTGGGCCTTCGAAATTTTGTAGCTTAAAAAACTGACCAGGTTGGAAATTCGTGGCTGCAGCAGGTGCGTTTAGCCCTAGCTCGACGATGCCCTTTCGAAATTCAGTGCTGTCCACTAGTTGCGCCCCCCAAAGTTTCCTGAGGCGAGTGCAGAAGTGCTCGAAAGACTCCGGCGTTCGGGCCCGTGTCGCGCCATTCAATAACCCATCGATTAAAGTGCTGGCGCGGGCCGCAGAGGCCATCGCCTTGACAACACTACCGGCATAATTGGGATGCATGTCTCCAAGAATACTTATTTCCTCGTGGCCTTCAACACTGAACCCTTCGGCTTGATGTGCGTCGGCGCTGAGGCTGAGGTGCGTTTGCTTAAGCGATGTAGGCAGTACGCTGGAAAAAGACTTGGCGAGGAAGTCGTTGCGATCCGCACCGACAGCCAATAAGGTAGTTTTGGCGGCGAGGACAAACTCATGGTCTTCTCTAGCGACTGATCGAAGCCTTAAGCCCTCTAGGGCACCTGTAGCATCGCTGAGCACTTCTAGCACTTCAGTCTGCTCAAGTATCCAGATGCCTTCTTCGAGCCCTTTTTGCAACTCTTCGTGGTTAAGGCGGTAGGCGGGGCTCTCCTCCAAAGGTCGACGATAGATTAGGCTAACACCGCCCCAGGCCTGCAAATGCTTCAAGAAGTTGCCGGGCCTGCCTTCTATTGCCGCACGCTTTTTCTCTTCAATCAAAATCTCGCCGTGAGCAATAAAGCGCTCCGCTTTAGCCTTCTCCAAAGGCGATAGTGCGACTAAATAATCCGTAGTGTGACCCCTCAGTTTCGATTGGGCCGCCATTAATGCGCGATGGCGGTGTGCGAAGCGCTCAACCTGGAGAGCGTAATAAGCCAGCGCCTCGGTTGCCGTGTCTACGGCGGTGAGGCCAGCGCCGATCACCACGGCAGGTAACTCTATTTGCAGTGCAGCTAGAGAGTCTTCTCGGTAAGCCCCGGTCAACTGTAAGGCCATGAGAAAATCGCTGGCCATTCGCACACCCTGCGGGAAAGCGTTTTTCTGGTTCCACAACTTCGGCTTGCCCGCCCCTAAAGCCAAGCCAATGTGGTCAAACCCCAAGTTGAGGGCTTGCTCGATACTGAGCTGGGATCCGAGGCGAACGCCGCCTTGAAGTAGAAATCGAGGGCGACGTTGTAGCAGTAGACGAAGCAGTTTGAGGTAGTTCTTATTCCATCGAACCGTAATGCCGTACTCGGCAACGCCTCCGAAACCAGCCGGAATGCGCGTGGCTAAGGATTCTTGAAAGTGCCGCCAAGAATATATTGGCCGGTTGATCAGCTCCTGATCGAGAGGCTCAATCTTCTGTCCGTCAATTGCAACGACCTGATGTCCCAGGTTCAATAAATGGTGGGCGAGTGTGAAGCCCGCCGGCCCCAAGCCCGTCACCAATATTTTTTTGTGAGAGTCGCTGCGGGGCTTAGATTCCGCAAATCCCAAAATAGATTCGCTATCCGCGCTTCTGAGCGGATTCCAACGCGTGAGTAAGCTGTAAATTTCCACGCCCCAAGGCAGGCTCAGGACGTCCTCCAAAATGCGGGTTTCGCCCGCAGGAATATCGACCGGGGTTTGTTGCTGAAACACGCAGGCGCGCGAGCAGTCATTGCAGATGCGGTGACCGGTGGCCGCCACCATCGGATTGTCGCGAGTGATCATTGCCAAGGCTGCAATGGGACGGCTTTCTCGCCGCAATAGTTGAAACTCGGAAATCTTTTCGCCGAGCGGGCAGCCACCTAGAGTGATGCCAAGCGCGTTTCGAGCCAGTGTTTTCGGAGCGTCTGGCGGTGAATATAACTTGCTTGAAGCTAGCTCAATCTCTTTGCCGGGCATACCGTGAGAGCAGGAATCTGTATTGTTCGAATGGCAAATCAGGCAATATCTGGCCTGGTCTAACCCCCTTTCAGGTCGCGGGCCACTATCACTCAAATCGAAGCCTTGGCGAGGCTCCTGGAACTCTGCCTTTATCTTGATCACGCGATAGTTAGGCTTTGCCTGAACGGGAGAAATCTCGGAGTCGTCGTGTTCCTCCAATCGATGAAGCAAATGTTGCCTGTCTAGGCCCTGAGCATGGTCGAACAACACCTGACCTCGATGTTCGTGCTGCCCGCGTGGGTCCATGCAGGCCCATGCGCTGTAAAGGCGGGCGGTATCGAGATCGTGACGCGCCTGATCATCGCTCTTCGCATCTTGCCAAGCCTGGACGTAACGCGCGAAGACCAGTTCCTCAAATTGCTGAGTGGCCGGATCGATCACGCCCAGGGTGAGCCAACGCGCGCGGGCCGGCCCGGGATCATAACCAAGTAAGTCTTCGGTAGTGACGCTTAGCATGGCCTTACGTTTTACGAACTTGTACTTGATCGTCTGCAGTAGCGTAAAGGCCACATCCCGCTGACGATAGTTTTCGAGCGGTACTTCTAACCCAAAAAGCTTCTCAATGAATGTTTCGCTGGCGCGCGCCAGGGTGAGGAGATAGGCTGACGGTGCGGCTTCCGAAGGCGGCGCACCGGTATTGAGCGAGGATTGATTAAATTCGCTCCAGAAGTGCTTGTTCAGTCGTTCAAGCCCCTGGTCTGAATAAAGCGCCTGGAAGTCCAGATCAAACTTCAAGGAAAGCGTCTCACTTGAGTCTGGCGACTCGCCTGCTCCGGGGGCGTCACTGGCGCCCAGCGCACCGGTTTGGGTTCCGCCTGTGCTCAAGCTCGCTTTTTCGATGAATTGCTCCGCTTAGCGCTTTAACTCAGCAAGCTTGTTGGGCTTGTTCTTCCATTCTTCGGCATCGGGTAAGCCTGGCTTGGTGCGCGTAATGCTGGGCCAAAGTTTAGCCAGCTCAATATTGAGTGCGACAAATTTCTCTTGACCCTTAGGAACATCTTCTTCCGCAAAAATGGCCTCTTCAGGGCATTCAGGAATGCATACGGCGCAATCAATACATTCGTCCGGATCGATGACCAGAAAGTTTGGCCCTTCGCGGAAACAATCAACAGGGCAAACGTCGACACAATCAGTATGTTTACAGCGGATGCAGGATTCAGTGACAACATGGGTCATTGGATTTTCTCGGGGAAAACTTGAAAAGGTTCCTTCTACCGGCCAAAATTAGGCTGTATTGGAATAGGCTAAATTGTACCGTGCGGCGCTTTTTCGCCTATGCTTAATGCTTGAGTAGCCCTCAGAGCGTCAAGCGAAGTATCCTTCAAACCTTCTACTGTTTCTTTGAACCGTCCTAAAAATAGGTAGATTTTCATGTGTTTTTTGTGTTTTGGGAACATTTGAGGCCGCGATGCTAGAAAGTGCCCGCTATTTGCGCCCAAAGGATCTCGGTCAAGCTTTAATCATGGCGGGGCGGTTTGAGCCGCGACTGATGGCGGGTGGGACCGATTTCTACCCCGCATTGGCCGACCGCAGGGTCGAAGGTGATGTCCTGGATCTTTCCGCCGTGTCAGAATTGCGAGAAATCATCCGACTGCAACGGGGCGGCGCGCATTTCCTCAGAATCGGTGCGATGGTCAGTTGGAGCGATGTTTTACGCCATCCTGAGCTTGCCAGCCGAGGTTTTCTTGCACTTCGTCAGTGTGCGAAAGAAATTGGCGGCCAACAGATTCAAAATCGCGCCACCTTGGTCGGTAATGTCTGTAATGCCTCGCCCGCGGCTGATGGCATTCCGGTGCTCATGGCTCTAGGTGCGAATCTCGAAATCCGCTCCTCCGAAGCGCGGCGCTGGATGACCCTAGAAAATTTTGTGGAGGGCGCTCGCAAGGTTGCCTTGGCACCGGGTGAAATCGTCACGGCGATTGAATTACCCTTGGTGGCGGCACCGGTCAACTCACTGTTCTTGAAAATGGGTTCGAGACGCTATCTCGTCATCTCAATCACGATGTTGGCTGCGCAGTGGCGACGCGGCAAAAAAGGATGGTGTCGAATTGCCGTGGGCGCGTGTTCGCCGATGGCGAGACGGTTGGAGCCGCTTGAAACTTGGTACATGGAAGGCATGCCTGAGGCCAAAAAGGCCAAGGCCCTAGAGGCTTCCTTGAACCTGCTCAGTCCGATCTCCGACGTGCGGGCAGACCAAGTCTGTCGCCGCGATCTGGCGGCTGCCTTATGTGAAAAACTTGTTTTGGAGATGATGGCGGAGGCTGCTTATGGCTGACCTGCTCGATACCCAAATGGGCATGGATACTCAAGCGCTCGACGGAGTCGGGTTGCTCAGTCAGGTGATCCACTTTCGCCTCAATGGTCAACTAAAAACCTCTAGCTCCTCGCCGATCACCAGGCTTAGTGATGTGCTGCGCGATGAATTCGGCCTGACCGGGACCAAGCTCGGCTGCAGTGCGGGCGACTGCGGCATATGCACCGTGTCGATTAACGAGCAACAAGTCTGCGCCTGTTTGGTTCCGATCGGCCAGGTCGAGCATCAGTCGGTGGTGACGGTTGAGGCCCTGGCTAAAGACCCTCTTGGCAAACGCCTTCAACAGGCTTTTTTGAACCACGGTGCAACTCAGTGTGGTATTTGCACACCAGGTATGTTGATAGCCGCTTTTGACCTTCTTCAAAAGAACGCTCAACCGAGCGAAGCGCAGGTTATGGACGCTCTCGCGGGCGTCTTGTGTCGCTGCACCGGTTATCGCAAGATTGTGGAAGCGGTACTGTCGGTCAATAAAGCGCACTCCAAAAGCAAAGCTTCTCTGGACGAATTAGGGCATGCCGGTTCGCGTCAGACGAAGCTTGACGGGCAGGGCAAAATTACCGGTGTCGAGCGTTTCGGAGCGGACGAAGTGCCCAAGGATTGTCTTGCTTTGCGGGTGGTTCGTTCGCCTCACAGCCACGCCCGTTTTGCCCTCAACGATTTTGTACTTTGGGCGAACCAGCAAGCGGGTATCAAGGGTGTATTGATCGCCAAGGATATTCCCTTCAATCGTTTTGCGATTTTTCCCGAGCTGCGCGATCAGCCCGCCTTGGCAGAGACCGAAGTTCGCTTTTTGGGTGAAGCAGTGGCGGTACTGGTGGGCGATGACGAGGTACTGCGATCATTTCGTGACGAAGACTTTCCCGTACGTTACCAAGTCCGGCCAGCCGTGCTCGAGCCAGAACAGGCCTTGGCCCCAGGAGCGCCCATTGTTCAAAGACGTTGGCCGGATAATGTCTTGTGCCGTGGCCGAGTGCTTCGCGAGGCACAGCCGAACACGCTTGATCAGGTGATTCGAGATGGAGCGCTGACCTTACGAGCGACCCTAAGCACACCCTATGTCGAACATGCCTACCTGGAGCCTGAGGCAGGTTACGCCACTTGGAACACGGCCGCACTCGGGCCGAGCGTATTGGGAGTGATTGAGCCGGTCGTGAGCGTTTTTGCTTGTACTCAAACGCCTTTTATGGATCGTGATGAGCTTGCCAATATGTTCGATCTTAAACCAGAACAGGTACGCATCATCCCTTCAGCGGTCGGTGGGGGCTTTGGCGGAAAGTTAGATATGTCCATCCAGCCATTACTGGTTGCGGCAGCACGCAAATTTGGTAAACCGACGCGTCTCGTTTATGGTCGGCGTGAATCAATGCTTTCCACAACCAAGCGCCACCCTTCCAAATTAACGGCGAGTATCACCACTGACGAGAACGGAAATTTTATCGCTTTTGATTTTTCGGGTGATTTCAATACCGGTGCGTATTCGTCTTGGGGGCCGACCGTGGCCAATCGGGTTCCGATTCACGCCTGTGGGCCGTACCGATTTCCAAACGTCCGGGCCCTTACCCGGGCGGTACTCACTCACAACACGGTGGCCGGCGCCTTTCGTGGCTTCGGGGTGCCTCAGTCCACTTTAGTAACGGAGGGCTTGATTGATGAGCTTGCCATTAAGTTTGCTAAGGATTCTTTGCAATACCGCTACGAGCAAGCCTTACGCGCCGGCGATTCCACGGCAACAGGTCAAACTCTCGCGGCAAGCGTAGGCTTACGTGCTTGCTTGGATGCGCTACGACCCGCATGGGAGGAGGCCAAGTCCGCGGTGGCTGCGTTCAATCAGAGTGCAATCGCTTTGTCGAGGCGTCCAAGCGATGGCAAGGCCGATAAAATGCTTGCGCTCGATGATTTGATGAGCCTCGAAAGTGACCCGCATCGACGCTATGTGGGCCGCAAGCGCCGGGGGGTCGGTTTGGCCTGTATGTGGTACGGCATTGGCAATACGGTCATCGCCAATCCCTCCACGATGACAGTCGGACTTCGAGCAGACGGGCGCTTCATGTTGTACAACGGTGCCGTGGATATCGGCCAAGGCACCTATACGATTTTGCCGCAGATTTGCGCTCAGGCCCTCGGCGTTCCGGTCCGATTATTCGATCAGGTGCGCGCCGATACCTGGTTGACTGAAGATGCCGGTAAAAGTTCGGCCTCACGGCAAACCTTTGTCTCTGGAAACGCGGCGAAATTTGCTGGTGAGTCTTTACGGCGAAGACTCTTGGGCTTGCTCGGGTTTGCGGAGAACGCACCGGTTCAATTGAGCTTGGATTTAAGTCTGCTGCGAGGACGTCTGAAAGTCGAAGATGTGAATGTTCAGGATAGCGCTGGAGTCAGCGAAGAGTGCCGTGACTTGGATCTATCGATGATGCCCACGGATGAGCGCGGCGACATTGCGTTCGGTAGCGGTACTTTCAACCCACCCACCGTGCCCCTCGATGCCAATGGCCAGGGGGTTCCTTATGCGACCTATGGCTTTGCGGCGCAGTTCGCACAGGTTGAAGTGGACCTTGATCTTGGGTCGGTTCGGGTGCTCAGTATTCATGCGGCTCACGATGTTGGCAAGGCGATCAACCCAACACAGGTCGAAGGGCAGATTCATGGCGGTATCGCGCAGGGCCTCGGACTCGCGTTGATGGAAGAATATAGGCCTGGGAAAACGGATAATCTTCACGATTATTTGATTCCAACGGTTGGTGATGTTCCACCCATCACTGTCCATCTCATTGAAGACCCAGAGCCACTCGGTCCGTACGGCGCGAAGGGAGTTGGCGAGCCTGCCCTGGTGGCCACGGCTCCTGCGATTTTGAATGCCATTCGACATGCCACGGGAGCTCGATTGAATCAAGTGCCGGTCACACCATCCAGAATGCTGGCTGCCTTGAAGCGATGAGCAATACTGAAAAGATCATCTGTAATGCCTGCCCGGTGTTGTGTCAAATCTCGCCAGGACGAAGCGGCGCCTGTGATCGTTATGCCAACATGGACGGGGTTTTGACTCGGGTCGACCCGATGGTCTTGCTTGAACGAGGCCAGCCTGCGGTGGTGTTTCCGCACGACCCAGCGCAGCCCTGGTCAGGCGCTCTGGGAAGTTCTTTGGTGGTGACTGGGGTTGGTGCTGGAACGACCTATCCCGATTACAAGCCTGCACCATTTATTGTGTCTAGTCAGCATGAAGGTGTTGACACGGTAACCGTGGTAACCGAAGGCATCTTTAGTTATTGCAGCTTCAGAGTCAAGGTCGACACGGATCGTTGGCTCGGCCCAGAACGCGCCATTGTGCGCCACAAAGGTGAGGCGGTCGGGCATGTCACAACCCATGAGTATGGCTCCCAATTCTTATCCTTAGGAGGAGTGCATCACCTCACCGCAGGCTCTAAACGCGAAGGCAAGATCACCTGTGACATGATGATGTCGCTGGGCAACAAATTATCGGTTGAGCTCGAAATTGAAGGTGGCGCTCAACTCGTCGTGCAGGCTAACCGTGCGCCGATTGTGAACGGGCTAGAGGAACGCCGCATGAGGGTTGGCTGTGGTTCGGCGACCATCGGTATTTTTGCTCAGCAGTGGCATGGTTTGGTGGACGAAGTGGTGGTCGTCGATGACCATATCACCGGTGTGATGAGTGAGCATCAGGCCGGTCGCTGCCTTAATTGGAAGGAGACCGGCTTACGTCTGAAGGGTAAGCGTTCGACCCCAGGACGATACTTCCAAGTCGCCGAGCCGGGTAGCGGCTGGGGAGGTACTAATATCATGAACCCACTCACCATTATTGATAGTTGGGACCCCCACAAAACCAGTCCCGGCACGACTTTGCTGATGGTTTCCACGACCGGCGACGACGCCGAATTCTTTGTGCTGGACGGGCAGCTTACCCCACAGAAAGCGCCCATGCCGGACGCCGTGCGCAAAGTAGTGGAGCGTATTGGGGAAAACTGTGAGCCGGCATTGACGAGCGTCATGTACGTGGGCGGAGCCGGCGGAAGTCTAAGGGCTGGGGTGACCGAAAATCCAATCTTGTTAACGCGCTCGATCAAGAACTTATTGACGAAGGTCACCTGCGGCGGTGCGCCAACTTACATTTGGCCGGGAGGGGGTATTACCGTGATGGTGGATGTCGCGCAGATGCCCGATAACAGCTTTGGCTACGTGCCGACGCCCGCCATTGTCTCGCCGATAGAGTTCACGACGCGCAGGGATCATTACGCAGCCCTGGGTGGGCATACTAATCAAATTCAAAAGATCGAGGACGTGATCGCCCGGTACGCCACCAAGGTGATTACGCAGCTCCCATGATTTGGGGCTCTGCGGTTCGCGCATGTTTGAAGCACGAACAATACTCAAACGAAGGCTGTCAGTACGCTGTCCGGCGGTGGCATTTTCAACAAGGACCGATCGATCTGATCATTGGCCTTGAAGGGGAGTCCGCGGTGGTTGATGCGGCGATTGGGCGAGCCTGGACAAGGTTTGAGAGGGTGCTCGAAGAACTTGTTTCTGAACTGACGTTCTTAAAAACACCGGTGCCCATTGTTGGCAACGTCTTATCAGACTTTGAGCCTGCGCACGGCGTTATTGCTCTCAGCATGTTTCAAAGTTGCGCCCCATACGGCTTGGTGGATGAAAGCTTCGTGACACCTATGGCAGCGGTGGCCGGTTGCGTTGCGCAAGACATTCTCGCTCATTTAAAAGAACCAGGAATTAAAAAATCTTGGGTAAATAACGGCGGGGATATAGCCTGGTATGCGCCGCAGCTCTCCGAGAAGAGTTTTAAAGTGGGTCTACCGGAGATTTCCAAGAGCGCTTCCATTGCCCTTTTTCCGGCGGACCAGTGTTGGGGTATTGCGACGAGTGGTTGGCGAGGTCGAAGTCAGAGTTTCGGTATTGCAGACAGTGTGACCGTCATCGCATCTGCCGCCGGACATGCCGACGTTGCCGCGACTCTGATCGCGAACCAAGTGTCTTTGCGACACCTTGTCGCAGACCATCCTCACGTCGTACAAAAACCCGCCAATCAGATTAAGGACGATAGCGACCTAGGTGATCGTTTAGTGACTACGAGTGTTGGGTCTTTGAGCGGCCCGGAAGTCGCTTCAGCGCTAGATGCTGGCGAAACATTTGCTCGCCTACTCCTTGCACGTGGCTGGATACGGGGAGCGGTATTGTGTCTGCAAGGACAGTTTCGCGTTGGCGGCGGGTTTAGCCCCCAAGTACAGCAAGTAAATCAAGGATGATCGAGTCGACGGCGATGTTGGCTCATACGGTGCTAAAGTCGAGGTGGATGAAGGAGCTGAACTTGGCCGCAACTATTCGAAAACTCATTGTGAGCGTTGAAGAAACCCGTGTAGAGATGGGCCAAACGCTGGCTCAGCCGACGCGACGAGCACTCGCGATTGCCGTGATCGCCAACCCCTACGCCGGAGATTACTCAGAGAACCTCGATGTGCTGATCGAGATCGGTGAGGAACTCGGTGCCTTGCTCGGCCAAAGATGTGTTGAGGCTTTGGGTATTGAACCCGGGGCGGCCGAGAGTTACGGTAAGGCAGCCGTGGTGGGCGAAGCGGGTGAGCTGGAGCATGCAGCTGCCATTTTGCATCCCAAGCTTGGCGCGCCGTTACGGGTCGCGGTAGAAAAGGGTGCGGCCCTAGTGCCTTCTGCCAAGAAAATGGGTGGTATGGGTACCGCGATTGACGTACCGCTGGGACACAAAGATGCGGCCTTTGTACGCAGTCATTTCGATGCGATTGAAGCACGAGTAAGCGATGCGCCCCGTGCTAAGGAAATTGTTGTTGCGGTCGCGGTGACGGCCAGCGGGCGCCCGCTGGAACGCTTCGGAGGTCTGCAAGCACACGAGATCAAAGGTGTGGACGGCTTGCGCTAAGCTCGTCGCGCTGCAACGATCAACTTAAAATTGGCGGAGACACAATTCATGGCCGGTGCCGTAATCTCAGAAAAATCAGGCAAGGTGCTGATCAAAAATATTGGCTTGATGCTGTCGGGCGATATCGATCAACCTATCTTGGATGCCGATACGATTGTCGTGATGGATGGTCAGATTAGTGCGATGGGCAAGTGGAAAGATTGCGATACTGCGCACGCCGATAAAATCATCGATTGCAAAAATACTGCGATTGCTCCTGGCCTGATCGATTCGCATACTCATCCTGTATTTGGTGATTGGACCCCTCGCCAAAGCCAACTAGGCTGGATTGAGTCCTGTATGCATGGTGGCGTGACCACCATGATTTCAGCGGGGGAGGTACACCTGCCGGGCCGCGCTAAAGACATTATCGGTGTTAAGGCACTGGCCATCACTGCTCAGCGCTCCTTCGAGGGTATGAGAGCGGCTGGGGTGGGAGGCGGTGTCAAGGTCTTGGCAGGTGCGCCGATCATCGAAAAAGGTATGGTCGAGCAAGATTTTGCGGAGTTGGCGGCGGCGGGGGTGAAGTTGCTTGGTGAAGTTGGCTTGGGCTCCGTCAAGGCCGGCGATGAGGCTAAGCTAATGGTTTCATGGGCGCGCAAATACGGCATTCAAAGCACAATTCACACGGGCGGCCCGTCCATCCCTGGCTCAGGTCTGATCGATGCTGACGTAGTTCTCGAAGCTGACGCTGACGTGATCGGACATATCAACGGCGGTCACACCTCATTGCCCTACAAACAAGTGTGCAGGTTGTGCGAAAAAAGTAGCCGCGCCATTGAAATTGTGCACAACGGGAACGAAAAAATCGCTATCCTCACGGCCCGTCATGCCGTAGAACTGAAGTGTCCGCATCGGGTGATCCTTGGGACCGATTCACCCGCGGGTTCTGGAGTGCAACCGCTGGGTATGCTGAGAATGGTGGCCTTGATTTCCTCAATGGCTGATATTCCGGCGGAGATCGCATTTGGTTTTGCGACGGGTAATATTTCTCGGATGCGCAAGCTTTCTCAAGGATTAATCGAGGTAGGCAGACCTGCAGACTTTGTGTTTATGGACAAGGCGCAACATTCGGCCGGGAAAAATCTTTTGGATAGTGTCGAATTAGGCGATCTTCCTGGCATT
Organism: Betaproteobacteria bacterium; assembly: GCA_031421635.1. GTDB lineage: Bacteria > Pseudomonadota > Gammaproteobacteria > Burkholderiales > Burkholderiaceae_E > JAPOKJ01. The sequence continues at coordinate 47,466 of JANOPA010000044.1, read as the reverse complement.
GGGATGGTCATGATCGATGGACTAATTAAATGCTATCGCAGTCGCAATACGCCTCCCGCAGGCGAGGCTCCCAGCGTGCTCTAATCCTGAGAGATTAAGTTTTCGGCCTTCCCATCTTCAACGATAATTAAAACATGATCATTTCCTCGCTGCTTGATACCGACCTTTATAAATTTACGATGATGCAAGTGGTCTTGCACCACTTCCCCGGCGCGCAGGTGGAATACCGTTTTAAGTGCCGCAACGAAGGTGTGGCGTTGGCACCCTATGTCGATGAGATCAACGAGGAGTTGGACCATCTTTGCACCTTACGCTTTCATGAGCGCGAGCTCGATTACTTGCGAGGAATGCGCTTCATCAAGAGCGACTTTGTAGATTTTCTCGGTTTGTTCCAAATGAACCGCAAGTACATTACTGTCAAGCCTTCTCAAGAAAAGCCGGGCGAGTTAGAGATCGTGATCAAGGGGCCGTGGCTGCACACTATTCTCTTTGAAATTCCGGTTTTATCCATTGTCAATGAAATCTATTTCCGACGCACGCAACCTTCGCCTGACTACACCGAGGGACGCAAGCGTTTTCAAACCAAGATCGATCTAATCAATCATGGCCCAAGTCTGGCAGCTTCCAAAGATCAGGAACTGAGAATCGCTGATTACGGCACCCGCCGCCGCTTTTCAAGAATTTGGCAGGAAGAAATGATCTTGGGTTGTAAAGATCAGCTTGGTGCAGTATTTGCGGGCACTTCGAATGTGTTGCTCGCGATGAAGCACGGTCTCATCCCTTTAGGAACGATGGCCCATGAGTATTTGCAAGCTTGTCAAGCCTTGGGGCCGCGACTACGCGATTCGCAAACCTTTGCCTTTGAGTCCTGGGCGCGCGAGTATCGCGGTGATTTGGGAATTGCCCTCTCAGACGTATTTGGCCTTGAGGCCTTTTTGCGTGATTTCGATATGTACTTCTGTAAGCTCTTCGATGGTGCCCGGCATGACTCTGGTGATCCTTTTGAGTGGGGCGAACGCATGATTCGGCATTACGAAAGTAACCGAGTGGACCCCAAGACCAAGACCTTAATTTTTTCGGATGGACTTACCTTCCCTGTGGCAATTGAGCTTTACACTCGTTTCCATGAGCGCACTCGTCTCGCCTTTGGAATTGGTACCAATCTCACCAATGATCTCGGCTACACGCCATTGCAAATTGTCATCAAAATGATTCGTTGCAACGGCCAACCCGTTGCTAAGTTGTCGGACACTCCCTCCAAAAATATGTGTGACGACGAGAACTATCTGCGTTATTTACGCCAAGTGTTTGAAATTAAAAGCTGAGTCCATGTTTCTAGGTGTTCCTTTAGAATTTATTTTGTTTGGTATGACTTTATTGGGGGTCGCGTTATTTCATCATCAAACGCTCTACATTGCAGTAGGGGGCATGCTCGCAATCACACTTTATAAGCTTGGTTTCGCAGGCTTCAGTGAGGGGCCTGGGTTTACAGGTTTGTTTGCCCATTTTGTGCATGAGTGGGTCACCCTAGCCAACCTCTTGGGCTTGCTGGTCGGGTTTGCCCTCCTGTCCGATCATTTCGAGAAGAGTCAGGTCCCTGACGTATTGCCGAAATTCTTGCCCGACGACTGGAAGGGTGGGTTTGTTCTTTTAGTTTTGGTGTTTGTTTTGTCCTCGTTCCTGGACAACATCGCAGCCGCCCTGATCGGTGCGACCATCGCGCAGACTGTATTTCGCCATAAGGTACATATTGGCTACGTCGCTGCCATTGTGGCCGCCTCCAATGCTGGCGGATCGGGATCAGTGGTCGGAGACACAACCACCACCATGATGTGGCTGGCGGGCATCAGCCCGATGGCCGTCTTCCCAGCTTATATTGCAGCGGTTGTCGCCCTTGTGGTGTGCGGTATTCCGGCTTCGCTGCAACAGCATAAACATCAGCCGATTCTTAAGAACGAACGGCGCGGTCACCTTGTTGAGTGGACCCGTCTTGGCATCGTCGGGTTCATTTTGATCGCGGCCATCGTCATGAACGTCTACGCCAATCAAAGCATGGGGCCTCTTGCCGCAAAATTCCCTTGGCTTGGGCTAGCGGTTTGGGCCGCGATCTTGGTGGCGACCCCTCTACGCGCGCCCAATTGGTCGCTTGTTCCCGGCGCGGCCAAGGGCGCGCTCTTCCTCCTGTCACTGGTTTTTGCAGCCAGCATGATGCCAGTTGACAAGCTCCCGCCCGCCTCATGGCAGTCGGCCTTCGCTTTGGGCTTTGTATCGGCTGTTTTCGATAATATTCCGCTCACGGCGCTGGCCATCAATCAAGGCGGTTTTGACTGGGGTATGCTGGCTTACTCGGTCGGTTTTGGAGGATCAATGCTGTGGTTTGGCTCGTCGGCCGGGGTCGCTGTGGCGGGTATGTTTGAGGGGGCCAAGTCTGCTGGCGCATGGCTGCGCGGTGGCTGGCATGTCGTTCTGGCCTACGTCGTCGGGTTCTTCGTCATGTTAGCGCTTTGGGGCTGGCAGCCCACACCTAAAGTGGGTAAGCCTGTTGCGGGGGACTTACCCGTGCAAGTGCAACACCTTGCTTGTCAGTACACGATCTTTACCGGAGTAAAAAATGGCTGATCTTTCGTTACAGCGTAAACATAAACTCGGACTTAAAAAAGCCAAAGAAGCCGCTCAGAAAGTAGCCGACCAACTGGCGGAGTCCTTCGACATGGAGAGCGAATGGGATGGCAATACGCTCAATTTCGAGCGCAGCGGCGTCAACGGTCAATTGGTCGTCACCAAAGAACTTGTGGTCATGGATGCCAAGTTGGGCTTCTTGCTGTCGGTCTTCAAAATCAAAATTGAAGAGCAAATCAACGAGAATTTCGATAAGTATTTCACTTAGCCGTATTTCGATCAACACTCGTTCGAACGCAGCCCTCAACGCACAGTCAGTGCGGAGACTTAGCTCACTAGTCCTTCAGAGTCTCAATCAATGCAATATATTGATTCTTTGCTTCGTCTTGGCTAGTACCCTTGATCTCATTCCAAGCGTCCCACTTGGCGCGGCCCACCATATCGGTAAAGCCGGGACGTTTGCCCTCTGCGTCACCGCTGCTTCCTTGCTTGAACAATGCGTACATTTTGAGCAAGGTTGCATTATCTGGCCGCTCGGGAAGATTTTTTGAATCTGCCACAGCCTGTTCAAATTGCGAGCCTAAATCAGCCATTGCCTACCTCCTGGTCGGGATATCTGCGAGCAAAACAAACTCCTGCTCTATTTTGCCGTGAACTTGCCTAGCCTGGCACGTTTAGCGCGGTTTCCTCGGTATTATATGGATGAATTGATCAGGCCGTCTTAGAGCCCGAATTTGGCTAAGCCAATACGGCCGAAACCATGCATAGAGGGGGAAGCATGTCTCGTGAAAAAATGTCTAATGTTGACCATGCTTGGCTGCGCATGGACGGCGATAGCAATTTAATGATGATTGTGGGCGTGAACGTGTTTGAAAAGCGAGTGACGCTCCCGCGTATGCACAAGCTTCTTCAGGAGCGCCTCATGCTGCATCGGCGCTTTCGACAAAAAGTCGAATCCGAGGGTAATGCCGCTTATTGGGTCACGGATCAGGTCTTCGACATGGACTATCACTGTTTTGAGGTCACCTTGCCAGGCGGTACTCATGGCCAGGTGGGTGATGGTGAGCTGCAGGCCTATGTGGGCGAATTGGCGATGCACGCATTAAACAAGGATCGGCCACTCTGGCAAATGATACTGGTGCAAAACTATAAGGGTTCGACGGCACTAGTGTCGCGAGTCCATCACTGTATCGGTGATGGCATTGCCCTGGTCGCCGTGATGTTGTCGCTCACCGATCAGGCGGATGGAATGAGCGCTGCGGCCGCTGGTGTCAGAGAAAGCGAGAAGGTGGAAGCGTCGGCCGGTATTGAGTCCAATCCATGGGTGCCCTATTTAAAACCCTTAACCAAGGGTACGGTGAAAGCTATTGAAGTCACCGAGCAAGCACTGTCGCGCTCTATGCAGACGATCACCACGCCAGACCTCCTTGTAGAATATGCGGGGATAGGTTCGCAAGTGATCAAGGACATTGCTTCCTTAGCCATGATGCCAAACGACTCTCCGACCAGTTTGAAAGGTAAACCTGGTCATAAAAAGGCGGTAGCCTGGAATGAGCCGCTACCGATCGAGGAAGTTAAACTGGTCGGCAAAGTGCTGGGCTGCTCAATCAATGATGTATTACTAAGTTGCGTCTCTGGAGCCATTCGACACTACCTGAGTGGGCGGGGCGAACAGGTGGACGGCTTGGAAATTCGCGCCATGGTGCCGGTTAATTTACGGCCCTTGCAAGATGCTTTGCAACTCGGCAACAAATTTGGCCTGGTGCCCTTAGTGCTGCCAGTGGGGATAGAGAACCCGTTGGAGCGCTTGTTAGAGATCAAAAGGAGAATGGTCGAGTTGAAGAGTGGTTATCAAGCTCTCCTCGCCTTCGCCATTCTCGGCGTGGTGGGCTCGCTGCCCAAGATGGTCCAGGATCAGGTGTTAGCACTCTTCAGCAACAAATCCAGCGCCGTGATGACCAATGTGCCTGGCCCCGCCGTTCCCATCAAAATGGCCGGTGAAACATTAAAAAGAGTGATGGTCTGGGTGCCTCAGTCGGGTGACATTGGTGTCGGGGTTTCGATACTCTCTTATGCCGGTGGCGTACAGTTTGGTCTAATAACAGACACCGTGCTATGCCCGCATCCGCAAAAAATAATCGACGGCTTCGCCCCCGAGTTTGAAAGGCTGTTGCTCACTGTCATGATGATGCCCAAAGAGGTGCTTGTGACCGGGCAATGGACTCCAAAAGCGGTTGCCGAGCGCATTTTTCCTGCCACTTAATGCCTAGCGACGAATGCCCACTAAAACTTCAATCACTGGAAACTGAACTCTCATGCACAAACTCTGGATATTTTTACACTTGGTGGGCGTGGTCATATGGATTGGCGGCATGTTTTTTATGCTGCATTGTCTGCGTCCCTCGCTTGAGGCAATCGATGGACCACAACGACCCAAGTTGATGGTAGCGGTGCAAGGTAAGTTCTTTAAAATGGTCACCGTATCCCTGGTTTTGATCTGGGGCAGTGGCTTGGCGATGCTCTACACCGCCGTTAGCAATGGTCTTAGGCCCTGGCCTATCGGCTGGCACGTCATGATTACCTTGGCGGTCGTGATGACCTTGGTCTTCTTCTATATTCGTTTCGCCTTGTTCGCTCAGGCCAAACAGGCCTTTGAACAAGCCAAACCAGGTGAGCTTGGACCCCTCATGGAAAAAATCCGAATGGCGGTGATGGCGAACATGGGGCTAGGTTTTCTAACGATTGCCGCAGCGATCTTCGGGCGATAAGGATTTGGGTCTTCAAGTCATTCTCTTTTCTCAGCTTGAGGATTGGTTCGACGCCTTTGCGCTGAGAATCGGATCAACGCAAAGTTTTGAGCTCGCCCAGCGCGATGTAGTACTGGTTCCGAAGCTGTCCTACGCTCCAGTCTTGGAGACCTCGCTGGCGCAACGCTTCGGAGTTGCGGCCGGTCTTGAATTCGATTTGCCCGGCCGATTTCTATGGTCTCTAACGTCCGCAAGCTTCGCAGAGGTTCAAGGTCAGGCACCGTTTCAGGCCGAACGTTTGCGATGGACGCTGTTTCAAATCCTGCAAGATGTTGAGTGTCTCCCACCGACTCTTGCCCTACGGGTCAGGCAACTCGGGGATACGCTGGCGCCTCGATTCGAATTAGCCGATCGTTTGGCCCAAGCCTTCGAAGGTTATGTGGTGAATCGTTCCGACTGGCTTCAAGCCTGGCAGAACTCTGAACGCGTCTTGGGTAGCAGGCGACCGGGACCTAGCACCGGCCAAGTTCCTGGTTTAATTCATCCAGAACGCTTCGAGATCCATGAACCCTGGCAAGCCTGGTTGTGGCGAGAAATACTTAAGCGACAAGGCCAGCTCGCCAGCGAACATCCCTTCGTTCGGTTCGAACGAGAGATTGACAAAGTAGCGCAGACCGTAGCCTCACTTGGCATTGCTCGAATTACGCTTATGGGAATGCCTGGACTCACCATGCATCAAATGCGTCTATACGCGCGCTTAGGTGAACATCTCGATATTCGATGGTTGGTGATGAATCCATGCGCAAGTTTTTGGGACGATTTACCGGAGCTTGCACGACGCTCACCGGAATCCTTTTTGCCTGAGTCGCCTTGGCTTAACGAACAAGGTCCCGCCTTGCTCGGGCTTTGGGGTAAAGCTCAAAGGGACTATTTAGGCACTCTACGTGAGCTTGAGAGCAGTCCTGAGCTGCGCGTGAACCTGGGCGAAATCAATATCTCACCGGCCGATCGCCAACCAAATATTTTGCACAACTTGCAACAAGCTATCACTAGTCGGACGGCTTTTCCGGCCACCCCCGAAGTGCTGCGGACATACTCGCAGGCGCGCGGCGCAATTCAAGTGCATGCTTGTCAGACTATCAGCCACCAGCTTTTAGTGTTGCGTGAATGCTTGGTTCGATGCCGGGAAAGGGATCCAGAACTCAAGCTCAGTGAATGTATGGTGCTGTGTGCTGATCTGGAAAGCGCGCGGCCCGCGATTCATCAGGTTTTCGGTGCCAGTCACGAGGCTGGACAGTTTGCTTACAGAATCGCAAGAAGTCCTAGGCAATCCAGTGCCTTGGCTGAGTTGGTTCTGAATTGTCTCAATGTGAATCCAGCGCAACTTAGTCTTGAGCAACTATCGCATTGGCTGAGCCAATCGCTCTATTTGGCCATGACTCGACTGGAGGCAGAAGAAGCGCAAAGCTTTTTGTCGGCGCTCGCTGAGGTTGGTTTCGTTTCTAACCTCAGTGTGAAGCAGGGATTCAGAGCCAGCTACGAGCGCTTGCTCTTAGGGGCGGCGATGGACTTGCCTCTGAAGCCGGATGTTCTCGGTCAGGAGGTGTTGGGTCGCCGCGCATTTGCCAAGTTAAGTGTTCAGACGCTTGGCCGTTTCGAGCTTGTCTTAATCCTTATCGATAGCGTAGCAAAACTCTGTGTAGGGCAGGGCGTGATTTCAGATTGGATCGCTAAGTTGGACGCTTGGCTTTTGCAGTGGATTGAACCGTTGCAAAGTGCTGTGACATTGCCCACCCTCAGAGACGACTTGCTTGAATTTCGGACGGTCTTTGGGCGAGTGGCCCAAAACTCCCCGCTCTCGGAAGGAAGCGTTCAAATCGACGCGGCTGTTTTTCGACAATGCTTGATTGAGGCGCTGGAAGGTAGTCCGTCACAGGGGCAATTGGGGGGTGCATTAAACTTTGTGCAACTTGGTGCCGGTCTCATACCGCCGACACCAGTGATTGCCGTTCTGGGGATGAATCACAATGTTTGGCCGCGACTTGGATTGAAGGATGAGCTTGATTTGACCCAGGCCTGGATACGAAGCGGCGACCTGTCGGGCTATTACCAAGATCGTGCAGCGCTTTTGGACGCGCTCTTGTCCGCTCGTAAGGACTTCTTGGTGTTCTACCAAGGGCTTGATCCCGGCACGGGGACGACGCTTGGCCCCTCTTCGCAAGTGGCTGAACTCATGAACACCTTGCAGATAAAACCGGTGCAGCATTTGATGGCGGTCCCGGGAAGCCAAAGGCGAGCCTTCCGGCTGGGCTCAAAAGCTTCCGAGACCTTGGTGCAGCGCTATGCCGACCGCAAGGCCAGGGAGCAGGTGGCAAACCTAGACGCGAACATTGAAGCGACGAGCCTGCAATCTTCAGGTGTGGTCACGGTCAAGTTGCTCAAGCTGCGTGATTTGGTGGATGCTTTGCTAGATCCTTCGAAGGCTTTGCTGCGCGCCTGGTCCGTTACTTTGGCCCAAAACCAAGCACTCTCCGAACATGAACCACTGGATGAGGGGGTGCTGGGTGACGCTGAAGCCGGCTCGCAAGCTTGGTTAGCCATAGAGATTGCGGTCAATACTATTACGGGCATATTACGTGAGCCCATCACAATCGATTCATTGTCAAATCATCCCCTTTTTGCAGATGGCCCAGTGGCGATCAATATGGCCGCGAGCACACTGGCAACGGCTTCAAGCCTGAATAATAAGTTTCAAAAATCCAGTGCGGCCAAAGGTCAGGGGTTTGAGACCTGTGCGGTGCGACTTCGAATTGCCGACTATGAAATTCAAGATCAACTGATATTGGGCGAGGAGCAAGAAGGTGGCAAGCGGCAGGTCGTATTTGGGAGAGGTTCTCTGACCCTCAATCTCCTTGTGCGCGCCTACCTGTCTCACTGCCTGGTCAATGCAGTTATCGAACCTTGTGAAACAAGTATTGTTTGCCTCGGTAAGGCGGGCGAAACCCTACTAAGTCCATTTAGTGACCGTGCCGAGGCGAGTCAGGCTTTAGGCGATTGGCTTGAGTTTTTTCAACACAGTCTTCGTGAGCCTCGGCTGTTCGATCCTCAGGCTTGGCTCAGCGAAGCGTTGCTGCCCAAAAGGCCGCGTATCGCAAAGCTCGGTCAGGTGCGGGAAACGGAAGAAAGCGCTCTGGCTTATACCGACTTTCAAGGGCAGGGTGATGCGCTCGACGAGAACACCGATGACGATGCCAGTTACGTTTTAACTCCGAGCGCGGAGCTACTCTGGAAGGAGGCGCGGGCCGACCCTCAGGCACTGCGAGATCGCGCCACGAAGCTCCTCGCAAGTATTCAGTTGCGTATGGAGCCGGCAATTGGCTGAGGCTTCGATTCATCCCGTCAATGCTCAGAACATCCTGAGCGGTTTTCATTTGATTGAGGCCGATGCCGGAACGGGCAAGACCTGGACATTGGCTAGTCTTGTTGTAAGAGCGATTCGAGAAGGGCGTTGTCAACTCGGTGAGATCTTGGTGGTGACCTTTACCAAAGCGGCCACAAGCGAACTGGCCGAACGAATCCGACTCTTCTTACAGGAAGCATTGGATTCAACGACTCAGCAAGTCGAAGTGGATACCTCGCCTTTAGTCTCAGAGAAGCGGGCTGAGCGCGAGCGCCTACGCTTAGCATTAGCTCAGATTGACACCTTGAGGGTCCAGACCATTCATGGCTTTTGCCAGTCTGTACTGGCCGAAAACAGCTTTGCGTTGGATCTGCCCGCGAAGTTAATGCTCAAAGAGGGCAATGATCTCGACTTGAATACGGTTATCGCGCAGTGGTGGCGCGACAAGGTACTGGCGCGCGGCTTCAAACTTGATGATCGGCTCTGGCGGGCTTTGTTCAACGCCGGGCTCTCTTTGAAAGTCATTCGAGGTGTTTTAAAGCATGCTCTTAGCGATCCCGATGTCGTGATCCTACCCGAGGCAAGAGTTCTGGGAATTCACTTTTCTTTGCACGAGAATGCGCAAGACGCGACTGTCGAACTAGGCAGTGAAGCTAGCAGTGCAGCAAGCGACGAGCAGACCCTGATCGATTTCTTTGACGCGACACTGCGCGAGCAAGTTGCTGCCTTAAGCTCAGTTCAAGCCGCCCTAAGGCAAAGTGGCGAGGACCTCTTGGCATGGCTGTGTGGACCGGCTCGAAAACAGGCACGCAGCGGTGTAAAAATGGGTAGTACTTATCAAGAAAAGCGCGGCCAGAAGTGGATTCAGGATCTCCTTGCGGTTTCCCAAGTGGATGCGCTTTACGGGGAAGCCGGGGTGAAACTTGTCGGCCGCTTCGCGCGCTCTGCGATCGAGGAGTTTGTGGAAGCCGGAGACTATCCGTTCGCAGAAGTTTTAGATCAGTGTGATCGTTTGCTTAAGGTGTTACCCGTGCTTTGCGCCGCCAACGCACTGCTCGCTCAGTATCTCAGTCCTCGTATTTTGGCTAGCCTGCATCTGCATCGCAAGGGGCGCGCTGAGCTGGGATTTGATGGTTTATTGCAGGAGGTCTACCTTCTGGTTTCTCGAAGCCCACAGGCTGCGGCGCTTTTGAGAGAGCGCTATCCGCTGGCCATGATCGATGAGAGTCAAGACACTGACCCTTTGCAGTGGGCAATCTTCGAGAAAATCTACTTGCCCCTTGAGCGAGCGTTCTCGACCAAGGGAGGTTTGATCATGGTCGGAGATCCGAAGCAGTCGATTTATTCATTTCGCGGTGCCGATGTTTACACCTATTTACGCGCTGGTGAGCGGGTGGTCGAGAAGCATCAGCTAAGCGTGAATCGACGTTCTTCGCCAGTAGTGATCGAAGCGATTAATTCAATTTTCAATGAAAAGCGCCTTGCCAAGCAGGCCTTCAATCAAAAGGACATCCAGTTCTTACCGGCCCTGGTCAATGTCGACGAGGAATGGTCTCAAGTAGGAAGTTGGTTCGAGCTTATCCGCTTCAGGGGTGAAGCACTCTCGATGCCCGAGAAAAAGAGACTCGCGGTTCAGGCCTGTGTTGAAAGGATCGTCCTACTGATGGAGGAGAGCGAAGGTCACCTTGGTGATATTGCCGTGCTGGTTTATTCTCATTCCGAAGCTGTTCTGGTCGAGGCCGCCTTGGAGCAACGTGGCGTCGGCTGCGCAAGAGTGAGTGCCGAAAATATCTGGAAAGGACGTTGGGCTCAAGAAGTGCTTTTGGTCCTTCAATCGATAGAGCATAGCGCCTCAGTATCCTCTCTTAGTAAAGCGCTCTTGACGGAAGCCTTCGCTGATGAAGAGAGTGCCCAGAGTTTGCAGGTGAAATTACTTGAGGCAGGCCAGGTCTGGCAGAGGATGGGTCCCCAAGCAGCACTTGCGCTCTTGCTCCTGCGGCCGCATTTAAGCTTGCAAGCATATACTGGTTATCAACAATTGATCGAGTTGGTTGGTGGTGAGTTTCTTACAAGTTCTACGCCGCGCGAGGTCACCCTCTGGCTCGAGGCGAAATATATGGACTCGTCCAAACAGGATTCCTCTGCACCTTGGCGGCTGAACGATCCTAATGCCGTCAAGTTGATGACGATTCACCATAGCAAGGGTTTAGAGTTCGATACCGTACTGATACCTTTTGCTTGGATAAAGGAAAAAGGTGCGGCTCGGTCTTTGGGGACCGCGCGCCATCATCGTTATTTGGAGGGATCCTGGCGTAGTGTGGTCGATACGATGAAAACCGAAGAAAGTCGCTGCATTCTTGAGAGCGAAAGACTCTCCGAAAGTCTTCGACTTTTCTATGTCGCGGTGACTCGCGCCCGACGTCAGTTGTTTTTGTTTGCACCGGATGTGGCCGACTCTGGCTCACCACTTGAGTACCTACGGTTGGACGGTTTCCCAGTTCGAATCTCGCGTTGGGGCGACGCGTATTCAGAGGGCGGGAAGCCGAGCGGGTCGATAAAGAAATCCGGAGTGGTAGAGAACTGGGACTTGCTCGCTCCAAATACGGATGTGGCTGCCGATTGGCGCTGGCATAGTTATTCGGCCCTCACTCGACATACTGAGGTTGCTACACATTTGGAGGGTTCGCGATTGGAATCGGACAGGCTCCTACCGACCGCCGATTATGAACAGGGGGCCAACCAGGTTGCTGAGCTAGGTAGGGTGCAACAGGTCACTAACGACGATCTTGACCTTTTCGAACCTGCGTCCAACCAGAGCATGCGCTTTCGCTTCCCCAAAGGAGCCAAGGCAGGTGTGGTACTACACAGTCTCTTCGAGAAACATCCCTTTACACAAAGCTTGTCGCTCGAGCAACTGCGCTCGCCATTGATGGGTGCGGGAATGCCTGAAGTGCTGGACTCGCTGGATCAACTCAATCTTTGGTTGGATGAAGTTTTGTCTACACCGATTGGGGTCTTAGGCGGTGCTGTTTTGAACTCTTTAGACTCTAAGCATCGCAAGATGGAACTGGGCTTCACGCTGGAAATTTCTCAAGTTTCTTGGTCGCAGATTCTGGCTTCAATTGATCGCTATTTTCCGCTTTCGGAAGGCTCGAAGGCCTTGGTCAGCCCCGATCTTTTTGCAAATCCGCCTGGCGTGCGCCATTCTGCAAAACTAAATGGTTTTTTGAATGGCTTTATCGACATGGTGTTTGAACATCAGGGCAAGTACTTCATCTTGGATTGGAAGAGCAATTTTCTCGGCGACAAATTATCTGACTACCGACGCTCGGCGCTTGAGCAGGCTATTGCGGAGCATGATTATGCTGTTCAGTGGTGCCTTTACTCCGTAGCCTTGTTGCGCTGGCTAAGACTGAAACTACCTGGGCAAGATCCACTTCAAAAAATTGGCGGCGTGATTTATGCCTTTATTCGAGGCATGGGTGGCAGCCTCAGGGAGAACGGGCAGAGTACTGAGCATGGCATTTATAGTGCTCAGGTAGTGCCGCAATTGTTGCGCGAACTAGATGACTTGATGGGTGGTACCAACTTGACCCAGCCCCTGTTTGGAATGAGCTGAACCTGCGATGCCGAGCTCCCTTACTGCCCAGGCTTTCGCGCAAATGCTCCTTTCGGCAATGCCTTCGTTACACCAGTCTAATGGGGATCTCGAAGGTAACGACCAGCGCTTGTCCGCCATTTTTGAGCGGCTTTGGCAAAACAGTGCAGATGGCAACGCTTGCATTGAATTGTCTTCTGATGAACAATCGCTGTTGCTGTACAGTCCGGCCAAACTACTTGTTGGCGAAGACAAGCCGTTAATGCTTGATCACCAGGCCTTGTATTTAAATCGATACTGGCATGCGGAAAAAAGGCTGGCTCAAGCGGTACATCTTAGGCTTGCGGACTTGGCTGTGGCCACAGCAACTCAGGCCTCTCTGGGTTTAGAGGAAGAGGCTGGGTCTTTAACCAAGCTTGCTGAAAATGACCAGGAATTGGCGGGGCTCGCCCCAGAGCAGATTCATGCTTTGCAAGCGGCGCTCGTAGGCGAGCTCACGATTATTTACGGTGGCCCAGGCACCGGCAAGACACGCACGATTGCAAGTCTTTTAACCTCTTATGCGCGGCTACATAAAAAGCCAATATGGGTGGCCGCACCGACCGCCAAGGCGGGTGCCCGCTTAATGCAAAGCCTTCAAGCGCTCATGGCTGAGGAAAGCACGACCCTTGATGCCGAGCCAGATCTCCTATCAAAGCTCGCCCCGGATTCGACTTACCTTCCGACGGAAGCATTCACGATTCAACGCCTACTGTCCCGGCTCCCCGCGACGAGAATTTTCTTTCGCGATGAGGATCATCCTCAGGCCCAATGGCAAGGCCCTGGACTTCTGGTGGTCGACGAAGCTTCAATGTTGTCCTTAGAGCTTTGTGATCAAGTCTTCGCGCGTTTGAATAAGGACTGCAGCTTGGTTCTGGTCGGCGATCCTAACCAACTACATTCGGTAGAAACGGGCAGCGTGTTTGCGCAACTATGTGCGGCTGAATGGCCAAGCTTGAAGGCTTCAAGAGTGCGACTCAACCGAAATTTTCGCCAAACCAATCGTCGTCATTTATCGGAATTGGCCGACGGAGTATTGCGAGGAGAAGTTGATCCCTCGCTTTTTGTGGACGAACTGGCGCTCACTAAGCCGGTTCTCGCCACGTTGATTGAAGCTGCCGCCAAGAGGTATGCTGCCATTTTGCTTCATGTTCAAGATCAGCTACCCGCTGATGCATGTTCCACAGAGCGAGCTTTGGCTTACCTTAAGGCTGCATCACAATATCGACTCTTGAGCGCTCGTAGGAGTGGTATGGCTGGTGCGGATCGTATCTCAGAGGCGGTTCTGGCCAAGCTCAAGACGATACAGAGGTTAAGTCAACAAAGCTGGTTTGAAGGTCGTTTAATTATCATCACCCGGAACGATGTGGACTCTGGCCTGTTGAATGGCGATATTGGTGTCTGTGTTATGGACACTGACCTCAGCTTCGCATCAGATCCTGGTCGGAGTGGGCTTTCGAGAGTGTTGTTGGTCTTTGAGCGTCGCGGTGCGGTGCTCGCCATACCTGCTGCGGCTCTGCCCCATTTTCAGGATGGATATTGCATGAGCGTACATCAGTCGCAAGGATCAGAATTTGATCACGTCGACTTCGTGGCTGCGCCTGCCGAACATCGCCTAGCCACTCGAGAGTTGCTCTACACTGCGGTGACTCGCGCCAAGAGTTCATTGAATATCTTTGGCGAGTGGGATGACCTGCAATGGGCTGCAAGCCATCCAACGGTTCGTCATAGCCGCTTGGCCTGGAGAATAGACCATCCTCAGGAAAACGGTCTTGGCTAACGCGATCGAGTCGTTAGCCAAGACCCATCAACATTAGCGCTTCTTCGGCAAGTACAGCGCTTCCATTTCGCGTCGGAATTTAATGGCTGCGTTGTTCGCATCGAACCCGACGTCATCCCATTTCACAGCTTGGCCGGCTTTGATGCCCCGTTTGAGCTTGACGCCATGCGCCAATCCTAGAGGTAGACCACCCATTTTGACGGAATCGGCTGCGGGCATGAGTTTGCCGTACACGGTGAAACCGCCTTCTCCGTCAAGAACTTCTCCGGCCTTGAGGTCGCGCTTGCTGGTGGCCACAACATCGCCATGCCAGGACTGCGCTTGCCCAGTGGCTTCACCGCGCACACCTACTGAGGCGACAGTGATGCCGAGCTCTAAACCGATCAGGTGATAGGGTTTATACATGGCGGTGTAATTGCCCGTGCTATCGGTGACCAAGCCATACTCCTTGAAGCAGCGTCGCACATAGTCACTGTCACCAGCAAAGGTGACATAAACGCCCCAGCGCAAATCTCGAAACACCGGGCGCTGATCTCTTTCTAAATTGGAAATCACTTCGACCTGTCCGCGATGTTCCAAAATACCGCCATCTTCTTTCGGACGAAGAACGTGCGCGAGATCATCAACGCCCACAGCCGGAAATTTTAGGCCTTGCTTGGCAGGCTTCAGGCCGGTCGCGTTGGCGACGGCAGCCATTTCAATCGCTGACTTCGTGCCGTCGAGAAAAGAGTTGAACATCTGTGCATTCATACCGCCGATCATGGCTTGCTCGGCAGTGAGGCCGTAGTGCTGCCAGACGGTGTCTGGGGTGGATTGATGATAGGTGGGCAAGTACTTTGTGCCCTTACCGGCTGCGATCACCTCAAAGCCCGCCGCACGGGCCCAGTCCACCATTTCACAAATGAGTGCAGGTTGGTCACCATAGGCTAATGAGTACACGATGCCGGCCTCGCGAGCGCGTTGCGCGAGTAGAGGTCCGGCGAGCGCATCCGCCTCGACATTCACCATAATGATGTGCTTGCCCCATTCACAGCAAGTGAGCACATTTTGGATGCCAACTGCTGGGTTGCCGGTCGCATCGATAATGATGTCAATCTCCGAGCTTGCAATCATCTTGGCGCTGTCGTCGGTCACAAAGGTTGTGCCTTTTTTGGCGGCGTCAGTGAAGCTTCGGGCCGACATTTGGGCGACGGACCAACCCACGTTCTTAAGCGCAGCCTTAGCACGAGATGGTGACAAATCCGCCACCCCGACCAAATGCATGCCCACTGTGCGGCGCACTTGCGAAAGGTACATTGAGCCGAACTTGCCTGCACCAATCAGGCCAATGCGCAAAGGATTGCCATCGGCGGCGCGTTTTTGAAGAAGAGAAAATAGATTCATGCAAATTTACTTTTTAGAGAGGCGTTTGAATCAAATTGATTTCAAACTTCAATGACCGTCTGAAGGCGCTTTTAATATAGTTTCTCAAAGTGATGCGGACATCGGCATCTTGGCGTCTTGTTCTTTAGCCACTTCTGCGGTCCATACCTTGGGCGCGGCTTCCGAGCGCATCGCTTCCTCATCGGTCTCATGGCCCGGCCAAGGCAGGCCTTTGGTCGAGCTGTCCAACAGGCAATTGTCGGAGAGCTTTTGAATCGGTGTGAAGTTGCGATGTGCGATATAGGGCGGGCGCTTGTATTGAACGATATGGTTCGATTTTGCGCACAAAGTTAGATACACAATGACGCGGTTCCAGGGACTCATATTGGACGGTGAGCCGTGTACAAGGCAGCCATGGAACATGATCATTGAACCTTTCAGTCCTTTTGGGGCCACGATGCCTCCCTTGTCGACAAGCTCTTTGACTTTGCCATGATCCAAGGTCCAAAGCGGATAGCTCGTGGTCTTCAAATCGTGGCCTGCGGCGACGACGCCTTCTCGATGTGAATTAGGGATGAAGTAAAGCGGCCCATTGAATTCGTTCACGTCATCTAAGAACACGGCAATGTTCATGGCGCGTGCCTCAGGCATGCCGTCATCGCGCTGCCAGGTGCCATAGTCCTGGTGCCATTGCCAGACGTCGCCATCAAAAGCTTGCTTGCCATTGATCTTGAACTGATGCATGTAGACCTCTTCGTCAAGCAACTGCTCTACAGGTTCGACCAATCTCGGGTGACGTCCGAGCTTGGCGAAGGCTTCGTTGTAGGTATGTGCGGCGAAACTAGTGCGTGGCGTTTTGCCGTCAAGCTCCCTAACAATTTCTGGACGAAATTCTGAGTAAATGTTGGGAACTTCTTTGAGCAGGACTTGCATTTCAACCTCAGAAAACATCGAGGGAAAAAACAAGTAACCTTCGCGGTCGAATTGTGCGAGTTGAGCTGGGGTGAGTTTCATACGATCTCCTTCAGAAATTAGGCCACTTGTTCCGCAGCCAGAAAGCTGGAGAACAAAACATTAATTGAATCTTCGGCATGACGGCGTGATAGACGTTCAGCAGCTCGTCCATCGCCGGCAATCACGGCATTAAGAATTTGTTGATGTTCCACCCAAACCGGTCGCATGGCCGAGGCTTGCTTGAGATACCAGGACATGGCGCGTCGCGTGTGGTGCCAATGTAGTTTCGCCGATTCGATCAATAGCGGGTTACCACTGGCGCGATAAATAAAGTCGTGAAAGGCGAGATCGGCTTGGACGACATCGCTCAAACTGCCACTGGCCGCGGATTTTTTGCCGCGCTCAATGAGCAGGTTACCTTCGCTTTTCAAGTCAGGATGGCGATTTCCGGAGGCGAGCTTGGCGGCAAGGCTATCGAGCGATGCTCGCAATTTATACAGGTGGCCTACAAATTCAGCATTAAGGGGGGCGATCAACATGCCGCGTCGATTGTCGGTGTCGACGATCAAACCTTGGTTCTTGAGGAGTAGTAAAGCCTGAATCACTGGCTGCCTCGACACCCCGAGACGCTCAGCCAATTGCTCTTGGGTAATGCGCTCGCCAGGCGTTAGCTCGCCGGTGCAAATCGCCTCGACCAAGGCGGCGTGGATCCTTTCCAGCAAATCAGGTTGAACGGAAATTTGGCTGAGAGCTGTCATTACAAGAATGGTTAGTTTTACGAAAATTGCGCGTCTAAAGGCATGTGGACAGAGAGAACTCAATGCGAGACAAGAAACGTATTTTTGGTGATTATAAAGCGAATTTTGAACTCTGTATACAGTGTTCGTTGCAAATGAAACTATTGTTGGCCCGCTTCTTGCATCCTGTCATCCCATCAGGTTAAGGTACGTTTTAAGCGATGTCAGGCCGTGTTTTATGGTCTCCATCCGAACTCCACGGAGCGTCAAATGAAGATTGATTCGGTTAAGTCACCCAGTTCCAGCCAGATAGCCTTTGGGCCAGCGGGCGAAAAACTGTTCATCTCGGGCGCCATTGAGTTCGCTGGTCCCCTGGATTTAGCGTGCACCCGTTTTGCATTGCGTACGGTGGTTGCCCTAGGCCCGAAATTCAATTTGCGTCGTGACATTAATAACGTTATTACCTTAACAGGGCGTTATTTATGCTGGCCTGAGCCGATATTTTTGAAATTAAAGGACTTTGTCACAAAGCGCTGCGCCGAAGCGCCCGCTTGGGCTGACTCGTCAAAGCTGGTGGCTGAAGATTTCATGCTCCGCCATGGTTCTTGGAATGGCCTGTATGACGACAGCTCTTTCTATTACTACTTGGATGAGTTCGTCAAACTTTACGCCAAGGAAATGCTGCAAGTCTTCCAAAGCACGATCCAAAGCCTCGACACTCGTCTGGCCAAATCGCGCATCAGACTTGTCGAAAATATTGACATGTTAAGCGCGGTGCTCGGCCTTTCGGACTGCGAGCGTTCTCTTTTGATGCATGCAGCACAGTGCAAGCATCAACGCGACCTGCGTCCGGTGCTAGTTGATTGCAAGGCCTCCAGCGCTCAGGAAGCTTACGGAATGCTCGCGCAAATCCTAAATCTCAATCCTTCCGAAGTGGGCGCTGCGCTCAAGTCTGGTGGGCGCCTAGAAATCCTTGGTCTGATCGAAACGCCTATCGCTGAGCATTCCATCACCGACCTGGGCGACCTGATGCGAGTCTCTGACAAACTACTCGGCGTCTTAACCGCTGAGTATCGCAATGAGTCCTCGATGATGGCCGCGTTTACCCGGCCGGCCGGCGAGACTCATCTTTCAATGGAAGATTTTCCGCATGTCGGCGATGACTTGCGTTACGTCGTGGCCTTGATGGAAGCGGCCGCCGCGGGACACGAGAAAGGGATCAATGTACTTCTTTACGGTCCACCCGGAACTGGCAAGACCGAGTTTGCCAAGTTACTCGCCAAGAAGGCGGGCTTAGAACTTTATGAAGTCGATTGCCTCGACAAGGACGGCAATAGCTTGTCCGGCAAGGAGCGTTACCGTTCTCTACAGGTGTCTCAGGCCTTCCTCAAAGGGCGCTCGAAAGCTGCTATCTTGTTTGACGAAGTTGAAGATGTATTTCCGCCCATTGGCACTGAATTGGCTGGATTGTTTCAGTCCGAGGAAGCCCGTGGCTCGGTCAACGGTAAGGCTTGGGTAAATCAGACACTTGAGCAAAACCCTGTCCCGACGATTTGGATCTCTAACTCAATTGGTCAAATCGATCCGGCCTATCGGCGACGTTTTCAGTATCCAATGGAGCTTGCGAACCCACCACAGCGCGTGCGTGAAAACATTGCCCGCAAGTGCTTGGCAGATCTTGGCGTAAGCGAAGAGTTTGTCACAAAAATTGCTGCCCGCAAGACGGTGACACCAGCGCAAATCCAATCCGCGGCCCGTTTTGCGCGCTTGACACGGCGTGCAATTGACGAGCCGATTGAAGCCCTAATCGAGCTACAACTGCAGCGCAGTGACAAGGCCTTGGGTACTAAGGAAGCCGCTGATGACTTCCGAGTGAATGTCACCAGCTACGACTTGGGCTTGCTCAATGTGGAGACCAAGCATTCTGTTGAAAAAATCATTACCTCGCTCAAGGCTCGTCCGCGCGCCAGCCTGTGCTTTTACGGCCTGCCAGGTACTGGCAAAACGGCTTTGGCCGAACATATTGCCAAGTCGATTGAAAAGCCTTTGATGATCAAACGGGCTAGTGATTTGATGAGCAAGTACGTCGGTGAAACTGAGCAACAAATGGCACAGATGTTTGCCGACGCCAAACGTGAAGGAGCGGTACTACTCTTGGACGAAGCGGATAGCTTTTTGCAGAATCGACAGATGGCGGTGCGCAATTACGAAATCAGTGAAGTCAATGAAATGCTGCAAGGCATGGAGCGTTTTGATGGCATCTTTATTTGTACAACCAACTTGTTCGACCGCATCGATGAAGCGGCGCTACGCCGTTTCGCCTTCAAACTGAAATTTTTACCGTTAAATGCTGAACAACGGCAACAGATGTTTATTAATGAAGCTTTGTGTGGTGATGACGAAGGCTTTAGCGATGCCTTAAAGGCCCGAATTGCCAAAATGGAGATGTTGGCCCCGGGCGACTTTGCAGCAGTGAAGCGCCAGTACGTTCTGTTCGATGAGAAGCCCGATCCGGTGCAGTTTATTGAGCAACTCGAGAAGGAGCATGGGGTGAAGGCTGATGTGAAGTTCAGCAAACCTATCGGGTTTGTTCATTAATAGGGTGAATTAGGTTTGCCCGACTAAATACTCCTGGGCGAGCTTATTGAACAGGGCTCGTCCGTTCTCCGAGAGATAGGGGGCCACCAAGGAAAGTACCTGAAATGCACCGCGGGCCATTGCCTGACTTTGGTAAACCTGCTCGTTGAAGCGACGGGCATTACGGATGTATTCGAATGAAAGCCAGTAGGTTGTGACCACCACCATATTGGTGGACAGCGCCTCAATCTCTTTTGGATTGGCTTCCATTTCACCGGATTTGGCGAGGGCTGAACAGAGCGCGTGGGCCGCCTTGGTTTTACGCTCTACGATGGTTCTAAAGTGAACTTCCAGCTTACGATTTTTGGAAAGCAAATCGTTTAAGTCGCGGTAGATGAAGCGATGTTTCCAAATGGCTTCGAACAGCAAATGCAAAAACAGCCACGCATCTTCGAAGTTGATTTCTCTTTTGAGGGGGGCATCGAGCAGGTCGTCGATGTCACGCTCGAACTGCTCGAAGAGACCGTCAACAATGTCCTCTTTGTTTCGAAAATGATAGTAAAGATTGCCGGGACTAATGTTCATCTCGTCAGCAATAGCGCTAGTCGTGACATTGGGCTCGCCAAGATCATTAAACAAACGTAGTGAAAGCTCGAGAATACGCTCGCGTGTACGGCGTGGTGGCTTGCGTTGCATGCCTGCTCCGGGAAACCTTTGGTGAGCGAGAGTCTACAACACCCCGAGCCTTTAAAGTACATAAGGCTTCCAAAAACAAATGACACCGATTCGCTCCCATTGGCCAGCGAGCTTGCCGGTTCTTGAGGCCGAGCTTTAGGCCATGAGTTTGCGTAACCTCAAGTGTCGTTGGAGATCATCTAGGGATAGGATGAGCTCTTTTTGTGCCCGTCCTAGTTTACCTTTAGACACCCAAGCCTGATCTTGGCTGCGATCTGCACGGACCAAGCTTAGGTTCTCTTGCTGAAGAATTTCGCGATTCAGGCGCAGACCCACCTTCACAAAGCTCGGCGCAAGCTCCTCATAACGATTGAGTAAATCGGCCCTGGTACTGAGGTAGGCATGTTCGCATAAACGCCTGCGCCCCGACAGGCTAAAAATATCGGTGAAGAACGTATCCGCGTCCAGGCGGCTAGGCTCAAGGAGGACAATCTTTGCGTCAGGATGCGTTATCTTGTATTTCTCGAGGCCGACTGACATCCGTGAACGAATCACTGTGCGTATGGTCTGGCGGAGCACTGTGCCCAGGCTAGCCGTCACGGAATTGCCGTCCTCACGATGCTCGTTGCGGTGACCTCCGTAAGGTACCAAAGGGTTGACGCATAAGACGAGCTTGGCACCCTGATTCAGAGCGACCGAGGCATGCAAAGTCTTAGTGAGCGCACCGTCGACATAAGATCTGCCATCAATGATGACGGGCTTGAACAGGCCCGGTACGGCACTTGAAGCGGACACTGCTTTGGCAATGCCAACCAAGTCGTGTCCTGCTGACCCAAACTCAACCGGTTCGCCGAGTTCAACATCCGTGGCGACGATACGAAGCGTGGTCTTGAGATTTCGAAAGTCGTTGCTGCGCCCTCTCTTCTCGAATAGCTGGCAAAGTTTTTCCTCAAGGTTACTTGAGTCTAAAAGCCCGATCGGAAGGCTTCGCAGACCTTTCTCAACGGCTCGCCAAACAGCGGTTCGTGTGCCACTCTTAAGGCCTCTAAAACCTCCTTGCGCACCGGCCGCGAGATTGCTCGGAAGTTTGGTGATTGCTTGCCGGAACTCCGGCCAGTCGAGATGCAGTAAACGGGCGGGATTAAATGAGTCCGGCCCGTCGTCCGCTTCAACATACATCCTCACCATTTCGTGTACGGTGATGCCATTGGCCAAACAGGCGGCGATAAAACCACCAGCACTCACCCCAACATAGCTATCTAGCTTGCAAAGGTCTAGGCCGTCGACCGCTTCGGAAAGCGCCGCTAAGGCGCCCAGTTCATAGGTAGCCCCTAAAAATCCGCCACCGGCGAGGGCAAGTCCGATCTTCGGTTGGGCGGGTTTTTTCGGCCGGTTGAGTTCTAAGCGTTTACGAGGCACGAGGTCAAGATTGTTAAGAACACAAGTGAGTTAGCGTGACGTAGCGCTTCGCCTTTACTTGACGGCCGCTTTACGAGCCTTGCGTGCGGCTGGCGCTGTGGCCTTCTTGGCGGCTTTGACAACCGTCGCTGCTCGGGCTGGTGCCGCTTTTGCCCTCGCTGCTGGCTTGGCACCCAAAGACTTGACGCTGCTATTGAGGGCGTCAACTCGAGCAATCAATGCTTGGATGTCTTTATTGGTCGGCACACCCAAACGGCTGAGGGCGCGCTCGACGCGGCCTTCGAATACATTTTCTAGTTTGTCCCAAGAATCGTTCGCCTGCTTCGTAAACTCGCCGGCCATTTTGCTGGCTTTACCCGTGACTTCGCCTAATTTCTCTTCCGCCATGGAGCGGGTTTTGCGTTGAATACTCATACCTTCGGTCACCAGGGTTTCAAATACTTTGCCGCCTTCGGCTTGAGCCTTCGCGAACGCGCCGAGGCCAGCCAGCCAAATTTGCTGAGCCGATTCCTTGATGGCGCTCGCCAGCATGTTGTTGTCAGCTTGCTTCTCGGCCTGCTTTTCGAATTTACCGTCCGCAGGTTTGAATTTCTTGACCATGGTTTTGCTCCTTAAGAAAACATGTTTGTTTGAATGCACTCTGAAAGTGATAGCGAAATGTAGGTCGGAGGCCTAGAGCTTGCACACTAAATAGCGGCGCCGGACTGCTTTAAGCCTAGAGCGGCAGGTCTAAAATTGGGAATTTACCTGATTTAGCGGTTAACTTGCAACATTCTCAGCTTGATGGAATGATCTATCACTTATTCAAGTCTACCGATAAAAATTAACGTAAAAATTAACGTAAAAATTAACGTAAAGATTAACAACAAGGAGGAGCTATGTCGTATTTTGTGACCGGTGCCACAGGGTTTATTGGCAAACGACTCGTGAAGAAACTGCTAGAGCGAAAAGGCACGATCGTACATTTTTTAGTTCGAGATGATGCCAAAGAAAAGCTGGCTCCTCTCTATGCCTATTGGGGCGTAGGCGCTGATCGTGCCGTCGCGGTAAAAGGCGATATTGGAGAGCCTGGTTTGGGCATTAAGGTCGCAGAGCGGAAGAAACTTGACGGCAAGTTCAAGCATTTCTACCACTTGGCCGCCATTTATGATCTGAAGGCAGATGCTGAGACGCAAATGCGTATCAACGTCGAAGGTACCCGACACGTGGTGCAATTTGCCAATCAAATCAAAGCGGGTTGCTTCCATCATGTTTCCTCGATCGCTGCCGCAGGCATGTACGAGGGCATGTGGCGGGAGGACATGTTTGATGAGGCCGAAGGATTGGATCACCCATACTTTTCGACCAAGCATGAGAGTGAGAAAATTGTTCGCGATGAATGTAAGGTGCCGATCCGAGTTTATCGCCCTGGCTTAGTGGTGGGCGATTCCAAAACCGGTGAGATGGATAAGGTTGACGGCCCGTACTACTTCTTCAAAATGATTCAAACCCTTCGCAAGATGTTGCCCGCTTGGGTGCCGACCATCGGTATAGAAGGTGGTCGCATCAATATCGTTCCAGTCGATTTTGTGGTGGATGCGATGGATCATTTGAGCCACGCGAAAGGTCAAGATGGTAAATGCTTCCATTTGGTAGATCCCGAGCCTATGCGCATTGGCGATGTGCTTCAAACCTTTGCCAAGGCTGCGCATGCGCCGACGATGTCCATTCGAGTCAATGCCGCTCTATTTGGCTTTGTTCCCAAAAGCGTCAAGAAAGGCCTGATGTCATTGACACCCGTTCGCCGTGTGCGTAACGCCGTGATGAAGGATTTGGGACTGCCTGATGACATGATGCAATTCGTCAATTATCCGACTCGTTTTGATTGTCGCGAAACCCTCAGTCAGCTCAAAGGTACGGGGATTGCCTGCCCACGACTGGGCGACTATGCCTGGACTATTTGGGATTACTGGGAGCGTCACCTTGATCCTGATCTGTTTATTGATCGCACCTTGAAAGGCGCTGTGGATGGCAAGGTGGTGTTAATCACCGGTGGTTCGTCCGGTATTGGCTTGGCCAGTGCCCACAAAATGGTGGCAGCCGGTGCGACCACGATAATTTGTGGCCGTGATCAGGACAAACTCGATGAGGCCGCCAAAGAGGTGGCCGCCGCTACGGGCGGCAAGCTAGTTACCTTTGCGGTTGATCTGGCCGACATGCAGGATTGCGATCGAATGTGCAAATGGATTGTCGAGACCTATGGCGGCGTGGACTTCCTGATTAATAACGCAGGTCGCTCGATTCGACGCGGAATTGAGTCCAGCTTTGAGCGTTTCCACGATTTGGAGCGCACGATTCAACTTAATTATCTTGGCGCGGTTCGCACCACGATGGGCCTGTTGCCGGCGATGATGAAAAAGCGCAAGGGTCATATCGTCAACATTTCGTCAATTGGTGTGTTGACGAACGCACCGCGCTTTTCGGCCTACGTGGCCTCGAAAGCTGCGCTTGATGCCTGGACGCGCTGCGCCTCGAGTGAGTTTGCGGACATGGGCATCACCTTTACGACAATTAATATGCCACTGGTGCGTACCCCCATGATTGCGCCGACCAAGCTCTATAACAATGTGCCGACTTTGGCGCCCGAGGAGGCTGCGGATTTGATTTCCGAAGCCGTGGTGTACAAGCCAGTACGCATCGCAACGCGCTTGGGAATTACCGGACAAGTGATGCATGCTTTGTTACCAAAGATCATGCAGATTGTAATGAACACGTCCTTCCGTATGTTCCCCGATTCGACCGCTGCAAAAGGCGACAAGAGTGAGAAGGCGCCGCAGATGAGCGCGGATCAAATGGCGATGCAGCAATTGATGAAGGGAATTCATTTCTAGTGTGACTCAGCACACTTAGGAAGTAATGCTTGCCTTGGTCTGTGAAGCTTGGTGCGCGATGCGCCGAGCTTCACGGTCGTGTAACTAGCTCAACTGCGTAGTTCAATGCGACCAAGGATCTCTTTCACTTTTGCGCGGACCGTCTTGTCATAAATCATTTGCACATGACCCATCCCGCTAAACTCGTGCACTGGTGCTTGACCCAATGTTTGAAGCGCTTGCGGGAAAACGATGTTGTCATGGTGACTCAGCATCACTTCAAACATCTGATCCTGTTGCACCGTCTCTAAACTACGCAAATGATTGAGCCAAACGTTCGGATGAAGCTCGGAATTTAGACGCATCTGCTTGGTATTCTTGCCGTGACCGAGTTGGCCGACCCAAGTGCCTTGATGGGGGGTTCCGATGGTGATCGCCTTTGAGACGGCCGCGCAGCCATAGTCTCGCAAATAAGCGCGAATAGCCAAGCCGCCCATGCTGTGACCAATTAATACAATTTTACCCTGGTGACTCCTTCCGCGTAGTTCTTGGATGGCCGCATAAATGAGGGCCGGGTACTCGTCGATTGAACCAAATACAGGTTCTAGATTGACCGAGCCAATGATATGCCCTTCGCTCGCGAAAGTGTCGGCAAAGCCGCGCCACAAAGCTCGATTGCAAAAGTATCCGTGGACCAGAAGCAACGCGGGTTTGTCCTGATCTTTCCCGCTCGCTAGTTTCTTGTCGCCGAAGAAGGGCTGCAGCCAAAGGAACACATGCAGGCTTGCGCAAAGCTCGCCCCACCAAGGCTTAATTACTCCGACTGCGCTGAGCCGATGCGCAGCCGGAGTGGGTGAGCCGTAGGTCCACGCAAGTAGAAATTGGACGGCCATGAAGGCTGCAATTAAAATGGGTGCAAACAGCAGGCCAAGACCAAAGCAGACTAGTAAAGAAAAATCCTGACTGTTTTTAAGCCAGATCGCAAGCAGTGTCGCGAACACCAAGGTGGCAAGTACGAGTAGTCTTAGGATATTAGCGAGCATAATTTTAATATGACCCATTCTGCAGATCGTTTAAGGGCTTCTGCCGCAAGTGTTGCACGCCTGAGATTGGCGGCATTGCAGGCTAAAGATCCAAAGTTTCAGGAGAGTTTAACGGCTTTAAAGCGCTTTCAAACTGAGCGCCTTGCGCAAACTCATCAGGACCTTTTAAACAGCCCGCGTTACCGCCTTGCGACAAAGTTCTTTCTCGAGGATTTGTATGGTGAAAAGGATTTTTCGCAGCGCGATACGGAGCTTGGGCGAGTGATTCCGACTTTAACCAAGTTTTTGCCGGACCAGGCTTTAACTGCGATTGCCGATGCGATTGAGCTGGATGCGCTGAGCGAGTATTTAGATCAAAAGATGGCGGCTCACAATTTGTTGGGGCTCGGCGCTGAATGGTCCAAGGGGCGTTACGCCGACGCCTACCGCGCCATCGGAGCTCAAAGCGACTTGGAGTTTGAGGGCGGAGGCAGTGGTCCGGCCCTAAGAGAACGCCAGCTCGGGCTGGTGCCGAAAATCGGGCAAACCCTTGATAAATTAGTGAAAAACCCGTTCTTAGGCGGTTTGTTAGTCAGTATGGCCGGGCCAGCACGCTTGGCAGGAGTACCCGCAATACACGACTTCTTAACCCGCGGATTTAAAGCATTTCAGAGCATGCGGGGCGCTAAGGAGTTCATTTCCCTCATCGACGAGCGGGAGCGCTCTCTTTCAGCTCAGCTCTTGGCTGGCGGGGAAATTACCTAAGTCCTTGATTTACTGCTATAATCTCAGGTTCCTCGCCACTATTCGCTTTAGACGCGCGAATTTTCGGCCTTCGCCCCCGGTTTGAGGTTGGTTTCACTTGTAAGGCATTTCTCCAAGAAGCGCCAAGCGGTGAAGTTGGCCTTTGCCTTTTGGGTTTGTCCATGAGGACTTACATAAATTGGAGAAAAAATGCGTCATTACGAGATTGTTCTGGTCATTCACCCAGACCAGAGCGAGCAAGTGCCCGCCATGGTTGAGCGGTATAAAGCCACCATCGAAGCAGCACAAGGCAAGATCCACCGTTACGAAGATTGGGGCCGTCGCCAGCTGACTTACCCGATTCAAAAAGTAGCCAAGGCTCACTACATCCTGCTCAACATTGAAACAACTCCGGCCGTGCTCACTGAGCTTGAGCATGGATTCCGTTTCAACGATGCGATTCTTCGTCAACTCACGGTTGTGATGAAGAAAGCTGAAACCGGTCAATCACCGATGTTGAAGCAAGTGCAAAGAGAAGAGGCTCGCAAATCCACCTCGGATGCGCCTGCATACTGATCTTTTGTAAAACAGTTTTTTGACTGCAATTCACTCAACCCATTTTGTCCAGTAATTTTGTAGAGGTCACTGGGGTTCTTTCCCAGATCGATACAGTGCGATACACCCCGGCCGGCGTAGCCCTTCTGAATGCTGAAATTGAGCATCAGTCCGAGCAGATCGAAGCAGGGATGAAACGCAAAATCGAGCAAAGCTTTCGATGTCGCTTTGCAGGTCCTCTAGCACTTCAAGCCAGTAAGCTGAGCTTGGGGCGTGAAATCAAGGTGAAGGGTTTTTTGGCGAGTGCGAAGCGCGGTTCAATGTCTTTGATCGTGCATGTGCAAAGTCTGGTTGAACAGACCCAACTTTAGCCAGATCGCGTGAACAAGATCTTATGAACAAAATACGAATTAGGAGTTTCTAATGGCACCATTTCAACGTCGCGGTGATAAAGACCGCAACAAAGGTAAGCGCCCCACACAGGTGGCCTTGTTTAAACGCAAGAAGTTCTGTCGCTTTACGGCAGAAAAAGTTGAATACATCGACTACAAGGATGTTGAAGTATTAAAGGACTTCATCACTGAAAACGGCAAGATCACCCCAGCCCGCTTGACCGGTACTACGGCTAAGTATCAGCGTCAACTGACGGTGGCGATCAAGCGTGCCCGTTTCCTGGCCCTGTTGCCATTCACTGACAACCATTAAGCCACGGCCCCCACGGAGAATTCAAGATGCAAATTATTTTGATGGATAAAGTGGTCAATCTTGGCCAGTTGGGTGATGTTGTCCGCGTTAAGGATGGCTACGCTCGTAACTTTTTAATCCCTAAAGGTATCGCCAAGCGCGCCACCAAAAAAACGATTGATGAGTTTGCAGCCCGCCGCGCCGAACTTGAGAAGGCGGCTGCTGAGAAGTTAGCCGTAGCGCAAGCTGCCGGTGAAAAGCTCACTGGTCTCGCGCTCTCGCTCACGGAAAAAGCAGGGGTCGATGGCCGTCTGTTCGGTTCGATCACCAATTACGATGTGGCTGAAGGCTTGAAAAAGCAAGGCTTTGCGGTTGAGAAGGCTCAGGTTCGTATGCCTAATGGCCCGCTCAAAACGGTTGGCGAACACAAGGTCGAAGTGGCTTTGCATACCGATGTGGTGTGCGAAATCACGGTCAATGTGGTCGGCGAAGCGGTTTAAGCTCAGCGGATTGATCTGCCTCTGCTAGGGGTAGAAAGATTTACATAAACGCGCCGAATTTCGGCGCGTTTTTTCATCTTGTGTACGATGAATGTTTTACGAGGGGCTCTCGACACTTCCGAAGCACTTGCGGCTAACACTATTCTTATTTGCGCTATTCTTTTTGCGCTATTCTACTAAGTTGCTTTAATTTTCTAGAGCTCGCCAGAGCCATCCTCTGCGCCTTAACCCGAGATCGATTACCCCGTGTCCGCGACCTTCCCCATCCAGCGCTTTGCAGACCCCGAGCTCGCCGCCCTTAAGGTGCCGCCGCATTCGGCTGAGGCTGAGCAGTCGGTGCTAGGCGGTTTGTTAATCGACAACCAGGCTTTTGACCGGGTTGCGGATGTGATTAAGGAAGAAGACTTTTATCGTTATGAACATCGCGTGATTTTTGCGCAAATCTTGCGCTTGATCGAAAAAAATCAGCCGGCCGATGTGGTGACGGTGTTTGAAGCGGTGAAGTCGGCCGGACAAGAGGCTGATGTTGCGGGAGGCATTGGGTATCTCAACTCTTTGGCGATCGAAACACCTTCTGGGGCCAATATCCGGCGCTATGCCGAGCTGGTGCGTGACCGCTCGATCTTGCGACGCTTGATTACGACGGCCGACGAGATTTCTGGAGCAGCGTTTAGTCCGCAAGGCCGCGACACTCGTGAAATCTTGGACGAAGCTGAATCCAAGATGCTGGCGATCTCCGAAGCTCGCTCGCGTGGGCAAGCGGGTTTCTTGCCACTCGGCGATGTGATCGCCAAGGTCGTGCAAAGAGTCGGTGAGCTCTATGAGCAGGGCGGCGCAGAAGACGTTACCGGAGTGGCCACCGGTTTTTTAGATCTCGATAAGATGACAGCAGGTTTGCAGCCTGGTGATCTGGTGATTGTGGCCGGGCGACCCTCGATGGGTAAAACGGCCTTTGCTTTGAACATCGCTGAGCACGTGGCTGTCAACCTGCAAATGCCCGTGGCGGTGTTCAGTATGGAGATGGGTGACACTCAGCTCGCGATGCGTTTGCTGTGCTCGGTGGGCCTGCTCGACGCGCAGCGCTTACGTACGGGACGCTTGAATGAGGACGACTGGTCGAAATTGATGGCCGCGACTCAAAAGACTCAGGACGCTCCCCTCTACATCGATGAGACACCGGCTCTCACTGCACTGGAGCTTCGTTCGCGCGCTCGCCGCTTAGCCCGTACTTGTAAGGGTATGGGCTTGATTGTGGTGGACTATTTGCAATTGATGTCGTCGACCCGTCAGGGCGAGAACCGAGCCGCCGAAGTGTCCGAAATTTCGCGTTCTTTGAAGGCGCTCGCCAAAGAGTTGAATTGTCCTGTAGTGGCGCTCTCTCAGCTCAACCGATCTCTTGAGCAGCGGGCAGACAAGCGACCCATGATGTCCGACTTACGCGAGTCCGGCGCCATCGAGCAGGACGCTGACGTCATTCTGTTTATTTATCGCGACGAAGTCTATAACCCCGAAACACCTGATAAGGGCATGGCCGAGATCATTATCGGTAAGCAGCGAAACGGCCCGACCGGTAAAGTGCGTCTCACGTTCCGTGGTCAGTTCACTCGTTTCGAAAACTCAACCTACGGCATTAGCAGCCTGGACGAGTAATGTTCAATAGGCTCTTTACTGGGTGAGGTTGGCTGGAATGAGAAGAGCAAAGCGTTTTTGGAGCCTCCCAGTGCGAGTCGGAACCCGTATTCAAGTGTTTGGACTTTGCGTCGTCAGTTTGCTTGGGCTGGGGGCGGGCCCAATAATGGCTCAAGAGTGGCCTACACGCCAACCAATTCGCTTGGTGGTGGGTTATCCGCCGGGTGGGTCTGCGGACGCCTTGGCTCGTGATCTCATTCCGGGGCTGAGCAAGGCCCTGGGTCAAACCATCATCGTGGACTACAAGCCCGGCGCGGGGGGTGCGATTGGCGCTGATGTGGTGTCAAAGGCGGCACCGGATGGGTACACCATTGGTTTACTCGACAATGGTCCTCTGACTATTCAAGGGAACTTTCGCAAACTCCCCTTCGATCCCGTCGCGGGCTTTACTCCAATTACTGGAATCTCCAAACTTCCTTTTGTGCTTCTGGTCAATCCGCAAAACCCCGCACAAAGTCTGGAGGATTTAATAAAGCAGGCGAAGGCGAGGCCGGGGGCCATGTCGTATTCGAGCTCGGGACAAGGTTCGATGCACCACATCTCGGGTGAGCTCTTCAAGAATATGACCAAGACGCATATTCTTCATATCCCGTATCGGGGCGCCGCACCAGCCTTGTTGGACTTGCTGAGTGGTCAAGTACAAATGTCCTTCGCGACCATCGTGCCGTCTATGCCCTACATTCAGGCCAATCAGCTCAAACCGATTGCGGTGACGTCCAGCAAACGCTCCTCGCTCTTACCGAATGTACCGACACTTTCAGAGCTGGGTCTCAAAGACTTTGATTCACAAGGTTGGTTTGCCGTTTTCGCGCCTCCGAATCTTCCGCCTGCGATCACTGAAAAGCTCGTGGTGGCCTTTAAAGTGATCTTTGAAGATCCAATCCTGTTGAGTAAGCCTAGCATCAAGGGTGCGGATTCCATGCTGGCCACACCCGAGCAACTGCGCTTGATCGTGAAGTCCGAGAGTGAATCCATCGCACGCTTGGTGAAGGCGCAGGGGATAAAAGCCGATTGATGCATCCGCGCTTGGCCAGAGCCTCTGTCGGCTCAGGCCTCAAGCACTGAGCCTACAAGGCTACAAGGCCTCCGTTGCGAAATCGGCCAGGCGAGAGCGCTCGCCACGTTGCAAAGTAATGTGCCCCGAATGGGCCCAACCTTTGAAGCGATCCACCACATATGAAATACCTGAGGAACCCTCAGTTAAGTACGGAGTATCGATCTGCGCAATATTGCCCATGCACAACACCTTAGTGCCCGGACCCGCCCGCGTGATCAAAGTTTTCATTTGCTTCGGCGTCAAGTTTTGCGCCTCATCAATGATCAGGAATTTGCTCTGGAAGGTGCGGCCGCGCATGAAGGACAGGGCCTTCACTTTGATGCGTGAGCGTATTAAATCCGACGTGGCCGAGCGTCCCCATTCGCCTGCACCTGGGTCGCTCTTGTTAAGGATTTCTAGATTGTCCTCCAGCGCACCCATCCAGGGCTGCATCTTTTCTTCCTCGGTGCCGGGCAAATAGCCAATGTCTTCACCCACCGGCACAGTGGCGCGGGTCATAATAATTTCGCTGTAGCGTTTTTGCTCCAGGATTTGTGAAAGACCGGCGGCCAGAGCGAGCAGAGTTTTTCCGGTGCCAGCCTGCCCGAGCAAAGTCACGAAATCAATTTCCGGATCCATGAGTAGGTTCATCGCGAAGTTTTGCTCGCGATTACGTGCAGTGATGCCCCATACTGAATTCTTGAGATGAGTGTAGTCCTTCAAAGTTTGCAGAACCGCGGTGCGACCACTGAGCTCCTTGACCTTGGCTTGCAAGGGCAGGGCGCCTTCAAAGAAAACAAACTGATTGAGCAGCATTCCTGCCACTAGGGGACCGGTGACTCGGTAATAGGTGTGACCATTTTGTTGCCAGGATTCGATGCCCTTGCCATGTTTGTCCCAAAAGTCTGCGGGCAGCTCCAAAATGCCGGTATAGAGCAGGTCGCTATCTTCAAGGACTTGGTCGTTAAAATAGTCTTCAGCAAGTAGGCTAAGAACGGATGCTTTGATGCGCATATTGATGTCTTTCGACACCAGGGCGACCTGTCGCTGCGGATATTGTTCACCAAGAGCTTTTACTACGCCAAGAATTTGATTGTCAGCTTTGCCAATAGGCAAATTTGCGGGCAGCAAAGAGCTCAGCGCCTGAGTCTGAAGATACAGTCGCCCAGTAGCGTCGCGATGCCCTAGGCCGGACAGTGGAATGCCGCCTTCCAGCGTTTTCCCGTTGGCCGCAATCAGGCTGTCCAAGGAGCGACTAACCTGGCGCGCGTTGCGCGCTACCTCAGTCAAACCTTTCTTGTTATTGTCCAGTTCCTCCAAAACCATTATGGGGATAAAGACATCGTGTTCGGCAAAGCGGAACAAACTCATCGGGTCGTGCATCAAAACATTGGTATCGAGCACAAACAAGCGTCGTGTTGAAGCATCTGCGAGAGCGATTGACTTTGGCCTATGGCTTTTGGCCTTGCCGCTTTGCTGCGAGTTTTTTGGCGACCCTTCCTTGACGTCCAGGCTCTTTATTTGTCGGCTGATTCGTGCTTCCGGGTTGCTCACGCTGATTAGCTGGGGCATGTCCGCGAGCACCGGCTTCTTCACTTGTACAACAACCTCTGGAGCGGCAACTTCGCGCGCCTGAGCTTCAAGTGCGCGCGTTGGCGCAGCTTTCTTGGTGGGCTTCAGGTCGCGAAAATGGCTTACATCTAGCAAGGCAGCGGGCTTATTCGGTAGTTTCGGCAGTGGCATGCAATGATCAATCTTGGTGAGTGAGCGAAGAAATTAGGATGAACGAATGGGGCGAACACATCGGCCTAGGAGGTCTTGAAACACAATGGATCTCGAAACCTTCAGGGCGCTGGAAATCTAAGGCATGCCTTGAACAAAGGCTAAAACTTGGGCCACGTGCCCAGGAACTTTGACTCCTCTCCATTCTTGAGCGAGTTTGCCATCGGCGTCGATGACAAAGGTGGATCTTTCGATGCCGCGTACCTGTTTGCCATACATGTTCTTCATTTTCATTACTTCAAATTGGGCGCACAGCGCTTCGGCTGGGTCGCTGAGTAAGTGAAAAGGAAATTCAAACTTGGCTTGAAACGACACGTGCGACTTGAGAGTGTCGCGGGACACCCCCACAACCTCACAGC
Source organism: Betaproteobacteria bacterium (assembly GCA_031421635.1). Lineage (GTDB taxonomy): Bacteria > Pseudomonadota > Gammaproteobacteria > Burkholderiales > Burkholderiaceae_E > JAPOKJ01. The sequence continues at coordinate 14,339 of JANOPA010000044.1, read as the reverse complement.
CCGCATTTAGAAATGCTGGGAAATGGTCTCTAAAGTCGGTGCCTTGATTGGTGCAACCCGGCGTGTTGTCCTTCGGGTAGAAATACATCACGAGCTTGCTTTGACTACGCTGACTGAGGGTGAACTTGCCGGGCTCGCCGGACGCATCTAGATCGGTGCTTTGGGCTTCAAAATCGGCAACTTTCTTTCCAAGACTTACAGGCATAATTAATTTCGAACTACGTTTTGATTAAAAACAACAGAGGATTGAATATTGAACTCCATCAATGGCGATTCACCTTGAACCCGAGGTTTTCGCTGTGATCTCACCTTCGATCAAGAAAGCTGCCACAACCTTGCGACCTTCCGCCATCAGGATATTGTAAGTTCTGACTGCCGCCGCTGTCGTCATGCTTTCTAGACCGATTCTTTGATCGATCAAGGAACGAGTCAGTTTAGGGTGCGGAAAACGCTGCTTTTTGCCGGTTCCGAGTATGACTAGCTCAGGTTGAAGCTCGGCCAGCTTCTCGAAAAAGAGCTCATCCATTTCGGAAAAGGCCTTCAGGGCCAGGGCCTCAATGCTGCCTTCGGGTTGAACCAGGACGCTTGACGCAAAACGCTGGGTATTAATGTCGATATAGGTATCACCATAGGCGGTGACCGTATTCAGGCTGCTTTGGGCATCGGGATGGAGCTTCATGACGGGTTAAGTTTAGCGAAAATTGAAAAGGGTGAGCATTCTGCCTCTGACTCCGAAGGGTCTCGGCGGACTTTAAATTGTCGCTTAGTTCGCAACAAGCTCGGTTTTACGGTGTTTTTTCCCTTCGAGGTGGTGATACACTGTGGACTGAAACGCCCTAAACTTTCAACATAGACTTTAAAAATCATTATGGCTCTTGGTTTGCCCCTGTCGCAGAATTTTGCTCTCGCCGCCCGTATTGGCCGCGCGTCGATTCCTGCCATCATGGCCACCTCGATGGCAGCCGCCACCACGATGACTGGCGTCGCCGCCACCTTCTAAAACCATGCGGGCTCCCGGTCGGGTGTCCGCACCCCGACAGATTAGCGAGTCCAACATGACGCCTCAAATTCAGCCAGTCCAAAAATCGCAAAAACTTGCGAATGTTTGCTATGACATCCGCGGGCCAGTGATGGTTGAGGCGAAGAAGATGGAAGAGGAGGGGCACAAGATTATCAAACTGAATATCGGAAACCTTGCACCCTTTGGGTTCGAGGCGCCCGATGAAGTTCGCCAAGATGTCATTTTGAATATGAGTAATGCGTCTGGTTATACGGACTCACAAGGCCTGTTTCCAGCGCGCAAAGCCATCATGCATTACACCCAGCAGAAGAACATCAAGGGGGTGCACATCGATGACATTTATATCGGAAACGGCGTGTCCGAACTCATTGTGATGGTCATGCAAGGCTTGCTCGATACCGGTGATGAAGTATTGGTGCCGGCACCTGACTATCCTTTGTGGACGGCCGCTGTAAGCCTGGCGGGTGGTACGCCTCGCCACTACATTTGTGACGAAGGTGCCGATTGGGTGCCCGATCTTGAGGATATGAAGCGCAAGATCACTCCTCGTACCAAGGCGATTGTGGTGATCAACCCAAACAATCCCACCGGTGCGCTTTATCCCGACGATTGCCTGAAGGGCATTATTGAGTTGGCGCGTCAGCATCAGCTCATTGTTTTTGCCGATGAAATTTACGACAAGGTACTCTACGATGGGAGTCAACATACGGCGATTGCCTCGCTTGCTGATGACATCTTATTCATCAGTTTTGGAGGCCTGTCCAAGAACTACCGTGCCTGCGGCTATCGCGCGGGTTGGATGGTCATTTCAGGCGATAAACGCCATGCTAAGGACTATATCGATGGGCTCAATATTTTGGCCTCAATGCGCTTATGCGCTAACGCTCCAGGTCAATACGCGATTCAAACGGCTCTTGGCGGTTATCAAAGTATTAACGATTTGGTCGGGCCCAGTGGGCGCTTGCGTAAGCAACGCGATCTAGCCCATCAACTCATCACCTCCATTCCAGGCGTGACGTGTGTGAAACCCAAAGGGGCTTTGTATATTTTTCCTAAGCTCGATGCCAAGATGTATCCGATCGATAACGATCAGGAGTTCATACTTGAACTGCTGCGCGAACAGCATGTTCTCGTGGTGCAGGGCACTGGATTTAACTGGGCCAACCCCGATCATTTGAGAATCGTGTTCCTGCCCAATGGCGATGATCTCACCGAGGCAATTGGTCGCATCGGTAGTTTCCTCGAAACCTATCGCAAACGTCATAACGGCTCCCGTCGAGGTGGCCTGTCACTGGCGAGTTCGGCCTAAGAGGTCTTTCCGAAATAGAGGCTTTCGGCACTAAACGCTGAGAGCCTCAAGAAAAATAAAGCGTATTGTAATAATGAAAGCATTGAGAGTTGGATTGTTGGGCATCGGCACTGTGGGCGCCGGTACTTTTGAGGTTTTAGCACGCAATCAATCGGAAATTACCCGGCGTCTAGGGCGAGAGATTCTGATCACCAAGGTGGCCGACCTAAATGTGGCTCGAGCACAAGAAATTGTGAAGGGACGTGCGGAGGTTGTCTCGGATGCAAAGCTAGTCATCACCGATCCAAACATCGATGTTGTGATCGAGCTTATTGGAGGATACGGGATCGCCAAAACCATGGTGCTGGAGGCGATTGCGAATGGCAAGCATGTTGTGACTGCAAACAAAGCTTTGTTGGCGGTACACGGCAATGAGATTTTCACCGCTGCTGCTGCAAAGGGCGTGATTGTGGCTTTTGAGGCTGCAGTGGCTGGTGGCATTCCCATTATTAAAGCCATTCGCGAAGGTCTGACTGCGAACCGTATTGAATGGCTGGCCGGCATCATTAATGGCACGACCAATTTTATTCTTTCTGAAATGCGCGATAAGGGTTCGTCTTTTGCTGATGTATTAAAGGAGGCTCAGGGCCTGGGTTACGCCGAGGCCGACCCTACTTTTGACATTGAAGGCATTGACGCTGCGCATAAGGCAACCATCTTGGCCTCTCTCGCTTTTGGGGTGCCCTTGTCCTTTGAACAGGCCTATATTGAAGGCATTACCAAGCTCGATAGTGAAGACATCAAGTACGCCGAGCAATTAGGTTACCGCATCAAGCTCTTGGGCATCGCACGCCGTCGCCCCAACGGCATTGAGTTGCGTGTGCATCCCACCTTGATTCCAAGCAAGCGCTTGATCGCCAATGTGGAAGGCGCCATGAATGCCATCTGGGTCAAAGGTGACGCGGTCGGGCACACCATGTACTACGGCAAAGGAGCTGGCGCAGAACCTACTGCAAGTGCGGTGGTGGCGGATTTGGTGGACGTAGCGCGCGCCTCGGCCAACGGTGTAGCAGGCCAAGCGCCGCAAGTGCCCTCCTTGGCTTTCCAGGCGGACGCCATGGGCGAGTTGAAGATTTTGCCGATTGACGAAGTGGAGAGCGCCTATTATTTGCGGATTCGAGTTGCCGATCAAGCGGGAGTGATTGCCGATATCACGCGTATCTTGGCCGATGCCAAGATTTCTATTGATGCCGTACTGCAACGTGAGGCGGCAGACAACGAGCAGCAAACCGATCTGATTTTGCTCACCCATCTGACCACGGAAGGACAGGCCAATGCTTCAATCGCGAGAATTCAGGCCCTACCTACCGTTTTGGGGTCTGTGATTAGAATCCGAAAAGAAGAACTGGCTTAAAAGCGCTGGCGTAAATATCCATGAAATATCTTTCGACCCGTGGGGGAATGGCTCCCGCCACCTTCAAAGAAATACTCTTGGGCGGCCTTGCGCCCGACGGTGGCTTGAGCATTTGCGAAAGCTACCCGCAGGTGGATCGCGCGATGCTCGATGCTTGGCGCGGCCTTTCTTATGCCGAGCTAGCCTTTGAAGTACTGCACCGATTTGCGCCTGACTTTGGAACCGAGGATTTGCGTGGACTCATCCATAAAACCTATACCAAGCAGGTGTATGGTACCGAGGACATCACTCCGTTTACCTGGTTGAAGCCAGGCCTCGGCCTACTGCACCTGTCCAACGGGCCAACATTGGCGTTCAAAGACATGGCCATGCAATTGCTTGGTAATTTGTTTGAGCATGTTTTGGCGCAGACTGGGCAGAAACTCAATATTCTCGGTGCAACTTCGGGAGATACAGGTAGCGCGGCTGAATACGCGATGCGGGGCAAGCACGGCGTTAAGGTCTTTATGCTGTCGCCTAACGGACGAATGAGTGCATTTCAGCGTGCCCAAATGTACGGCCTCCATGACGACAATATTTTTAATATCGCCGCCGTTGGTGTTTTCGATGATTGCCAAGATATGGTGAAAGCGGTCTCGAATGATCTTGATTTTAAACGTCGATATGCCATCGGTACCGTCAACTCCATTAATTGGGCGCGAGTCGTGGCGCAAGTGGTGTATTACTTTAAAGGCTACTTCGCGGCAACGACTTCGAACGACCAAAAGGTTTCGTTCTGCGTGCCCTCGGGTAATTTTGGAAATGTTTTGGCAGGTCACATTGCGCGCATGATGGGTCTGCCCATTGCCAAGCTCATCGTAGCTACCAATGAAAACGATGTTCTGGCTGAGTTTTTTGAAACCGGCCGATATCGCGTGCGTGCCAGTCGCGAAACCTATCTCACGTCGAGTCCATCAATGGACATTAGCAAGGCGTCGAATTTTGAACGCTTTGTGTTTGACCTCGTTGGTCGTGATGCAAAGGTGTTGTCCGAGCTCTGGCGACAAGTCGAGACCCAGGGTTGCTTCGATCTTGGCCCCGAGGGGGCACAGCGTGCTCGCGAGCAATATGGCTTTATGACCGGTCGCTCTAGCCATATCAGGCGCTTGGAAACGATTCGCCGTAGTCAGCAACAATATCAATATCTGATCGACCCTCATACTGCCGATGGGGTTTATGTTGCTGAGCAGATTCTGTCAAGCCAAGAGGCCATGAACATCGGTCCGGTGGTTTGCTTAGAAACAGCTCTTCCGATTAAGTTTTCTGAAACGATTGTTGAGGCACTGGGAATCGCTCCGCCAATGCCTGAGCGTTTTTCTGGTCTGACGGACCTAGCTCAGCGCTACACTGTCATGCCGATTCAAGTGCCTTTACTCAAGCGCTACATTGCTGAGCGCGCAACGGCTTTGCTATGAATGCGATAGGTTTCGCCGGTTACTCGGGTTCGGGAAAAACCAGCTTGATCGAGCAGGTGATTCCCGCCCTGACCCAACGTGGTCTCAGAGTGTCAGTACTCAAACACGCACACCATAGCTTCGATATTGATCAATCTGGCAAGGACTCCTTTCGTCATCGCGAAGCGGGCGCTAGCGAAGTGATGTTGGTCTCTGAAAAACGTTGGGTAATTATGCATGAGGCGCGCGGTGCTGCGGAGCCTTCCATGGAGGAGATGCTGGGGCGCTTTGCCGACTGCGATGTCGTGCTGGTTGAGGGCTATAAGTTCGGGGCATTGCCTAAGATTGAAGTCTATCGAAGCGATTTTTCGAAAGAGAAGAAGACCGAACCGATGTTCAAGAAAGACCTTAATATCGTGGCAGTAGCGACTGACGCCCCTGAGTTTTTTCAGAACCAAACCGCGCTTCCGTTGCTTGATCTCAATCATCCCGAGGATGTCGCTGCCTTTATCGTCAATTATTTTGGATGGTCACCAGAAACCATCATGTTGGCTTGAAATGATTAAACAACCCCTGCCAACGCCAACGCCAACGCCAACGCCAACGCCAATCCGACCTGGCCTCCTGTCTTTTGATGAAGCAATGGACCGGTTACTTTCTGCGGCCGCACCGGTGGCCGGTGCGGAAAGCGTTGACACAATGCAAGCCTTGCAGCGCATCTTGGCAGATGACATCGTCTCTGGCCTCAATGTGCCGCCAATGGACAATACCCAAATGGACGGCTATGCGCTACGGGCACAGGATATTTCGGATCGGGCTCTGCCAGTTTCCCAGAGGATTCCGGCCGGGCAGGTGGGCTCGGTCCTCGTTCCAGGCACTGTCGCCCGTATTTTTACCGGAGCCATGATTCCTGGCGGCGCAGATACGGTGGTAATGCAAGAGCAAGTTGAACAGCTTAGCGCGGCACACGGCGACAGTCCAGTAATGGTCTTGGTTAAGCATCAGGCCAAACCCGGAGAGTGGATTCGACGAGCCGGGGAAGATATCCGCGTCGGCGCAACGATTTTGCGTGCAGGTAGTTTGCTCAGTCCGCAGGCGTTAGGCTTGGCGGCATCGGTAGGCGTTGCCACCGTGTCGGTAAAGCCGAGAGTCAACGTGGCCTGTTTTTTCACGGGTGACGAACTGGCGATGCCAGGTGAGTTGCTCAAACCTGGTGCGATTTACAACAGTAATCGTTTTGTGCTGGTCAATGCCTTAAGGGCACTGGGCTGTGAGGTTAGAGATCTTGGCATCGTGCCAGATACCCTCGCGGCAACGCGAGCTGCCCTAAGGGATGCGGCCAATGGCTCCGATTTAATTCTTACTTCGGGTGGTGTCTCTGTTGGAGAGGAGGATCACGTCAAACCCGCCGTGGAGGCCGAGGGCGAGCTTGATATGTGGCAAATTGCTATGAAACCAGGCAAGCCCCTGGCCTACGGCAAGGTGCGCAGGCCGGGCGGCGAATCGACCAAGTTAACCGCGCCGTTAACTACGACGTCAAGCGCGATGTCAACCTCAGCCTCATCTGCGCACTTTATTGGTTTGCCTGGAAACCCGGTGTCTAGCTGGGTCACTTTTTTACTTTTCGTTAAGCCTTTCATACGCATCTTGCAAGGCATGACGAAAGAGAATGCTCAGACTCATATAAGGGCCATCACCCTGCGCGCGGATTTTAACTGGCCCAAGGCGGATAAGCGCCGGGAGTTTTTGCGGGTGTGCTTGAACGCCAACGGTGGCTTAGATCTTTTTGAAAATCAAAGCTCGGCGGTGCTGACTTCTACTGTGTGGGCCGACGGCCTGTTAGACAATCCATCGATGCAAACCATCACGAAAGGCGATATGGTTCGCTTTATCCCCTTGGCTAGTCTTCAGCAATAAACACTAGCGTAATATTTCCTTCTATGCATTTGACGATACTTTATTTTGCAAGCTTGCGCGAAACCCTGGGGCGCGAGGCTGAATCGCTCGAGGTCCCTGTGACGGTGACAACTGCTGGCGAGCTACGTGCATGGCTGAGCCTGCGCGATGCTAGTTTTGGTCAAGCATTGGCGGGAAACCGTGCTTTACGTATGGCGATCAATAAACGCTTGGCCCAGCCCGAAAGTGCTCTCGTTGAAGGCGCCGAAGTGGCGTTTTTCCCACCGGTGACAGGCGGGTAAAAACCATGCCCGTAAAAGTACAAACCGAAGATTTTGACTTGACCCGAGAGGTTGCTACGCTACGAGCAGGGGATGCTCGGGTGGGCGCCGTGGCCTGCTTCATTGGCACAGTCCGTGATTTAAACATGGGCACTGATGTTTCGACTCTTACGCTCGAACATTATGCAGGAATGACCGAACTCGCTTTGGAAGACATTTGCGCGCAAGCCGCTCTGCGCTTCGATATTTATGACAGCTTGGTAATTCATCGCTACGGTGAGATGAAACCCTTGGACCAAATTGTGCTGGTGGTTGTCACTTCCGCCCACCGCGGCGAATCGTTTAAGGCCTGTGAGTTCATCATGGACTATCTTAAAACGCAGGCGCCGTTTTGGAAAAAAGAGCAGACTCCTGAGGGCGCTCGCTGGGTCGATTCGCGAGATTCTGACGACGCCGCAGCGGCGCGCTGGAAAGCTTGATAGGGTGAGTAGGCATTGAACTTTAATCCACCGCCACCCTGGCTATGGATGTTGTTTACTCTGTTTGCGGCGGGTGGGCAGGTGTTGCGCAATGCCATGCAGCGAAGCCTTACTGAGAAGCTCGGCACTACCGGCGCAACGCATGTGCGCTTTCTATACGGTTTGCCGTTCGGGCTGCTTTTTTTTGGCGTCGCCTTTTATGTCATGGACCAACCCATGCCGCGCCCCCAAGCTGGTTTCTGGTGGTGGATACTGTTAGGCGCTTGTACACAAATCGTCGCGACCGCATTGATGCTGAGCGCGATGCGCTCCAAGTCCTTCGTGATGACGACGGCTTATATTAAAACGGAGCCGGTTCAGGTGGCCGTTTTTGCGGCAATTTTCTTGGGAGATCGGCTTCCAATATGGATCTGGGTTTCTGTGATTGTGGCAACAGTTGGCGTCGTGATGATGTCCTGGCAGAAAGCTCCAGTCAAGCAAAATGGTCCCTTAACGGTCGGCGCCAAGTCTCCGGCTTTCGGGGGTACCGGTACCTTGCCAGCTTCAGAGCGAGCCTCCAACTCTGGCTCAGCTCAAGCGATTGCCTTTGGTTTAGGCGCTGCCGCACTTTTTGCTTTAGCGGCGATGGGCTTTCGAGGTGCAGTTATTCATTTGGGTGAAAGTCACTTTTTGCTCAGGGCTAGTCTCACTTTGGCGGTCGGTCTTACCATTCAAACTTTCATCCTTTCGGCCTACCTCATGATCCGCGATCGACAAGTCTTGGTCAAGCTCGTCGAACTCTGGCGGCCGTCAATGTTAGGTGGGTTGCTTGGTGCCTTTTCATCTCAGATGTGGTATTTGGCCTTTGCTTTGGCCACGGTTGCGCAAGTACGAACCCTGGCCTTAGTTGAAATATTCTTTGCTCTTATTATTTCGAAGAAATTGTTTGCTCAAGGTACAAGCGCTCGAGAGTTGCTTGGCATGGCACTGATCGCGGTCGGCGTGGCCGGTGTAGCTTTGCTGAGCTAGCACTTGAAAAAGATTCCAATACCCCAAACTACACTCCGCCTCCAGTATTCGACTTTTCAAAAGGGTCCCTATGAAACGTATTCTCCTGTTTGTACTCACGAACGTCGCCGTGATGGTGGTGCTTGGCCTCGTGAGCAGCCTTTTGGGGGTGAATCGCTACCTTAGCGCCTCGGGCCTGAACATCGGGCAACTGATGGGTTTTTCGCTGGTCATGGGCTTTGGCGGTGCGATTATTTCTTTGCTAATGAGTAAAACTATCGCGAAATGGAGTTCCGGTGTTCGGCTAATCAACCGGCCCTCGAACCCAGATGAAGCTTGGATTGTTGAAACGGTTCGCCGCTTGGCAGACAAAGCCGGCATCGGCATGCCAGAAGTTGGCATTTTCGAAGGTGAACCCAACGCCTTTGCGACCGGTGCATTCAAAAATTCCGCCTTGGTCGCAGTCTCCACGGGTCTTTTGACCTCCATGCGAAAAGAAGAAGTCGAAGCCGTAATCGGCCACGAGATCGCGCATATTGCCAATGGCGATATGGTCACCATGACCTTGATCCAAGGGGTGATGAATACCTTTGTGGTGTTCTTGTCGCGAGTGATAGGCTATTTTGTCGATAAGGTTGTGCTGCGTAACAATAACGACGGCCCAGGCATTGGCTACTATGCCACCACCATCGTGTTGGATATCCTCCTTGGGTTCGTCGCGGCCATGATCGTGGCTTGGTTTTCACGTCATCGCGAATTCCGCGCCGACGCTGGATCGGCGAGCCTTTTAGGGCAACCTCAGACCATGATGAATGCGCTCAAGCGTCTTGGTGGGCTTGAGCCTGGTGAGTTGCCCAAGTCGGTGGCCGCCATGGGAATCACTGGTAAGCCTTCTGGTTTGATGGCATTGTTTTCTACGCATCCCCCTATTGAGGAGCGGATTGCTGCTTTGCAGGCTCGTAAGGCTTAGATTCTGCAAGCTTGAGTGGGACTTAGAGAGTGCGAACGTCGTGCATGCGCACATGTGCACGTCGAGCAGGTCGGGCTAGGTAGCTCCGCGAATGTCCCTCCGGGTCAGCCTGACGGCCGCCCCTCCTTCCTTTATTTCGCTCCGCCACCTAGCCCGACCTGCTCGACTGGACCTGTGCTTGCCCTGGGTGAGAAGCAGAGCTAAAGCACCATCGGTCTCAGAGTTGCTCCACGTCGTCTCCACGGATATTTTAGAAAACTAGGCTGGCTTACTATACTTGCCGGTAGGCTGTGGAGTCGTTCCTGTGAGACCTCGCTGAGTACGCTCCAGTCGCGTCTCGCGTGACCAAGTCCGCTTGAGTTCGTCCCGCACGCCGATCACCAGCTTGCCAAGACCTTCGCAGTCCAGCTCTACTTTGTCACCGTCTTGAAAGGACGATAGGCCTCGATGATTGGTGCCAGTCGCGAGAATATCGCCGGGTTCCAGATCGTGAAGGCTGCTCATCCACTCAATGGAGCGTTTGATGTTGTGGGCCATGTCGTCGGTGTTGAAATTTTGCTTCAAGGTACCGTTGACCCAAAGCTTGACCTGTAGTTTCTGTGGATCTTTCACCTCGTCGGCCGTGACTAAAAAAGGGCCAATGGGGGCGAAGGTGGCACGTGACTTCATCTGATAAAAGCTATTGTTGGTGGGAACCACGCCACGAGCAGAGCCGTCAATAAAATTGGTGTAACCGAAGATGTGATCCATCGCTTTGGAGGTCGGTACAAAACTGGCGCGCTTACCGATCACGACCGCAAGCTCGGCTTCGCCCTCGAAAATAGTGGCCGCGATGTCGGGCAAGATCATGGTGTCGCCATGGCCGATAACGCAGCCCGGAGCTTTGTGGAAAGCATTGATTGGCGCGGCTTCCTTGAGGGTGCCGTCCTCCTTGTAATTGACTGCCATACACTCGACGTTCACTGGCTTGGGCAGGGGCGGACGGATCTCGCCAGTGTCCTTGGCCTACCTACGGCAACATGGGCCGCAACTGGGTCAGGTTTCACTCAGCCCATCTTTAAGGCGCCGAGGTTGCACTCTGAGGCTGCGGGGGGAATGGTCGAAGGCTTTAAGCCGACAATTGATAAAAATCAACTGAGAGAGGGCGAGAGACTGGTACTTTCGGGGCGGTTGACGGACGTCAATGCCGAGGCAGTCGGCCAAGCTGTGATTGCCTTGGTGGGTACTCATGAAACAACTCTTTCCGATGCCGATGGACGCGTCTTGTTCCTCATCACGATTCCCCCTGGTGAGGCTCTTGAGTTACAGGTCAGCACACCGTCAGGTGGGGTCTTGCATAAAGTGGTGAATTTGCGTGGATCGGCTCATCTTTTAACGCCCAATGACAGCTTGGGGGCGAACAGCTTCTACGAAGGCCAACGCGTTTGGCGCTCAAGTTTTAGCCTGTCCATGACAGCCTAAAACGCTCAAGTTCGGAAGGGCTTGAAAAGAGTCGTCAATGTCCTCAAGTGGGGAGCAGTGACGACGATTCCGAGGGACACCCGACTTGTCCCGGTGAGTCGTCTTAAATTTCAAGGATGACACCCGTGCGACTCGACAAACTTACCACTCAATTCCAGCAAGCACTCGGCGACGCCCAAAGCCTTGCTTTGGCGAACGATCAACAGTTCATTGAGCCCGTGCATTTACTCTCCGCCCTCACGGCACAAACCGACGGATCGGCCCACGCGCTTTTGCAGCGCGCGGGCGCAAGACCGGCCGCGATCAAAACCGCTGCCGATCTGGCCATTAAACGTTTACCTCAGGTTAGCGGCACGAATGGCGAAATTCAAATTGGCCGCGATCTGGTCAATTTGATGAACCTGACCGAGAAGGAAGCGCTTAAGCGCGGTGACCAATACATCGCCAGTGAAATGTTCTTGTTGGCGATTGCCGACGACAAAGGTGAGGCGGGCCGGATCGTGCGTGAGGGCGGGCTGACGCGTAAGGCCTTGGAGTCCGGCCTGGATGCCTTGCGAGGATCGAGCAACGTTGACTCTGCGGATGCAGAAAGTCAGCGTGAGTCCCTTAAAAAGTACTGCGTGGACCTGACCGAACGCGCCCAACAGGGCAAACTCGATCCGGTGATTGGTCGCGATGATGAAATCCGCCGCACGATCCAGATTTTACAGCGTCGCACCAAAAATAATCCGGTTTTGATCGGCGAGCCTGGCGTGGGTAAGACCGCCATTGTTGAGGGTTTGGCGCAACGCATTATCAATGGTGAAGTGCCAGAATCGCTCAAGAATAAACGGGTGCTGGTGTTGGATATGGCCTCGCTTCTGGCCGGTGCCAAGTATCGCGGAGAGTTCGAAGAACGCTTGAAAGGTGTGCTCAAGGACATCGCCAAAGACGAGGGCCAAACAATCGTCTTTATCGACGAGTTACACACCATGGTTGGAGCGGGGAAGGCTGAAGGCGCGATTGACGCTGGCAATATGCTTAAGCCCGCACTGGCTCGCGGTGAGTTGCATTGCATTGGCGCGACCACCTTAGACGAGTATCGAAAGTATATTGAGAAAGATGCCGCACTGGAACGCCGCTTTCAAAAGGTTTTGGTTGAAGAGCCCAGCGTCGAATCCACGGTGGCCATTTTGCGTGGGCTGCAAGAAAAGTACGAGCTGCATCATGGCGTTGAGATCACTGACCCTGCGATCGTGGCCGCGGCTGAGCTCTCCAACCGTTACATCACAGACCGGTTCTTGCCTGATAAGGCCATCGATTTGATCGACGAGGCAGCAGCGCGTATCAAAATGGAAATTGATAGCAAGCCCGAAGTGATGGATAAGCTTGACCGCCGTATTATTCAGCTCAAGATCGAGCGCGAAGCCGTTAAAAAAGAGAAGGATGAAGCTTCGAGAAAACGTCTTGGCCTGATCGAGGTCGAGATTGACAAGATTGGCAAAGAGTTGGCCGATTTTGAGGAGTTGCTGCGTGCCGAGAAAGCTGCCGTGCAGGGCAGTGCTCAAATCAAAACAGAGATTGAGAAATTGCGCGCCCAAATGGTGGAGATGCAGCGCAAAGGCCAGTTCGACAAGCTTGCAGAGATTCAATACGGAAAACTACCGGAGTTAGAAGGGCGACTCAAGTCGGCCTCGGAAGCCGAGGCAAAGTCACATGTCGGAAAAACTCGACTGTTGCGCACTCAAGTCGGAGCGGAAGAGATCGCCGAGGTGGTGTCTCGTGCAACCGGTATTCCAGTCTCACGCATGATGCAAGGGGAGCGCGACAAGCTTTTGAAGATGGAAGACAAATTGCATGATCGCGTGGTCGGTCAAGATGAGGCCGTTCGTTTGGTCTCGGATGCGATTCGCCGTTCGCGCGCTGGCTTGTCCGATCCAAATCGTCCCTATGGTTCTTTCCTGTTTCTCGGCCCCACTGGTGTGGGCAAGACTGAGCTATGCAAGGCGCTCGCATCCTTCTTGTTCGACTCTGACGAGCACTTGGTCCGTATCGACATGAGTGAGTTCATGGAAAAGCATTCGGTGGCACGATTGATTGGCGCACCTCCGGGTTACGTGGGCTACGAAGAGGGTGGCTATCTGACCGAGGCAGTACGGCGTCGCCCCTACAGTGTGATCTTGCTGGACGAAGTAGAGAAGGCTCATCCCGATGTTTTCAATGTGCTTTTGCAAGTGCTCGATGATGGCCGCTTGACCGATGGGCAAGGACGTACGGTTGACTTCAAAAACACCGTGATCGTGATGACCTCGAACATTGGCAGTCATGATATTCAACGTCTGTCGGCTGACCCAGCGACTAACAATGTTGAGCTCATCAAGTCCACGGTGATGGATGAAGTGAAGAAGTCCTTTAGGCCGGAATTCATCAATCGAATCGATGAGATTGTGGTGTTTCATGGACTCGATCCCAAGAACATTGCTTCGATTGCCAAGATTCAGTTGCGCATGCTGGAGGCTCGTCTGAAGGACCGTGAGATGGTACTCACGGTGAGCGATGCGGCGGTGGCTGAACTGGCGAAAACAGGCTTTGATCCAATGTATGGAGCGCGCCCTTTAAAGCGTGCGATACAACAGCAAATCGAGAACCCGCTATCGCGTTTGGTTTTGGAGGGTAAGTTTGGACCGAAGGATGTCATCCCTGTGGATTTTGTGGACGGAAAGTTCTCTTTTGAGCGAGTGGTACATTAGCGGCCCGGATCACTTTTTGTAAGAGCTTTTTGTCCTATGTCTGAGGTTCAAACGACGGCTTCCAAGCAAGTCCAAGCAAGTATTGTTAAATTAATTGCCGAAGAGCTCAAGGCAAGGCCAGAGCAGGTCATTGCCGCGATTCAGTTGCTGGACGAAGGTGCCACCGTGCCCTTCATTTCGCGCTATCGCAAGGAGGTCACTGGCGGCTTGGACGACACCCAACTACGCAATCTTGAAGAGCGCTTGGGTTATTTGCGTGAGTTGGAAGATCGCCGAGCAGCCGTGATCGAAAGCGTCGAGCAACAGGGCAAGATGACCCCGAGTTTGCTGATGTCGATGCGTAGCGCCATGACCAAGCAGGAGCTTGAAGACCTCTACCT
>JANOPA010000043.1:0-23223 GCA_031421635.1 Betaproteobacteria bacterium | reverse complement strand
GCTAGCGTGCAACACCTATTTGCCCCGACCATAACGCTTGCACTTCTAGGAGCGATTGAGTCCCTGCTCTGTGCAAGGGTAGCGGACGCATTGACCCATGATCGACACGATCCCAACCAGGAATTGATGGCCCAGGGCGTTGCCAATTTTGCGGCGCCACTTTTTGGAGGCTTTTGCGCCACCGGCACCGTTGCTCGTACCGTCACCAATATTCGCTCCGGCGGGACCACACCAGTGGCCGGTCTAATTCATTCGATGACAATAATGTTGATCATTTTAGTCGCGGCTCCGTTAGCCAAAAATATACCCCTTGCGACACTTGCCGCCATTCTGATCTTCGTGGCGTACAACATGGGTGACTGGCGCGAATTCATTCGCCTAAAACAATTCTCGATGAACTATCGAGTGATTTTGCTGAGCACTTTTTTATTGACCGTAGTAATTGATCTGTCTGTCGCTGTTGAAGTCGGCTTGGCCTTGGCCTGCCTGTTTTTCATTACGCGAGTCGCCGCGCTCACGCGCATCGAACCGATCAAAGACCTGGACATCCCGTTAGAAGGTACTGGCGATGAAGGCAATCCCAACGAAGGCATCGAAGCGCACCGGATCATCGGCTCACTATTTTTTGGCGCAGTCGGCAAGCTCGAATATCTCCTCGACCCGAAGCGTAAAATTCCAACTTGTCTGATTCTCGAAACCAGTCAAATGCTTAGTCTCGACACTACGGGGGTAGAAGCGCTACAAAACCTACACGCTCTGCTCGACCAAAATCATTCCAAGCTCATCCTTTGCGGTCTCCAAATGCAACCAGCCTCGCTCATCCAGCGTTCAGGATTTGCAGGTCGAATCGGCAAAACGAACATTGTGACTAACCTCGCAGCCGCCTTAGAAATCGCGCGTCAAAGCGACACATTTACCTCATGAGTGCGCAAAATTGAGCAACGCCAAGAAACCCAAAAATAAAGGCCAATTGGAGCCATCCGGTGTCAAAACCTCTGGCATTCACTGGCACCACTCCGATCTCGTCGCCGCGGCAAAGCTGGCGACTCAGGCAACGATCAGTGTCACCCATCTTGTCGAAGAGGTGCATCAATCAGTGCTGGGTAC
This sequence comes from Betaproteobacteria bacterium, assembly GCA_031421635.1. Taxonomy (GTDB): domain Bacteria; phylum Pseudomonadota; class Gammaproteobacteria; order Burkholderiales; family Burkholderiaceae_E; genus JAPOKJ01. Next base: position 22,116 of record JANOPA010000043.1, on the reverse strand, counting down.
GATGGGGTTCGAGGGCAAAGCCGGTGGCACGAGTGCCAACCAGGCAAGCAAGGGAATGACCGGCCTCGTCTATGACGCCGTTCGGACGATTACACACTGGGTCGGCGGGGCCATTGATACCGGTTACAACCTTGCCCAACCCCTGCTCGCCAAAGCCGAGGGCAATAGGGTTCAAGCTCACAGCACACGAGAGCGTGAAGCCGTTCTGGCGGCCTTGAATGGCGTCGTCGGGGATCGCTTGGCCAGTGCAGGCAACCCACTGGCGACGCCGATGCGCTTGCGCTACCAAGGTCAAGTGCTTGACCTGAAGCTTGACCCAAGGTTTGACCCGATGTTCGACTCGAGCAAGGCGCGCTCGGACCTCCGTCTGGAAAGAAAATGGCTTGTAGTGATTCATGGCCTTTGTATGAACGACCTGCAATGGACCCATCGCATTGGGAAGGCCAATCCTGTCGAACATAATCACGCTGAGATGCTCGCGAAAACTTTCGGCTATATACCTATCTACTTACGCTACAACACGGGCTTATCCATTTCAGAAAACGGGCGCGACCTTTCCAATCAACTAGAAATCTTGACTAAAACCTTTCCTGAGATGAAGGAATTGAGCGTGCTCGCCCACAGCATGGGAGGCTTGCTCATTCGTAGCGCCATATCTCAAGCGGCGCATCAAGAAACTAACGAAGGCGAAAAGAGCGGGCAGCCGAGTGACTGGCGAGGTCGTCTTGGGCGAGTTGTTTTTCTTGGCACACCTCATCATGGGGCTCCACTTGAGCGCGCCGGGCAATGGGTTGATATCCTCTTGGGGAGTACGCCGTTTAGTGCGCCATTCAAGCGACTCACGCAATTGCGCAGCGCGGGCATTACCGATCTACGCTACGGCCATTTAACCGCAGATCATCGCCCCCTGCCCCTGCCTGAAGGAGTCGCTTGTTTTAGCGTGGCCGCTACCACCGCAGCAAAACGTAGCGTGCTGGCTGATCGCTTGCTCGGTGATGGCTTGGTGCCCCTTAACAGTGCCCTCGGTATCCATAAGACTCCAGGCAAGTCCTTGTACTTCCCCAAGGAGCGACAAAGGATTTTCTACAAAATGAACCATATGGAGCTCCTGTCTCGGCCGGAAGTTGCCGAGCAACTGCTTGAATGGTTTCGGGACTAGCGTCCCGAGACTCTGCGCCGTTCCGATCCCCCGCAGGTCGAGACAAAGATTTGCGAAAGAGCGATAAAATTATCATCGCCTCACCGCCTTTAACCTCAAGAAACGGACCTCCCCATGAACGAAGCTCTGATTATCGATGCCTGCCGCTCTCCTCGGGGCATTGGCAAAGCGGGCAAAGGTGCCCTTTCCGACATGCACCCCCAACACCTTGGGGCGGCCGTACTCAAGGCCCTGGCCGAGCGCACCGGCATCAACACCGGCGATGTCGATGACATTATTTGGGGCACGAGCGCCCAGCGCGGCACCCAAGGAGGCGATTTGGGACGTATGGCAGCACTTGATGCAGGTTACGACATTCGCGCGAGCGGGGTCACACTCGACCGCTTTTGTGGTTCCGGCATCACGACCGTGAGCCTCGGTGCAGCTACGATCATGTCCGGCTTTGAAGATCTCGTCATTGCGGGCGGCACCGAAATGATGTCCATGCCTGGTCGCCGTATCGATGATGGCCCTTTGATGATGGACTCCGGCAATCTGCACCTTCGCGCCCTGCATCCTCAGTCTCACCAAGGCATCTGCGCCGACGCTATTGCCACTATGGAAGGCATTAGCCGCAGCGACCTCGATGCTCTAGCGCTCGAAAGCCAGAAACGCGCCGCCTACGCCATTGCAAACGGCCACTTTAAAAAGAGCTTGGTTCCAATCCATCGCACCGATGGCTCGCTGGCCCTTGATCACGAGGAGTATCCAAGGCCTCAAACCACGGCCGAAGGTCTTGCCGCATTGAAGCCAGCTTTTACCGCGATGGCAGACTACCCACTCGACGAGCGCGGCACCACCTACCGCAGCCTCATCCTCGCCAAGTATCCTGATCTCAAGATTGAGTTTATGCATCATGCGGGGAATTCTTCTGGCGTGGTGGACGGTGCGGCCGCTGTGCTGATGTCGTCGCCCGCCTACGCCAAGAAACATGGCCTGAAAGCGCGCGGCAAAGTGATTGCTGCGGCCAACATCGGCGACTCACCGACACTGATGTTGAACGCTCCCGTGCCGGCCACCCTCAAGGTGCTGCAACGCGCTGGCCTAACTTTGAACGACATCGATCTTTTCGAAATCAATGAAGCCTTCGCCGTCGTGGCCGAGAAATACATTCGCGACCTGAAGCTCAATCGCAACAAAGTCAATGTCAATGGAGGCTCCATTGCTCTCGGCCACCCCATTGGCGCCACGGGCTCTATTCTGATTGGCACCATGCTTGACGAACTTGAGCGACGCGACTTGAAGCGCGGTCTGATTACCATGTGCGCTGCGGGTGGTATGGCACCGGCCATCATCATCGAAAGAATTTAGAAGGACGACCTCATGCCCACCATGCATGTCGAGCTTTTCGAAGGCCGGACAATAGAACAAAAACGCGCATTTTCGCAAGCCCTGACAGAGGCTGCCGTGCAAACCATCGGCAGTTCCCCGGAAAGTGTGGACGTAATTTTCCACGACGTAAGCTAAGACAATTGGGCGACCGGCGGCGTGCTTTGGAGCGATAAGGCAGCTAAGGCAAAATAGCGGCCGAATACAGGTTGACCCATCGCTCCTGTAAGCTTGGTGACAGCGATGTCACTTATAGTGCCAGGTCATCTAGTGCCACACCATCGATCTTCATCCAAGTCAAGAGAAATTCCATGTCTGCCAGCAAGTCAAAAATCATCTATACGCTCACTGACGAAGCGCCCTTACTCGCCACCTATTCCTTGCTTCCGGTGATCAGCTCGTTTGCGTCCCAGGCCAATATCGACGTGACCAAAACCGATATTTCCTTAGCCGCACGTATCTTGGGTGAATTTCCTGAATACCTGAGCGATGCTCAAAAGGTGCCAGACAACCTCGCGGAGCTGGGCCGATTGACCCAGCTTCCAGACACGATCATCATCAAATTGCCCAATATCAGTGCATCAGTGCCGCAACTGATTGCGGCCATTCGTGAGCTGCAGGCCGATGGCTACAAAGTTCCCGACTTCCCGGAAGACCCAAAGACCGAGGAAGAAAAAACCCTCGTCGCTCGTTATTCCAAGGTCATCGGTAGCGCAGTGAATCCGGTGCTTCGCGAAGGCAACTCCGACCGTCGCGCCCCACTCGCGGTCAAACGGAATGCAAAAAAGAATCCGCATTCCATGTCCAAGTGGAGCCCAGCATCTCGCACCCATGTGTCGCACATGCATGGCGGCGACTTTTATGCCGGTGAGAAGTGTATGACCATCGCCAAGGCTTGCGATGTGAAGATGGATCTGGTTACCAAGAGTGGTCAGACCATTGTCCTGAAAAAGAAAGTCTCACTGATTGAAGGCGAGATTATCGATAGCATGTTCATGAGCAAGAAGGCGCTTTGCAAATTTTACGAAGAGGAAATGGAAGATGCGCGCGAAACCGGCGTCATGTTCTCGTTGCACGTGAAAGCCACCATGATGAAGGTCTCGCACCCTATCGTGTTTGGCCATGCAGTCAAAATTTTCTACAAAGATGCGTTTGAAAAACACGGCAAACTCTTCGACGAACTTGGCGTCAATGCCAATAATGGACTCAGCAGCGTTTACGAAAAGATCGCTACCCTGCCCACCACCAAGCGCGAAGAAGTGCTGCGCGATCTGCATGCCTGCCATGCTCACCGTCCCGAGCTTGCCATGGTGGATTCCGCCAAAGGCATCACCAACTTGCATGCCCCGAACGACGTGATCGTCGATGCCTCCATGCCCGCAATGATCCGCCTGGGCGGCAAAATGTGGGGCGCAGATGGACGTGCCAAGGACACCAAGGCTGTGATCCCTGAAAGTACCTTTGCCCGTATTTACCAAGAGATTATCAACTTTTGCAAAACTCATGGTGCCTTTGACCCAGCCACCATGGGCACCGTACCCAATGTCGGCTTGATGGCCCAGAAGGCTGAAGAATACGGCTCACATGACAAAACTTTTGAAGTTCCCGAAGACGGTGTTGCCCGGATCGTTGATCAAGACGGCAAAGTATTGCTTGAGCAAAATGTGGAGCAAGGCGATATCTGGCGCATGTGCCAAACCAAGGACGCACCGATTCGCGATTGGGTGAAGCTGGCCGTGAACCGTGCGCGCCTGTCCGGCATGCCTGCGGTCTTTTGGCTGGATGCCTATCGTCCACACGAAGCCGAGTTAATTAAGAAGGTCAATCTCTATCTTAAGGACTACGACCTCAAAGGTCTGGACATTCAAATCATGTCGCAGGTGCGCGCCATGCGCTACACCTTGGAGCGTGTCATTCGCGGACTCGACACCATCTCGGTCACTGGCAACATTTTACGCGACTACCTCACCGACTTGTTCCCCATCATGGAACTCGGCACTAGCGCCAAGATGCTCTCCATCGTGCCCTTAATGGCCGGTGGCGGTATGTTTGAAACCGGTGCGGGAGGCTCTGCGCCTAAGCACGTGAAGCAGCTCGTAGAAGAAAACCATCTGCGCTGGGATTCACTCGGTGAGTTCCTCGCGATTGCCTCGGCCCTCGAAGACGTCGGCATCAAAACCAATAACAACAAGGCAAAAATCCTGGCTAAAACCATGGACGAGGCCACCGGCATGCTTCTCGACAATAACAAAGGCCCATCCACAAAGACCGGCGAGATGGACAACCGTGGTAGCCACTTTTACCTGGCCATGTATTGGGCCCAGGCACTTGTGGCACAGGACGAAGACCAGGCGCTCAAAGCCCACTTCGCACCTTTGGCCAAAGCGTTGAAGGAGAGCGAGGCCAAGATTTTGGCCGAGTTGAATAGTGTGCAGGGCCATGCCGTTGACATCGGCGGCTACTACTCGCCCGATCCGGCCAAGATAGAAGCCATCATGCGCCCTAGCCCGACGCTTAACGCGGCGCTAGAGGCTGCGGCGCGCAGTTAACAAGCTTGCGGATGACCGGACATTTAGCCCATGCTCAATGTCCGGCGATACGGCGACTAATCACCGGATGATACTGATCGCCCTCTCCGGCTTCAATGGCTTCAGCAAACCAGCCGTCTACTGTACGCGCAGCGCGCGCATCGACACCCGTATCGCGCGCTAGACGCAGGGCGTAGGCAAGATCCTTACGGGCATACTCCACGGAGAAAGCGCGCTCCGGAAACTTTCCCGGGAGCATCGCCTTCATGCCATGATTGCGCAGCGCGAAGCTATCAGCAGAGCCCTTACTCATCGCATCGAAAAGTAAAGCGGCATCGACTCCGGCACGCTCACCAATCGCCTTGGCCTCCGCAAGGGCCACGACGGTTTCGAACAGCACCATATTGTTCAGTATCTTCACGACTTGCCCGGTGCCTACTCCGCCACAGCGCGTCAGGTCGCTGGCAAAGGTTTGCAGGAGAGGCCTAATTTTTTCAAAATCGTGTTGTTCTGCGCCCACCATTACCGACAAAGTGCCCGCCTCCGCCGCCTCCCGAGTTCGGGCGACGGGCGCATCAATGAACACGGCACCCTCGGCGGCAAATTGCGCGGCCAATTCACGGGTTAAATCAACCGGAGACGTGCTCAGATCAACCACCACCCAGCCAGGCCGCGCATTGGCCAGCAGGCCTTCTGGGGCTTGACAAACTTCACGCACTACTTCGCCCGAGGGCAGAGACATGAATACAATGTCACTCGCCAAGGCCAGTGTAGCAATTGAGATGGCCTGGCTCACACCATACGTACTGAGTCGTTGTAATGGCGCATTGTCGCGGTCCAATGCCAGGATCGGCAGCCCAGTTTTTTGCTTAAGGTTACGACACATGGGTTCGCCCATCACCCCGAGGCCAATAAAACCAATGTTCTGAAAAGTGTTTTTCATAGTCGTCCTATTCAACCTGCAGAACCAAGGCGGCTCCCGTGTCTCCCGCCGCACAACCCGTGAACAAGCCCACTCCGCCTCCAGCTTCGCGCAAAGCGTGCACCAATTCGGCAATTGAGCGCAGGCCGGTTGGCCCTTGCGGATGGCCGAAGATGAGGCTGCATCCATAGGTGTTCATTTGTTCCAAGGGAAACCCTGTTTGCTTGGTGAACCACAGGTCGTTGACCGCGAAAGGGTTGTGGCTGGTGACGAGTTTGATGTCCGCCCAGGTGAGTCCGGCACTGGCCAATGCATTTTGTGCCGCCGTTGTCGCAGCCTTAGGCATACGTCCCTTTTCAGCTCGGGCAAATCCAGCGGACAGCAGGCGTACAACCCCCGCCCCCCCGGACAACTCGCGTGCACGCGACTGATTGCACACCAAGGCACCAGCCGTGCCATCGGCAGGATGGGTCTGCGAGCCATAGGTGGTGACGCCGTCAGCGAGCACCGGCTTCAGCGCCGCCAACCCGGCCGCTGTATATGGATGCACGCCCTCATCAGCCTCAAGCAGTAACTTCGACTTCCCCTTCGTGATGCTGACGGGCTCCATCCAGCGTTTCTGAAAGGCCCGGTCATTAGCCAGTCCACGCAAATACTGCTCATAGCGCAGCAAGGTCAATTCATCTACGGCCTGACGAGTGATTGCGCCATCTCTGGCCACCGCCTCTGCCGTTTGAATCATGGCTTCACCGGTCCAAGGATCGGCGGCGAAATTATCAAGTACCCAATGTTCAGTGGCCGGTGCCCCACCTGCCGACTGCGAACGCGGATAAATCAACAAGGGACCATTACTCGTGCGATCCGTGGTCACCACCAAAGACGTCGTGGCGCGCTCGATCTCCACGCTTTGGGCAGCCGCAACGATGCAGCTTACCGAGGTGGCACAGGCTTGGGCAATGTGTGGGCCACTCACCCCCGTCATGCCCAAGCGAGCTGCAATCCAGGGTGCACCGAAAAATACCTGGGCTTGTGGGATGGTTGAGCCCAACACAATTTGTGTAACCTGGGCCGGATCGAACTCAGTACGTTTGAAAGCACCTTGAGTGACTGCAACGGCGAGATCAAGGCTACTCACATCGGCCAGGCTACCCTGCCAGCGGATAAAGGGCGAAGACCAGAGGTGTCGGGCACTTAAAAAGGCGTGATTAAATTTCATGGCTGCTCTTTCGTCGCTTTACTTCGTCGCTTTACTTCGTCGCTTTACTTCAATGATTTAAGTCGATGATTTACTTCCATTAACTACCGCGAATCGCAAGGATCGCGTTTTTGTAGACACCACGCGGCAACTGCCCCGGACGCAACACCGTGACGGAAATACGAATTTGTAACTGCGTGCGAACCGCGTGCTCAATGTCGGCCGCTAGTGGCGTCGCCTGGTGCCAATCAAAATGACTCATGGCCTCCACATCAACGGCCAAAGGTTCATCGAAACGCACCTGCCCTTTGTGATCTTTCCAGATGCGAATCATTGGCTCAATCTGCCCGGCAAAACCTCTCAAAATAAGATCGCGAACCGCCGTCGGGAAAACATTCATGCCCTTGTAGATCAGCATGTCATCGGTGCGACCAATACAGGTGATCCGTGGACTAGTCCGCCCGCACGAGCAGGGCTGCGCGCCCATGACCCGGGCGTGATCGCGAGAGCGATAGCGCACCAGTGGTGTGGCCTCGCGGGTAAAAGCGGTGTAAACAATTTCACCGGTGCGCCCCTCTTCCCAGGGTAGTTGGGCACCACTGATCGGGTCGATCAGTTCAATCGCAACATGCTTTTGCGCATTGAAATGCATCCCGGATTGAGCCTCGCATTCGCTCCACATGGCAGAAATCACATCACCTAAGCCCATAGCATCGCGCACATGGCTAATTTTCAAACCCTCACAAATACGCGCACGCACGGCAGGTTCATTGAGACCCGGCTCGCCACCAAAAAATGCCTTACTCAGCTTCGAAGGGATGCCTAACTCTTGGCCGACGGCGTCCCAATGCTCACTCAGGTAGAGACCGAAGGAGGTCGTCGCCAAGAGGGCCGTAGCACGCAGTCGCCGCATTTCCCGCAGTATGCGTTCGGTCGGGAAACCTCCCAGCCAACAAAGCGTCGCTCCGATACGACGAAAGCCATCGGCATAGGGCAACCCTCCGGCAACCATCGGCAAGCCAACCAGATGCGCGATCACGTCGCCTGGTCGCAGGCCGGCCGTATACCAGGTATGGGCAATGACATCCGTGAACATTTCAAGATCGTGGGCGGTGAGGCCGTAGTACAAGGGTGCACCGGTGGTACCTGATGAGCAGAGGACCTGGACAAGACTCTCGCTCGGCACCGCTTGATTATCACCCAGAGGCCAGTCATCGCTCGCCTGCTCTTGCGCGCTTCGAACATGATCCTTCATCGTAAACGGCAGGGCCGATAAATCACTCAGCTCACTGATTTTTACATCACACGGGACATCCGCGTGTAATCGCGAATAAAGATTCGAACGATCACGCAGCGCACCCAACATCTTGTCGATCTGCGCGGCCTGCCAATGTTCGACCTCGGACCACGGCAAAGTCTCTAAGGCTTCATTCCAATAGCGATTAGTGGGCGCGGCCGATGTCATGATTCAATTCATAAATCTGTGTTGACTGAAGCCTACCTTTTGCGACGCAAGGCAGTTGCGCATATCCCCACCGAATGGGACGCGTATTCGCCGACTTCACCCAAGAAGACCGGTTGGGTAGGTCTCTCGCCTACGGGCGAGCGCTATCGGAGCTGAAGAACCTATTGATTTCCGCCGCCACCCAATCTGGACGGGCGACGGTCGGGACGTGACCGGCCTCGTCATGGATCACGAGGCTCGCGTTCTTTAAACTCTTCAGGAGCATTTCGGAGGAGGCCAAGGGCGTGATCACATCGCGTCGACCATGGAGGATCAAGGTTGGCGTCTCGATGCCGTGCAACCGTGATTCCACGTCGACGCTTTCGACGCATTCTAGTATTTGGATGGCCGTTGCTGCGTTCGACTGATTGGCCATCGTCTTTCCCCAGGCGCGCTGCGCTTCACAGCCCGCCTCAGGGATACAGGCGTCGACGAAGGCGTTCATGGTTTCGAAAAAATCCTGCTTGCACCCGCCAATCAACTGATCCCGAGCGGGTGACCTTGCGCCGATATAACGACCGTCAACGATCACAAGGCCGGTAAAGTGATCAGGGCAACGGAGCACGGCCTCTAAGGCAATCATAGCGCCCATCGATTCGGCAGCAAGCACGCACCGCTCGATCTTCAAGGCATCCATTACCCAAAACAAATCAGACACGAGCAGCTCGAAGGTGATGGATGGAGCCTGACGGATTTCGCGAGAGAATCTAAGAATCTTTCGTTTCACTAGGGACATTTGCCCCTGGTGTGTTGAGCCTCCCGTATGAGGAGAGTGGGCGCTCATCTATTTGATGGCGCGCTTGACCCCAAGACCAGCATCACGCGCCATCACAATCGCCTCGGCACGGGTATTGACTCCGAGCTTCTCAAACAAATGAGTCACGTGATTGCGAATTGTTTTGCTAGCGAGGCCGAGCGTTTGGGCGATGCGCGCGTTGTCCCAGCCCAGGGCAAGATAGGAAGCACCTGCCGCTCTCTCGTTGACAGTTCGCTCAAGCTCGGCAGGGTCGATCCCAGCACAGCCGCATCAATCGAACTAAGGAAGTTCTCGACCTCATCCTTAACCACGGCCCAGGCGGGCTCGCTCGCAGGGGGAAGATGGGACTTAGACTCCAGTGGAACAAAGCGTGCGCCCGGAATAAGTCCGGCCAAAGCACAGCCCATATCGAAGGGCACCGCCGCATCGCCCTTAGAATGAAGCACCAATGTTGAACAGGTGATTTTGCGCGCAGCATCACCCACATCGGTCTGATATGGGCCGCGCAGAAGCCGAGCCGCCATCGCTGGAGTAGCGCACATTCGCATCTGTTCGTTCGCCCAGCGGTTTTGTTCAACCGAGATGTCTGGGAAAAACCTGGAGGTGAAAACTTGGCGAAATGCAACGTGATCGGTGCCCCAGCCAAACTCCACCATTTTCGCTAATGCTTCACCCAGCTCCCTTTCCGCGAGTGTCGACGGACGCTTCAAGAGCCCTTGCGCATAACCACCGCAAAGAATCAAACCTGCCACGCGCTCCGGTTTGCGCGCGGCATACTCAATCGCTGCGGCGCAGCCCTGAGAAAGACCCACCAAGACAAAGCGTTCCAGCTTGACCGCGTTCGCCACCGCTTCGATGTCGTCCACCCAATATTCGACACCCGTGTTTTCTACCCGGCGATCCGACAACCCACAGCCGCGGAGGTCCTGCGCCACAAACTGACGTCCACGGCTGAGCAGGGTGATCCAGGGCTGCCAAAGCGGGCTGGTCGGCTCAGATTCAATATCGTTAAGCCACATACAGACCTTAAGCACAGCCAGTCCTCGGCCAGTGCTAGCGTACGCCAGGCGAGTGCCGTCTGACGAGGCGCAAAAGCCAATCTTTCGTTGGGTGCAGTCCATGGCAGCATTGTAGCTAAACCAGCAGGGCTCGTCTCCCCTGAATATTCACCCGTGCATCGCACTCCGCGCTAATGATGACAACACCGCCGCCGACCACGGCGTACTCTGCGCCAGCGCTCAGAAAGTTATCCTCGGTCACACCTTCCTCGGTGATCCACACTAAGCCGCCATCAATCCCAAGCGCAACGCCTTGGGCGTCCTTCAAACGTAAGGCGCTCCCCTTAGGCATAGACACTACCTGTTGAATCCAACTCGCCTGCATCGCACACCTCCTTAAAAGCGTTTGTTTCAAGAGGCTATTGTGGCCATACGGGGTCTGTCTGACAAACTATAAATTCGCAGGCTATAGATTAGTTTTACTTATCTATATACTAAATTCATTCGCCATCATTTTGATTTAAATTATTGACATGACTACTCCCGACCTCCCTCTCACCGCCGTACGTTCCTTTTGTGCGGCGGCCGAGCATCTCAGCTTTAAGGAAGCAGCGCAAAGCATGCACGTCACCCCTGGGGCGATCAGTCAACAGGTCAAGCAGCTCGAAGAGTGGTTCGGACTGAAGTTATTTGAGCGCAAGGTTCGGGGCGTCACACTCACGGATGCGGGCCGGCAGTTTTTTATCGCGAGTCAAAAAGCCTTAAGGCAACTGAGCCAAGCCGCGCAAGCCATTCGTCCGGAAGAAAAAGTGGTTCGACTCACGACGGTTCCGTCGCTTGCAGCACGGTGGATGGTGCCGCGACTTGCCGCCTTCAGTAAGCTGCATCCACAAATTGAAGTCAGCATCGACGCCTCGGTCGAGCTTGCAGATCTTGATAACGGCCCTTTCGATTTGGCCATTCGCGCCCTCGGTGAAGCGCCAAACAATCTCCAGGGCATTAAACTTTTTGAAGAAGTGTGGTGGCCCGTATGCAGCCCGAACTACAAGAAGGCTCATGTAAAAAATGGCGTGATTCAACCCGAAGCCCGGCTACTGCACGAGATCAATAGCGTGCGAAACAAAGAGCTTTGGCTAGAGTGGCAGCATGCCTACGAAGACCCGAGCATCAAGGTGCCGAATCGAAAGCGCGCCTATTTCAGCCATGAAATGCTCGCCTATCAAGCGGCCATTCAGGGGCAAGGCATCACTCTCGCCAATCGACCGCTTATCGAGCGCGAACTTTTGGACAAGAGTTTGGTGATCGCTTTGAACAAGCCTTTAAATCTCGGACGTGCCTATTATTTGACGTGGTCTAAAAAGGGTGAGCGACAAAACAATCCGAAAGGGAGCATTCAACTTTTTCGGCGCTGGCTTGTGGATTATTTGTAGCTCGAGCTCGCTTAAAAGCTCTTACACCGAAAACTTCAAATAAGTTTCGCGCTTGAGCTGCTCGACAAGACCAACCTCCCAGGTTAGGTACTGCTGCATGGCATCCTCCACACCTTGGGCGCGATCATAGGGGCGATACCAAATGTCTTCGGGGGTACTCAGTAGTTTCGGATCAGCATCACCAGAGGACGGTTCGGTCTTGAAACCCGCATGATTCCAGGCAGCCGCGCCTCCCTTCAAAAAGCGGGCATTAAACCCAGCGCGCCGGGCATCCTCGGCGGCAAAGTGAGCCAGTAAACCGTTCGAAGACGTGAACACCAGAGGCCGATCTTTGGCAAAGCCCACTAAGCACTCGGCCAGACGCGAGCGCAGCGCATACCAAGCTCCTGGGATGCGACCTTGGCGATATTTGAGGCTTGAGTCCACATCAATCACTTCGACCTCATTGTTTGTAATAGCAACGCTCAAATCTTGTGCTGAAATTTCACTCGCGCTCAGTTCGTTTTCACCAAGGACCTCGCTCACTGACTTCCCGGCCTCAATGGTGCCATTCAACGCGTCACGCAATACGAACACTTCATGCCAGCCCATTTGCTTTAACCAATGTGCGGTCATGACCGCCTGCACGCCGTCCTGATCGACCAGGACCATGCGCGCGCCACGAACCGCCGCATAGGTATCGGTCGCTTGCACCAATTGACCGCCGGGTGCGTTCACGGTGTCGGCCAGATGCCCGGCGTTGAAGTCCTCAGGTAGACGAACGTCGAAGACGTATGTGGTTCTTGACGCGTCCGAGCGCAAACGTTTCATTTCATCGTGGGTCACATACTTAACGCCGTAACGCTTCGCCACGTCCTGCGCAAGCGCCTGGGTTTTCGCGAGCGCCACACCTGTGGGTTTAGGGGCCATGTTATCGGCCCCTTTGGCAACCGCCAGTCCGGCGAGATGCCAACCCATCGTACCGTTTTTAAGTGCATAGATCGGATTTTTGAGGCCCGCATTACGTAAGCTTTGTGCGCCGATAATGGAACGGGTGCGCCCGGCACAGTTCACGACAATTGTGGTCGTCTCGGAGGCGAGCAAAGCGGGTACCCGGTACAGCAACTCAGCGCCTGGGCAGTCGCTTGCACCCGGAATACTCATCATTTTATATTCGTCCATGGGGCGAGAATCGACAACAATCATGTCGCGGCCCTCGTCTTTCCACTGCTGCAAGACTTCAGGCTCGATGCGCGGTGTGTCATTCTCGTGCTCGACGAGCTCACCAAACGCTTTGGAGGGCACGAAAGTGCCTGAGAACATCTCAAAGCCCGCCTCGGCCCAGGACTCCGCACCGCCTTGCAACACGGCAAGGTTCAAGTAGCCGTGGTGGCGCAGCACTTTCGCTGCACGTTGGGCCAGTGAGTTTGGATTGATGCTCACATCGTCGTCCATCAACACGATACGAACATTTTTACAGGGCAGTAGTGCCGCCGCCTGAAGCTCCAGCTTGGAGAGAGGAAGATTACTGGCCGTGAGCAAATGCCGTTTGGAAAATACACCTCCCTCGCGAACATCGAGCAGGGCCAACTCTTCGCCATCGCTTAGCATGGCGCGTAGTTGCAGAGCGCTCACATGCGGCGAGTAGATTTCCGGTTTCGCCATGAAGCGTTTGTATTCGCTCGCACCAGGCTCCCTAAAAAAAACTCGTCCGGGCAATTGCTCGAGTGAGAGCCCGTACAGATGCAAGTGCAGAGTAGGCTCACTGGAGGTGACCTCAATGGTATGAAAGTCGTCTGCTAGAAAGGCAACCGCATTGCCCTTACGGCAGGTGAGCTCCCAGCGCTTTTGAAGCTGACCTTGTAGGTCGACACTGCGATCATCGGTGCGCTCGTATCCAACATTATGTTCATCGCCTGACACCCCCGAAATCACGGCCCAGGTGGTGTGATTATGAGGGGGTTGAGCCTTGCCCGGCATGCCTGCCGATGCATACAAGGCAAAGCGACCGTCGTGGTCTACTGCAAGCTCATAAATCGCTCCGTGCTTGCCCTCGCCAATCTTAAAATTCTCCAAGGGAAAAAGTGTCGATCGCGAGGCCAGATCGATGAGCACGGGTTTCAAACGCTCCAGGGTTGAGCGATCAATCCCAGGCTGGGGAGCGATTCGTTTGATCTCGGCCATTGTGGCCTGGACGGCTGCAAAACGGGCTTGCTGAAGCTGAGTGTTCATGATGTCGGCGCTCTAGGGGTTAAAGCTCATAAGAGGCTTAGGCTCTGAAGGACAAAGCCCTGAAGCAAAGATCTTACTGTAATCTTTGCATCTTCATCGCTGATTAGACCAATGCAAGTTAATGGCTTGGCGCATAGACCCCTTTCTAGCTCGAACTCAAAATAGGCTCAGTCATGATTCCCGCCCACTACAAACCGCATACGCGGCCTAGCCCTTTGACCGACGCCTGGGAGCCGCTTTACGCAAAACACACTGAACACGCCGTCTATCTGGGTGTGGAAATTCGGGAAGCCCACTGTAACGGGCGCGGCTTTGCGCACGGAGGATTACTCTCATCGCTGGCCGATAACGCCATGGGCCTGTCCGCTGTTCGTCAAGCGCGCCTGACTCAGGCCAATGACAAAATTAGTGCTCTCACAGTGTCGCTGTCCTTGGACTTTCTGGACACCGCCAAGATCGGCGATTTTCTCGAAATTAAACCTCAATTGCTCAAGGTCGGTCGGACCTTAGCCTTTGTCGACTGTCGCATCGTCTGCGGCGAGCGCCTGATAGCACGCGCAAGCGCCAGCTTTCGCATGGTGAGTTAGGAGCGCACGCTATACAATGGTTTCGAGCACATCTATGAATTCAAATCCCGGCCTTGCCCCTGCTGCGCGTCCACTCCCCCGGCTTGCCAAACGCTTTTTAGCCCTTAATGATTTCGAGCCTGCTGCGCGCGCATTTTTGCCCAGACCTATTTTTGGATACATCTCGGGCGCGACCGAAACCAATGCATCGTTGCGAGATAACCTCGGCGTATTCGACGAATGGGGCTTCGTGCCTCGTGCCCTGGTCAATGTTTCGCAGCGCGACACCGGTATTCATTTGTTTGGTCGGCACTATCAGTCGCCGATAGGTATCGCGCCCATGGGCGTCAGTGCTCTGAGCGCGTATCGCGGTGACATCGTTCAGGCTCGTGCGGCCTTGGGCCAAGGTGTGCCGATGATTCTTAGTGGCACCTCTCTCATTAAGATGGAAACCGTCATGGAAGCCGCGCCCGGCACCTGGTTTCAGGCCTATATGCCGCGTCATCCCAGCGAAGTGTCGAGTTTTGTAGAACGCATCGAAAAAGCGGGGGTGCCTGTCCTTGTGGTGACGGTGGATGCTGCCGTCACTCCGAATCGCGAAAACAATGTTCGCAATAACTACAAGACACCCCTGCAACCGAGCTTCAGCTTGCTATGGTCGGGCCTGACCCATCCGCGCTGGGCGCTCGGCACCTTCCTTCGTACGCTCATTCAGCACGGCATGCCCCATTTTGAAAACCTCGGTACGGAGCGTGGCCTACCCCTGGTCGCACGCGACATGAGCCGAGACTTCAGCGGCCGCGAGCATCTGGATTGGGAGTCTTTGAAGGCAATACGCCGCCAATGGCAAGGCCCCTTGGTGGTAAAAGGCCTGCTTCATCCTGATGATGCTGTTCAGGCCAAAAATCTCGGCGCAGATGGCATCATTGTCTCGAACCACGGGGGTCGGCAATTGGACGGGGCCGTCTCGCCCTTGCATGTGCTTGAAGCCATCGTCGCCGCCTCAGGTCCGATGACGGTCATGATCGATAGCGGCTTTCGTCGTGGCACGGATGTTCTTAAAGCGCTCGCTCTCGGTGCGAAGTGCGCCTTCGTAGGACGGCCTTTTAATTACGCTGCGGCCATTGCAGGCGAAGCAGGGGTCGATCATGCGATTGCCCTGCTCGCCGCTGAAGTTCGCGCCAGCCTGGGCCTTTTAGGATTAACGCGCATCGATCAGCTTAACCCGGCTGTGCTGATGAGGCGTCAGATCAGGCCCCAGGCGCGTGGGCGGCAGAAGGATGCACGCTATAGGTAGACAGTTACAGCTCCAACGACGACTCCAAAATAAATGACTCAACCTCCTTGACCACGAGAAAGCTTGCGCTAGACTCCCTTACTTTGGGCACCTTACTTGGATCCTTGCTTGAATCCCTGCTAGAAACCGTGCTAGCCTCTTTTGCGTCACTACTACTTATCCATGACCCACTACGGAGACCATCGATGGGCGTTCAAGGCATGAATCACTTCACCATCCTCACCGACGATGTTGAGGCCACCCGCGCTTTCTACTGCGACTTTCTCGACTTCGAAGTGGGCGCGCGTCCGCCGTTTACTTTCCCGGGTCTATGGCTTTACAAAAACGGCTCGCCGATTTTGCACGTGATCGGCGGCCGCAAGCGCGAAGAGCTACGCACCGGTGTGTTGGACCATATGGCCTTTAGTGCAACCGGCCTTGCCCCCATGGTGGCCAAGCTCAAAGACAGGGACCTGCCTTATATTTTGAGGCGTGTGGCCAGCTCCACCGATGGCGACTGGCAATTGTTTTTCAACGACCCAAATGGTGCCAAAGTGGAATATGACTTTGATGCCAAAGAACCGGGCCCGGTTTAAACAAGTTCGACGCAAGCAAGCGCGGATCAGTGCTTGCTGCGGCCTTGAGCGCCCCTAATTTTCGAGCGATCCTAGGTTTCGAGCGCCTTCTCTTTCGATTCTTCCTGCTCTTTTTCAGGATAGTGATACCACTCGCCGTGAGGCGATATTTTGTCGCAGGAAGGGCACTGCGTTTTGGGCCATTTCACGCCACAACCTGGGCACACACCGCCCGTCCAAAATGTATGCCAGGTGGTGCCGCAACTCGGCAAGCAGTCCCAACGATCATCATCCTTGGGTCGATACTCGCAGCGCGGGCAATAAATTTCCTGCTTGTCTTTTGCGTCGCTCATGCTTTCAGGTGCTCATGCTTTCACTTCAATGAGGTCATTGCTGCTCTGACTGAGTCGCCCTCGCTTTGGCTTACTGAGTGCCGCCCGGTCTTAACTCATGATGCCAATCTGCCAAGGGACAAACTCGTAGTCGCCCAGTCCGAGCATTTCGCTTTTGGAAGCCTCACCCGAAGCGGTACGCAAAAAGAGCTCAAAAATCTGTTGGCCTTTCTCTTGTACGGTGACGGTGCCATCAAGGATATCGCCGCAATTGATATCCATGTCCTCCTCAAGCTTATTGAACATCGGGCTATTGGTGGCGAGCTTTAAACAGGGCGCAGGTTTGGAGCCAAACATGGAGCCACGCCCGGTGGTGAAGGCGACAAGATTGGCCCCGCCCGCGATTTGGCCGGTGGCGGAGACTGGATCAAAGCCTGGGGTATCCATAAATACAAAGCCCTTGGTGGTTACTGGCTCGGCATATTTGTACACCGCCATCAGGGGGCCGGTGCCACCCTTCATGGACGAGCCCAGCGACTTCTCAAAAATATTGGCAAGGCCACCGATCTGGTTACCTGGGCTGACCACGCCATTGATTTGCACGTCCCGGCCGACCGAGTATTCATCCTTCCACCAGCGAATGCGTTCGATCAGCTTCTTGCCAATTTCCACGGTGGCCGCGCGCCGGGTGAGCGTGTGCTCCACGCCATAAATTTCCGGGGTCTCCGACAAAATCCCGGTGCCACCATGGCGTGCCAAAATATCGACGGCCGCACCGAGCGCAGGATTGGCGGTAATCGAAGAGAAGCCATCCGAGCCACCGCATTGCAAACCAACGCACAGGTGACTGGCCGACACCGTTTCGCGCTTGACGTTATTGGCCTCAGGCAAGAGCGCCTTGACCGCATCGATTCCCGCCTGAATGGTTTGTCGGGTGCCACCCGTTTCCTGCATGATGAAGGTATGCAGATGAGGGCTAGCGGCAAGCTCTTCTTGCTCCAACAAGCCCTTCAACTGATTACGTTCACAACCCAAACCGATCACCATCGCAGCGGCTAAATTAGGGTGCCGAATATAGCCCGCCATCGTGCGGCGAAGTAGCTGCATGGGCTCGCCCGACATCTCCATACCGCAGCCAATCGAGTGGCTGAAGGCCACCACGCCATCGACATTAGGAAACGCTGCGAGGCGCTCGGGCGTGAACCATTCGGCGATGCGATTCACCACCGTGGCCGAACAATTCACCGTCGACAAAATGCCGATGAAGTTACGCGTCCCTACCTTGCCATTGGCGCGCACATAGCCTTGGAAAGTAGCGCGCTGATTTTCGGGCAACATTAGTACAGGTTTGAATTCGCTGGCATAGGCATAGTCCCGATCAAACTCACGGAACTCGGTGTTGTGGCTATGGACCATCGTACCGGGCTCAATATCCAAATGGGCGAAGCCGACCGTCACGTTGTATTTCAGAATAGGTTGGCCCTTCAGAATTTTTTTGGTGGCGATTTTATAACCCGCCGTCACCTGGGACTTGCTGGTGATGAGTTCGCCCGGCACCTCGGTCGCAAAACTCATGCCGATCGGCACGTTCACCCTCGCCACCACCACGTTGTCATTGGGATGCAGGCGTATGACTGGGCCAATCATTCGTTTTTCGGTGGTTTCAATCATGCTGGGGCTTTTCAATAGTTTCAGGAATTTAGTCTTGGCGATCAATGCAATTTTACTTCGCTACAGGCTCGTCGAGCGTAAGCAAATCAAAAGCCGCTTTTAAACGTTTGTCGTAAGCGAGCTTTTCTTGGCGCGCCAGCTCCGGCGGCCAGGACATAAAGCCCTCCCCGGATTTCATGCCGGTTTTGCCGTCGGCGACAAGCGATGCCAGGCAGGCCGGTACCGACTTTGTATTCGAGAGCCAGGGGTAAATCTCCGCCGCCGCTTGAGACGTCACATCCCAACCCGAAATTTCCTTTTGCAGGATCGGCCCGGCGGCTGCATAGCGAAAGCCAAAACTGTAGCGCACTGCTGCATCGACGTCCTCGGCCGTTGCAATCCCGCGATCAATGAGGCTCAGTGCTTCACGCATCAAGGCATGCTGAATGCGGTTCGCCAAAAAGCCCGGAATATCTTTGCGGACCAAAACCGGGCGCTTGCCGATGCGCCGGTAGAGCGCACAAACGGCTTCAGCGATGGCCGGGTCGGACGCTTCGCCAAGCGCCACTTCGACCAAGGGTACAAGATGCGCGGGCATAAAATAGTGTGTATTAAACATCCGGCCACGGCCAGCCAAACCCTGCGCGATACGCGTAATGGGGAACGACGAGCTATTGCTGCCAATCGGCACACCCGGCGGCACTTGGGAGTCCAGGCTCGCGAAGAGCTGCCGCTTAAGCTCAAGGTCCTCAATAATGGTTTCAATCACCAAGACGGTGTCTCGCCAATCGTTCCAGACGTCCATCAGACCGGCAAGTGCGGGCAACGTGCTGACTAGTGTCTCCTCTAGCGTGCGCGCCAAGCGTCCGGCCTCACAAGCCGTCTGCTTAGTTTTCTCAAGGCTGCGGCCTAGAAATACCACCTGCAACCCGGCCTGAATGAAGCCTGCGCCGATCCCTGCAGCCATCGTCCCAGTACCCATGACGACGATCTTTTCCATAGTGTTCCTTGAAGTTAGGCCGATGGTAACCGGATGATTCCCGGAAAAGTACACACATCGCCGATTCCTGAGACCTAGCCAATCAGCTAGCTTCAGGCCGGTACAGTTTCCAAGGTTCTCGCAGGCCCGCTACACTTCGGTTTACAACATATTGGCGACATCATGGAAATTTCATTTAAACCCAACCCTAACTGCGCCACGCAGGCGCAACGCAACCAAATTCTGGCCGCGCCCGGCTTTGGCAAGCACTTTAGCGATCACATGGTCAGCGTCACCTGGAGCGAAGGTCGGGGCTGGCACGATGCCCAGGTCATGCCTTACGGCCCGATTTTGCTCGACCCGGCCAGCGCTGTCCTTCACTACGCCCAGGAAATCTTCGAAGGACTGAAAGCCTATCGCCATGCCGATGGCTCGATCTGGTCGTTCCGCCCCCAGGCCAATGCCCAGCGCTTCCAACGCTCGGCCACACGCTTGGCCATGCCTCATGTGCCGGAAGATCTTTTCCTGGATGCCATCAAGGCCTTGGTCAAAACCGACGCCGCCTGGGTGCCTACCGGCGGCGAAAACAGCATGTACCTGCGCCCCTTTATGTTTGCCTCCGAAGCCTTTCTGGGTGTGCGGCCAGCCCATGAATACCGCTTCATGGTGATCGCCTCGCCGGTCGGCGCGTATTTTTCAGGCGGCGTGAAACCGGTCAAGATTTGGCTGTCGTCCAACTATGCGCGCGCCGCCTTCGGTGGCACCGGCGCCGCCAAATGCGGTGGCAACTACGCCGCGGGTCTGGTCGCTCAAATGGAAGCCTCAGCCAACGGCTGCGACCAGGTGTGCTTCGTGGATGCCAACGAGCACAAATGGATCGAAGAGCTGGGCGGCATGAACCTGTACTTCGTCTTCAAAGACGGCACCTTGGTCACCCCACCCACTCGCGGCACGATCCTGGCAGGCATTACCCGCGCCTCCCTCAATAAATTAGCTGCCGAGAAAGGCCTCAAGCCCGTCGAGCGCCCGATTAGTATTGATGAATGGCGTGAAGGCGTTCGTACCAGCACCATCAGCGAAGTGTTTGCCTGCGGTACCGCGGCCGTGATTACCCCGATTGGGAAACTGGTATGGGAAGGTGGCTCGGTAGGCGATGAGAAAGTCGGCGAAACGACCTTGATGCTACGCAATGCCTTGCTGGATATTCAGTATGGGCGCGCGCCTGATCCGCATGGGTGGATGCAGAAGATTTGTTGATCTTTTTTGAGACCTCCAGCACCTAAGGGGACCCGTCATCGACAAGAACAGACTACAAGAGCGGGTCGGGGACTTGGTCAAGGCCGCAGCGCGGCTCGAAGAGGCGTGCCAACAACCATTTTCGTCCTTTATTCGAGACTCGGTGATTCAGCGCTTTGAGTTTTGTTGGGAGCTGGCCTGGATGGCGCTTCGCCTCAGGCTGGAGGCGCTCGGGGTGGAAGTGCTCAACCCGCGAGACACCTTTCGCGAGGCGCTCAACAAAGGCTTAATCTACTAGGGCAACCTTTGGTCTGAAGCACAGCGAAATCGCAATCTAACAAGTCATACCTATGATGAAGTGTTGGCCCAAACGGTTTATCTCTTTGTGATGGAAAATGGCCTGCCGCTTTTCCTAAAACTATCGAGCGATGCGCAGTCATGGGAGTGATCGAAGAAAACTCGATTGAGCATGCGCATGGCTTAAGCGCCGCCATCGTTTTCGATCTGCGGCGGCTATTCTCAGAATTCCCTGAAATTGAACGAGTTTTAATCTTTGGATCTCGGGCCAAAGGGACTTACAAAGATGGATCGGACATTGATCTTGCAGTCATGGCGCCTACCTTGACCGAGTCGAGATTTTCTGAGCTTTGGAATGCCATTGAAGATTTGCCCATTTTATTCAAGGTTGATGTTTTACATTGGGATCGGCTACAGAACATCCCTCTCAAAGAGGCTGCCACAAAGCAGGGCGTTCAGTTTTTCCCTTAGTGGGGAAGTGGCATTTGTGAATAACGCAAGTACCATCAAACTTACCAACAATACTCAGAGATTGGATGACAACGCTAGAAAAGCACAAAAACCCGCATTCAGAGGAGAAATGCGGGTTTTGAGAGTATTTGAGACTTCTTGATACGAATGCTTGGTGCCGAAGGTCGGACTCGAACCGACACGCCTTGCGGCACCGGATTTTGAGTCCGAATTGACGCAAGCTGGCGAACCTTGTCTCCTCGACAGAAGCACCCCAGAGACCCCAGAAATAGCCCTATTTTGCCGCAACATGGGGGCTAGCCGGGGGCCAGCTTATCGCGATCTGGCCACTCCGGCAGCTCCACCGTCAGGCCGGCCAGCTCATGAGTGCAGTCCCCCAAAAACTGGATCCGCCCGTCGGTCACGAAAGCGTGGCAAATTTGACATCGAAAGCCGGATGGTTCTTCGCCTTTCGCAATCTGCTCGGCATTGTAGGTGCACCAGCACGACCCGCCTGGCTTGGCTGCCGAGGCATAGTGACCTTCCCGGACTAAGACGCTGGGTGTGAAAGTCGGTTTCTCAAGGTCGCCGTTCCAGCCCCAGCGCGGGCCCGAGCCGGCACCGTGTTGGATACGGTGAGGACACTTGCAACCAGGGCACCAGAACATCAGACCGTTGTCGGC
>JANOPA010000042.1:0-7320 GCA_031421635.1 Betaproteobacteria bacterium | reverse complement strand
CCGCGCAGCTGTGGAAGAAGGCATTGTGGCCGGTGGTGGCGTAGCCCTGCTACGTGCCCGCACGTCTGTTAAGGTGAAAGGCGCAATGGGTAAAATCGCGCCGACCAAGACGCCGGTGTGAAGATCGTTCTTCGCGCTGTTTAATCTGGATGCAAGCAAGGCCAAAAAGGCTACAACATTAGGGCCCGTGATCATCACTGATCGCGGTCGGCTGATCTCCTTTGAGCTACTTGCTTGATACCAATGTCGCTTCCGAGCTGCGCAAAATTGCTCTTGGCAAGACTGATCTGCGGGTCGCGAGCTGGGCTGCACGTGTCAATCCTTCATCCCTGGACGTGATACACGCTCAGAACTAATTTGTACCGGTACCTTCGCCGTGTGAGTTTCACGATCTCACTTGGCTATGCGAGACTACGCCTTTGTTCGCGAAAAATGGATAGATCATGAACAACAACCAGGCTGCATCGCCCGTTCAAACCCAACTGATCTCGCATAGCGGCCTGAGCTTTACGGTCGACACAGTCGGCCCCAAAGATGGCGCTCCGGTACTGTTGCTGCACGGCTTTCCGCAGAGTCGCCATGCCTGGCGTGAGCAGTTGCCGGTACTAGGCCAAGCGGGCTTTCGCGCCTATGCGCCGGACCAGCGCGGTTACTCGAGTGGCGCGCGACCAGACGGCACCGAGCCTTACGGCCTGGATCAACTAATCAGTGACGCGCTGGCTTTGATGGATACAGTGGCCGCGCCGCGATTTCATGTGATCGGCCATGACTGGGGCGGTCATCTGGCCTGGACCTTGGCCTTGCGAGCACCGCAACGCATGCTCAGTCTGGCGGTGCTGTCACGGCCGCATCCGGCGGCCTTCGTGATGGCACTCAAAGGTGATCCAGAACAGGCCGCGCGCTCCGGCCATCATTCGAGTCTGCTCCAACCGGGTGTTGCGGCGGCGATGCGCGCCAGTGACTTTTCGGCGTTTCGAGCGATGTACAAACATCAGCGAGTGCCCGATGATGCGGCCGAACACTATCTCGACATTCTCCGTCAGCCTGGCGCGATCGAGGCCGCCATCGAATGGTATCGGGCCGGTGCCAGCACCTTCCGAAACGCCAGCGCAGGTCAGGTAAAAATACCGACGCTCTATATATGGGGCAACGCCGATGCCACTGTTGGCCGGCTGGCCGCGGAGTCGAGCGCACAATTTGTTGATGGCCCGTTTCGCTTCGTCGAGATTCCGGATGCGGGGCACTTTCTCACCGATGAAGTGCCGCAGCGGATCAGTGAATTGCTCATCGAGCATCTGCGCAGCTTCTCGAAACTCTAAGCTCGATCTCGGCGCAAAGAATGCTTACTCTGGGCACAAAGTAGGCCTACTAGACAGAAAGCCTACGTTGCGCGAGCGCCATCAAGAGTAGAAGCCTCTGCCGCACTGAGCTTCGGACCATCCAAGGTGGCATCAGAATGGTCCTGCTTAAAGCGGGCGATGATCGGCTTGAGCTCTTCGCGAACATGGGTTTCGCTGTAACCATTGAAAAGATGTCCGAGCAAGCCTCGCTTCAAGTCACTACTGCCCAGGAACCAATCCGCAATCGGAAAAGTCAGATTCATATTTCGTCGCATCATGATGCCCATATTGTGATGAGCGGCATGATGACGGCGAACGGTATTGATGAAGGGCATGCGCTCGACGAATTTGTTCTCGGGAACATGGCAGCAATAGTGGAAGGTCTCGTAAAGCATGTAGTGGCCCAACATGGTGATCGGCACCATGTAACCGGCGTTGCTGCCCAGCAGTAAACCCGTGATTGAACCGAACAAAATCCCGGCCACCGTGATGACCATCAGCACGCGCCAAGGGAAAAAGACGATGCGAAACTCACGTTGATTAAACGCCCTGTCGATCGTCGGCATGCTGTCGGTGAAGTATTGGTGATGTTCGCGGGTGTGCCTTTCATAGATGGCGCGAAGTGCGAAGACGTCGACACGACGATGCATCACGAAGCGGTGCATGCCCCATTCGATAAAGTTTCCGGCGATTGCCACGGGCAGGATAAGCAGCCATTCCCAGGTGGCTCCCTTGATCTGGCTTAAACAGTAGCTGATCAGCCCGGTACCCACGGCATACATCACCAAAACATGGGCAAAGCCGTTGTACCAAGTTTCGATTCTGGCGCGATAACGCTCGCGAAAGTCTTGCTGACGGGGGGTAAGGCGGTATGGCACATTCAGTGGCATCTTGCTTGAACTCCAGCGGTGATTTCTAATAATAAGCTTGGAAACGCGACAGGGGAAGCCTAGCCATGCGGAATTCGGAAAGTAAACCTTCGAAGCTGAGCTACATCGCCACGGCGCCAATCTTCTCCTGCTGTTGCAGGGCGAAGATCGAGCTATAACCTCCCGACCAATCCGGTGGCATCCGGCAGGGGCGCGGGTCATGATGGGCAAACTCGGCCATTTTGCCGCGCAAAATAGCTTGCTCATACTTTGAGCGGATCGGATTCAAAGTGTAGGGAAAAGCGTCTGCCGACGACAAGGTATAGAGCAGCAAGGGCCGACCCAGATCAGATTCGTTGCGCTTTGAGCTATGCATCATGCGGCAGTTATGCAAGGTCAGGGAACCCGCGGGTCCAGTCAAATAGCGTGCGCGTGATTGATCGAGTTTGGCGACATCTGGGGCAGAGAGCGCTCCGGTCCATTTGCCATTTTCGTCATACTGTGAGGGCAAGGGCTCCATCTGGTGACTGCCCGGCATGACCCCTAAGGGGCCCTGCTCCGTGCCGCAGTCGTAAAGGTAGGTTCCAATGGTCACCGGCGAGTAGTTGGTATGTGGCCAGAAGCCGATGTCATAGTGCCACTTGACCTCCTCACCACCGGAGGCCCACTTGAAGTTTAATTTTGAGTGATGGTATTTGACGTCGCTGCCGACCAGGTCAGCAACAATATCCGGCACCACCGATTGATTGATGTAGTCCCAATAGGCCGGGTGTTGCTCGACCGGATTGGATACCCGGCGCAGGCGCGGCGCATCTGCGCGGTGTCCCGGTTCGAGATCGAATACCTTGTCGCTTTTAGTAATGCTTCGGCTGCGCTCAACCAATTCGCTGGTGGCGCTACGCAAGCGCGTGAGCCATTCCTCATTGATGGCCCGCTCAAGCAAGAGGTAGCCCTCAGCAAAGTATTGCTCGCGTTGACGCTGGCTGAGCACCTTGGGAGGAATCGACAGGATTTGATCTGGAGTCATCATTCAGCCTTTGTATCGTCTGGATATCGTCTGGACGCGGCTTTTCGCTGCGGCGAGCTTCCGTCGTTGCATAGGTACCAAGATCACCGGAATCGGCGAGTGATCCCGTTGACATGGTAAATCATTGCTCTAGCCCATGCGTCCGGCAATTCTGCTAGTTGAAACCTTGCTTGGGCTCCTCGGGGCCATTCTCCAGAAACGGGGCTTACACGCTGGATAATCAAGAGCCTATTGGTATGATGCTAGTCGACAAATGCGGACGAACCACGCTTGTTTCCCGTACACGGCCAAGGTAAATCCGGCCCGATGCCTCGTTATTCTGCCTCTTTTCCGCCAACCCTATCCCTTAGGTGCGCCATGTCAGTCACGCCAATAAAGTCCTCCCAACCCCACAATGCCCGTACAAGCAATGCCACGGATGCGTTGCAGCAAGCCAAGATTCATCTCGCCGCCGCCTACCGTCTCGCGGTGCATGACGACCTCGACGAAGGTATCGACAACCACTTCACGATGACGGCCCCAGGGTACGATGATCGCTACCTGATCTTGCCCTTTGGCCGACACTGGTCAGAAGCGAAGGCAAGCGACATGATCACTTTCAATGAAGCCGGTGAGACCTTAGAGGGCCGTGGCGTGGTTGAACTTTCGGCGCAGTGCATCCACGCGCCGATTCACCGCATTACCGGCGCAAAGGTGGTGCTTCACACTCACCAGACTTGGGCCTTGGCGCTCAATATGCTGCAAGACAACCGCCTGCTTCCCGCCAGCCAGACGGCTGCTTTCTTCCATGGTCACGTGGCCTACGATGACACCTATCAGGGCACAGCCGACTTTGTGGCGGAGGGTGAGCGTCTCGCACATTTGATCGGCAAAAAACAAGTGCTCTTCATGAAAAACCACGGCGTGTTGGTGGTCGGAGATACCGTTGCACAAGCCTACCGGCGACTCTACAAGTTGGAGCGGGTCTGTCGCGCACAAGTGCTGGCGATGAGCACGGGTCAGCCACTGAACATTCTGGCGGATGAGATCACCGCACAGGTGCAAGCGCCACCTGTAGATGAGCGCCACCCGCGCGACGAGCGTGAACGTTTGTACTTTGAAGCGATGATGCGCGTGCTGGACCGGGAACTACCCGGTTATGCAGAATGATTGGCTGAGATTGCCGAATTGACGCGCTCGTGACGCACACGAATTTCGTGATATCACCCTAGGATGCTTTCGCCTTCGTCCTCGACCTCTGGACGCACCTCCGCCCTGGCACCGTTTCGCGTGCGCAGCTTTCGCTTTCAATGG
This sequence comes from Betaproteobacteria bacterium, assembly GCA_031421635.1. GTDB lineage: Bacteria > Pseudomonadota > Gammaproteobacteria > Burkholderiales > Burkholderiaceae_E > JAPOKJ01. The sequence goes on along the minus strand of JANOPA010000042.1, from coordinate 2,791 downwards.
CCGGCCGATCTTGCCGCGTCGTGGGCCTTCGAAATGGAGACACTGATTCTCGGTTGGTATGTGCTGGTGGAGTCAGGCTCGGTTAATTTGCTCGTTTTGTTTGGTGCGCTTCAATATTTGGGTTCGCTGTTTTCACCACTGTTTGGTGTTGCCGCTGACCGCGTCGGATATCGCCTGTTGTTCTGGAGCACGCGCGCTGTTTATGCGGGGCTGGCTTTGCTGCTGGGCGTGCTTGCCGCCAATCATGCGCTGACGCCGGTCACGGTTTTGGTCATCGCGGGGGTTGCGGGCATGATTCGCCCGTCGGATATGGTGATGCGTTACGCGTTGATCGCGCAGACGATGCCGGCCGAACAGTTGCTGGGTGCGCTCGGTGTTTCACGCATCACCTCCGACTCGGCGCGAATCACCGGTGCGCTGGCCGGTGCCGGCGTGGTGGCCGTCTACGGCATCGCCCAGGCCTACGTGGCGGTCACCTTGCTGTTCCTGGTGAGCTTTAGCTTGTCGCTGGGCGTCGCGCGCCATACCGATGAAAACAAGACCAGCCAGCCAACCGTCGCGGTCGCGTCGCCGCTGCAAGACTTGCGCCTGGCGTTCCGCTATGTCTGGGGCAAGCCTGATTTGCTCGGCGCGATGACCTTGGCCTTTCTAGTGAATCTGCTGGCCTTCCCGTTTGTGCTGGGTCTATTGCCTTACGTGGCCAAGAACATATACGACGTCGGACAAACCGGTTTGGGTCTGCTGGTCGCCGGTTTTTCTGCCGGAGCCTTGTTGGGTTCGATTGTGCTGGGCGGTAACTGGTTCGTGTTGCGTGCGGGGCGAACCATGGTCATTGCCGCTGCTTGTTGGTTCGCGTCAATGCTGGTCTTTGCCTTCGTCACGAACAGCTCGATCGGCATCGCGATTCTGGTTTGCGCAGGTTTTGCACAGAGCCTGTGTCTGACTCCGCTGGCCGCCGTGATGTTGCGCGGCTCTGTGCAAGAGTATCGCGGCCGGGTGATGGGCATGCGGATGCTCGCCGTATGGGGATTGCCCGCAGGCTTGCTGATCTCCGGCCCCTTGATCAAGGCGCTCGGCTTTACCGCGACCGCGATGGGCTACGCGAGTCTGGGACTACTGGCGACCGCTGCAATGACCTGGCGCTGGCGCGCGCACCTGTGGGGCGCCGATTCGCCGGCCAATCTGGCGGCAGCCGCGCCGACGAGTACTTAAGCCGTCACCGCATCCGCCCAAGGCTGAAATGTCTCAGCCGCACCGCTATTTTGATGGCCGTCGCGCATTGCCGCTGACGGGCAGGCAAACTTGAGCGGCATGGTTTGCACCCGAGCTTGTTCGTAGTCGAACTCACGCGCCAAGGTGGCGTGGATGGCCTCCGGCATCCGCGCGTCGCCAATCAACACCGAGCCCTCCGAGGCATCAATGCGAGGCGTGTGAAACGCACTGTCCAGATCCATGCCGTAGTCGATCGCAAACGAGATGATCTGCGCGACTGCGGGCAAGATACGCCGACCGCCCGAAGCACCTACCGCCATCATCCGAGCGCTGCCCTTGCCATCGCTGATCTGCGCGATCGCTGGAGTGTAGTTCGACAAACAGCGCCGCCCACCCGCGATCGAATTGGTTTTGCCAGGCTCGGGGTCGAACCACATGACACCGTTGTTCATCAAGATGCCGCTCTTGGGGGTCACGAACTTCGAGCCAAAAATGCCCAGCAGGGTTTGCGTGACTGCCACCATATTGCCGTGTGCATCCACCACATTAAAGTGTGAGGTGCAGGATGGCGTCAAATGCTCCGCGCCCAAGGCGCGCTTGCCGTCGGCATCGCCCATATCAGCCAGGCGCTGACGGTAGGCCGCCTGCAAGGCCCGGCCATAGGCGGCATAGGCCTCGGCATCTGGATCAGCGCCCTTAGGTGTCCAGTCCGACAGCAACTTAAGGGTTTGCGCCAAGGTCGGGCCTGCCGTTAGTTCTGGCGAGGCATGCACCACCGAATTGCGGTAGGGAATGGCCAAGCTTGCACTGACTCTTGCCTGATAGCGAGCCAAATCTGAGGCACGCAAGGAACCGCCTGCCGCTTCGATTTCGTCGGCAAGCGATTGGGCGAGCTCGCCTCGGTAAAGCGACTGTGCGCCGTGCTCGGCGATCCAGCGCAAGGTTTTCGCATACTTGGGGCGAGGTAAAGTCACCCTGGACTTGATGCCCCACATGGCCGTAGGCGGCAGACCGTCGCGCAGAAACTCTTCGGCGGCACTTGGGTAGCGACGTAGATCAGCTGCGCCTGCTGCGATGTTCTCAGTGGTGTACCAGTCAACGAGCAAGCCCTCGTCGGACAGTTGGGCGGCCGGTAGCACTAAATCGCGCCAGACAAGTTTGCCGTATCGGCGATGAGCCTCACCCATACCGGCGACCACGCCGGGCACGACCACTGAGCTTGCACCGTGAAGGTTGCGATCACCTTGGACCCGTGCCCAAGGAAAGAGGTTAGACGCCGCGCCGTCGCCCGACAGTGGAAAGTCAGCGCTCGTCAGCCCTTGCGGAGAAACACCTCCAAAATCAATGACTTCAAAACGGTTTTCGGCCGCACGATAAACAACCATCGTCCCCAAGCCACCGGCGCCACTCATCCATGGCTCGATGGCACCCAGGGCAAACGAGGTCGCCACCGCCGCGTCAATGCAGTCACCGCCACGCGCCAGCACCGCCGCGCCCGCTTGGGCGGCTACCCGATGCTGCGCCGACACGATCCCTTTCTCGGATACGACGGCGGGCTTGCGGTAAGTTTGTGAAAGGC
>JANOPA010000041.1:0-2082 GCA_031421635.1 Betaproteobacteria bacterium | reverse complement strand
TTGACCCCAATTGTCCAACAGGCATGTTTGCGACAATGTAATGCACAGCGTCAACCATTTTGGAGGTTGACGCACGGTTGGGAAACGAAGAATGGACCCTGCTAGACATTGCTTTCCTGCAAACAAAACCGTTGCGAGATTAAACCCTACAACACGCGATGAAGCGCCTCAAGGTGTGACTTTTATATTAAGCCAAAACACCGACGGACGGCAATAGATATCGCACATTTTAGAACGATGATTCACTATTGCTCACTTGGTCGCTGGGGGCCGACTGGGGGCTGAAGAAATTACAGAATATTTCCAAAAGCCTTGAAACCCGCATGAATACTAGTGGTGCCGAAGGTCGGACTCGAACCGACACGCCTTGCGGCACCGGATTTTGAGTCCGGCGCGTCTACCAGTTCCACCACTCCGGCACGGATTGGGGCGCACCTTGCGGTGCAGCCCTCTATTATCGCCTAAATTGGGTCAAGCTTGCAAATCGCTTCGTGAAGCGCGTCCTTTTGCAGGCACCCGCCGGGCTAAAGCCTCTTGATCGGCTTCTTTTTCCAAACCAAATTATAGTAAGTCGCTTGCAAGATGAGCATGACCGTGTACGCCACCGGGTAGGACGCCGCTACACCCATTAGGCCCCAGCGCTGGTCCAACACCCAAGCCACGGGGATTTGCACTGCGAATACGGACAGCAGGGTAATCAGGGTCGGAACCAGGACGGTGCCACTGGCACGCATCAAGCCCGACAGCACCGTGCCCATGCCGAATACGACGAGGCTCCACAGCATGATGTGCAGAATGGTTTGCGCGATCTCGAGCACGGCCGTATCGGTGATGAATAAGGAGATGACGGCGCCGGAAAACGCATAGCCGAGCAGCACCAAGAATCCGGTCAAGATCAGGTTCATGGCGATGCCGGTTTGGGCTATTTTTCCTAAGGTGTGGCCACGCCCTGCGCCAATCGCTTGCGCACCTAAAATCGACGCAGTAATGGCTATGGAGATGGCCGGAAACTGCACGTAGGAAAACACCTGGTTGACGGCGCCATAGGCGGCGGTGGCTTGCGAGCCGTGATGATTCATCAAGACCAGCACGGCCAACTCGGACAGCGACTGGTGATGATGGCGACAGCCGTCGGCAATCCAATCCCGATCACTTTGGCCAGAATGGCACGGTCAATGCGCAAGTGCTCACGAAAGCTTGCGTCGGGCGCGAGAGGGTGGCGTTTCTTGAGCAGAAACCACGCGGTCCAGGCCAATGCGAGCAACATCGAGATCACGGCCGCATAGGCGCCACTGGCCAAGCCTAGTTTGGGCAAGCCGCCCCAGCCTTGAACCATCACAGGGGTCAATAGCAAGCTCACCGAGGTCGAAATCAGTAAGGTTTTGAGGGCGGTCGTGGTGTCGCCGACGCCGCGCATCATTGAGGTGATGAGCAGGAACAAAAACAGCCCCGGTGCCGCGATCAACATAATGCGCGAGTACTCGATCGACATGTCCAAAACATCGGCGGGCGTCTTCATGGCGCGTAGCAGGGGCTCCGTCATGAAGCCACCCAGCACGGCGACCACCACACCCACGTAGAGGCCCACCATGATGGTCGTGCCGGCAATGGCCTTCACGCGCTCGGGCTCGTCCGCCCCCCAGGCCTGGCCAATGAGTACGGCCGCACCCGCGCCCAGCCCGATCATGAAGGAGATCATGAAAAAGAAGATCGGGAAGAAGGCGGAGACTGCCGCCATCGCCTTCACGCCTAACATCTGTCCGATGTAAATATTGTTGATCGTGCCCGAGAGTGCCTGCAAGATGTTGCTGATGATCATCGGCACAAGAAACTTGGCGTAGATCTTCCAAAGCCTGAGCTCGGGCGTCGCTTGCGGAGGGAGTGTGGCGCTCATGGTGAGACCTCGAAAGCGTGGGTGAGGAGCGTTTTCAAATGCCTTTGCACATCTTCAGGCCAATGCGCAATTTGCGCCTCCAACCCTGCCTGATGGCCGGCAAAGAGTGCGCGACTGGCTTCTTCAAATCCAACCTCGTGGCCTGCCATGGTCGACATAAATTTGTAGGCCACCTCACGCGCTCTGCG
>JANOPA010000040.1:0-6363 GCA_031421635.1 Betaproteobacteria bacterium | reverse complement strand
TAGTCGCTTTTGTATCGGTAAGTAGGGATTAAGTAAGCCCATAAGCTTGCCTAAACGATCAACCCAAAACCCTCTGACCTTTAGGATTTCCATGACATCAATGTTTGATCTAGGGCTTGAACCCCGCACCGCGAATTTCGCGCAGCTATCACCGTCGACCTTCGTTGAGCGTAGCGGCCGGGTGTTTCCTGATCGGCTCGCGGTGGTGAATGGTGTGCGTCGGCATACCTGGGCGGAGGTGTTGAAGCGCAGTCGCCAATTGGCGCAGGCCTTGATCGCTTTAGGGATTGGCAAGAACGATTGTGTGGCCTTGATGCTGCTCAATACGCCAGAAATGTTGGAGGCGCATTACGCTGTGCCGGGCATGAACGCAGTGATGCTGCCTTTGAATGTGCGCTTGGATGCGGCGTCGATTGCCTTTATGTTGGGGCATGGTCAGGCCAAGGTGGTGCTGTGTGAGGCCGAGTTGTTTGGCACGATGCGCGAGGCCTTGAAGATTTTGGAGGCGGAGGGTAAGCCCGCGCCGGTGGTGATTGATGTGTTGGATTCGAGTGTGACGAGCGATGCGGCTCTGCTTGACTTGACGGGTGCGGAGTTGGAAGCGGCTCGAGCGAAGTTGGTTCGCCTCGGGGCTCTGGACTATGAAACACTGATTGCTCAGCAGGACGGAACTCGCGTCTTGCAAAATGCCGACAATGAGTGGGATGCGATTTCGCTGGCCTATACCTCGGGAACGACCGGGCAGCCGAAAGGGGTGGTGACCCATCATCGCGGTGCTTATTTAAATTCGGTCTCCAACCTGGTGACTTGGGCGATGCCGATGCACCCAGTGTATTTGTGGACCTTACCTATGTTCCACTGTGATGGTTGGTGTTTTCCTTGGTCGATTGCCGCACAGGCGGGCACCCATGTGTGTCTGCGTAAGGTGGAGCCGGCGGCGATTTTTAGTTTGATGAAGAGCGAAGGCGTGACGCACTATTGCGCCGCGCCGATTGTGCATAACGCGATGATCAATGAGGCCCATGCCCATCCTCCGAATTTGCCGAAGCTGGTGAAGGCGATGGTGGCCGGTGCGGCTCCTCCTGCGGCGATGATTGAGGGGCTGGAGGCGATTGGCATTGAGGTGACGCATGTGTACGGACTGACCGAGGTGTATGGCCCGGCCGTGGTCTGTCCTCCGCAAGCGGAGTGGGCTGAGTTACCGGTGTCGGAGCGGGCGCGATTGAATGCTCGCCAAGGCGTGCGCTATCCCTTGCAAGATGGGGTGGAGGTCTTGGACCCCATCACGATGTTGGCCGTACCGCATGATGGCGAGACCATGGGTGAGGTGATGTTTCGCGGCAATATCACGATGAAGGGCTATTTGAATAATCAGGAGGCGACTGAAAAAGCTTTTGCTGGTGGCTGGTTTCATTCCGGCGATTTGGCGGTGGTGTATCCGGATGGGTATTTGAAAATCAAGGATCGCAGCAAGGACATCATTATTTCGGGCGGTGAGAACATTTCGTCGATTGAGATTGAGGATGTGCTGTATCGTCACCCAGCGGTCTTGGCCGCAGCCGTCGTGGCCATGCCGCATGAGAAGTGGGGTGAGACACCTTGCGCTTTTGTGGAATTAAAGGCGGCGGATGTGGCGGCGATTACTGGTAATGCTTTGGCCGAGCAGGCTTTGCGCGACAGTATCGTCTTGCACTGTCGCCAACATTTGGCGGGCTTTAAGTTGCCGCGCGCGGTGAGTTTTGGGGAGTTACCTAAAACCTCAACCGGCAAGATTCAGAAGTTCGAGTTGCGCGTGAAGGCCGGGTCGATCAAGGCGATTGACGTGTGAGCTAGAGATTGAACTCGAGATTGAGCCTGGGTTTGAGCCTGGGTTTGAGCTTGAGTTTGAGTTTGGTTTTGAGCTTGAGCTGCGTTTGAGATTAGGGGTGAGACTGAGTTTGATTTAGTGAAGCGATGCGTCGGGATTCTGCGCCTCACAGAGCAAGAGCTCGTTGGGTCCGGTCCAGCCACCTTCATCCTCAAAATGTTTGAGTTGTTGTGCCATGTCGCCCCAGGCTTTTTGTTGAGCCGTGGGTGTGAGACTGGAAAGCATTTCGATGATGGGTGAGGCGGCACTTCGTAAAAAATCGATGTAGACGTTCACACTCGCAAGACGCATAGGCGCGCTGATCGCACGCACCTTGATGTTGATGAATCCCGCGGAGTGAAGGAGGTCTTCAAGAAGCCCGGGTTTGCCCAGGCTCATCAGGCTGCCCGGGTGATAGGCCAGTTCGTCGCTGATTTCGGCCCAGGTGCTTAAGCCCGCATGTTGACGGGCACATCCTACCGTGATGGCGAGGCAGGGGTGGTTCTTAGGCTGTGAGAACACCAGTGCAGCGAAACGACCTCCTGACTTTAAGGCCTCGCGGGCTTTCTCCAGCGCGGCGAGTGGCGAGTGGCAAAACATCAAGCCGAGACGGGAGACTACCGCGTCGAAGTTTGCGCCTTGAAGGTTTAAATGCTGCGCGTCCAGCACACGGGTTTCGACCTGCGGAAAGCCTTGGCGAGCAGCGTTTTGCCGGGCCAGCGCGAGGATTATCGGCGAGACATCGGTGGCGAGTACCCGTCCTGTGGATCCAACTCGGGCGGCGATCGCCAAGGTTTGATCGCCCGCCCCAGCCGCGAGATCAAGCACCGACATTCCTGTGCTGATTTGTGCCGCGTTTAGCATCTCAAAGGTGGCTGACTGGAGCCAGGCGCGGATCAACTCGGTGTGCTGATTCCATCCCTGGGCGGCTCGATCCCAGGGCTGTGGCGAGGCTGAATTTTCTAGCGAGTGAGGAACGGCGGACATTAACTTGCCCGGATACCGGAGGTTTGCAAAATCGCTTGCCATTGCTTCTGTTCGACGGCGATGCGAGCACTTAAGGTGGCCGGTGAGCTTGCAGAGGGCGTGATCGCTGCTTCGGTGAAGGCTGCGAGTAAAGGCGCACGAGTGATTGCCGCTTCAATTTGTCGAGAGGCCGTGGCTATCATCGCAGGCGTCGCCTTGTCTGGCATGAAAAAGGCAAACCACTCTCGTATTTCCAGACCTTTGTAGCTGAGCTCGGTGAAGGTCGGCACCTCAGGGAAAATCTTGCTCCTCGCGATACCGGAGGTGGCCAGCACCCGAATTCTGCCGCTTTCTTTATGCTGACGAAAGAGCCCTTCGGGCAGGGCCAGGGTCGCGATTTGTCCGCCGAGAAGATCAACAATGGCTTGTGGGCCGCCCGGATAAATGATGTGCTGCCAAGGGACCTCGGCTTGTCCGAAGAGCATCGCCTGAAGCAAGTGCGGTAGGGTCCCTTGCCCAGGGGACCCGGCGTTGGCGAGCTTGGGGTTGTTGCGCAGCCAAGAGATCAGATCGGGCACCGTAGTAATCGAGGCCGGGACGGCCGGGCCTACGGCTAAGGCCAGGGTCATTTCTCCCGCCAGGGAGACGGGCTGAAGATCACGCTCGGGATCGTAGGCGAGCTTGTTGTAAAGGTAGGGATAGATGGTTGCAAGTGCGCCTTGCGCCAGCAACATGGTGGAGCCGTCCGCAGGAGCTGCCTTCAGTGCGGCCATGGCAATTTGACCAGCGGCTCCGGGTTTGTTGTCAACAATGGCCCCTTGCGGATAATTTTGGGCGAGCTGCTCGGTGATGCGGCGCGCGACAATATCGGGAATGCTCCCGGCTGGGCCAGTACACAACACGCGCAATTGCGGTGGTGGAGTTTGGGCCTGTGCGGCTTGAGCGAAAGGCGAGCCTACCGAACTTGTGATGAGCGCGCCCAAACTGGCTGAGGTGCCTGCTTGCAAGAAGTCGCGACGGGTGGGGTTGTGGGTGGACATATTGGCTCCTGGTGTTGATGTTCGTCAATGCAGGCATGTTTACAGAAGCAAAGCCTGGTGAGAAGATGCGAGATGCAGCAAGCTGATGCTTCTGGTGCATCACCTAAGTTTGCATCGTTTGTGGGTGCATTAGTTTATGGGTGCATTACTTAGCGAGCATTGACTTAGGGCGCATCACTTCAGCCGCCATTACTTCGGGATGATTATGCGACTGCAGAGAATCGAACAATTTATCGCGGTGGCGGATGCGGGCAGCATCCGTGGAGCTGCTCGTCAGCTTGGTATGTCACAACCTGCGCTGACCCGTGCTTTGCAACAGTTAGAAAAAGAGCTGGGGGTGAGCTTGATGCGCCGCAGTGGTCTCGGCGTGTCGATTACAGATGCGGGCACCACGTTTCTCGCAAGGGCAAGAGTGGCTCAGGCGGAGATTCAGAAGGCCACCGAAGAGGCGCAACGTCACGCGCGAGCGGGTGATCGCCTGTTATCCATTGGTCTGTCGCCGGTCGGGGCGAGTTTGCTTTTGCCTGAACTCGTGATTAGTTTGCGGCGAGACTGGCCAGATACACGAGTGCGCTTGCTTGAGATGACGCCGAGTGCCTTGCTCCCTTTGGTGCGTGATGAGGTGATGGATTTAGCGGTGACCCAGCGCACGCGCATCCATCTTGATGCGGGTCTTGATTACCGGCCGCTGGCCGATATTCAGATGCGACTGGCGGTGCGGCCCGGTCACCCTTTGTTGCGTAAGCGCTCCGTGAGCTTGGCGGATTTGGTGGACGCGTCCTGGTTGTTCATGACGGCCCACGATAGTGCAGACGATATCGTGAGCCGCTCTTTCTTAGATGCCGGGTTGCCGATACCTAAACCCTCGGTGCATTGCGGCTCTTATTTCGTGGCGCTTGATTTGATGGCCGCGACGGATATGGTGGGAGTGCTGCCTCCTGGTCTGCTGCGCTCCTGTATGAAAACCGGTCAATTGTCTGAGCTTCGCTTGGAGGTGGCGCTGTTGCCGATCAATTTGGGTCTGTACTCCAGAGCCGGTTCGCCGCTGACGCCGGCCGCGAAAAAGACTCAGGAAATGATTTCCACTCAGTCTCGGCGACTGGTCAAAGGCGGGCAATTGATCGACAACGCTCCTCTGGTCGTTTAAATCTCCATCATTTCGAAGTCGCTTTTGGCGACGCCACATTCTGGGCAGGTCCAGTCGGCGGGAACATCGGCCCAGCTGGTGCCAGCCTTGAGGCCATGTTCAGGATCGCCCGCGGACTCGTCGTAAACGAAGCCGCAAACAATGCATTGATAGGTTTTTGGAGGGGTCGTACTCATAGGGTTCCTAGAATTTCATGAATTGAAAAGGAGAGTTGGAAATTGGGGGTTGGCTTACAAGGCCGCTACTTTAGCTAATTGTGCTTTGTAGTGGTTTGCATGGCGCTCTTCTACTTTGGCCAACGCCGCGAAACGTTTCTGTGCTTTGGCTAAAGTGGCTGCGAAACGTTCCGCGTGTTCCTTACTTTCGGAAATCTGAGCGTCGATTTCTTGGAGCGCGAGGGCATTGCCTTCGGCTTCGGCGGTTTTGCGGAAGGTCGGATACATTTCGGTGTACTCATAGGTTTCACCGTCGATGGCGATTTGCAAGGCCTTGGCGGGTGTGATCTCGTCCTTTGGGTAAAGCAGATCAAGATGGCCGAAGGCGTGTTGCACTTCCTGGTCTGCCGTTTCTTCGAAGGTTCGAGCCGTGTCTTCATCCCCGGCGGCGCGCGCGAGTTTTGCAAAGTAGCGGTATTTGATGTGGGCCATGGATTCACCGGCGAAAGCAGATTCGAGGTTGGCGATGGTTTTGATTTGCGGAACTGTCAGGGCGCTGTTCATGGATTCTTCCTTAAAGTGGGTGAGGGTCAAGGCGTTGTTGCGATATTCAACGGCAATTGCCATGGATTGAATGATAGAAGCACTCTTTAGATTAATATAATTGATTGATATTATTAGGTTGATAGTTTATAACTTTTGCCCCGCCTAGAACGGAGGCGCCCAGGATATTACGGTTTGGTCCTGACGGGTTTTACCCAAGAGAGGCTTTATAAGCAGCTAAACTCGGGTTTTTAGTGTTGAGCCGGATGAAGGGTTCTTGACGGTGAGACTTTCGAATGAAGGGGCATTCGTTTGTGAGTCGGACACAGTTTTCGGCAAAAAGGAGTTGATTTTGAACGCGCATGAAACCCTTCTACCGAATCTGGATCAGTCTACGCAGGCCAAGGCCTTAGCGCTTTACCGGCAAATGTGCAGAATTCGATCCTTTGAGGATGCCGCCGAAATTGCCAGCCAAGGTGGCGTTTCGTTTGGATCGACCTCAGGTGCCGTGACAGGTGCTGCCAAGGTGCGCGGCCCACTTCACTTGTCGACCGGACAGGAGGCTGTTGCGACAGGTGTTTGTGCTCACTTAAAATCTAGTGATTATCTGACCTCGACTCATCGAGGTCATGGTCATACCTTGGCAAAAGGTGCCGATCTGACTCG
>JANOPA010000039.1:0-109392 GCA_031421635.1 Betaproteobacteria bacterium | reverse complement strand
ATCCTCAACATGGCGCTTGCGATGCAACAACGGGCGTGGATGCAAGGCCTCTGGGATGGTTCGAAAACCTTCGACAAACCCGCTGAATTCTCGCCTCTTTACTCACCCTGAAAATTCTCTAATGGAAAATCTCAGTTGAAGTCAGACCCGAGATCGCACCAGCGTCTAAAAATTGGGCAGGATATCGCACTCTTTAACGCCAACAACCGAGTCGCCCATCAATGAATACAGATTTTTCACGATCCAGACTCTACGCAGTTTACGATCTCGTGTCCGGTTGATGGATTGCTCAGAAAATATTTGGGCGTCCCGGACTGACGGGGCTGGCTGCGGAATGATCCATCATTCAGAACACCGCCTCAAACGCGCGCGAGGCCCCCTCTTTAATCCTTTGCCAAATTGATCTCGCTCTCCAAGCCCCAATACTGATTGACTTAGAAGCAGCCACATCGCGTTTAAACATCGTCATTAAGGTATTGCCGAAGTCCTCGCCCATGATCTCCGCATTGACCTCGTTATTAGCCGCAAAGCTACGCCAGTCCATATTGCTCGACCCGACCGTTTTGCGCGATCACGGCGTCATCAATAATGTAACTATCGAGCAAAATCGTAGAGCGGGCTTTCTCTATTGCGGAAAACATGGCCTCAAAGGTCGCCGGACCATCAATCAGCAGCCTCGCCTGATTGCCTAAGCTGAGGTCAACTTCGCCAAAGGCCTCCATCCCGGCCAGATCACTCAAGGTTGCTTCAGAAGTTAGCCGAACCGCAAATGGCCACTCATATCAACTTACTCACGCGCCCCGCCCAGTAGCGATCTCGCAAAAGGCGCTTGTAAAGCTTGCCCGTGGGATGCCTAGGCAACTCCGCCTCAAAATCGACCGACTTGGGGCATTTAATCGGCGACAAGTTCTCGCGACAATAAGCTATCAATTCCGCCTCTAGGGCCTTACCCGCATCAGCCATATCTCGCGGCTGTACCACCGCCTTCACCTCTTCCCCGAATTCCTCATTGGGCACACCAATCACCGCGACATCCATCACTTTAGGATGTAACACCAAGAGGTTTTCGGCCTCTTGCGGATAGATGTTTACGCCACCCGAGATAATCATGTAGGACTTGCGGTCGGTAAGGTAGAGGTAGCCTTCAGCGTCGACATGGCCAACATCGCCTAAGGTGGTCCAGCCCTGAGCATTGGTGGACTCTTGGGTTTTCACCGGGTCATCGTGATACTTGAATTCCCTACCCTCAGCAAAGTAGATCGTACCGGTTTCGCCCTGAGGAAGTTCCTGGCCCTCCTCATTGCAGATGCGTAGCTTTCCAATCACGGCTTTTCCGACGGTGCCCTTGTGGGTGAGCCAGTCCTTGGAGTGGACCATGGTCATGCCATTGCCTTCGGTGCCCGCGTAGTACTCCCAGATGACAGGGCCCCACCAGTCGATCATTTGTTCCTTGACCGCGATAGGGCAAGGGGCGGCTGCGTGAATGGCAAACTTCAACGTTGACAAGGCGTAACGGCTACGCACTTCTGGCGCGAGTTTGAGCATGCGCACAAACATTGTCGGGACCAGTTGGGTGTGGGTTACAGAATATTTCTGTACCAGTTGAAGATACGTCTCTGGGTCAAAGTGCTCCATGATGATACTGGTCCCTCCGAGGCGCATGACGCTCATGTTAAAGCGTAGCGGTGCGGCGTGATACAACGGCGCGGGTGAGAGATACACTGTCTTCGGCCCCATGCCATAGATGCCTTGGCTAATGTGAATCAGTGAACTGGGAACATCGATCCCGGGGTCTTCTGGGGGTACAAATACGCCCTTGGGTTTGCCCGTCGTCCCGGAGGAGTACAGCATATCGGCCCCAGCAGTTTGGTCAACGATAGGGGTGATCGGTAAGTGCTCCAGTCGAGGTTCAAAAGCCTCAAATCCGGGAGAGGCGCCGTCCATCATCAGGCGCGCAATGCTTGCAGGCATTTGCATATCCAACTCAACGGCAAGGTTGGCCATGGCTTGCGAGGTGAAGAACACCTTCGCCTCGCAGTTTGCAACGATATAAGCGGCCTCACCGACAGTGAGCCGAGTGCTCATCGCGGTATAAACAATGCCTGAGCGCTGCGCGCCCCAGCAGATTTCGTAAAACCTCGGATGATTTTCGAGCAGGATAGCGATGTGGTCGCCCGGCTTGAGGCCCAAGCCTCGCAACAAATGAGCAACTTGGTTGGAGCGCTCATCGAGTTGACGATAGCTGACCGAGACGCCACTGCTCGCCATAATGTAGGCGGGGTGATCTGGTTGGGTCTTGGCGTGAATATATGGATGCATCGCGGTGGGTGTCGGGGTAGTTTAGGTTCGGGCGAGACTTGAAAAAGGGGGCAGTGAGTTAATGGGCCAGTGCGTTAGTGGGCCTTACGAACTACGTTACTACCTTTAATCATCACGGGCAAAGAGGTATAGCCATGTACAAAGTTGGAGAACACCAGTTTAGGCTCGCCGATCACATCGATTTGTGAATAGCGCTTCAAAATCTCTTCCCACATAATCTTGAGCTGCATTTCAGCCAAGCGATTGCCAACACAGCGATGGATGCCAAAGCCAAACGCCAGGTGTTGGCGCGCCTTAGGTCGGTCAATGATGAAGCTATTGGCGTTCTCAATCGCCTCCTCATCTCGGTTGCCGGAGAGGTACCACATGATGACCTTGTCCTTCTTTTTAATCTGCTTGCCCCCGAGTTCCGTGTCCATGGTGGCATTGCGCCGCATATGCGACAAGGGCGTTTGATAGCGAATGATCTCTGACACCATATTCGGTATGAGGCTTGGATTGTCGCGCAACTTTTGATACTCGGCAGGGTTTTGGTTTAAGAAATTAAGACCGCCAGTGATGGAGTTGCGAGTCGTGTCGTTGCCGCCGACAATCAATAAAATGAGATTACCCAGGTACTCAATAGGCGGCATGTTGCGGGTGGCAGGGTTGTGGGCCAGCATCGAGATCAGGTCGCTGCCCGGATCTTTATTGACGCGTTCATTCCAGAGTTTCGTGAAGTAGGCCAGGCACTTACCCAACTCAGCCATACGCTTTTCCTGGGTGTTGATCGGGCCACCCGAATTGAAGTCTACCGTGGCTACGTCGGACCAGTAGGTAAGGAGGTGGCGATCTTCCCATGGAAAGTCGAAGAGCGTGGCGAGCATTTGGGTGGTGAGCGCAATCGAGACTTTGTCGACCCATTCAAAGGGCTCGTCAATCGGCAAGGTGTCGAGGATGGTGCACACCCGTGTACGGATGGTCTGCTCAAGGTTGGCCAGATTGCCGGGTGCCACAATCGGGCTCACCGCTTTGCGCTGCTCGTCATGCCGGGGCGGGTCCATGGCGATGAACCCGGGAGAAGCTGATATTGCCTCCGGCTCGCGAATAGAGATTGCACCGTGGGAAGAGAAAATGGCGTGATTAGAATCGACATGCATGATGTCTTTGTATTTGGTGATCGACCAATAGGCGCCATGCGGACTGTTGCGGCACAGGTGCACGGGATCTTCCTTCCTCATGCGCTCGAAGTATGGCCAGACCGTGTCGGACTGAAACAAGGCGCCGTCGCTCATGTCAAACTTATCTAAAGGTGTGGCATAGGCTTTGGCTCGTGCTGCTTCTTGTACGGCTTTGTTCATGATCGGTCCCCAAGGTTGTACTGATTGAGAAGTCGCTGTTTTCAAAATGGTAGCTGTCTGTCGAGCGACCTAATGCTGCCCCTCGGGCATGTAAACAACCAGGCCTTCAAGATCGTCATGCATTCGGATTTGGCAAGCGAGGCGCGAATTAGTCTTTGCGGCTTCCACGAAATTGATCATCTCGCGCTCTTTTTCGCTGACAGGGCTGAGTTTGTCAAGCCATGCAGGTTCAACCAGTACATGGCAGGTGGCGCAGATGCATTGACCGCCGCAATCGGCATCAATGCCCGGAATCATGTTGTTCACCGCCCCTTCCATGACTGAATCGCCATTAGGTAGATCGATTTCACGACGAACACCGTCGTGCTGAATGTAAGTGATGATCGGCATATTTTTTCTCCTGGTTGTAATCATAGCGGTGTATTACGAGTTTCGCTTCTCGAGTTCAATTTTGACTGCGTTAAGACCTGTGGCGAATCGCGCCCAACTACGAAAACTGCGCGCCTTGGAGCGCCCTTAGGGCGTGAAGCTGCGGTGCAGCATCACGCAGAATTTCGCTTAACGGATACTCACCGTAGTGGCTTTCCAGCTCGCGCTTTGCCAGCGTTGGAAGGCTCCGAGTAAACTGGGATCACTGGCTTGCTTGTCGGTCGTCATGCCGTCTAGGTTAATCACCTCGAAGCTGCGCTTGTAATGTTTTTGAACGCGTACTTCACGTGCTACCAAAACCTGTTTACCGTCGGGCGTGAAACCCGCGAACTCTGCATAACCCAATTCTGGGCCTTGCATACTGGGCGGCAGGACATCGGAGCTCCAGCCTTCTGGCGTTTTCCTGAGCACCCACATTTCCCGCCAAGTTTCGCTGGGTTGTACCGCAAAGCTAATGGCGTTGCCGTGCGCGTTAACACTCATTGAGGCTAGCCATATGAGTCCATAGGTACATTTGCGGAACGCCGCCACACTCTTGCCGACTTGCTTGAGCACGACACAGGTTTCTCCGGGCTGACCTTCCTCGGTCTCAATCGCTAGACCTTGCCTGGTGAGTGCAGCGAGCTTGATTGATTCGATGCTGATCGCCGCATGAGGCTTACTCACCCAGCGCGATGCGCTGACTCTCATGGCTGCATCGTTGTACGACGCGAAATCCTCGTCGGCAAGTTCTACCCGATTGACCTTTGCCAATTCTTCCAGTGCCTTGGCGGTCGCCGTCTCGATCTCGAGTGGTTTCAGGGCAGTGCCCAGGATTGCGATTGCGCCTGCCTGTTCGATCCGAGCTTGCTGATAAGCAATCCCGCTCCAAACTGATGCACGACGCGCATGGATTCGATTCTCAAGATAGGCCGGTAGGGGTGCGCTTGACACTTGTTCGAGCACATTGGCGCGCCATTGTTCAAGGCGATAGCGGGTCAGGGATTGCAGGGCTGGATCGACGCATTCCCGGCGAGTTAAGGCCAGAGCTGCGCGTGCCCGCTGCTCATTGTTGGAGGCCATCGCCATCACTTGGCGAAAAGCTTCTCCGTCATAGCACACTTGCATGCGAGCATCGCGCTCGAAACTTGTAAACTTCAGACCATACGCCTTGGCCAAATCGAGATGCGCCGTAGTAGCGATCTCAACGGCCTTGCTGATTGGGACAGCACTTGAGGCGCGCGCGGCCAGTCGGTCGGCCATGCTACCCAAGGCGTCTAACACCTCTATGCCACTTACGCCATTCAAATCTTGGGAAGAGGCAACCTTAAGGTAGGCTGAGGCAAAACCTATGCCGAGTGATTCTGAGCCTGGGGTCTCGCGTACTAAACGAATCGCATGCAAGAGCTCGGGCGCTTCGTATGCAGCAAGTTTAACGCGTTTCACCTGGCTGGCCTTGACGAACCCGGCACGTTCGCGGCGATAGTCATAGACCTGAAGATAGTCGAGGCGCTCACCGCGCACCTCAATCATGTCGCCTGCACTCAACTGTGCGTGCACTTGCGCCGCGTCGCGGGCTGCTGATCGGAGACTGATTTGGTCCTGCAGCACAATGGCGATGTTCATTTGCACCTCCGATCCCTGGTACTTGGTTAGTGTCTCCACGGCTGGGGCCGCTTGGGCTTGCAGCGTCAAGCAGAGCGTGGCGCTTGCAATGGTGATCAGTGTTTTCATGGTTGTTGCCCTGTTCTTGGATTTGTTGATTGTAGGTTTGGTGTTTCTAGATTTCATGACTAGTTGGCCTTTGAGTTAGAACCATCGGCGCGATCACTATCCGGCTCACCAGCATCACCGCTGACGGGGATGGCGCGAGCGCTCTTGAGCCCACCAAGCAATCCTGCACCCAAGAAGGCGCCATCGGTTCCGGGCGGCGCGATGATGACCTGCACTTTGTCGCTTAATTTGTCCACCATGGCTTTTTGAATGAGTAGAGGATGCTTGGTGATGAGCACGCCTTCTCGAGACATCTGCTCGCTGTTGGTTTTGCCGACCTTGTCGAGGCGATAGACTTCAGCGTCGGCCAGTTTTTGACGTGAGTCGGCCTCTCCCGCAGCCTCTAGTCGACGGGCCTGAGCGCTACCTTCGGCGCGGCGAATCGCAGAAACTTTCTCGGCTTCAGCCTCCAGTTGGCGCTGTTCGATCTGGCGTTGCTTGAAGGGCAGCACATGCTTCATTGCTTCTTCCTGGCCTCGCGCCGCGATGATTTGCTCGCGTGCAGCCGCCTCGGCGGACTTTTCACGCTTGACCTTGTCGGCTTCTGCGTCTAACTCCGTTTCCTTTACGCGCTTGTCTTTAAGCTCCAGGGTGTAGCGCATTTTTTGTGTGGCTAATTCTTCTGCAAGGAGCGTATCCATGCCGCGACGATAATCTACAGGGAGGTCCACCTTACCCACGTGCACGGTGCGCAGCAGCACGCCCTCTGCAGCCAGCTTGATTTTCAGTTCGGTCTCAATAAGTTGCTGAATTTCGCCGCGCTTGGTGGAGAAAATCTCTCGTACCGTATATCGCGCAAAGGTCTTGTAAACGATGCCTTGCACAGCCGGTTCGACCACATCGCCTTGCACTGCAGTCGCCATGCTCGAGGGCATCGTGCTAATTTTGCTGGGGTCAAGTGCGTAGCGAACCGCCAAATCAATACCGACCGACAGGCCCTCAACCGACTGGACTGGGGCGCTACCCTCGGCCTTACTCATGGACTCTGCCTTGTAGGTGTGGTCACGCAGAGAAAACTTGCGAAGCTCGTGGAGCATCGGGACCACTAGTACCGATCCGTCGCGCCATTCGCTGGTTGTGCCCGTGACTTGATTCATGCGGATGGCAATTTCACCGGGCTCAATCGCATGCAGAGGAGGATTCTTGTGGATGGCGTAGCCCAGGCCACCCAAAACGATGGCGCTGATCAGAGCGGCTCGGCGAGTGCCTGACATCGCAAGCTTTTCGGAAAGCACAAACGCTCTTGAGGTGGAGCTTGTAGCTGCGCCTGGATCGACGGGGCTGTGACTTAATGCCTTGCGAACGGCAAGGGTCATGGTTTGAAGTTTGGTGCGTAATGTAGTTTTCAGGTGGTTCAACATTTTGGACTCCGTTCTCACTTGGGTTGAAATGCTTGGGTTTTAGACATGGCGACAATGCCGCGTCGATGGAGTTCATTGTTAAGAATTCACCCGGAAGTAAACAGCCTTGCGTGCGCCAAAGGCGCTCACAAGGTCGGCGGCAATCTTCCGTGCTCGGAAGAAAAACTCACACCCTGAAACTTGGCCAGGCCCCATAATTCGAACCCATGAGTGCACGAATTGCAGTAATCGAAGACGACCTCCCGACCAGTAACCAATTGGTGGGCTGGATTCGCTCAGCCCGTCCTGAGTTGAAAATCGATCAATGGTTTAGTCGTGACGAGGCCGAAGCCGCTCTCGCCCGAGAGGAGTACGACGTGGTGCTGCTGGATATTGAGCTGGGCAGAGAGCGAAACGCAGGCGTGGCCTTGATTAATGCCATCAATAAGCTGGGCCAAGGTACACCGGTGTTAGTCGTCTCCGCCATGCCTGCAGCCATTTATCGCAGCATTATGAAAGCGCTCGACGCTTGGGATTATCTGCAAAAAACCAGCTTTGATGAGGCCGAGTTTATTGAAACGTTTCTGGATGTTTTGCGAGCGGCGAGAACCCGACAAAGCGAACGCGCCAAAGTTGAGGGTGCCGCGCGCGCGAAGCCCGAAGCGACAAGTGTTCCGTCGAAAGAGCTTCAGCTTGACCCACTCTGGCAGCGTAGCCCGATGTGGCGTGATCAGCGCATCAATCTTCCTTTAACCGCGCAACGCATTCTGGCCACCTTGTTTCAGCGCAAGGGCGAAGTGGTGTCCTATGAAGACTTATTTGAGGTCGTCAAAAGTGGCCGTAATCGCGACAATGTTCGCAAGCATGTCAGCGCTATTCGAGAAGCGTTCCGGGATGTAGATCCAGATTTCGACGGTATTGAAAATGTACCGATGCGCGGCTTTCGTTGGGTGAGTTCACCTGCGAAGACCCGCTAGTGTCCCTTACGGTTCTTGACCATGAGCCTAAAACTTGACCTGCCCAGTTTAGACCTGCCCAAGCTTGGCAGCATTGCTATGCCTAGACTCGGTTTTGCGGCATTTCGCCGCCGGATTATTTTTCGTGCTGCGTTTGTCTTACTGATGGTCTTTACTCTGACCCTGGCTTTAGAGGTATTGAAAGACGAAAAACAGCGCAGTGTGCGCCTTTACAGCGAAGGCACCAAAAAGACGATGGCCGAGCTAGTGGCCAAGCTTCGTCACCCCTCCGGTCAACTTGCTTTGCTGAACCCGGAGGCCGCGCGACCCAACTCAACCCACTTGATTCGACCCTTGGTCTTGCCCTACGCGGGTTTGGATTTTGCGGATCAAACCAAGGCTCAGCAAACCGTGGAGACGGTCGGTTGCCCGATGCAATATCCTGATGGCAGCACCCTGTGCGTTGCCATAGGCAATAGCGCTCGCAGTGGAGGTTTTGTATACGTGGTGGGCAGTTTCGCCACCACCATGCTTCAAGCAAGAGAGCCCAGCGAGCTCAATCTCACCGGATTGCACAGGGCTCGGGTTACTCTAAATGTTGCAGGC
Source organism: Betaproteobacteria bacterium (assembly GCA_031421635.1). Classification (GTDB taxonomy): domain Bacteria; phylum Pseudomonadota; class Gammaproteobacteria; order Burkholderiales; family Burkholderiaceae_E; genus JAPOKJ01. The sequence goes on along the minus strand of JANOPA010000039.1, from coordinate 100,650 downwards.
GAAGTGACGCGCTGGATTGCCCCCTTTGAGTTGACTGGGGAATCTTCCGCCCCGGGTCTGCGCGGTCGTTTGACCGGGTTTGTCGAAGATGCGGTGACTGCTGCCGCGACCAGCTTTCAGGCTGTGGAGCGGCAGACTCGACCCGTCAAAGAGTTCCGTGCTTGGGTGTGGCAGGATGCCGAGTGTTTGCAAGCTGCTCGTAATGATGAGGCCTGCCCGCGCCGTACCTTCTACTCCATTCGCCTACCGGTAGAGGCCTTTCGTGATGCCATTTTTAGCGATCCAAGACCCGCCTGGCCGCCGCTGGTTCTAAGTAAGACTGGAATCCGTATGGAGATGTTTGGGCCCGGTTCCGATCAACCGGTGTTCGATAGCGCGACCCCCGGGGCAGCGCCGCCGTTCTCATGGTCCGATCTGGAAGGCTCGCTTGCGCCAGGGGAAACCGTAACCATTCGGGCGCTTCAAGCGCGCAGTGTTTTAGCAAGTAAGGATGAGCCCTCAGTGCTCCCCATCGTGTCCATTCGCGGTAAAGAAGAGCTAGGTGCCACCCCCGCTTGGTGGATTGCCAAGCTCATAAGCTACTTGCCGCTCGGTCCAAGTAGTGTGCCTGCACCGACCACCGAGACTCTGAACACACTGACCGGCCGCTACCAGCTTGACTTGAACGGTGACGTGCGCGCCATTGAGCGCAATCTGGCAGCCACGGCGACCCGCTTGTCATGGTTTATTGCAGCCATGTTGGGTGCAATTGTTCTGGCCTGGATTGTGATCGAAATTGGCTTGATCCGACGGATTGCAGTGCTCACCAAGCGTGCCGCAGCCTTATCGCATAACGTCAACATCAATACGGCAATGGTCGGCGAGTTGGACGTTGCGGACCTGCGTGGCAAGGATGAGCTTGGCATTCTCGCGGGCGGCTTAGCCGATCTTTTGCAGCGCGTGAAATCAGATCTCAAACGCGAGCAAATTCGAGCGGATCAAGAGCGTGATACCTGGCATGCGGTCGGGCATGAAATCATGTCCCCCTTGCAGTCTTTGATGGTGTTACATGGCCAGGAAATTGATCCAAGTCACCGTTATGTGAAGCGTATGCAACAGGCCGTGAAAGTATTGTACGGCAGCGCCTCACCAAGCGAGGCCATTGAATCGAGCAAGCTTCAAATGGGCGTTTTAGAGCTTGTTGCGTTTTTGAATAATGTCGCGCAGAACGCTCATTTCGCGGGCATTGAGTCGGTCCAGTTTTCCACGGCCTTATCGGAGCGCTTGGTACATGCCGACGAGTATTCACTAGAAGATGTGGTGACTCATGTGTTGAATAATGCTAAGCGCTACCGTTTGCCTGGTACGCCGATCAACATTAGCCTCTCGCAAGCGCAGGAAGGTGGGGTGAACGAGGCGCTTATCCAAATTGAAAATCAGGGGCCGATAATTTCTCTTGATTTGATCGACAAAGTTTTTGAATATGGTGTCTCGGCGCCCGGTGACAACGTGTCGACCGGAATCAAAGATGGTGGCAGCAATCACGACCAAGTAGGCACGCAAAGCGCACTCAGTACTGAGCATCGTGGTCAGGGCTTATTTGTCGCCAAAACCTATATGTCTAAAATGCAAGGCAGTATTCGTGCAGTGAATACTGCCAACGGCGTGAGGTTCGAGCTCCGCCTGCCTTGTCTTTAGGCATGGCATTGATAAAATGCAACACCAGTGCTCAAACCATTGCCCCTGTCTGGCTTCAATGCGCCAGCACCGCTTGTGAGCGAATGCGCACCGGTAAAGAAGTGTAGCCATGCACAAAATTTGAATAAATTCTCTGTGGTTCTCCAACTACTTCTACCTGAGCGAAGCGCTTCAAAATTTCTTCCCACATGATCTTAAGCTGTAGCTCGGCCAAGCGATTGCCTACACAGCGGTGAATTCCAAACCCGAAAGACAAATGCTGACGCGCGCGTGGCCGATCAATGATGAACTCATTGGGTAGATCAATCGCTTCTTCGTCACGGTTGCCCGACAGATACCACATCACTACCTTGTCACCCTTTTTAATGGGCTTGCCTGCCAGCTCAGTATCCACAAGGGCGGTGCGGCGCATATGGGCCAGCGGTGTTTGATAGCGGATGATCTCGGACACCATATTCGGAATGAGCGAAGCGTTCTCCCGGACCTTTTGTAACTCCTTCGGATTCTGATTCAGAAAGTAAAGTCCGCCGGTCATCGAATTACGGGTCGTGTCGTTGCCGCCAACAATCAACAAAATGAGATTGCCCAGTAATTCTTCCGGCGTCATGTTTCGGGTTGCTGGTGAATGTGCCAGCATCGAGATGAGATCGCTACCCGGATCGGCATTGACCCGTTGGTTCCATAAGCGCGTAAAGTATTCCAAGCATTCGCCTAGTGCCTTGGTACGCATCGCCTCGGACGTAATGACTCCCCCGCCCTTCACTTCCGAAGTAGCAGCATCGGACCAAAAGGTCAGGAGATGGCGGTCTTCCCAAGGAAAGTCGAAGAGCGTTGCGAGCATTTGCGTGGTCAGCGAGATTGAAACCTTATCGACCCAATTAAAGTCCTCGTCGATAGGCAATTCGCCCAGTGTTTTGCACACCCGAGTTCTGATCAATTTTTCGAAGTTCACCAGATTGCCGGGCGCTACGATGGGGCTGACCGTTTTTCGTTGTTCGTCATGCTTGGGTGGGTCCATCGAGATAAAACCGCCGGAGACTAGAAATGGCGGTGGATCACTGATGCCTATGCCTGCCGCAGACGAGAAGATATTGTGGCTGCCTTCAACCTGCATGATGTCTTTGAACTTGGTGACTGACCAGAACGGGCCGTTGACGCTTGCTTTGCAAAAATGCACCGGGTCATCGCGACGCAAGCGTTCGAAATAGGGCCAGATCGTATCGGACTGAAAAAGCCTTGGCTTACTAACATTGATTTGATCGAGCGGCGTATCGTAGGCTTCAAGCCTTGCCAGGGTTTGAATTTGTTCTGAGGTCATGGCGCTGGTGCTCATTGCGTATTCTTTCTATCGGATGTCGCTTAGTCGGTAAGCGAAATTTTAGTCTTCCTTCATACCTGCCGCACGCACGGTCGCCCCTAGCCTGGCGCGTTCATCTGCGACGAAACGCTCAAAGTCCGCACGGGTGCCGCCCATCGGCTGGATACCCAAGGGCGTCATGCGCTCTATCACCGACGCGGATCTCATCGCAGCATCAATGGCGGCGCTCATTTTATCGAGAATCTCAAGGGGCGTGCCTTTGGGCGCATGTAAGCCCGCCCAGTGTGCAATCCTTATTTCCGGGAAGCCTTGCTCGGCGGCCGTCGGTAAATCGGGATAGGCCTCAATACGCTTGACCCAAGTGGTGGCGAGACCGCGCAATTTACCGCTTTTCAAATAGCCAAGCGAAACAATACTGGCTTCAGAGGTGGCGGCGATTTGCCCGCCGATCAAGGCAGTCGTGGATTCCGAGCCGCTCTTGTAGGGCACCGGATCAAGCTTGGCACCATAGCGAGTATTGAGAAGTTCGGCCACAAAGTGAGGCGTGCTGCCAGTACCGGCAGTTGCAAAATGCAAGCCACCGGCAGCGCGCGAGGCCTCCACTAAATCTTTGATGGTTTTATAAGGGGAGTTGGGGGCTACCAAAATCACTGAAGGCGCCAAGCCTATCATTGCGACGGGAACAAGATCGCTGTCTTGGTAGGGCATATTGCGCTTGATCATGGAGTTGGAGATCACCCCGGCAGCGCTGATCAAAAAGGTGTAGCCGTCGCCCGCGCTCTTGGCCGCAGCGTCCGCGCCAATGGTGCCCCCGGCACCCGGTTTGTTCTCAACAACGATTGGCTGGCCAAGAATTTTCGAGGCTCCTAGCGCAGCGGTGCGTGCCATCAGATCGTTGGCGCCGCCTGGGGCAAAAGGGACGATGAAGCGAATCTGCCGATTAGGCCAGGGTTGGGTTTGAGCGCTGGTCCCGGTGCTAACGGTGAGGCCGAAAGTCAGAGTTGAGGCTAGGGTAAGAGCCAGCGTAAATATTTTATTGCGTGCCAAGACGCTCTCCAATGGTAATGCGATGTAACAAGCGCGTGTGGCCTTCATAGCCTCCGGTTGCGGCATGAATTAAGCAGCGATTGTCCCAAAGGGTCAACATGCCGGCCGACCATTTGTGTCGGTAAATAAACTGAGGCGCAACTTGATGAGCAAAGAGTTTAATCAAAATGTCGCGTGATTCTGCATCCGGTATGCCGTCAATCCCGATGGTGTAGCCTGGGCTGACGAAGAGCGCCGTGCGTCCGGTCTCGGGATGTGTTCTTGCGATGGGGTGAAGTTGCGTCTTCATTGCATGGTCATCGTAAATGATGGCCATCGAGCGGCCTTTGTCCTTCTCGCCATACAAACCTTGGCGCGAGTAGCCGTTACGAGCCGAATGAATGCCTAGTCGACCCTTTAAGTCTTTGCGAAGATCGGAGGATAAGGCATCCCAGGCCGCGTACTGGTTTGAGAAGAGGGTATCGCCTCCTATCGGGGGAATGATATTGCCATAGAGGGCCGTACCCGCGGGCGGCTGCTTTAAAAAGCTCCAATCGGTATGCCAAGTCTCGGCAAAGATCGGTGTTTTCTCATCGGCTTCACGCTTAACCTGAACCACATGGGCATGGCCGGGAATTGCCTTGATATACGGGTCGTCGCCGCTCGGGCCAATCGCCAGGCCGAAGCGTTCAAGATCTGGAATGTCTAAGTGTTGATCGGGGAAGCCTAGCACCTGATAATCTAGCCAGGCTTTGCGAACCTGCGCAAGTGTCTCGCTGGTGAGGTCTTTTGCGAGATTTAGGCCTGTCACGAGGGCGCCGCAGGAACCGGACTGTGGGCTGATTTGAATGGCTTCGATGGGCATATTCTGGTCTCCGCGACTGTTTTTGCACTGGTTCCGGCGCGTATTCATTATAGGTCGTGCGTCTCTATTTTTGCTCTGGTAAAGTTCACTTATGTTACTGATCACTCACCCTAAATTCCAAGCCCATGAAATGGGTCCCGGCCATCCTGAGCAGCCTGCGCGCTTGGTCTCGATTGATAGCGCGATGCGTAAGGCGCCCTGGTTTGAGCAATTAACGCAAATGGAAGCGACTCCAGCGAGCGACGAGCAACTTCTGCGCGCTCATACCGAATATCTCCTAGAGCAAATCGAAGCCTCGGCCCCCGAACACGGCTATGCGGCGCTGGACCCGGATACGGTTATGAACTCGCAGACCTTGGAGGTGATTCGACTAGCCGCAGGGGCCGGGGTGTTGGCGGTAAACGAGGTGATGGCCGGGCGCCACCAAAGGGCGTTCTGTGCGGTTCGCCCGCCGGGTCACCATGCCGAGCGCGGCCGCGCCATGGGTTTTTGCTTTTACAATAACGTGGCGGTTGCGGCTTACCATGCGCTTGAAGCCCACGGTTTGAAGCGAGTCCTGGTGATCGACTTTGATGTCCATCATGGCAACGGCACTGAGAACATTTTCGCCGATGATGAGCGCGTCATGATGCTGTCCACCTTTCAGAGCCCGTTTTACCCCTACAGCGGCACCCACCCACTGGGCCCTAACATGTACAACGTTCCCCTGGCGCAAGGCGCAGGAGGTGTCTCGCTCAAGCAGGCGGTGGAAGGCGTATGGCAAGCAGCCATTGACGAATTCAAACCAGAGATGATTTTTGTGTCCGCGGGCTTTGACGCGCATCATTTGGATACGCTCGGTGGCTTGAGCTGGCGCAAAGAAGACTATGCGTGGGTGAGTCGCTGGATTGTGAAGCAAGCGACCAGGTACAGTCAGGGGCGTATTGTCTCCATGCTGGAAGGTGGCTACCACCTCGGCGGTTTGGCGGAAAGCGCCTGCGCCCACGTTGAGGCGATGCTTTAAGGCTCGCGAGAACTGTTGAAGCGTCGTCTTAATGGCCCGCTTGGCTTACATCCATTTGACAGGTTCAATATGGACATTGTCTTTAGCCGACCCGAGCATTAGTGCGCCTTCTTGAATAGTCGCTTGCAAATGCATAGTCCGTGCCGCAAGCGCCGCTACAGCGCGTGATTGTTCGGACGGGATGTTGAAGACGCTCAACTTGTCAAAGCGCGCGAGCTTCCCTTGAATACCCTTCCACCATACCGAAGCGGCATGATGGAAGCAATACACGATGACTTCGTCCGATTTGCCACATGCTTTGGCCAAAGGTCGATCTTCAGGCTGCCCCACTTCAATCCAAAGCTTCGTGCTTTCGGTGTAGTCGCGCAGCCAGACATCGGGCTCTTCGGGGTTGCTTAAGCCGGCACCGAAGGCCAGAATACCGTCGTTGTTGCACACGGCTTGCAGCTTCCAGGCGTGCAGGGCGAGAGCGATCAGGCGGATCATCATGCGCTCATCGGTTTCGCTGGGGTGACGAGCCAAGGTCATGGCATGATCGGCGTAGTAGGCATGATCGATGTCGGCAATGGACAGATCGGCTTTGAAAATAGTGGACTTGAGGGCCATGGGAGATTCAGATAAGTTTCAGATCTTGAGAGGGAAGCCACTCTTATAACATTCTCCCCGCTATCGGGAGGTGGCAGTTCAGCTTGATTGTCGCGCTCAAAGAGGAACGAACAGGTTGCGCTTGCCATCATTGCGCACCCTACCCGCACGCCCGATAAAATCAACCCGCTCCATCTCGGCCCACAAGTGCGGGTCGGCCGCAGTATTGGCGATCAGTCGTGTTCCGTCATCCAATCGCGCGAAAATAATGGCGCTACTCGGTCCTTCGCGGTCATGCATCACGGTATAGGTCTCCACGCGGGCCGATCCTTCGGCCAGATCGGTAAAAGCCGGATGCGCCACCTGATCGAGCGGTGCCTGATAGCTCGCAGGGTCGCGCGGTGCAAAAGGTCGCGCCGGTGGGGTCGTGGAATAAATACCTGCCGAATGTTTGGTCAAGTAGTTGCCATTGGCGGTCACCAAGCCCTGCATGCCGGGTTGGGCGCGAACCGTCTGCATCATCTGTGCGATTGAATGCGTCACGTAGTTGTTGCCGGGGCCACCAAAGTACGGCAGGCCGCCCGTGATCGTCAGGCCGCGCGGGTCGCTTTGACTCAGGCCGATTTCCTGGCAGGCGACTTCTACCGCCGAAGAGAAGCAACTATAAAGGTCAATCGCACCGATCTTGTCGAGTGTGGTGTCGGCCATCTCGAAGGCTTTTTCGTTGACCGCTCGCATCGCGGGAGACGAGTGGAAGTCGCGTCGATGGCTCACGTACCAATGATCGTGCGCGTCTGCGCAGCCATGCAAGAACACCCACTGACTACGCGCGATGCCGAGCCGCTTGGCTTGGCCGACGCTGGTCACAATGAGCGCGGCCGCTTGATCGATGTAGGCGTTGGCATTCATTAAACGGGTATACGGAAATCCGATGTAGGGGTTGTCGGCGTTCGCCTGAGAAATGGTGCTTGCCTGGAAGCCCTCGCGACGATCCGCTAACGGATTGCTCTTGGCCACCTTCGCAAATTGTGCCAGCAAGTGACCCACTTCGCGCTGATGCTGCTCCGGGGTGCGGCCCAGATGAGCGCGAATCGCAGTCTCAAACATGGGATAGAAAAAGATCGCACCGCGTGCACCGTGACGATCCTCGGTGTCGGACCAACCGCGCTTGGCCACGCCCCACTCCTCGAAGCTGCCGCCTGGGTCTTCACTCCAATCGAGCTGAAGTTTCGCTCGTTGCGCAGCCTTTTGCGTCGCTAAAGACTCTCCGCCCGCCACCAGTGCAGCACCCACCTCGCCGCGTGTCACCATTTCACATAGCCGATTGATCGACCATTGCGGCATGTTGCCGCCAGGGTGCGTGTAGATAAGCCGTTGGGCCGCGCGCGCACCGATACGGGCCGCCAGTGACTTCGGCGGATTTTTGTATTGCCCAAACGGACAAGCAAAGCGCCAACTGGTGTCGGAAAAGGCGCGAATCATCACGATCGTATCGATCACCTCCAGCAAACTTGCGCCTGGACCTGCATCCTGCGCTGCCAAGCGGCAGGCCTGAGCTGTCAGCTCTACCGGCGAGAGCGCTCGTTGAAGATCTGGCTCGCGTTGAGTGACTTGGCCGCAGCCAATCAAAACTGGAATTCGGTTTTCGTCCATGAAGATTGCTCTAATCGTCTCAGTGGTTTTTCTCGTGCACTCACCTATTGGCGAGGCGAATTAAGCTGCTCCGAGAAAGTATCACAACTGGCGGCACGGTAGGCCATCGTGCGTGCGCAGGTCATAATGTCGCACCTTTCGAGTGATCGATGAATATCCCTTTGTGACTGTATTTCCATGCCCCGTCTTTTATGCCAGTGACTGCCCATGTGGACAACGCCCTGCTCGCCGCTGCACGCGCGCTTAGTCAGCAGCTCAGGGCACTAACCGAGTCCGGAATTTTCACGTCTCCAGAGCTCAGCGTAACCCATGTGTATGACCCTCTTGAATATGCCTGGGGCCCGCATGAAGCCTATGTTCGTCGCTTTGGAAATGGTCAGCGCAGAGTGGTTTTGCTGGGCATGAATCCCGGTCCTTACGGCATGATGCAAATCGGTGTGCCATTTGGCGAGGTGGCTGCCGTCAGGGACTGGATGGGCATAGACATGCCCGTTGCAAAACCTGAGCACGAGCATCCCATGCGACCCATTCAAGGCTTCGCGTGCACTCGCTCGGAAGTCAGCGGTCGTCGGCTATGGGGTTGGGCCGCTCAGCGCTTTGGGACGGCAGAGCAGTTTTTTAGTGAACATTTCGTCCTCAATTATTGCCCTTTGGTATTTCTTGAAGCGGGCGGTCGCAACTTCACACCGGACAAACTTCCTGCGCCTGCGATGAGGGCCTTGCAGGCTGCGTGTGATCGGCATTTGCGGCTTGCCTTGGCGGCGCTCCAGCCTGAATGGACGATTGGTATTGGTGCCTATGCAATGAAGCGCATCGAGCAGGCCTTGGCCCATGAAGAGGCTCCTAAGCTGATCGCGCGCCCGCCTAAGGTCGCACAAATTCTGCATCCGAGCCCCGCCAGCCCGGCAGCCAACCGAGGCTGGAGCGAGGCGGTGGAAAAACAGTTGGCACAATTACGGGTCTACGCCTAAGTCGGTCCATGCCCTTAACATTCAGCCGGGATATTTAATGCTCTATTACGGCGCCACCATTGCGCTCTCCGCTTTCTTGCTGTTTTTGGTGCAACCCATCATCGCTAAACAAATCCTGCCTTGGTTCGGTGGCTCGGCCGCCGTTTGGACCACTTGCATGGTGTTCTTCCAATGCGTGCTCTTGGCGGGCTATTTTTACTCGGACTTTATGACGCGGCGCCTGTCGCTTAAGAGGCAAGTGAGCGTCCATGCCGGCTTGCTGATTCTTAGTCTTGCGCTCTTGCCGATTACGGCCTCACCCAGCTTCAAACCGATCAATGCGGACAACCCGATCGGTCGCATTCTGCTGCTCTTATTCGTGACCATTGGCCTGCCGTATTTCATGCTTTCGACTACAGGCCCGCTGGTGCAGGCTTGGTTTGTAAAGCGTTTTCCGGCCTCGGCAAAGCCGACGACGAGCACTTCGACAAGCGCTGGCAAGAGTGTGAACGTGTATCGCCTCTACGCCTTGTCGAATGTTGCTTCCATGGCCGCGTTAATTCTCTACCCGCCTTTAATTGAGCCTTTTGCGAGCGGCAAGCTTCAGTCCTGGGGTTGGAGCGTCGGCTATGGCTGTTTCGTGGCCCTGGCCGTAGTAACAGGCTGGCTATCTCAGAAAAACACTTTGGACGATCAAGCTCCGATGCTCACCCTAGGTTTAGACCAGGTGCCGCAGTCCGTAGGCCCAGAAGCCGCTCAGCTAAAACTGAATGAGCAGCTCTTATGGCTAGTGCTGGCGGCGCTCGGCTCGGTGATGCTCCTTACGGTCACCATCCACATTACACAGAACGTGGCCTCGATCCCTTTTCTTTGGGTTCTACCTTTGGCCATCTATTTGATCACCTTTATTCTGTGCTTTGATGGTAAGGGATGGTACCGTCGGGCTTGGTATCTGCCCTTGTCAGGCCTGATTGTGGCGATGTTGATGGCCGGACTCAACTATCGCTGGAACTCGGATTGGCAGTTCAGCGAGGGGTTAAGCGGCCTGTTCGAAAGTGGCATCATGCATATTGAGCAAGCGGTGCCGCTTTATGCCTTGGGCTTGTTCGTTTTATGTATGGTCTGCCACGGCGAATTAGTTGCACGCAAACCCGCGCCACAGCATCTCACGCGCTTCTACCTCATGGTTTCTCTGGGTGGTGCCGTCGGTGGCTTGTTGTGCGGTGTCGTCGCGCCGCTGTTATTTAGTTATTACTGGGAGTTTCCGCTCGCCCTGCTTTTGTTCGCTATTTTAGTGGCTTGGTTCTCGGAGGCCTGGGTGAAGGCTATTAGCCTGGCGGCGGTGGTTGCTTGTGGATTCTTCTTTTTCCAGCATGCTGACCATGTTCGCAAAGACACGGTCGCCATGGACCGCAATTTTTACGGTACCTTGCGAATACGCGCTACCGCCGACGAGGGTACAGAGAACGCGAAGTGGCGGCTCTTGCATGGCGTGATTACCCACGGCGAACAGTATCGGGCCGAGAAGTTTAAAAACCTGGTGACTACCTATTACGGCGATCAATCCGGGATTGGTCGAGCCATCGTGGGAACGCGCCAGACCCAGGGCCAAACTAGTCCGCAGAAAGTAGGGTTGATTGGCTTGGGTGTGGGCACCTTGGCGGCCTATGGGCGCAAAGGCGATGAATACCGGGTCTACGAGTTGAATCCCCAAGTGCTGGACTTTGCGCAAACCAAGTTCAGCTTTTTAAAAGATAGTGCAGCGAAGGTCACCAGTGCTTTGGGAGATGCGCGCCTGGTCTTGGAGCGTGAGACCGATCAAGGTTTCGATGTGTTGGCGATTGACGCCTTCTCCAGTGACTCAATACCTGTGCATTTAATCACCCGCGAGGCCATAAAACTTTACGCACGTCATCTCAAACCGGAGGGAGTGATCGCGTTTCATATCAGTAACCGCTACCTGGACTTACAGCCCGTGGTCGCTCAGTTGGGCGCCGATATCGGCTATACCGCTCTGCGCTGGCTAGATGACCCGGGCGATGAGAGCTACTTATATCGCTCGGATTGGGTGTTGGTGACCAAGAGTCAGGCCTTTCTTGACTGGTTGGATCAACAGGCTGCGGCTGACGCATTAACCGCTAAGCCGGATAAGGACAAGGGCTTGCATCGACCTGATCGGATAAAACCGAAATCATCGCTTGAACCTTGGACCGATGATCGCAATAATCTCTTTCAAATATTGAAGTAGATCGCCTCCGAACCTTCTCTTAAGGATTCAACATGGAAAGCACCGCAATGGCTAGACCGCGCTACCGCATTTGGTTTCAAGGTGCGACGGGGCGCGACCAGCATTCTCCCTATATCACCAGGTTGGAAAAGCATATGGCTGAAGTGCTCGGTCCGGAGGTGGCCTTTTCCTTTAATGGTGCCAACCCGCCCGCGACTACGACCCACGCCGTCACGGAATTCCGGATGGCGCGCACTTTCATGAAGAACTCTGTTGAGGCTGAAAAGCAGGGCTATGATGCGGTCGCCATCACACACTTCCAGGATGCTGGCTTGGCGGAATGCAAGTCACTGGTCGACATTCCCGTGCTTGGCCTGGGTGAAACCACGCTGACTTACTCGCTCATGCTGGGGAGAAAACTTGGCCTAATCACCATCAACCCCATTTTTATTCCCTGGCATGAGGACCAAATTAATCGTTACGGGATGCAACAAAGAGTTGTGGGGGTGCGTGCGGTCGACGCAAAGGTGAGTGACTTTATGGACGCCTTCGCTTCGCCCGAGGGTTACAAAGCGCTGTACCCAAAGTTTGAGCGCGAGGTGAACGCCCTGCTCAATGCAGGAGCTGATGTCATCGTCCCGGCAGGAGGCCTGCCGATGTTGCTCTATGGCGGTGTCCATGGCGCCGCCATGGGCGGTGCGCCCATCATCAACGGCCTGTCGGTGATCGCCAAGCAGACACTCGCCGCGATCGATCTTCGCCGCCAGTGCGGCATCGGTGTCAGTCGTCGCTCGAACTTCGCCAAGCCACCTCAAGCGTCGATCGACGAGTTTTTGAACCACGGCTAGGGAGCCGGTGCTTCGAATTGAATAAATTCAGGTAGGATTGTTGTATACGACTTTCCGCCGCTAAGCGTGGGCGCGTCTCACCACCAATATTTGGAGATTTACATGACAAAATGGATTGTTTCACTGGCGAGCGCTGCTGCGATGTTGGTCGCCGCCTTGTCCGTCACCCCGGCGATGGCCGAAGACAAAATTTCGGCGGTGCACGCCTTTCCCTCGAATTTTGTGTATAGCAAAAGTTTCTTGAGCTTTGTCAAAAAGGCGAATGAAGCCGGGAAAGGCGTGTTTGAGATCAGCGTGCGTGGCGGCCCAGAAGCGATTGGCATGATGGAGCAGGCGAATGCTGTGCGTACCGGCGTCGTGGACATGGTATATGCCGCTTGTGCCTTTTATGCGGCTGCCGTGCCAGAGTGCGATGCGGTATCGGCCTCAACAATTGATGGCCCGACTGCTCGTAAGAATGGCGGCTACGAATACCTGCGTGCTGCTCACGAAAAACGTGCCGGTGTTCATTTGCTCGGTTGGGTCGACAGCGGCATTCGCTTCCATTTGTGGAGCACGAAAGAGCCGAAGCTCGATGCTCAGGGAAACCTGGACATTAAAGGCGTGAAGATGCGGGGCAATGCCATTTATAACGCTTTCTTTACGAATTACCTCGGTGCGCAAGTCATTAACGTCAACTCGCCAGAGATCTATACCGCACTTGAGCGTAGCACCATCGATATGATGGGTTGGACCGAGATCGGTTTGATGGATGCAAACTGGGACAAATTTATTAAGTATCGCGTCAACCCGGCTTTCTTTTCGACCGATTTGACGATTCAAATCAATAAAAAGAAGTGGGATGGTCTGTCCGCGAAGTCGCGTGAGATTTTGACCAAGGTGGGTATCGAACACGAAATCTCCAGCTTGAGTGAACTCGGCGAACTGCGCAAGAAAGAGTTGGTGGAGCTTGAAAAGCGCGGCATCAAGACGGTGAGTTTGAGCGCTGAAGGCCAAAAGAAATTCCTTGAAGGTGCTCGTGCTGCCTCGTTCGCGCGCATGAAAGAACGCATGGAGAAAGCCGGTGGTATCGATGGCTACGATCAAGGCTTGAAGTTATTAGCGCCCTAAGTTCGAGCTGAACCGTTTCTCAGTGTTGAAGTTTTACGACAAACTCGTCAATGCCCTGGCTTGGATAGCAGGGTTTTTGCTTTTTGCGATGATGGTGAGTATCACTATCGATGTGGTGCTGCGTAATTTGGGCACGCAAAGCTCCTCGCACTTGTTCACCTTTACGGAGTATGCCCTGCTCCTGGTGCCATTGTTGGGCTCTCCCTGGTTAGTGCGTGATAAAGGCCATGTCTTTGTTGAAATTGTGACGACCAACCTGCCTCATGGGTTGCGTCAAGGACTGGCTAGGGTAACTTGCTTGATGTGTGCCTTCATCTGCGCGGTGCTCGCGTTTTACGGTGGCATGATCAGCTGGGACGATTTTCATCAAGCCTCCAAAGATGTGCGCTCTTTCGACATGCCGCGTTGGATGCTGACGATCTTCTTTCCAATCAGTTTTGGCATGATGACCTTAGAGTTTTTGCGCTTCTTTTTCTTGCGCGAAAACTATCTGGAGTCGGCAGTTGAGCAAATACTTCATGACACAGCTCCTTAACTCATGCCTCAGTATTCAATGCTGATGCTCTTCACGACCCGCCCAGGACACTAGCGACATGGAATGGTACTGGGCCTGTGCGCTCTTGTTCGGATCAGTGACCGGTTTGATGCTCCTCGGTCTACCGGTGGCGATTGCCTTTCTCGGCGTCAATGTTGTCGCCGCCATGGTCTTCATGGGCGGAGCTAAAGGAATTGCGCAGGTACTGAACAACGGCTTTGGTGGCATCACCAGTTTCGCCTTAGTGCCGATTCCGATGTTTCTCTTGATGGGTGATCTGTTCTTTACCACCGGCCTAGCGCAGCGCTTCTTTAATGCCACCGATAAGCTGCTGGGGAATGTACCGGCGCGGCTGTCCTACGTCACGCTTCTAGGCGGAACAGCTTATGCGGGACCGGCGGGTTCGAGCATGGGCGCTTGCGCCTTGCTGGGCTCCTTGATGGTGCCGGAAATGCTCAAGCGGGGTTATAACAAATACCTGTCCATTGGCCCGATCATGGGGGTAGGCGGCTTGGCCGTGATCATCCCCCCGTCCGCGCTGACGGTGTTACTGGCAACCCTGGGTCGCACCGATGTTGGCGATCTTTTGATCGCCGGCATCATCCCTGGCTTGATACTGGCCCTCATGTACGCCGTACTGATCTACGTCTGGGTAAAAATCGATCCTTCCGCGGCGCCCGCCTATAAAGCGGAAAAGATCTCACGCGCCGAGAAGCTCAGGCTTTGGGCCTTCGACATCACGCCGATGGTCGCCATCATTATTGGTTCGGTCGCGATTATGCTAGTCGGTTGGGCCACCCCGACTGAGGCGGCGGCCCTAGGAGTCGTGATGGTTCTGGCACTCGCCCTTTGCTATCGCACTCTGACTTGGCAGGCCATGCGCAAGGCCCTGGAGTCCTCCCTTCGTGTCACCGTGATGTCGTTTTTGATTATCTTTGCATCAAGCACGTTTGCACAGGTGTTGGCCTTTACCGGTGCGAGTTCCGGGCTGATTAGCTATGCGCTTACTTGGGACATTGGCCCGATGGGCATGTTGTTTGTGATGATCGGCATCATCTTGTTCTTGGGTTGCTTTATGGATCAGTTGTCCATGATGTTACTCACTGCGCCGATCTTTTTTCCGCTGGCCAAAACACTGGGTTTTGATCTCACCTGGTTTGGCATCATCATGCTTCTGGCGCTCGAGATTGGCTACACTACGCCGCCCTTTGGTTTATTGCTCTTCGTGATGAAAGGGGTGGCACCACCCCACATCACCATGAAAGACATTTACCTTTCTGCGATGCCTTTTATTGGCTGTGTGATCTTGTTGATCCTGATCATTATTTTCTTCCCGCCGATTGTGACTTGGCTCCCCAAGGTGTCGCATTAGCGTTATGAGCCCAAGCCCACGTCATGTGTTGGTGACCGGAGCAGGATCTGGAATCGGCTTAGCGACGGCGAGCCATTTCGCACTGGCCGGTTGGAACGTGAGCTTTAATGTCTTCGATGAAGCTAATGAAATCGCCGCCCGTGAGCGTATCGCCGAACTCTCGAAAACAGACTTGACTATCGGCCAGCGCAGTCTTGTGGTTCGAGCCGATGTTGCAGAGGATGCTCAGTGTCGAAGCATGGTGGAAACCGCGTTGCGACACTTTACGCGGATGGACGCATTGGTCAACGCGGCGGGCATCACGCGCTTTTGTGATGAGGCCGATCTGGAAGGCATTCATGCGGCCGATTTTCACGCCATCTATGCGGTGAATACCATCGGCACATTTCAGATGGCGCGCGCTTGCGCCCCAGCATTGCGGGCCAGTGCTCAAGAGGGAGTGACCTCGGCCATTGTGAATTTGTCGAGTTATGCAGGTATTCATGGTGGGGGCTCATCGTTGGCCTACGGCGCGTCGAAGGCAGCCGTCAATGCCGTCACTTTGAGTCTGGCGCGGGCGTTGGCGCCGCAAGTTCGGGTCAATGCCGTTTGTCCGGCTCTGGTTGCAGAAGGCTTTGTCGAGCGCCTACAGCCCGAAAGCTTTGTCGAGCGTGCGGCTCGCCAAATTGAGCGCACGCCCTTAAGGCGGGTGGGTAAGCCTTCTGAAATTGCCGAGACGATTTTCTGGATATGCGCCGGGGCGGCGTTAATGACCGGCGAAATTATCCAGTTGGATGCGGGCCTACATTTGCAGGCGCGCTAAAAGCAACCTAGAAATTGCCTACAATACTGGCTGCTCAAAGCAGGAGAGACGTATGGCCAATATCCCCGGAATGCAGTTTGACCTTGGCGAAGACATTGCGATGTTGCGGGACAGCTTGCAGCAATTTGCGGCCGCTGAAATCACACCGCGCGCGACCCAGATCGACAAAACCGACCAATTCCCCATGGATTTGTGGCGCAAGATGGGTGATCTCGGTATTTTGGGCGTTACCGTCTCGGAGGAATACGGCGGCGCTGGCCTGGGATACCTGGCCCACATTGTGGCGATGGAAGAGATATCGCGCGGCTCGGCTTCGGTAGGACTTTCCTACGGCGCCCATTCCAACCTGTGTGTGAATCAAATATTTCGTAACGGCACCGAAGCGCAAAAGCGCAAATACCTGCCTAAACTTATTTCCGGTGAGCATGTTGGCGCACTTGCCATGAGTGAGCCCAACGCCGGCTCGGATGTCGTCTCAATGAAAACCCGTGCCGAGTTCAAGGGAGATCATTGGCTTTTGAATGGCAGCAAGATGTGGATCACCAATGGTCCTGATGCGGATGTGATGGTGATCTATGCCAAGAACGATCTCGAGGCCGGCCCACGAGGTATGACCGCCTTCTTGGTCGAGAAGCACTTTAAGGGCTTTAGTGTGGCCCAGAAGCTCGATAAGTTAGGTATGCGCGGCAGTCACACCGGGGAATTGGTTTTCCAAAACTGCGAAGTACCGGCCGAAAACGTCTTGGGCGGATTAGGAAAAGGCGTGAATGTATTGATGAGTGGTTTGGACTTTGAGCGCGCCGTGCTTTCAGGTGGTCCCTTGGGCATTATGTCGGCCTGCATGGATGCCGTGATTCCCTACGTGCACGACCGCAAGCAGTTTGGTCAGCCGATCGGCGAGTTCCAGTTGATGCAGGGCAAACTCGCCGATATGTATTCCACCATGATGGCCACGCGGGCCTACGTTTATGAAGTCGGCAAGCAATGTGACCTCAGCCGAGACGGCAAAATCGATGTGCGCAGTTTGCGTAAAGACGCCGCAGGCGCAATTCTCTTTTCCGCTGAAAAGGCGACGTGGATGGCCGGAGAGGCGATCCAGTGCCTTGGCGGAAACGGCTATATCAACGAGTACTCACCAGGCAGGTTATGGCGTGATGCCAAACTTTATGAGATTGGTGCGGGGACGTCTGAAATCCGTCGCATGCTGATTGGGCGAGAATTGTTTGCCGAGACGAAATAATCTTAGAATAATGTGCCCCTACCCAAGTATTTGGCCTAGGGCACAGGAAAACAGCAGGCCTGTACTAAAATTTGGGCATTCTGCAAACCTTTAAGGCCCGCCCCAATGTCCATGACGAATGCTGCCACTCACGCCCAAACTCCCAGCACTGCAGCCATACCGAAAGTCTTGTGGCGCCCGTCTAAAGCCCGCATTGCAGGCTCTCAGCTCAAACGCTTCGAGGGCTGGCTGTTCAAGCACAAGGGCTTGAGCTTCAAGAACTACGAAGAACTTTGGGAATGGTCGGTCAAGGATATTGAGGTTTTTTGGGAGGCCTTCTGGCAGTTTGCGCCGATGAAGGTACATACGCCTTACCAGCGCATTCTCAATGCCAACAAAATGCCTGGGACGCGCTGGTTCGAAGGTGCAACCCTCAACTACGCCGAACACATGATGGCCCGAGCGACCGATCCGGCCTCGCGCAAGCGACCCGCCTTGATCTATCGCAGTGAACGGGTCAAGCGCGGCGAAATGTCCTGGTCTTCGCTTGAGCAACAGGTCGCCTCCATGGCCCAGACCTTGAAGTCCCTAGGGGTGGTGAAAGGTGATCGAGTGGTCTCCTACATGCCGAATATTGCGCACACTGTGGTGGCCCTTAACGCGGTCGCCGCACTCGGCGCGATCTGGTCAAGTTGCTCGCCAGACATGGGAACGGTCAGCGTGGCCGACCGGTTTCAACAGATAGAGCCCAAAGTAATCTTTGCGGTCGACGGTTACTTTTATGGCGGTAAAGGCTTTGACCGGCGTGAAACTCTGCTGGAAATTGTGCAGGCTTTGCCCAGCGTGGAGGCGGTGATCTTTGTCGATAACTTGTCGGCCGGTGCGAAGCTTGATGTTTCCGGTTTAAATCGCCCAGTGCAGGTCATCGCTTGGAGCGAGGCAATGGCACTTCACCAGGAGGCCAAGACCCATTACTTGCCAGTGGAATTCAACACCCCATTGTGGATCGTGTATTCCTCCGGCACCACCGGTATGCCCAAGCCAATCGTGCATTCCCACGGTGGTGCCACCATTGAATCCTTCAAGGGCACCGGTATTCATCTCGATGTTGGCCCGCAAGATCGCTTCTACTGGTTCTCCTCCACCGGCTGGATTATGTGGAATCTCTTGGTTACAACCTTGGGTACTGGCGCAACGATATTGCTCTTTGATGGCAATCCTGGTTACCCCGATTTACATGCGTCGTTCGAATTTGCCGCTCGTGAAAAAGCCACCTTCTTTGGCACCAGTCCAGCCTTCGTTGCGCAATGCATCAAGACCGAACTGAACCCTTCCAAAAAGTTTGATCTAAGCCATGTCCGATCTGTCGGCTCGACTGGCTCACCTCTCAGCGAAGAATGTCACGAATGGATTTACCAAGGTATTGGAAAAGATATTGCACTGTGCTCGATCTCTGGGGGCACAGATCCGGGCGCGGCCTTTTTGTGTAGCGCCCCCACTCTGCCAGTTTATTCCGGCGAGATGCAGTGTCGTGGCTTAGCGACCGATGTCGATTCCTTCGATGAAGACGGCCGGTCGCTACGCGGCCAAGTGGGAGAGCTGGTGTGCAAGCAGCCCATGCCCTCAATGCCTCTGTATTTTTGGGGTGATGAAGATGGCTCGCGTTATTTCAGCAGCTACTTCGATCTCTATCCTGGTGTATGGCGTCACGGCGACTGGTTGCAACTGAATAAGCGTAAGGAAAGCGTTACCTCAAAAATTTACGGTCGCAGTGATTCCACGATCAATCGCTATGGCATTCGGATGGGCACAAGCGAGTTATACCGAGTGGTGGAAGAGTTTCCAGAAGTGGCGGATTCATTAGTGGTGGATCTTGAATACCTCGGCAAACCGTCTTTTCTGGCCTTGTTCGTCGTGCTTCGCGATCCAAACTTTGTCTCCACCAGCGTGGTCCCGAAAGGGCCAGCCCGAAGTGGAGCACAGGCTGCAAGTGGTGATACCGGTATGCCGATGGAGTTGAGCGAGCGGATTCTGAGTGCGATCAAGATCAAGCTCTCGGCTCGTCATGTCCCGAATGTCGCCTACGCCATTCCTGAGGTACCACGCACCATGACGGGTAAAAAGCTCGAGGTGCCTGTGAAAAGAATTTTGCTTGGCCATCCTTTAGACAAGGCCGTGAATCGCGACTCCATGGCCAATCCGCATAGCATTGACTGGATCTTGGATTTCTCCAGTACTTTCAGTTACGGGAAGATTCAAGCATGAGTACGAATAAGGGTCCGACCAAGCCGAGGCTTCTCTTGATTCCTGGTCATATGTGCGACGAGCGCCTGTACGCGCCGCAAATCGAAGTGCTCCAAGACCACTTCGATTGTCAGATCATGATGTTTCGTGAAGAGATCAGCATGCAGGCAATTGGCGCACGTATCTTGGCTAGTCAACCTGAGCGTTTCCATTGTATAGGCTTATCGATGGGTGGCTATATTTCGTTTGAGCTTTTGCGTCAGGCACCAGAGCGCCTGGTCAAACTAGCCTTGCTCGACACACGTGCTACCCCCGATAGCGAAGCTCAAAAACAAGGGCGGCTGACAGATCGGAATAAGGTTGCCGAACTCGGCATGGCAGCCTTTAGTCAGTCCCTACCGAGCCGTTTTCTTGCGCCAAGCCATCAGCAGGATCCAGCGAGCGCAGGCGTGACCATGGCGATGGCCGTAGCTCTTGGGCCGAAGGTTCAGGTTGCCCAGCAAGACGCGATGATGGGTCGGCCTAACTCGCTCCCCAGCCTTGCCCGGCTGGCCTGCCCTACCCTTGTGGCCTGTGGCCGCCAGGACATGGTGACCACTGTGGCCGATCATGAGGCCATTGCGGCGGCGATTGCATTGCATCGCCAGGATTGCCGGTTCGAGGTGATTGAGGATTGCGGGCATATGAGTACTCTGGAACAGCCAGCTCTGGTTAACCAACTGCTTCGGGATTTTTTGGTGGGTTAACACCAAAAATATGCCCGCTGGCGAGGCCAAATTCCACGAAAGGACGGAATTTGGTTCACGGCGAGTCCGGTTCAGGGCGATTTTAGAGCGACTCGCCCACAACAGTGCAGGAAAAACTGAATACAGTTGTTGCATTGCGGCAAAAGCGGCGCGACAATTGCCTTCCATCACATATTAGAACGACACTGACATGCTTGATCCCATCGTTATCGTATCGGCCGCCCGCACGCCTATTGGCAGCTTGCTGGGTGATTTCGCATCCCATAGTGCAGTTCAACTGGGCTCGGTGGCGATCAAGGCGGCGGTGGATCGAGCGGGTATCAAGGGTGAAGACGTTGGCGAAGTCTTTTTCGGCAATTGTTTGATGGCCGGTTTAGGGCAAGCTCCGGCGCGCCAGGCGGTCCTAGGTGCGGGCCTGCCCAATTCAGTCGGCGCGGTGACTTTGTCCAAAATGTGTGGGTCCGGTTTGAAAGCAGTCATGATGGCTGCGGACTTGGTGACGGTCGGCAGTCACGACATCATGATTGCGGGTGGCATGGAAAGCATGACTAATGCGCCCCACCTGATGTTGAGCGCGCGCAAAGGGGTGCGCTACGGTGCGTTCACAACCTACGACCATATGGCTATGGATGGCCTCGAAGACGCCTACCAAAAAGGGGTCGCGATGGGTGTCTTTGCGGAAAACTGTGTCGACAAGTACAAATTTACCCGAGAAGCTCAAGATCAGTTTGCGATTCAGTCAACTGAGCGCGCGATGCGTGCCAACTCTGATGGCAGCTTTACCTGGGAAATGGCCCCCGTCAAGGTCATGTCCAAAAGCGGCGAAAATCTTATCGACAAGGACGAGCAACCCTTTAAGGCGAAGCTGGACAAGATCCCCACTTTAAAGCCTGCCTTCAAAAAAGACGGCACGATTACGGCGGCAAATGCCTCCTCTATTTCGGATGGCGCTGCCGCATTGGTCTTAATGAAAGCTTCCACCGCCGCCAAGAAAGGGCTGCAGCCGATCGCCCGCATCATTGCTCACTCCACCCATGCTCACCAGCCGGAGTGGTTCACCACAGCTCCGGCAGGCGCAATCCAAAAAGTGCTGGATAAAGCTGCTTGGAAAAGTAGTGAAGTCGATCTTTGGGAAATCAACGAGGCCTTCGCGGCCGTAACCATGGCCGCGATGGTTGAGCACAAACTCACTCACGATCGAGTCAATATCCATGGTGGTGCTTGCGCACTGGGTCATCCGATTGGCGCATCGGGTGCCCGTATTCTGGTCACCTTGCTTGGCGGCCTAAGAAAAACCGGTGGCAGACGCGGTATTGCTGCGTTGTGCATTGGTGGTGGCGAAGCGGTCGCGGTGGCTGTAGAAATGCTTTAAAGTAGGCGGGATCGGGCGCTGAACAATAAACAAAGTCTAAAGGTTCCGCCGTATACCCTGTAATTCTCGCCAAGGAGCGAAGCCCGTGCCCACTGTTTTGATCGTCGGTGCCTCAAGAGGAATCGGCTTGGAGTTTGCCAAGCAATATCGTTCAGAGGGATGGACCGTATTTGGAACCCATCGTAGCGAAGATGATCGCATCAAGCTTCGTGACCTCGGCGTCCAGACCTTGAATGTCGACGTCCTGAACGCGAGCGAAGTCGCGGGTATGGCTTGGCAGCTCGAAGGTGAGAGTGTTGATGTCTCGGTGATCAACGCTGGGGTATATGGCCCACGCACCAGTACCATCACTCAGCCCCCTTCCGATGAGCAATTTGATCTGGTTATGCGCACCAATGTGCTGGCCTCGATGCGCATCATTCCCGTGGTTGCGCCTTTACTGGGTCCCTGCCGTGGCACTTTAGCGATCATCACGAGCCGTATGGGTTCGATAGCGGATGCCAGTGCGAGTTATGGCATGTTGTATCGTACCTCGAAGGCCGCTGCCAATATGCTTGGGAAGCTAGCCCACGGAGAGTATGCTGCCCTTGGCGTACGAGTACTCTCACTTCATCCTGGCTGGGTGCGTACCGATATGGGCGGCCCCAATGCTGATGTCGACCCTGAGGTAAGTGTCGCCGGGATGCGAAATGTGATTGCCAAACCCCAGGCTTATCCGGGCGGTAGTTTCTTTGACTATAAGGGTCAGGCTATTGCTTGGTAACCAAGGCGTGGTAGCTAAGGCTTGGCAAATAGCGGCGTCATAAATAGCGGCATGGTCGCAACGCCAAGGTTACGACCGATCGTGAAGTGAAATAGGAACTAAGTTCATGTTGTTAAGTGAAGACCAGCGCATGGTGAGAGATGCCGTGCGCGATTTTGTGCAAGCTGAAATAAAGCCCAAGGCCGCACAGTGGGACAAGCACTGCACGTTTCCTGAAAAAGAGCTGCAAGGCCTTGCAGCCTTAGGCTGTTACGGCATCGCGGTCCCCGAGCAGTGGGGTGGCGCCGGATTGGACTACACCTCCTTGGCGCTGATCATCGAAGAAATTGCGGCCGGCGATGGTGCAACTTCTACCATCATCTCCGTGACCAACTGTCCGGTGTGTTCGATTCTGATGAGCTACGCTAATAGCACACAGAAAGACCAATGGCTGCGCCCTCTCGCGCAGGGAGACATGCTCGGCGCCTTTTGCTTGACGGAACCCCATACCGGTTCAGACGCTTCTGCTTTGAGAACCACGGCCACGAAGGACGGCGAGCACTATGTCCTAAATGGAGTCAAGCAATTCATTACCTCAGGCAAGACCGCGGACGTCGCCATTGTCATGGCAGTAACCGATAAAGTGGCCGGAAAGAAAGGAATTTCGGCATTTTTAGTACCCACCAAAACACCTGGCTATGTGGTGGCTCGTTTGGAAGACAAGCTTGGCCAGCATGCCTCGGATACCGCTCAGATCGTATTTGAAAATTGCCGCATTCCGGCCGCCAATTTGCTAGGCGACGAGGGCGCGGGTTACAAGATTGCGCTCTCCGGGTTAGAAGGTGGCCGGATCGGTATTGCCTCGCAGGCCCTAGGTATGGCGCGTGCCGCCTTTGAGGCGGCGCTCAGTTACGCCAAGGATCGGCAAGCTTTTGGCCATGCCATTTTCCAACACCAGGCGGTTCAGTTTCGCTTGAGTGATATGGCCACTCAAATCGAAGCGGCACGTCAATTGATTTTTCATGCGGCGAACCTCAAAGATGCGGGGCAGCCTTGCCTCAAGGAAGCGGCGATGGCTAAGCTATTTGCCAGTGAAATGGCGGAAAAGGTGTGCTCTGACGCGATTCAGATTCATGGTGGCTATGGCTACGTGAGCGACTTCCCGGTGGAGCGTATTTACCGAGATGTACGGGTCGCACAAATCTACGAAGGCACGAGCGATATCCAACGTATACTCATCAGCCGGGCCTTGGCCTAACAACGTAGCCTGATGTCTCGTCAAGGGTCGTTCAATGTTTCTATCTTCTTTTGCCATGCGCCTTAATTTGTTAAAGCTTTCAAGGCTCGCCGTCATGGCCTGTGCCGCAGCATTCAGCTACGGCGTCAATGCACAGGGCAATGCGCAGGGCAATGCGATTGAAACCAGTGACAAACCCTGCGGCATCGGAGAAATTGTTCGCGATAAGGCAGATGCAAAGAAACTGCTCATCACGATACCAAGTCGCTTTCATTGGAAGTATGCCGGATCGCTGGTGGGCGGCAATGTCTCGATCATGATTGCTGAGGGCTACGTATTTCGGTATGTTCAGGAAGCCGAGAAGTTGTCGAGTAGTAATCTCGGCAAGTATTTACCCCTGCAAGACGGTGAGACCATAACTTTAGACCAAGGCAGCATCTCTTGTGCCATCACCCCGAATTTAGAGAGCGGTATTTTGGATGTGCGCATGAGGATGGTTTTTTTGAGTAAACCTCAAGAAAATAGTTTTAAGCTCGACATTCCTCGCTGAGTCAATCGTTGCCACGAAAGCAACGCTCTTCGATGTCGCTCCGTTGATTTCAATCTTTAACGTCACCATTCCTTTCTTTGCCTTGGTACTTCTGGGCTATGTCTCGGCGCGCACCGGTAAATTAGATGGCAAGGCGGTCGGTGCGCTCAACACCTTTGTGCTCTATTTTGCTCTTCCCGCGATGCTGTTCCGCTTCGCGGCAGGCTCGCCGTTTTCGAGTATCGCCAACCCTCCTGTGTTTTCGACCTATGCGCTAGCAGGCTTAGCGGTACTTGCCTTGACCGTGGTGGGATTGCGCTGGGGGGATCACGAGACCTGGCGCGACGCAGGCTATGGCGGCATGTGCGCGACTTGGTCCAATTGGGGTTATATGGGTTTTGCGATTATCCCGGCGCTGATGGGGAGTCGAGCGATTGCTCCGATGATCGCCGCGGGAATTGCAGATCTACTGATCGTCGTGTCAGCCGCTCTGGCCACTGCTGCGCAACAGGGTAGTGACTCCAAAACTTGGGTAAATACCGTCAAGCAATCGCTGCTCGGGGTTGCTAAGAACCCCCTCATTTGGGCGATTCTAGCCGGCCTAGTGGTCTCCGCCTTAGATCTTGAGTTCATCAAGCCGGTGGATGAATTGCTGCGGTTATTGGGCACGGCGGCTGGTCCGGTGGCTCTCTTCTCCATTGGCATTTCTTTGTTCCGACCCGAGAGGCCAAGGATCCAAAGTGATACCTGGATTATTGTGGTGACCAAGTTAATTTTTCATCCGCTCCTCGCCTGGATGCTGGGCACTTATGTATTCGGCGTGGGTCGCTTCGAGGCCTCGGTCATTCTTCTTGCCGCCGCCCTGCCCACGGCCGGTTCTGTGTTTCTTTTCGCTGAGCGCAATGGCTCCAACGTGGAGCGCTGCGCCGCGATTATTATGCTGAGCACGGTCGGTGCGTTCTTTACTTTGAGCGCTTGGGCTTGGCTCGTCCAGCATTAGCACACACGGTCTGAGAAATCGAATATTCCGATTCAAGTATAAAGATTCAAGTGGTCGTCGAATCCGTGAATCAAACCCACATTGAAGGACAAAAGCAATGAGTCAAGACTGGACACCAAGCCAACGCTATCCCGATCCCGCCGTGGTGGTGATCGACGAATCCTTTGCAAAGTATCGCTTGCCGCTCGCCAAGATTGAGCGCCTGGCCACGGGCTTTCGATGGGCCGAGGGTCCTGTTTGGATGGGCGATTCTCGCAGCCTGCTGTGGAGCGATGTACCGGGTGATCGAATGTATCGTTGGGACGAAAGCACCGGCAATACCAGTGTCTTTCGTGGGTCTTCTGGCAACGCCAATGGCAATACCCGTGATCGTCAAGGGCGACTGCTCACCTGCGAGCATGGGCATCGCCGCGTCTCGCGCACCGAATATGATGGTCGAGTGATCAGCCTGGCAGATCGATTCGAGGGTAAGCGACTGAACTCGCCTAATGACATCGTTTGCAAGTCCGATGGCTCGGTCTGGTTTACAGATCCCAGTTTCGGGATTCTCAGCCACTACGAGGGCGAGAAGGCCGATCCAGAATTGCCAACTCACGTCTATCGCTTGGAAGTGTCGGGCAAACTGAGCGTGGTGGCTGAGGGTATCAATATGCCCAATGGTTTAGCGTTTTCACCCGACGAATCGATCCTCTATATCGTGGAGTCGCGCTCGGTGCCGCGCACGTTTTTGGCCTACGATGTCTCAAACGAGGGTAAGCTCTCGAACCGCCGCACGGTGATTGATGCTGGTCCGAAAGGTACGCCCGATGGCTTCCGTTTGGATATCGATGGCAATCTTTGGTGCGGGTGGGGCATGGGGGAGGCGGGCTTGGATGGCGTCCATATATTTAACCCCACGGGCAAGCTGATTGGTCGTATTGACTTGCCCGAGCGTTGCGCGAACCTGTGCTTTGGCGGCGTGCATCGGAATCGCTTGTTCATGGCGGCAAGCACGTCGATCTACTCGCTTTACGTCAATACTCAGGGCGTGGCCTATTGTTAGGGACCAGCCTCCTAGCTGCCCAGGGCTTGTGCTCGCTGCAATAGGCGCTTGGCGTTGAGATAGGTGGGGACCTCAATCCAATGGTCGCCGAGCCGCACTCTGTCCTCGCCCTTGGCTCTACCAGTCTCGAAGGCGCTCACTAGAAGCCGAGCTTGAGCGGTTTCACTAGGGCTGGGCGACAGGGCCTCAATTAAGCTAACAACATGTTCGGGGCTTACCGTGCTTTTGCACCGGTAGCCCAACCGGCGCGCGTAGCGAGCCTCCAGAACAGCCGCCGCAGAATCGGCGAAGGTAAAGGGAGCGTCGACGGGTTCGATACCTGCGGCGCGACATTCAAGTAGGAAACGTCGGCGCGCATAGTCGAGTTCAACGGCGTCCTGACCGCGTTCTGCGCATAGGTCGGTGGCTAAATCTTCGGAGCCGAGCAGCGCCGCCTTGATTCTGGTGCTAGCGGCGGCCATCTCGCGTACGCTCACGACCCCTAGGGCGGTTTCGCATACAGGAAGAATCTCTGTAGTTCCCGCAGCGATGCCGAGACGCTGTTCCTCAAGGGTGATGGCTTGATCGAGTGCGCGGATGGCTTCGGCGCCAGCGGCTTTTGGGTACGCGATGATGTCGGGCCGATACGGCATAACGGCGGCGAGATCCAGCAGTCCCTCGGTGTCCAGGGAGTTGATTCTTACGCAAACCAAGGCCCCGGCAAAATGCCAGGCAGGGTACAAAGCGGCCGCTAAGCTGCGCGCGTGGGCTCTTAAGTTCGGTGGCGTGAAATCTTCAAGATCTTGGATTAATACTTGACCCCCAACTCTGGCCATTTCTTGATGAGCCTTGGAGTCCGCGCCGGGCCCGAAGAGCCAGACCAGCCGCAGGTCTGGGCTGAGACGCTGCCTTGGTGTAGCGGTTGCAACAGATGCTTGACTCATGTCCACTCCTTTTTTATTCCAGAACGATATTGCGTGCTTTGACCACCTTGGCCCAAAGCGATAACTGTTGGCGAATGAAGCTTTGTGCTGCCTCCGGCCCGCCCTTTTGAATATCGCCGCCGAGCTGAGCGATACGTGCTTTGACCTCAGGTTGATCCAGCGTCATCTGTAGGGCTGCGGCCACTTTATTGATCATCGCCTCTGGTGTGCCTGACGGAGCAAACACGGCATTCCACTCATAGACCTCGGCGTCTTTCAGTCCAAGTTCGGCAACACTGGGCACGTCAGGCAAAATCGCGGAGCGCCTGTTACTGGTTACAGCCAGGGCGCGCACCTTACCGCTTTGCACATGTTGTAGCGTGGAGGCCAAATTGCCAAAGAACAGCGGCACATGGCCGGCCAATAAATCGTTCAAGGCCGGTCCTCCTCCTTTGTAGGGAATGTGCAGCATCTCCACTTTCGCCGCCGATTCAAACAAAGCGCCAGCAACATGTTGCGCCGATCCATTGCCTGAGGAGGCGTAGGCTACCGAGTCTTTTTTGGCCTGTGCGAGACTAATCAGTTCAGCGAGTGTGCGTGGGGCGAATTGCGCGTTCACCAAGACCACGTTTGGAAACAACGCGATCACCGCAATGGGCCTGAAGGCCTTCTCACTGTCGTAAGGGAGCTTGGAATACAGCGCAGGGTTTACCGCGAAGGAGGACGCATCCAACATCAAGGTGTAACCGTCGGGCGCAGCTTTGGCAACAATGCCGGCACCAATCTGACCGCTCGCACCGCCGCGGTTTTCAATCACCACGGGTTGCCCCAGGGCTTCGCCAAGTTTCGGCGCAATCAGCCGCGCCATGGCATCTGCACCACCCCCTGGCGGATAGGTGACGACAATGGTAATCGGTTTGCTCGGCCATCCAGATTGCGCGCTGACAAGACTCGGGATCGCCAAACTGAAGAGGCAAAGATAGGTAGTGAATAACTGTTTGACGTACATACTGGTTTTGCCTCGAGCTACCGACTTATTTAATTTAGAATCCCCAACATGAATATTCCCACAGATTTCCGACCGATCTCAATGAAGGCGAACCCATTCCTCGAAAACAATGGTCCACTTTATGGCCGCTGGGCGGAAAGCCGTTTTACTTTAGGCTTTCGAGTCGAAGAGAGGCATTGCAATCCTGGGCAAATTTGTCATGGCGGCATGCTGGCCACCTTGGCCGACATGACCCTGCTCTTGGGCTGCAATCTTCAGGGGGGGATTCGTCAATATTTGCTGACCATCACTTTGACCACCGATTACCTCGGCCCAGCTCATCTGGGCGAATGGATTGAAGGCCGCTGTGAAGTGCTTAGAGCGTCTAAAAATCTGGTGTTCGCACAGGGCCTGTTGCAGGTTGATGATCGTCTTGTCGCGAGACTCAATGGCATTTTCAAACCCACGGGTGAACCCAATTCGCATATTGCCTTGGCTACACAGTTTGGGTTGATTGAGTAGCGGTGCCAGGTGGAGTCTTGGGGTCGATATTTGTGGGCGGCTTCAAACGTTCCGGTTTTCATACGATTTGCCGCGACTCGCTCTGGGTCTCTTCGATACTTAAAGCCTTGCCCTTGTAGGTTCTAGAGTTCGATGGATGGGTGTTTGAAAAAAAACTTAAGTGACAAACTCAGACGCATCGCGCTGCTGGGAGGCTGGGCATGCGCCTTTGCTCCAACGCTTGTTCTCGCTCAGACTGAATACCCCAATAAGCCCATAAAAATCATTGTTGGCTTCCCTCCGGGCCAGGCTACCGATGTCATTGCGCGCTTGCTCGCCGAAAAACTCAGCGCGGTGTTGGGGCAGGCGGTGGTCGTTGACAATAAACCAGGTCAAGGCGGTAGTATCGGCGCCGCCGCCGCTGCGAAAGCCCCGGCCGACGGCTACACCATGCTGCTTTCGGCCACGGCTCCGCTCGCCACCAATCCCAACCTATACAAAGATTTACCGTATGAACCAATGCGTGACTTCGCACCCATCACCTTGGTCGCGAATCTTCCCTTTGTACTGGTCGCCCGGCCAGATTTCGCGGCTAACAGTGTTCGAGAACTGATTGCTTTGGCGAAAACCAAAGGCGGCAAGCTCACTTACGCTTCCTCTGGCAATGGATCGACCTCGCATTTATCGATGGAGATGTTAAAGACGGCGACGGGTATCGACCTTCAGCACGTACCTTACAAGGGTAGCGTACAGGCCTTTACCGATGTCATCTCTGGACAAATCGATGTGGTGTTCGACACAGCGGTCTATGCGCTACCAATGGTGCGAGCTGGCCGCGTGAAACTATTGGCGGTAGCCGGTGGTAAGCGCTCCAGTCTCATGTCCGATACCCCAACCGTGGCTGAGCAAGGTGTGCCGGGCTATGACAGTGGGGCTTGGTTGGGCATGTTGTTTCCGACAGGTACCCCCCGTGCCATTGTCGCGCGCATGAATACTGAATTGATCAAAATTGTGCGCAGCCCCGAAGTGACTGAGCGTTTTTCGAAGCTTGGCGCGGAGCCCCTGAGCGGTACGCCGGAAGAGTTTGGGATGCACATTAAATCCGAGCTACGCAAATGGGGTAAGGCCGTCGTCGATTCGGGAGTGAAAATCGAATGAAAATGCTGGGCACGAATGCCGCACAGCAGGCGCGTCGCCGCCACTTGGTGCTTCCGAACGGCACAGGCTATTACAAGGGCGAATACATGCTCGCTCCGCTTGCCGAAAACCAGCCCTCACCCCATGCGTTCTTGGTTGAGCAAGACCCCAACACGACCATACTTACCCATTATCATCGGCAGAACCAATTTCAGGTGATCATTGGTGGTTCTGGAACTTTGGGCCGACACGCTATCGAGCCCTTGCTGGTGCACTATGCTGGAGCCTATACCGGTTATGGGCCGATCATTTGCGGGTCGCAAGGTATTCAATACTTGACACTTCGCGCCCAAAACGATCCTGGTGCAAATTTTATGCCGGAGGCACGCGAGCAGCTTCTGCGGGGGCCCAAGAGTCATTTCAGTTCAGAACCTATTCAGCGCTTTTCGGACGAAGCCTTAGAAAAGCTTGAGGCTATACGCTGTGAGAAACTCTTGCCGCTCAATGCTGAGGGGTTGGCGGCCTCACTCTATCGCATGCCGCCAGGCGCGCAAACGAGTGGCCTGGCGCCTTCTACAGGAGCTGGTCAATATCGGGTGGTTGTGTCGGGCTCGTTGCTGCATGAGGGTCAAATATTGCAGCCTCCTGAGAGCATCTTCTTATCCTCTGACGAAACGGATAGCTTGATGATCGCCGGCACCAAAGGCGCGGAGGTGTTACTGCTTCAATTTCCGCCGCTTGCGCCAGAGTACCGGTCTCAGCCAAACATCGGGGTCTAATACCCCGGCTCTCAACAGAAGTTCGAATTTAGGTGGCAATAGCCTCTGCGACTCGCTTGCAAAAGCTATCGATATGAATGGTATTAATCCATCGCACTACCGCGACCATATCTCGGTCCGGGTCGATCCAAACCACGCTCGCGCCTGCGCCGATACAAAAATAGCTTGAGGCCGAGGCGCTGGGAAACATGCCGCGCAGGCGATTCAGCCAAACCAGGGTGCCATACCAAGGTGCGATCGAGCAGGGTGCTTGCATTCGCCGTACCCATTCCTGGGATAAAACCTGCCGATGTCCCACACGGCCTTCATTCAAAAGCATCTGACCGATCAGCGCCTGATCCACGCTGCTGATCGACATCCCGCCACCCCAGTGAGTACCTCCCGGTACGGACTGAATTTTCTGGCCATTGATATTGACCCAACTATTTTCATAGCCGACCCAGCTCCAACCGTCACTGGCACCAACGGGTTGAGTGATGTACTCGCGAAAGACATCGGGCAAGGCGCGACCAAATAAATGCAAAAGCGCGAGGGACAGTTGATTAATACGAACGTCGTTGTATTCCCAAAAACTTCCCGGTACCTGCAGTGGACGAGCATCACCTTTTTTGATGCTCGCATCAAATCCGTCCGGGCGAGCAGGCTGATACTGTAGATGGCGATAGCGATCCACTCGGTCCGGAACACCAAAGCATTCGCCATCCCACTCGCTAGTCTGTTGCAAGAGCTGCATCCAGGTAACCGAGCGATTGTGGGTGCTCTCAAAGCCGATGCCGCTCACTTTGGCAAGCACAGGTTGGTCGAGGTCCGGGAGTAAGCCCTGGTCGTGGGCGACTCCCGCTAGGAGCGCAAGGTAAGTTTTCGCAACAGAAAATGTAAGATCGGCGCGGCGCGGTTCGCCCCACTCAATAATTTGTCGCCCGCCGACACGAACGACACCGGACACCGGGCCGCGTGGATGTACGGGGCCGAGCAGTCGATTCCAAGGGGGTTGATCTGCACTGTGAATTCCCCAGTTATCATTGTTATCGCGATCCCAGGGCGTCTCGTGGGCGACAGAAAATGCAACTGCATCTTGCAATTTGGCAAGGTCGATAACCATCAATCAACAGTCGCACCAGAGGTCACTACTACCTTGGCCCATTTTTCAGTCTCGGCAGCGATCACCTTGCCAAAATCCTCTGGCGATCCTGCAATCGGGACACCACCCAGTTCGGCGAGGCGAGCTCTCATTTTAGGATCGGCTAGTGCGCGATTAATCTCGGCATTAATTCTGTCGATGGCTTCGCGTGGCGTGCCCTTGGGCATGCCAATCCCGAACCAGGCCGTGGCCTCATAGCCGGGTACAGTATCGCCAACCGTGGGCAGTGCAGGCATGGATGGCTCGCGTGCCGCTGAGGTGACTGCGAGTGCGCGGATGGAGCCAGATTTGATATGGACAGCGGAGGAGGGTAAATTATCGAAGAACACTTGTACCTGTCCACCAATCAGATCGATCAACGCCGGGCCGGCGCCTTTGTAGGGGACATGTAACATATTGCAGCCGGTCATGGCTTTAAACAATTCGCCTGACAGATGCGTCGAGGTGCCGCTGCCAGAGGAGGCCATATTGACCTTGCTGGGATTGGCTTTACAGTAGGCGATGAATTCAGCGACTGTTTTGACCGGTAAATTATTGGTGACACCCATGACATTAGGTGTGCGCACGAGACCTGCGACCGGGGTGATATCTCGCATGAAGTTAAAAGGCAAATTTTTGTACAGCGTGGCATTAATGCCGTGTGCGGGATTGACCAGCAACATGGTATAGCCGTCGGCTGGCGCCTTGACGACAACCTCGGTACCAATGTTGTTACCTGCACCCGGACGGTTCTCGACCACGAAGGGTTGGCCCAGCTTTTCGGAGAGCCATTGCGCGATGATGCGCGCCAATACATCCGTGGTGCCTGCTGGTGGGTAGGGCACGATCCATTTCACGGGCCGCACGGGGTAATCCGCGGCGGCCGCGCTGCCAGGTCCGGCGCATAGCGCGAACGCGACCAGAAAAGTAGAAGGCAAAAAACCCGCAAGTTTGCGGATAATGCTTGGGCGGGTAGTGGGGAGAGTGCCAGGAATGGCGGCTCTTGCAAAATAGGTCATAAAGTTCTCCTCAGGCAATTCGGTTATCAAGATACACCGATTTTGTATGGTGGAATTATGACTGATTAACGGTCTCCCATCTGGCCGCGTACCGAGACTAAAGGGCCAACAACAAAAGCCCCCGAAGGGGCCTCTAGCTAGATCGAGTTAACGACGAGCTTTGCGAGCTTTTTGTTTGCGGTGGCGCATGAAGCACTCCTTCGAGAAGGTTTGCCCTGAATTGAACGCTCAATTCATTTTCGTAGGGCATGGCTATACAACGCCGCGAAAATGGGCCCTGTTGACTCAGAAGAGGTATCCCTTTGTAAATGCATGTAACTGCAGTCTTACAGATCGCGCGCAAGTGCAGTCATCACTCGGTTTATGATCTTGGAATACCTTCCCGCACGGTTTTGTGAATCAATAGGCCAAGCCTAGCTGATTCGCCATTGCTGGGGCTTCCATAAGCGTCATTCAACAGGCCGGAGTGAAACTCTCATGCTCATCGCACAAATTTCTGACCCGCATGTATGCGCCCCCGGTGTGCTCTATAAGGGCGTGGCCAATAGCAATGCATTGCTATTGGACGCGATCAACCATCTCAACCATCTTGATTGTCGTCCAGACCTGGTTTTGGTGACGGGTGATCTGACAGACGAAGGCCGAGCGAGCGAATATGAACACGCGCTGGAGTTGTTTAGTTGCCTGAAAATCCCGTATCGCGTCATTCCTGGCAACCATGACCATCGCGAGCGATTGAGAGCTTTTTTTGGCGAGCCCAGCTACCTACCGAAAACAGGAAGTTTGCACTACTGTCTTGAGGACTGGCCGGTGCGCGTTGTCGCGTTGGATACATGCGTGGCTGGAGCGCATCACGGCGCAATCGACAGCGATGGCCTAGGTTGGCTTGACGACACTTTAAAAGCCAATCGCGATAAGCCGACGCTCGTCCTCATGCATCACCCTCCCTTCACCTCGGGCATTGCGTACTTAGACGAGTACCGCTTTCGAGAACCAGAGGGACTTCGGGCGATCATTCAAGCCGCTCCCAATGTGGAGGCCGTGTTGGTCGGTCATGTACATCGACACATGACTCATCGATGGGCCGGTACCTTGGTCATCACCTGTCCGAGTAGTGCCACCGAAATTGCGCTACAACTTCAAGCGGATGCTCAGCCTCAGTCTTTTCTTGCACCCCAGGCTTGTATGCTTCACCTGTGGCAGCCAGGTACAGGATTGGTGAGCCATCTTTCCTTTATTGGAAAGTATCCGGGGCCTTACGACTTCTTTTGATATGAAGTGAGTTTGAGCGCCTACAATCGATACGAACTATCGTTACGGTCCAGCATGCGCAGAAGCGCTGGCCATTCCAGGCGACCGAGTGGTGAATCTCCGGGCTTATATTCACTTAAAGGTCTGCCGGTGAAGGCGCGCTTTACAATCGCCTCGGCGACACCTTCGCCTGGAAGATTCGGATCATTGGTCACCGCCAACGCGTCCACTTGCGCTTGCATTGCCATCTCCAAATGCCACATCATGCTGAAGGCCTCAGGCACGCTCCGTCCCGCAACTAGTGTGCCGTGATTGCGTAGGATCATCACTGGTTTGTCGCTAAGATCAGCGGCTAGTCGGGCGCGCTCTTCGGTTTGCTGGGCAAAACCCTCACTCTCGTGATAGGCCACCTTGCCATGAAACAGCATCGCATGTTGAGTTAACGGCAATAGCCCGCTCTTCATGATGGATACGGCCAGGCCCGCACGGGTGTGAGCATGAATAACGCAGGCCGCATCGGGCCGTGCGGCATGAATAGCACTATGGATAATAAAGCCCGCGCGATGGATGAAGTGTGGCGT
Source organism: Betaproteobacteria bacterium (assembly GCA_031421635.1). Classification (GTDB taxonomy): domain Bacteria; phylum Pseudomonadota; class Gammaproteobacteria; order Burkholderiales; family Burkholderiaceae_E; genus JAPOKJ01. The sequence continues at coordinate 66,270 of JANOPA010000039.1, read as the reverse complement.
GTCGCCAATGAGATTGCCGTCGAGGTCGACCTTGACAAGGTTGGAGGCGCAGACTTCATCGAACATGTATCCGAAGGGGTTGAGGAGAAAGTGCTCCTCTGGCCCAGGTACTCGCGCAGAGATATGGGTATAGATGAGATCGGTCCAGCCATACTTTGCAGCGAGACGATAACAAGCGGCGAGATCGACTCGGATCTGCCACTCCTCGGCGCTCACCTGAGCGCGCACGGCTTCGGTGCGTGGGGCGTCAAGACCGAGAGCCGCCGCCCCACTTTTGGCCAAAGTAGGCGCGTTCAAATTCGATGCGTTCATAGTTGATCCACTCATAGCTTTTCCAAGAGTAGTGATGTTCAGTCAGCCTTGATGTTGTTGTCCTGCGCAACCTTCTTCCAGAGCGGGATTTCGCTGGCAATGAGCTTGGCGAACTCCTCTGGTGTGTTGCTCTTCGGAGTAATAGAGAGCGTCGTAATGCGCTTGATCACATCGGGCAAGGCGAGAACACGAGTGACTTCTTCCTGCAGTTGTTTGAGGATCGGCGCGGGCGTTCCCGCAGGTGCCAGCAGGCCGCTCCAGAACGAAACCTTGAGATCGATTCCCAACTCGCTCATGGTTGGGATGCTCGCCATCTCAGGCAGCCGCTCCGCCGAGGTAATCGCCAAAGCTTTTACCCGGCCTCCTTGCAGCGCCCGTGAGGCCGGTCCGGTATCGACCAGACTCATGCTGACATCGTTGGCCATGACGGCCGTGATGGCGTCATTACTACCCTTGTAAGGAACATGAGCAAAGCGGGCACCGGTTTTGTTATTGAACAATTCGGTAATGAGTTGAAACGAGGCGGCGCTTGCGCTGTAGTTTGATTTGTCCGGATTGGCCTTCGAGAAATTCACAAGTTCTTGCACGGTTTTGGCAGGGTTGTTGGCCTGCGTGAGCAACACCATTGGGAACGTGCCGATCAAGCTGATCGGTGCGAAGTCCTGGGGGCCATAAGGCAGCTTGGCATACAAGGCGTGATTAAAGACGATCGGACCACTCGCACCCATCAGCAACGTGTAACCATCGGGCTTGGCCTTAGCAACATAGGCTGCTCCCACGATGGAAGCTACGCTGGGGCGATTTTCCACCACCACGGCTTGGCCCAAGGTGGTCGTCAATTTCTCAGCAACAATGCGCGCGAGTAGATCGTTCGCGCCACCGGGAGAGTAGCCGACCACGATGGTGATTTGGCGGGTCGGAAAGTCGGCTGCGCTGGCGCTGAACGGCAACAAGGTGGTGACTGCCAGGGCGCGGAAAAGGGTGGTCGGCGGTGTGGTCAGCAAAGCTTCGGCGAGACGCGCAATTCGGTTCAGAAACATTGAGATCTCTTTCGGGTGTAAATATTAGTTTTATCTATTCGTGGGGCAGCAGCTCGCGAGCGCTCAGATGCGTTTGCCCAGCTGCATTCGCTAGCCTTCACTGTAGCCCAACCTGTACATTAAGCACCGCGGCGCGACCTTCGTCAACGGCCTTCAGGCATCGAGCAATGGCCGCATTGACCTCGCTGGGTTCTGACACACACTCACCGTACGCGCCGAAGGCTTCACCTACTTTTTCAAAGTCTCGTGTTTGACCTTGAAGGCGCGCCTGAAACTCATTCGTCCGTGCGGCCGCACCGTCGGGGTAAACGCGCAGCACCGCCTCCTTCACAGCCTGCCAGCCGCCGTTATCCAAAATTACGGTGAAGATCGGTAGTTGATAACGCTGGGCGGTGGCATACACAGACGTTGGTGTCGAGAAATGAAAACCACCATCCCCCACAATTTGTATCACCCGCACCTGCGGCTTGGCGAGCTTGGCACCCAAAGCCATGCCGCCGCTATAGCCAAGACCGCCACCGGCCCCACCGATCAGGCTCAAAGCTTGCTCGCGCGGAATTTGGTTGAGTACAGCCGGGGAGTTGCGAATGGCTTCGTTGACCACAATATCGTCCGCCGCAATCGCTTCACCCAAGGCCGCGCATAAGAATGTCGTGGAAATCGCGCCAGCCTTGCCTGGTTCTTGCGCCGTTTTTGCGACCAGTGCTGCACGCTGTTGATTGGCATCACCCCAACTCGCAATTCGAAGCGCTACCTTTTGATGGAAGCCTGGATCGGCGTGCGCGCGAATCCAGGCCGCCACCTGCTGAAGCACGAGCGCGCAATCCGCCTGTACTCTGAGGTCGGTCGCAAAGCCCCACATCGGGAAGTCTTTTTTAATGGGGTCGACATCCACGTGTATCCAGCGGGTATGTGGGTTCTCCTGCGCGAACTTGGGTAGCCAAGGTACATCCACGTCGAGGAGTAGGCCAAGATCTGAGGTCGCCATGGCTTTAGCCGGGTCAAAACCACCAAAGCAAGGCGAGCTGCGAGAGATGTTGATGTAGCTTGGGCTGAACTCGAAGACCCGTAGCCCGCTGAGCATGGCGAGGTCTTCAAGCGCAGTGACGGCCTCGGCCTTACGACCCAGGTAGGCGGTCACGGCCAAAGGCTCGTTGGCGCTCATCAATTGCTTGGCAATCGCTTCAACGCGATGCTCATCAATGCCACCGGCCAGCACAGCGCCGTAGCGCTCAGCATTGAAGCTTGCCACCCGATTCGCCGCAACTTCAGCCGCCAAAGTTTCCCGTGGCAAGGTGAGAAACACCGGTCCGGGAGGGTCGCTTTGCATGACCGAATGGCCGCGCCGTAGTACCTCTTTTGCGATGACTCCATGGGGCAAGGAATATTCCCACTTCACATAGGGCCGTACCAGACTCGCAATATCGAAAGGGTCCTGGACAAAGTGCACATAATTGTCCCGCGAACCGGGCAGCTCGCCGCGTAAGGTGAAGGGCGCCTTGCCCGCGATCAACATGACCGGCAAGCGTGCACGAAACATATTGTGCATGCCCATCGCAGAGTTAGCGGTGCCTGCGTCCACATGAACCATCACGGCCTGTCCGCGCCCAGTGACGGCCGCGAAACCTGCCGCCATGTGCATGGCCACATTCTCATGCGGACACAAAATAAATTCTGGATGGGCGCGACCCTCTTGATCCCACCGTGCCAGCTCCTCGATCAAAGAAACGTGATCCGTGCCGAGGTTGGCAAAGACATACTCAATGCCGAGCTCCGCTAAGCCCTCCAGGAAGTAATGGGCAGTACTGTGGCTGGACGAGTTGGTCATGGAGAGTCAGTATTGGGGAAGTCTGTCGAACGCCAACCCGCCGCCATAACTACTAGCCGGCGTCACCTCGCCACCCATCTTCGCCTGGATCGCGCAATACTTAAACTCCGGAATTTTCGCGAACGGATCCAACGCCGCGTTGGTCAGTTTATTGATGGCCGCTTCGTAGTAGCAGAACGGTACGAAGATCGCGCCCCGGGGTGAACTGTCATCGGCTCTGGCATAGAGGGACACCGTGCCGCGACGCGAACGAATGGTCATCACCTCGCCAGGCTTGCCGCCCATGTCGGCCAGATCGAGCGGATGCACCAGGGCAATCGGATCCGGCTCAAGCGCGTCTAATACCGTGGCTCTGCGCGTCATGCTGCCGGTATGCCAGTGTTCTAGTTGGCGGCCTGTGATGAGCACCATCGGATACTGCGCATCTGGCCGCTCATCCGCGGGAATGATATCGGCGGGTACAAACCTAGCGCGGCCACTTTCTCTTGGGAAGTCGTCTACAAAAACGACGGACTGGCCAGGGTCGCCTTCTTCCTTGCAAGGGTAGGTGACGGAGTGTTCGCGCTCCAGGCGATCCCAAGTGATACCAGCAATACTCGGCATGGTCAGACGCATCTCGTCGAAGACTTCAGACACGTGTTGGTAGTTCCAGCTCAGCCCCAATTTTGCGGCGAGTTGCTGGATGATCCAAAGATCTTGTTTGGCCTCACCGGGTGGGTCAATCGCTTGACGACCCATTTGCACTAAACGGTCAGTATTCGTGAAGCTTCCCGTTTTTTCGGGGAAAGCACTTGCGGGCAGAATCACGTCGGCAAGATAACAAGTTTCAGTCAAGAAGATATCTTGTACCACCAAGTGATCCAATGCCGCCAAAGACTCTCGTGCATGATTGGCATCGGGGTCGGACATCGCTGGGTTCTCACCCATCACGTACATGCCGCGAATCTCACCTTTTTTGATGGCGTGCATCACTTCTACGACGGTCAATCCAGGCTGATCGTCAAGCGTGCCTTCGGGAAGCGACCAAGCTTTCTCGAACTTGGCACGAGAGGCTGCTTGCGTGACATGCTGATAGTCGGGGTACATCATCGGGATGAGCCCCGCATCGGAGGCTCCCTGGACATTGTTTTGCCCACGCAGTGGATGCAGGCCCGTGCCAGGCCGACCAATCTGGCCCGTCATGAGAGATAAGGCGATCAGGCAACGCGCGTTGTCGGTGCCATGCACATGCTGGGACACGCCCATGCCCCATAAAATCATTGAAGCCTTGGAGGTAGCGTAGAGCCGCGCCACGTAGCGAATCGTCTCAGCATCAATGCCGCAGATCGGCGCCATTTTTTCAGGGCTGTAGGCGGCCACATTGGCCTTGAGCTCGTCGTAGCCAATCGTACGACTGGCGATGAACTCTGCGTTCACCAAATTCTCGGCAACGATGACATGCATCATTGCATTCAGTAGCGCTACATCAGTGTCGGGCTTGAATTGGAGGAATCGATGGGCGGAGCGGGCCAGGTCAGAGCGACGTGGATCGCACACGACAAGCTTGGTGCCCGCCTGAATCGCGTTCTTGATCCATGTGGCAGCAACCGGATGATTGACCGTAGGGTTAGCGCCGATGATGATGGCGACTTCTGCCTTGGTTACATCCATCACGGGATTGGACACGGCCCCTGATCCAATCCCCTCGAGTAAGGCCACCACTGAGGAGGCGTGGCAAAGACGGGTGCAATGGTCAACATTGTTCGAGCCAAAACCAGTGCGCACTAATTTCTGAAACAAGTAGGCTTCTTCATTGCTTCCCTTGGCCGAACCAAAGCCCGCCAAAGATTTTTTACCGTATTGGTCGCGAATGTTCCTTAACTTGCCACCGGCCACTTCAAGAGCTTCTTCCCAGGTAGCCTCCCGAAAAACATCTAAGACGCGATCCGGGTCCATGCTGAAGTCACCATGCTTGGGTGCGTCGGCGCGGCGGATGAGGGGCTTGGTGAGGCGCTGCGGGTGATGCGCATAGTCAAAACCATATCGCCCTTTCACGCACAAGCGACCCTGATTGGCCGGGCCATCGCGGCCTTCAACGAATAGAATCTTGTTATCTTTGACGTTGTAAGTTAGTTGGCAACCGACACCGCAATAAGGGCAGACCGATTCCACTTGCTTGTCTGGCACGGTCATCGCAACGTCGCGCGCGGGCATCAGCGCTCCGGTAGGACAAGCTTGCACGCACTCGCCGCAGGCGACGCAGCTCGATGCGCCCATTGGATCGTCCATGTCGAAAACAATCTTGGCGTGTTCTCCTCGGAAGGCCAGACCGATGACGTCGTTGACTTGCTCGTCACGGCAAGCACGCTGACAGCGCGTGCATTGAATGCAGGCATCAAGGTTCACCGCAATGGCGGGGTGCGACAGATCCTGCCGAACCTTGGCACGTGCCTCAAAGCGAGGCTTACTCACACCGATTTTTGCAGCCCATTGATCGACTTCATTGTGACGCGTGTAGTCGGTCTCTGGCATATCGGAGAGTAGAAGTTCCAACACCAGTTTTTGTGAGGCGAGCGCGCGTTCGCTATTGGTGGTGACCTTCATGCCTTCGGTGGGCGCGCGACAGCATGAAGGTGCCAAAACGCGCTCGCCGTTGATCTCCACCATGCAGGCGCGACAATTGCCAACCGCTTCCAGACCTTCCTTAAAGCAAAGGTGAGGAATCTCTATGCCTTCGCGCTTGGCGATCTTTAGGAGTGTTTCATTGGTGTGGGCCACCACCTTTTGGCCGTTGAGCTCGATATTGACGACGGGAGCTTCCAGATTGGCATACTCTTTTCGGGTAATTGCGTTCATGATGGCCTTAGTGGCGATACAAAGTTAAGCGATTTCATGAGGGAAGTACTTGATGACACAGTCCACCGGATTCGGTGCCGCCTGACCGAGTCCGCAGATCGAGGCGTCACGCATTACTTGCGATAGATCAGCCAGTAGCGCCAAATTCCATTGCTGCGACTCAATAATCTTGGAAGCTTTTGCAGTACCTACGCGGCAAGGGGTGCACTGGCCGCAAGATTCATGTTGGAAGAAACGCATCATGTTGCGCGCTGCTGCACTCGCACTGTCCTGATCCGAAAGCACGATCACCGCCGCCGAGCCAATGAAACAGCCATAGGGCTGTAAGGTATCAAAGTCAAGAGGAATTGCATTCATACTGGCAGGCAAAATGCCGCCAGAGGCCCCGCCAGGAAGATAGCCGTAAAACTTCTGGCCATCGATCATGCCACCACAATGCTCGTCGATAAGCTCTTGAATAGTAATACCTGCCGGCGCGAGTTTGACACCCGGATTTTTTACTCGACCCGACACTGAGAACGAGCGTAAGCCTTTGCGACCGTTACGACCGTGAGTGGTAAACCAAGCACCACCCTTCTCTAAAATTTCGCGTACCCAGTAGAGCGTTTCGAAGTTGTGTTCAAGTGTTGGCCGGCCGAACAAACCGACTTGCGCAACATAAGGTGGCCGTAAACGCGGCATGCCTCGCTTGCCCTCAATCGATTCGATCATGGCGGATTCCTCGCCACAGATATACGCACCAGCGCCTCGGCGTAAATGAATCTCAGGAAGTTTGGAGCCGAGAGGCGAGGCCCGCAGTCGCGCCAATTCGCTCTCGAGTAGGGCACGGCAGCCGTGATACTCGTCTCGCAAATAGACATAGACTTTGGAGATGCCCACGGCCCAGGCTGCGATCAACATGCCTTCCAAAAAGCGATGTGGGTCGCGCTCAAGATAATAGCGATCCTTAAAAGTGCCGGGTTCACCTTCATCGATATTGACAGCCATCAGGCGTGGGCCCGCTTCGGCGCGCACGATGTGCCATTTTCGACCGGCAGGAAATCCAGCTCCACCCAGTCCGCGAAGGCCTGAATCCTCCATGCTCTTGATCACGCCTTCAACATCGCGGGCACCATTCAAGCAGGCGTCGAGAAGTTTGTACCCGCCAGCGGCTTGATACTCACTGAGGCCGAGAAATTCATCGGGTTCATGCTTGGTCGCCTGAGCCGCGATTTTCTCAGTAATCGCGGAGATCGTGGCGTGTGGCACGGGATTTTGTCCGACTACCGCGGCCGGCGCCTGTTCGCAGCGACCAATACAGGGTGCTGCAATCACTCTGACATCTCGACCCAGGAGCGCAGGCAACTTCGTCAAGAGCGCTTGCGCGCCAGCCATCTCGCAAGACAGGCCATCGCAGACCCGAACCGTGAGCGCGGCTGGTGCGGCTTCGCCCTCCTTCACGATATCGAAGTGATGATAAAACGAAGCGACCTCGTAGACGGCCGTTTGCGGCAGCTTCATTTCTTGCGCAAGCGCGGCAAGATGCGCTGCCGACAAATGTGCGTAGCGATCTTGAATTTTATGCAGATACTCAATCAAGAGCTCGGCTTGGCGCGGGCCATCACCGAGGAGGTCCTGCACCTCTTCAAGCGCGCGCGGGTCTACCTGGCGGCCCTTGGGCCCTTGGCGCTTGCGCTCTTTACTCGCGGCTTCGACCGCGATAGGAATTACAGGGTAGTTCATGACGTCTCACTTCGGTAAACTAGTATTTACTTCGGAGAGACGCACGATCTAAGAGATATCAGTCACAAAAAGCTTGGTCAAGAAAGGCTGACCAAGCGCTTGGGCTTAGATCACTTTTTCAGCGCGTAGCTCCGAAATGTATTCTTGGTCGTAACCTAACTGCTTGAGCACTTCCTCGGTGTGTTCGCCTAGGAGCGGGGAACGGGTCACCTCAGTACTGCTGTCCGACATCTTGATCGGATTACCGACAGTTAAATATTTGCCACGGGTCGGGTGATCGACTTCGACCACCGTGCCTGTGGCACGTAGTGCGGGTTCCTCGGAGATCTCTTTCATGGAGAGAATCGGTCCACAAGGAATATCAAATTTATTCAGGATGTCCATCGCCTCGAACTTGGTCTTGGTCATGGTCCATTTTTCAATACGAGCGAAAATCGGCTTAAGATGTAGTAGTCGGGCCGCAGGCGTGGCATACGCCTCATCGGTGATCCAGCCCTCTTCGCCAATTACTTTGCACACCGACGGCCATACGGCCGCCTGGGTGATGAAGTAAATGTAAGCGTTCGGATCGGTTTCCCAGCCTTTGCATTTAAGAATCCAACCAGGCTGCCCGCCGCCTGAAGCATTGCCCGCTCTTGGCACTGCCTCGCCGAATTCACCATCTGGGTATTGCGGATACTCATGCATGGTGCCGGTACGATCCAGACGCTGCTGATCGCGCAATTTGACGCGGCATAAATTCAGCACAGAATCTTGCATCGGCGCCAAAACTTTTTGGCCACGACCAGTACTGTTACGCTGGAATAAAGCGGCGACAATACCTAGGGCCAAATGGAGGCCCGTACCGCTATCGCCAATTTGCGCGCCCGTCACTAAAGGAGGGCCATCATCAAAGCCCGTGGTGGAAGCTGCGCCGCCCGCGCACTGGGCGACATTCTCGTAAACCTTGCAATCCTCATACGGCCCAGGACCAAAACCTTTTACTGAGGCCACGATCATGCGAGGGTTAAGTTTTTGAATGTGGTCCCAGGTAATGCCCATTCGATCAAGGGCGCCGGGGGCGAAGTTTTCGACCAGAACGTCACATTCTTTAATCAAACGATCCAGAACTTCCTTGCCCTTTTTATTCTTGGTATCCAGTGTGATGGAGCGCTTGTTGTGGTTGAGCATGGTGAAATACAAGCTGTCCACACCGGGAATATCGCGCAACTGGCCGCGCGTTGCGTCGCCTTCACCGGCGCGTTCAACCTTGATCACATCGGCACCAAACCAAGCCAGAAGCTGGGTACAGGTCGGGCCCGATTGCACATGGGTGAAATCGAGAATTTTGACTCCGTCGAGAGCTTTGCTCATGAAAATGTCCTGCAGAAGTTAATAGAATGCCGGTCGGCCAGCGTGGGCCTGGAGCTTGCCGCTAACGACTAGGGTCGCCGATAAGGCTTCCAGGCTAGCGTGGCTCAGTTTGACCGTCATTCTAATCGCTGCGCTGCAGCACTGCATTCTCATAGGATTCAACTTTGAGGAGCATTTCCTCTAACTTGCGATTCGAGCTCAGCAAGTCGCTTTTTTAGGCTTCTTTCTTCGGCAAATCGGGTGGTTTCGTCGCGGATGATGGACAGCATGCCCACCACTTTGTCGCTGTCCTGACCTTCACCCTTCAATAGAGAGATGCTAAAGGCGATCGATAGCGTGTGCCCATCACGGTGCAGCGCCGGAACCTTGAGCAAGTCATGGCCATATTTTGTGATGCCGGAAGCGGCCGTTTTATGGTATCCGTCCCAATGTCGGGCACGTTGCCGCTCAGGGATGATGATATCGAGAGATTGGCCTAGCGCCTGCTCTTTTGAATGGCCAAACATGCGTTCGGCGGCCGGATTCCACAAGGTGATCAAGCCTGCGCTATCGCACACCACCATGGCGTCGCCAGCGGCAGAGATGATTTTATGGAGGTCGTTTTGAAAGCTGGTCATGAAGTGAGCAGGGGTGGGGTTCATCTGCGCTGCGACTAAACTGATCGCGCAGTAGGCAGTTGGATATTTTAGGGAGGTGGACAAATTCCGCACGTTAGGTACGCGAACAAGTTGTATACCTGAACGCGTTATTCAACGTGAACGAGTTATCATAGGAGTCGGTCAAGTTTCCACCATTGACCCTGGTCAATTTTTGCGGTATTCATGACGTCCGTCCAAGCTCATCCTGACAAGAACATTATTCGTGTTCAGTTGGGGCAAAACGCCCTGTTGAAAAGCTTAACCCCAGAGCAAGCCAGCGAGCTTGAATCTCACCTCGATATTGCAGACTGTCAAAAGGGCGATTTCCTTTTGCATCAGGGCGTACATGAGATGCAACAGTACTTTATTCTCGATGGCATCTTGAAGCGAGTCGTCTCAAACGACCAAGCGAAAGAGATGATTTTGCGCTTCACCGATGAGCGCGATATGGAGACGAGCTATGCGGCTTGGCGTTTGGGCACTCCCACCCCTTACAGCATTGTTTGTGTGACCAAGGCGCGAGTCGCTAAAATGCCGCTACCCGATTGGGTGGCCTTTCTTGATCGTCATGAAACCGTCAAGCTGGCATTCGAATATGACGTGATGCGACTCATGAGCGAAATCATGGCGCACACCATCACTTTGCATTTGTTGGATGCGCCGGGTCGCGTCAAGCGCTTCGTACGTAAGCAGCCTGAACTGTTTGAGCGTCTGCCCAAAAAAGAGCTGGCGTCTTATCTGAATCTTTCGGCCGAGACCCTCAGCCGTTTAAAACAAAGCGGCAAAATTTAAGACCTTCTCACCTGCAAAGTACATTTTGCAGGCAAAGCTCCCAAGCAATCGTTGGACGGCCGCAAGGCCTTCTTCAAATCTTCAGTCAATCGGGCGTTGAGCTTGGATGGCATCGACTTTCTTGGGGCTCAGCTTACCCCAAACTTTTGAAATGATGGGCCATATCAGCATGGTTAGGGCCAGAGTAGTAATGCCGCCCACCAGTGGGTTAGACCACATAATGCCTAGATCGCCTTGGGAGACGAGCATCGCCTGTCTGAACGAATCCTCAGCCTTGTCCCCCAGCACCAAGGCCAAAACCAATGGCGCGAGCGGATAGTTGAGTTTTTTGAAGACATAGCCGATCACACCAAATCCCAGCATGAACCAGACATCGAGCATTGCACTATGGACCGTGTAAGCGCCGATGGCACAAATGACGATAATTACCGGCGCGATAATCGAGAACGGGATTCGCAGAATAGAGGCGAACAAGGGAACCGTGGACAGCACGACAATAAGTCCTACCAAGTTACCTAAATACATGCTGGCGATCAGGCCCCATACAAAATCTTTTTGCTCAACGAAAAGCAGCGGACCCGGCTGTAGACCCCAAATCAGCAAACCTCCCAACAGAACAGCAGCGGTGGGCGAACCTGGGATGCCGAGGGCAAGCATGGGCAACAGCGCACTGGTGCCAGCGGCATGGGCAGCGGTCTCTGGAGCAATCACGCCTTCTAATTCACCTTTGCCGAAATTTTCGCCATTCTTAGACATTTTCTTGGCGATGCCGTAGCTCATAAAGGACGCGGGGGTGGCACCTCCGGGGGTGATGCCCATCCATATGCCGACCAAGGAGCTACGAATTGACGTCGCCCAATATTTTGGTAATTCTTTCCAGGTTTCCCAAACAACTTTGGCATTGATTTTGGCGGTCTTGCCCTGGAAATTGAGGCCTTCCTCCATCGAGCCCAGGATTTCCCCGATCCCAAACAAGCCAATCACGGCGATTAAGAAGTCAAAGCCACGCATGAGTTCGGGTTGGCCAAAGGTCAGACGAAGTTGGCCGGTGACGGTGTCCATCCCCACGGCAGCCAAGGCGAAGCCGAGTGTCATGGCCACCAAGATCTTGAAAGGGGAACCTTTACCCATGCCCACGAAGCTACAGAAGGTAAGCAAATAGACCGCAAAAAATTCAGGTGCACCGAACTTCAGGGCAAATTTGGCCACCAAGGGCGCAAGAAAGGTGATCATGATCACCGCCACTAAAGCGCCGACAAAGGATGATGTAAAGGCAGCCGTAAGCGCTTGTCCAGCCTTGCCTTTCTGGGCCAAAGGATAACCGTCAAAAGTGGTGGCGACCGACCAGGGTTCACCTGGAATATTGAACAAGATCGAGGTGATCGCGCCGCCGAATAATGCCCCCCAATAGATGCAAGAGAGCATCACGATGGCCGAAGTCGGTGACATCGTAAAAGTGAGAGGTAATAAAATCGCGACACCGTTGGCGCCACCCAGGCCCGGCAAAACACCAATCAACACGCCCAAGATGATCCCCACGAACATGAGTCCGATGTTCATAGGGGTGAGCACTACAGCGAAGCCCTGTAACAATGAGCTTATTTCGTCCATTTAGTTCAACTCCGAAGCGGATACAAGAGAGGGTGTCAGTGAGATAGGGCTGTGCGATGTGGCACCAATATGAGTGCTAGTAGCCTAAAAAGCCCAAGGGATTGAGCGAGCCCTTAAAGAGCGGCACCTTGAACCAGACTTCGAACATCAAGAAAAACACCGCGGCAATGACGACACCTAGAAACACGCTCTTGACGGGGGGGTACTTGCCCAAGATGATCATGAACAAGGCGATGTAAACGGCCGAGGCCACGTAGATTCCAGCAAACTGAATAGCGACAATGTAGAGCGCTGCTGGCCAGAGCACGGACCAAACCCGACTTAACTGTAGGCGATTCACAAATGTGCCGGTGTCTTTTTGTTCGCTGAAGATGGCCTGGTAAAAGATGCCTACCGCCGAAATACAGAGTATCAAACCGATATAAAACGGAAAGTAACCTGCGCCTGGGCCGTCCGTGCCCCAGGAGGAGCCTAGTCGACGAGCTTCAACGACAACCACGGCACCGATCATAAAAAGCACCGCGGCGACGAAAGCGTCTACAGTATTGTTATTCGCAACAGGTGGGCTGTCGTGCTCAGCGACGTCGTCGGTTGTATGGGAATCGGTCATGGCGCCAGTACTTTTCGAAAGAAAGAAAAATCCCCGCTCGATGATCACTCGAGACGGGGATTCGGGGTTGCTTATTTGGCCAGGAAACCCGCTTCGCTCATGAGCTGACGGTGGAGGGCTTCGTTTTCAGTCAGCCACTTCGTGAAGTCAGGGCCAGACATTGACGTGGTGTTGAATGCACCCTTCTCCATAAAATCTTTCCATTCGGGAGTGGCGCGTACTTTCTTCAGTAACTCGACATAATAGGCGGTCTGATCAGGGGTCACACCCGGCGCCATAAAAATGCCTCGCAACATCACATAATCCGTCGCAACGCCGGCTTCTTTACAAGTGGGGACGTCATACCAAGACATAGTGTCGGTGACTTTTTCTTTATACGGCATACGAGTGTCGTCAAACACGCACAGCGCACGCAACTTGCCAGCGCGCCACTGGGCGACGGCCTCAATGGGGTTATTGACGGTGGCGTTGATATGCCCCCCCACCAATTGCACGGCTACTTCTCCGCCGCCTTTATAAGGCACATAAATGAACTTTGTGCCGGTCGCTTTTTCTAAGCCAACCGTCAAGATTTGATCTTCCTGCTTGGAGCCTGTGCCGCCCATTTTCATTTTGTTGGGACCGGCGGCTTTGGTTGCCGCGATAAAGTCTTTGGCCGTTTTATAAGGCGTATCGGCATTTACCCAGAGTACGAATTGGTCCAGCGCCATCATCGACACGGGGGTCATTTCCTTCCAGTTGAATGGAACGCCAGTCGCTAAAGGTGTTGTAAACAGATTCGACAAGGTAATGACAATTTTGTGTGGCTCACCCTTGTGGCCCTTGACGTCGAGAAAGCCTTCGGCGCCTGCGCCGCCAGACTTATTGACGACAATCATCGATTCCTTCATCAGCTTGTGCTTGACGATAATGCCTTGAATGAGGCGTGCCATTTGGTCAGCGCCGCCGCCCGTGCCCGCAGGCACCACTAACTCAACGGGTTTGGTAGGTTCCCAGGCGGCTTGCGTACTGAAGGCGAGGGCAAGCAGCGGTAACGCTACGGCCGCACGCGCCAATGCCTGACCTAACTTGATCTTGGTAGATTTCATGGATAGTCTCCGATGACTTTTTAGTGTGACAACAAAACGGGCCTGAATCTCTGCGTGCTCAATACGCCGTTCTTACAAAATGTATGTTCTTGCGAAGTGAAAAAAAACCTCTTGATGTTGATCAAGAATGTGAAATTTGCATCAACTCAGCATTTTACTAAGACTAGTTCTTAACGCGTGGGAGCCTCCCGTCGTGGACAAACATCGGATTGAAGACTCTCAAATCGCATTCAAGCGCCTCAAGTTGGGTTGAGAGGCCCTCTAATCTTTGGCAATCACGCGTACACATCCGTAGGAATCCTCCATCACTTTCGCGAGCAGTTTAACGAGGGCGTAGACAGTATTGATATGAGGAGTAGGAGTATGAGTCAGGCGCCCGAGTTCGGCTACAGATCCCACCAGAGCTTCAATTTCTGGAGCGCGACCGGCCTCAATGTCTTGCAACATCGAGGTTTTATGCTTGCCCACTTTCTCTGCACCCGCAATTCGTTTTTCCAACGGCACCCGGAATTCGATGCCGAGTTTGTTGGCAACGCTTTGAGCCTCAAGCATCATATTAGAGGCAAGCTCGCGGGTTAAGGGGAACTGGCAAATATCCACCAAGGTGGCGTGGCTCAAGCTGCTAATAGGGTTGAAAGTGAGGTTGCCCCAAAGCTTTAGCCACATCTCAGAGCGAATGTTTTCGAGCACGGGTGCTTTGAATCCAGCCTTTACGAAAACCTCCGACACCTTGGTGACCCGCTCACTGATGCGGCCATCCAACTCACCGAGTGGAAAACGATCACCCTCTATATGGTGAACGACCCCAGGCTCAACCAATTCAGAAGCGGGATACACCACGCAACCGATGACTCGCTCAGCGGGAATTCCCGCCATGAGGGCGCCCGTCGGGTCAACGCTTTGAACGCTGGTGCCTTGCAAGTGACCACCATGCTTGTGAAAATACCAAAACGGAACACCGTTTTGCATGGTCAAGACCATGGTATTAGGGCCAAATAACTTGGGTAAATCACCCAGCAAGGCTTCGACTTGATTGGCCTTAACGGCCAGAATGACAAGATCTTGCGGGCCCGTTGCGCTGTAATCATTGCTGGCTTTGACATTCGTTGCGACCAGCTCGGTCGCATCGTGTAACACCAGTTTCATTCCCTTAGCTTGAATGGCGCTAAGATTAGCGCCACGCACCATGAAGGTCACCTCCTCACCCGCGAGGGCAAGCTTGACACCGACCAAGCCTCCAATGGCGCCTGCTCCTACCACCGCAATTTTCAAGATGAATTTCCTTAAGACTATATAAACTTGTTGCTTAGGCTGCCAATGCCCGCGATTTCAATTTCAACGTCGCTACCGGGCTTCATCGAGCCTACCCCGATGGAGGTGCCACACAAAATGATGTCGCCGGGGAACAGCGTCATGTCATGAGAGATCTTGCTGACCAATTGCGCTACGCTGAAGCGCATATCGCTCACGGGATAATTTTGGCGAAGCTCACCGTTCAGTTTAGTGGTGACCACTAAGGCCTGGGGGTCTAGGCCGGTGGCGATCACGGGCCCAAGTGGACAGAAAGTGTCGAAACCCTTGGCGCGTACCCATTGCGCAAAGCTGGCATCGCGATTCAAAATTTCGGCGTGCGTCACATCATTGGCGCAGGTATATCCAAAAACATGGGCCAGTGCCTCATGTTCAGGCACGCCCGCAGCGGTTTTGCCGATCACAATCCCGAGTTCGCCTTCGTAAACAATTTTGCCGTCACAGGCGGGCTTTTTGATGTTCTCACCCGGATTCAGCCAGGAGTTCGGAGACTTAAGAAAATACAAGGGCTCAGGCGGTGCGCTGAGTTGCAGCTTTTCGCCCAGGGCTTTGAAGTTATTCCAGAGGGCGACGACTTTCGTTGGAACACAGGGCATCAGCACGGTGACATCGGAGAGCTTGACGAATTGACCGGTGGCCGCCGCTTGGCCGAACATGTCACCTTGATACTGTGCGATCTCCTGTCCTTGAAGCAAGCCAAAGTGAGTCACGCCAAGATGAACGAACCTAATCCAATGTTGCGGCAAATCGTATCCCCTGAGGCGGTAGCGAGCTCAAAACCCACCCAAGGCCCCAAAGCTATTGCCAGCGACGGAAACCTTGCAGTGTGGATGAATGTTGAGCGATGCGGAAAAGCGGTGCATAGATAATACTGCACCGCACCAAACCAGGGGAATCTTATCAAACAGTACGGTTCGTTGAGTGTGACTTTTGGCCAGTTAGAGGATGCCCTCGGTAATTCACGCAGCCTTGAAGGTATGCAAAGGGATGCGTTCGCGCTCAAGGGCGGCGGCGATGGCAGGATGTTTAGCCAGCCTTTCGATGTAATCGTAATACTTCGGAATGCTCGCCGGATTGATTCCAGTGATCCCACCCCAGCGATATAAGACCAAGGCGTAAGCATCGAGCAGGTTTGGGGCGCTGCCACCCAAGAAGGTTTGGTCTCCCAATTTAGCCTGAATACGCTCAATCAATTGCGGGTAGTCACTGACGCTTTTGGCCTTCATGGACGCCTGCGACTCATCATCGGCGGCAAATTTATGGGGCATGAAAAAATGTGTAAACGTGGGGTGCACGGTGTTGTTAAACCAAGCGAGATCGGAGAGGGCTTGTGCGCGAGCCCAGGAATCTTTGGGCAAGAGGTTAGTTTGCGGAAAGCTTCGATCCAGAAAATCGCAGATGGCGACAATCTGAGTGAGCGGCTCGCCATCCACCACCAGCACCGGCACCTGTGCGTTGGGGTTGAGCGCAAGATATTCCGGCGCTTTGTTTTCGCCTTTATGAAGCTTGACAAGCCTAGGCTCAAAAGTTTGGCCGGTGGCCGCCTGAATCGCCTCTAGTCCGAAATGCGGCACAAAAGAGCAAGCGCCAGGTGCAAAGTAAAGTTCAAGTTTCATGTTGTCTCCTAAAAGGGTAGTCGCTATTGTGCCAAACTAGAATTAGTCGCTCAATTCGGATGACACATTCTTAGTGCTCTGCCGCGACACCCAATATCGATACACTATCGCTATCGAAGTTCCTTATGGAAAAAAGAAATGTCAACACTAGAAAAAAATTTGCTCACTAGCCTCGATGGGGTTCAAATTCAGGCCTGGGTGGCACGCCCGAGCGGCGAGTTTGCAGATCATCCCAAGGGTGCGGTGATCGTCGTCCAAGAAATTTTTGGTGTGAACGAGCACATTCGTTGGGTATTGCAAGAGCAATATGCCAAGGCTGGTTATGTCGCCATCGCCCCTTGTTTTTTTGATCGCGCAGAACCCAATGTGGAACTTGCCTATAACCCAGAGAGCACGGCTAAGGGTCGTACTCTGGTAGATAAAATTGGCATGGATGGGCCACTGCGGGATATTCGAACGGCGCAGTTGCACTTGGCGAAGGACGATCAAGGACGGGCATTGCCGTGCGGTGTTGTGGGGTATTGTTGGGGTGGTTCCGTGGCATATTTAGCGGCGACCCGACTTGGCTTGCCGGCCGTCAGTTTCTATGGCGGTCGCACGGTACCGTTCTTGCATGAACGCACTCAAGCACCGGTCATGTTTCACTTTGGCGAAAAAGACCCGATGATTACCGGTGAAATTGTAGGCAAGGTGAAAGAGGCTAATTTTGGTGCACCTTTGTTTGTGTATCCCGCAGGCCACGGGTTTAATCGCGCGGCTCATCCTGACTACCACCAGGAGTCGTCCGATCTCGCACTTGAGCGCAGCCTGGCGTTTTTTGCCAAGCATCTCAAGCCTGCCAATCTCACCAGTGTGCGGAGCCATAAGGACATGGTCGATGAAGCCACCAGCAAGATTAAGACGGTGAGCATTGACGAGGCTAAGGCCCTGCACGGACAGGACAATGTGGTTTTCGTGGATATCCGTGATCCGAGAGAGCTCACCCGCGATGGCACGATTCCCGGTGCCCTCCATGCGCCGCGCGGCATGCTTGAGTTTTGGGTAGATCCGGCGAGCCCCTATTACAAGCCAGAGTTTGACCCAACCAAACAATATCTTTTCTTTTGCGCAGCCGCTTGGCGCTCGGCCCTAGCCACGGCCACCGTGCAAGACATGGGCGTGCTGCCCAACGTGGCTCATCTTGATGGAGGCTTCGGCGCCTGGAAGAAAGCGGGTCTGCCCATCGAAACCAAGGACAAATAAAAATGGCCGAGACGAAAAAAGCGGAATATGTTCTTCACTGCTTTGCGCAGTCTGGCAATGCCTACAAAGTGGCCTTGATGCTGCAATTATGTGGTGCTTCCTGGTCTCCCCGGTTCGTTGATTTCTTTAAAGGTGAAACTCGTACTCCAGAGTATCGCGCTATCAATGTCATGGGCGAGGTGCCCGTGTTGGAACATAAGGCCAAGGTGCTGAGTCAGTCTGGGGTGATTCTCGACTATCTCGCTGAGAAGCTGGGTCAATACGGCCCGCGCGTCGAGGAAGAACGACGTGAGATTCTGCGTTGGATGTTATTCGATAACCATAAGCTCACCGCCAACATTGCGACACTGCGATATTTTGAGCAGTTTCAAAAAACTGGGCAAACACCCGTGACAGAATTTTTACGAGGACGCGTCAAGGCCGCCCTCGGTGTGTTGAATACTCATTTAACGACTCACCTTTTCGCGTTGGGTGAGCGACCGACCATTGCTGATTTCTCGATGTGTGGCTATCTGTTTTGGAATGACGAGTTTGGTGTGGACTGGGCGGACTATCCTCATGTAGGTGCGTGGTTAGCGCGCATCCAAAGGCTACCCGGCTGGGTGCATCCTTATAAATTGATGCCCGGCCACCCCTTACCGAACTAAGGCTATTTATTCAGGTTCCCAAAATGAATCGAAGAGCTACGCTGAGTGCCATCGCTGTGAGTTTGATGGGCGCGAGTTCGCCTACCTCGCAAGCTCAGTCGAGTTCTGTGCTGCGTATTTTGGTGGGGGCACCTCCAGGCGGGAGCACCGATATGTTGGCCCGAGAGATCGCACCGGAAATGGCCCGTCTGCTTAGCCGCACGGTTGTGGTTGAGAATCGCGCCGGAGCCGGAGGTAATATCGCCGCCGAGGCCGTGGCGAAGGCAAGCCCTGATGGCAATACCTTGTTGCTGAGCTTTACCAGTCATACGATCAACGCAACGCTCTACCCAAGGTTGCCTTTCGATCCGGTGTTGGATTTCACTCCGCTCACCATGGTGGCCCGCTCACCGTCGGTGCTCGTGGCTCATCCTGGGCAGCCCTATCAAGATCTCAGAGGCTTGATTCAATATGCTAAGGCGAACCCCGGGAAGTTGAGTTTTGCCATCGGAGCGGTGGGTTCTTCCATCCATTTAGCGGGTGAAGACTTTAAGCTGAGGGCGGGACTCTTTATTGTGAATATTCCCTATCGGGGGACCAACCCGGCAATTGCCGATGTAGTGGCTGGTCACGTGCCCTTGATGTTCGCAGCAGTGGGCAATGCGCGCAGTCTGATTCAGTCCGGCAAGCTCAAAGCCCTAGGGGTGACCGCGATGCAACGCTTGCCACAATTGCCTGGCGTGCCTGCTATGAGTGAGGTCGTCAACGGTTTCGAGTCCTCCGCCTGGTTCGGCCTATTCGGGCCCGCGAAGATGGCGTCCCAGGTTGCCAAGTTGATCGCTGATGCAGCGCGAGCCGCAACCCATACGGAAAGCTTTAGAAAGCGCTTGGACGCTGATGCGGCCCAAGCGGTAGGCAATTCGTCGGAGGAGTTTGCCGCGTTCGTGAAGAGTGATATTGCTCGCTGGGCAAATTTGGTTAAGTATTCTGGGGCGAAACCCGAATAGCTTTTTGAATGCGAATTTGTGACTCACCACATTAGTGCCCACCCTGCATCAGCAAGAGCTCCTCTTCAGAAAATCCTGCTGCTCGCCGCGCCACCAGATTGAGCGGCGAAAGCATTCGAGGAGCTTTGTGTTTGACAGCCAATCCACTAAAGGTTTGGATCGGGTCTAGTCCGCGTTGCGCACACAGCCAGTTGTACCAATAATTGCCAATGTAAACATGACCTACCTCGTCATTTAAAATGATTGAGACGATGTCAGCCGCCCTTTTGTCACCAGCCGATAGGAGTTTGTTGCGCACCTGCGGCGAGGCGTCGAGTCCACGAGCCTCTAATGTTCGTGGCACGAGTGCCATGCGGGCCAGTACATCATGCTTCGTCGATTCCGCCATATCCCACAAACCGTTATGGGCCGTGAAGTCGCCATAGTGAAACCCGAGTGCAGCTAAGTGTGCATCCAGTAAGCCGAAGTGCTTGGCTTCATCGCGCGCCACGGACAGCCAGTCGCAATAATACTTTCCCGGCATATCGGGAAACCGCCAAATCGCATCCAGCGCGAGATTGACAGCGTTGAGTTCAATATGGGCGAGAGCATGGATCAAGGCCGCTCGCCCTTCGATGGTGGCCATACTGCGCTGCTGAGCTTTGCTTGGGTCGGTCATAGAAGGCTTTGCAGGGCGACCGGGCAAGTTACTAGGCTCAGCAATGCGGGCATTGATCGCTTCGGGAGTGAGAGTTTCCACCTGCCCTATGAGCTGGTTCGTCGCTTCACACTTTTCGGCGGGCAACATCAAGGTCAGCACGGACAGAGCATCGGCTCGAAGGCTTGAAGTAAAGCGAGTGGTTTTTTGGGGTGCGGATACGGGCTGCAAGCGATTCTCTCTGGCACCTAGTTTAACAGTGCCACGGAGGACGTTACGCAAGCGCGCCTATTCTCTGGCCGCCATTCCCAGGCCAGAATTAGCAGGTCGAAATAAGCAGGTCGAAATAAGCAGGTCGAAAATCGCAGACCGGAATGATTGAAGGCGTTCGGGGTTCGGTATAGACTAGCCCATAGGAGGATTTATGCACCCAATTTCCAATTTCGCTTCACAGTTTATAGGCCGCGTCGGAAGCTGGCTTGCGGCCTTTTGTCTTTTGTTTTCCACGACTGCCATCGCGCAGCCCAAGGCGATCGCGGTAGGTCTTTGGGAGAATAAAATCTCCAGCCTAGAGCTCGATGCCGCCCGTGCACAGATGGATGCTCAAATGGCAAGTATGCCCGCTGCGCAGCGCGCCCAAATGGAAAAAATGATGGCCGGCAACGGTGCCATGATGAGCAAAGACGGCGCCAGCAAAGTCTGCATTACGCCTGAAATGGCGAAGTCGGAGCCTTCCGCGGGTGCGACGCCCGAAGGATGCAAGCAAAACCTGAGTTGGTCGGGCAATACTGCCAAAATGGCGTTTTCTTGCAAAGATGGTACCCAAGGAAAGGGCGAGTTCATCTACGCGAGCGATAAAGCCTATTCCGGCTGGATCGAATCCCAAGGCAAATCGACCAAGGCGAGCCGTATGACCATTTCAGCCAAGTGGCTGGCGGCCGACTGCGGGGCCGTCAAGCCCATTAAGCCCTGAGCGCATCCACATTTACAGGAAGGACTTTCGCGGTCTTTTCCTTTGCCGATACTATTCAAAGACCCAACCCTCTTTGACAGGAGCACCTATGACCGAAACGTTAGCGCCCCCTTTTCCCGAAACCGGGCTCAAACGTTACCCGCACGTGTTCTCCCCACTAAATCTAGGTTTTGTCAGCTTAAAAAATCGTATTTTGATGGGCTCGATGCACACTGGCCTTGAAGAGGCTGAGAACGGCTTTGAGCGCATGGCTGAATATTTCGCCGAGCGCGCACGGGGTGGCGTCGGCATGATTATCACGGGAGGAATCGCTCCTAACGAGGAGGGTGGGTCGGGGAGTAAGTTGTCGACCCTTGCGGAGTCTGATCAACATAAGCTGATCACCAACGCCGTCCACGCCGCCGACTCCGACGTAAAAATCTGCCTGCAAATTCTTCACACGGGCCCCTTGGCGCGCACGGAGCGCTGTGTCGCGGCCTCAGCCGTCAAGTCACGCATCGGCGCGTATCGGCCCAACGAGCTCGATGAAGTCGGTATCGAGAAGCAAATTGCGGACTTCACTCAGTGTGCCCTGATGGCCAAACGCGCAGGGTACGACGGTGTAGAAATCATTGGTTCAGCGGGTTATCTGATTAGTACTTTTCTGGTGCGTAAAACCAATTTGAGAACGGATCGCTGGGGAGGTTCTTGGGAAAACCAAATCCGCTTTCCGGTAGAGGTGGTGCGCCGCATACGCGCAGCCGTTGGCGAGAACTTTATTGTGATCTTTCGTATTTCGGCTATGGATATGCTGGACGGCGGTCTATCGTGGGCGGAAGTCGTCTCGCTGGCAAAAGCCATTGAGGGCGCGGGAGTGAACATCATGAGCACGCATTTTTGCTGGCATGAAGCACCCGTGCCGACCATCGCAACGATGGTGCCGCGCGCGGCCTTCGCTCAGGTGAGTGGCCGTCTTCGCAAAGAATTGAATATTCCCGTCATCACCAGTAACCGAATCAATATGCCCTCAGTGGCTGAGAATGTATTGGCGCGTGGAGACTGCGATCTGGTCTCGATGGCGCGGCCCATGTTGGCCGACGCCGAGTTGGTGCTGAAGGCTCTACAGGGCAGAGAAGATGAAATCAATACCTGCATTGCTTGTAATCAGGCTTGCCTGGACCACACCTTTGGAGGTCGTCAGCAGGTCAGTTGCTTGGTGAATCCGCGTGCTTGCAATGAGACCGAGTTACGTTATCGTCCGAGTTCGAAAATTCGGCGAATCGCGGTGGTGGGTGCAGGTCCGGCTGGTCTAGCTTATGCCAACGTAGCGGCACAGCGCGGCCATCACGTAACCTTGTTCGATACGGCCGCCGAGATTGGAGGTCAGTTCAACTTGGCAAAAAGAATACCGGGTAAGGAGGAGTTCTACGAGACCTTACGCTATTTCGCGCGCATGATTGAAGTCCACAAAATCGACCTCCGTTTGAATACTCGCGCTGATGCCGCGATGCTCTTGGAGCAGGGTTTCGACGAAGTCGTCATCGCCACCGGTATTGAGCCCAGGCGCCCAACCCTTCAAGGCATCGATCATGCCAAAGTGGTGCCCTACATCGATGCCATTCTTGGGCGTAAACCTGTTGGTAAACGTGTGGCCATTATGGGCGCTGGCGGAATTGGGTTTGATGTGGCCGAGTTAATCTCCCATGAAGGTACTTCGGGAGCCTTGAATGTTGACGTATTCGCGCGTGAGTGGGGCATCGATTTTGTAAATCACCCGCGTGGTGGTGTGACCGGTATTGAACCTAAGGTGGCCATTTCGAATCGCACGGTTTACCTTCTTCAGCGCAAGACCGATGCGGTGGGTAAGTCACTTGGGCGCACTACTGGTTGGACCCACCGCATCACGATGGGGCGCCGCGGTGTGCAAATGATTAATGCTGTCGAGTATCTCAAGATTGATGATGATGGCTTGCATACGCTGGTGAATGGTCAGCCGAAACTATTTGAGGTGGACAACGTGATCATCTGCGCAGGCCAAACCCCCAAGCGCGACTTATACGACGCGCTCAATGGGCAGGGGGTGAAACTGAGCTTGATCGGCGGCGCCTTTGAAGCGGCAGAGCTGGATGCCAAGCGCGCGATTGATCAGGCTTGCCGCATGGCGGCGCTGGTTTAAGAGCACTGTTTAAATGCAAGTTGATATTTCAAAATGACCAAGCTAAACGAAAAACAAACGATCAATGAATAGCGTGACAACACTCTCGATGACAAGCTCAATTCAAGCGTCGCGAGATCTACTTAAACAAATGCGAGTGCTCTTTGAGCATGCGGTACGTACCTTGGCGGAACAGTGCAGCGTTTCAGGCGAACTTGATGCCGAGCTAGTAGATCGACATCAGCCTGCCTGTTTCGAGTTAGCCTGGGCAAACGCGGATTTGCTGGCCGCTGAGACGGTCCTGCGTGTCACCGTCGCTCCTAGTCCATTAAATAGTCAGCTTTCCTTGTGCTTTGCAGTGGAAGGGATCCAGGCCGTGATACAACGTTTGGAAAGTATCTATCGCGATCTTGGTATGGATGCGAGTGCGCTAAGAGATTTTTCAGTAGCCGCGACCTATACCGAGCTTAAAGATGCCGTGCTGAACAGCAAGGCAATGAGCGACCTTGGCAAGTCCGTTGCAAAGCTGAATGGAGAGATCGCCGAGATCAAGCTGGATGACGATCTAGCGCTAGCGCAGGACGCTTTCCGGCGCTTTTCTGCCTTACAGGTTGCTCCTTTGGCTTCGGACATTCATCGTCGTGATCTGACCGTGCCAGAAGCGCTTCTGAAGCCTCTGCGCGAAATGGGGGTGTTCGGCCTATCAATTCCTGAAAGCTTTGGCGGTAGCGCCCCGGAGGGTTCTGACAATACCCTAATGATGATCGCTGTCACAGAGGCCCTGTCTGAGGGTTCGTTGGCCGCGGCAGGTAGTCTTATCACCCGACCCGAAATTTTGGCGCGAGCATTGATGAGCGGAGGCTCTGACGCGCAAAAAGCGTACTGGCTCCCCAAGATCGCGGTGGGCGAGCCTCTTTGCGCCATCTCAATTACCGAGCCGGATTTTGGTTCGGATGTGGCGAGCCTTTCACTGAAAGCGACGCGCACAACGGGCGGTTGGTTACTCAATGGTGCCAAGACATGGTGCACCTTCGCCGGCAAGGCGGGTCTGATCATGGTGGTGGCAAGAACCGATGCGGACAAGGCGAGTGGCTACAAGGGGCTAAGTATCATGCTGGTGGAAAAGCCTTCTTTTGAAGGGCATGAGTTCCACTTTGAGCAGGGCAGCGGGACGCTGACGGGTCGAGCGATCCCGACCATGGGCTATCGAGGGATGCACTCCTTTGATCTCGCCTTTGAAAATTTCTTTGTACCTGACAATCGAGTCATTGGTGAAGAGAAAGGTGTGGGTCGTGGCTTTTACTACACCATGGCCGGGATGGTCGGCGGGCGAATTCAAACGGCGGCCCGTGCCTGCGGTGTCATGCGCGCCGCGTTGAGCGCGGCCATTCAATATTGTTTGGATCGACAGGTGTTTGGGGCTCCGCTGATAGACTTTTCGCTCACGCAACTCAAGATCGCTCGCATGGCTGCGCGTTTCAATGCCTGCCGTCAGCTCACCTATGAAGTCGGCAGACGACTCGAATCCGGTGGTGATCGTATGGAAGCTAGTCTGGTCAAGTTGCTGGCCTGTCGCTCGGCTGAAATGATCACTCGCGAATCCTTGCAACTTCATGGTGGCATGGGTTATGCCGAAGAGATGGCGGTGAGCCGCTATTTTGTGGATGCGCGCGTGTTGAGTATTTTTGAAGGAGCGGAAGAGACGCTTGCCCTCAAGGTGGTGGCGCGTACACTTCTTGAGAACGCCGTTAAAGCCGCTGCTTGAAGAGCGAAAAAATTCTTAAATGACCGCCACGGAACTCTGCTGACCTTGAATACGCTGACTACAAACAAAAACACCCGTCCGATTCTTGATGGCATGCGAGTTGTCGAAGCCTCTGCATTCGTTGCGGTCCCGCTTGGCGGAATGACCCTGGCACAACTCGGTGCCGATGTGATTCGCATTGATCCGCCGGGCGGCGGTCTGGACTATCGGCGCTGGCCAGTGACGGAAAACAATACCAGTCTCTTTTGGTGTGGCCTAAACAAGCAAAAGCGATCGGTAGTGATCGATGTTGCTCAAGCTGAGGGCCGTGAAATTGCCATGGCATTGATTTGTGCCCCGGGCGATGGCGCTGGCATCTTGCTGACCAATTTACCGCCGCGCGGTTATCTTTCGTATGAAGCCTTGTGCGCTCAGCGCACGGACCTCATCCAACTGACCTTATCCGGCGACCGTCTCGGTGGCTCGGCGGTGGACTATACCGTCAACCCTAAGATGGGGATTCCCTTTCTCACGGGCTCGGGAGATGCGCAATCCGTCGTCAATCACGTTCTCCCTGCTTGGGACTTGTCGACCGGTCATATGGCCGCTCTCGGCCTACTCGCTGCTGAAAGGCATCGTAGCCGTACCGGAGAGGGGCAACATATTCGGCTCGCCCTGGAAGATGTTGGGCTGGCGATGATGGGTCACTTAGGGTTCATCGCGGAAGCGCAAAGTGGCAAGGCTCGCGAGCGTATCAACAATGATTTGTTCGGCGCTTTTGGTCGTGATTTCTTGTGCGCTGACGGTGCGCGAGTGATGGTGGTTGGGCTAACCTTGAAGCAATGGAAAGCTCTCGTAAAAGCCACAGGCCTGCAAGAGGCGATCACGCGCTTGGCGGAGCAGCTTGCTGTGAATTTGAATCTCGAGGGCGAACGCTTTTGGGCCCGAGAAAGTATCGCCGCGCTGATGGCACCTTGGCTGGCGGCGCGTAACAGTCAGCAAGTGGCCGCGATCTTTAATGAGCATGGTGTTTGCTGGAGTACTTACCAAACCGTCGCACAGCTGGTTGAAAGTGACGCTGCGTGCTCACCCGCCAACCCGATGTTTAGTGAACTTGATCAACCTGGCGTGGGCAAGATTTTGACGCCGGGCATACCACTTGAGTTTTCCGCCTTTGATCGCATGCCGCCCGGGCCCGCCCCTCTGCTTGGTCAACATACTGAAGAGGTGTTGCAAGGCATTTTGGGCATGGCCTCGGGCGAGTTTGGTCGATTGGTCGACAAAGGCATTCTCGCTTGCGCTTCGTAGACTATCTGAGGGAAGGTGACACTGTCATCTGGGGGCAAGCGACCGCCGAGCCACTGACCTTAACCCGTGCCCTGATTGCCCAGCGTGAGCAACTGCCACGAGTGCGTTTGATGATGGGCATCGATCTCGTCCAAACTATTCGTCCGGAACATCATGATGCTTTCGACTTTGCAGGATACTGCGGTGCAGGTGGTAACCGACAGCTCGCCAAGGCCGGGCTGCTTGATCTATACACTTTGCCCTACTCACAGCTTGCGACTGAGATTCGACAAGGGCATTGCAAGGCCGACGTGGTCTTGGTGCAAGTCTCAGCCCCGAATGAGCAAGGCCAATACAGTCTCGGGCTTGCCAACGATTGGTTGATCCCCGCCCTGCATGGCGCGCGCGTGGTGATTGCCGAAGTCAATACACAGGTGCCCTGGACTCACGGTGCAATCAGCCTTCGCGATGACGACATCGACTTCAAAATACCGGCGCTTCACTCGCCCTTGGAGTACGCAGCCAGAGTACCCACGGACACGGAGGCCGAGATCGCTGCCAATGTCGCCAGCCTGATCGAGGACGGTGCTACCTTGCAAGTCGGCTTGGGAGGGGTCGCCAGTCAAGTGTTTTCACTCTTAAGGGACCGTCGCGATCTAGGTTTTCATTCCGGCTTGGCGATTGACGCCTTAGTTGATCTCGCCGAGTCGGGCGCACTGACCAATGCCCGCAAAAGCATCGATCGTGGCCTCACGGTAGCCGGCATTTTGATGGGCAGTCGACGCCTCTTTGACTTCGCCGATCGGAACCCAGCGTTTCAAATGCGAGGGAGCGAGTACACCCACGATGCGCAAGTGTTGCGTTCTATCGACCATTTCGTGGCGATTAACTCTGCGATTGAAGTCGATCTTACGGGACAAGTGAACGCCGAGGTGGCCGCTGGAACCTATGTGGGCGCCGTAGGTGGCGCACCGGATTTTTTGCGGGCTGCGCATGCCAGTCGCGGCGGCTTGCCGATTATTGCCCTTCCGGCTACTGAGAAAGGGCATAGCCGTATCGTTGCGAATCTGAGTGGGCCGGTATCAACCCCGCGTTGCGATGCCGGCCTGATTGTGACTGAACATGGCATCGCTGATTTGCGGGGCCTGTCTTTGCGGCTGCGAATGAAGCGAATGATTGATATCGCGGCCCCGGGGCATCGTGAAGCGTTGGAACGGGAGTCGCAGCGAGGGTCAAAGCATTGAGATTTACGCGCGCCACGAAGGGTGAGGTAGGCGCCTACCTCTCCCTTCTTGGCTGAGATGGTGGCAAATTTGGGGCATTGCTGGTTGGATCCCACTACTTAAAGTGCCTCAACCCTTTGAGGGTCCTCTTTGAGGGTCACGCGCCACAAGGTGCGTGGATGATTTGGATCAATTAAAGTGGCGGCATGTAAGAGCGCCGCGTTGTCCCAGGCCACCACGTCGCCCGGGTTGTATTTCAGCGCGTAGCGGTACCGGGGGTGGGTGGAATGGGCCTTGAGTTCGTCCAGTAATTCAATGGCCTCTTTGTCGGCCATGCCTTCAATGCCGAACGAACTGCCAGACACAGAATAAAGCGCCATTCTGCCGGTGAGAGGGTGGGGTCGTGCGATTCGATGCCGCACCCATTGCATTTTTTTCTCCTGTTCGTCGCTCAACACTGAGGCGACGGTGCGAGAGGCTTTGTCGAGGTCGTCACGATTGCCGTAGTGATGACGCCCAATCAGCGGCGCAATGAGCGTTTTCATCTCGCTCGACAGGTCATCGTAGGCAGCGGTTTGATTTGCGAACAGCGTTTCGCCCCCTTCGGCGGGCACGGTGATTGAATAGAGCGTTGTGCAGCGTGCGGGCACATCGAGGTAAGAGTAGTCTGTATGAAAATAAGTGCCAGCGTCTTGCAGGCCGGTGGGCTCGCCATTTTTCTTCACGTTGGAGAGAATCAAGAGGTCATTGATTTCAGGATGATGAAATTGACTGATCACATGCGGTTCGGGTTTGCCAAAACGCTTTGCAAAATTATGAAACTGCTGCGGGCTAAGGGTTTGATCTCGGACCACCAAGACATGGTGATCTAGCCAAGCCTTCCAAAGTGCATGAAAAGTGGTCTCGTTTAAATGGTTGAGATCGACCTCTTGGGTTTCAATGCCGAAGCCCTCGCACAGTTTGGAGAATTTGATGATCTGACCCCTCGAGTGAACTACTTCAACATCTCAGGTGAAATCCAGCGCGGCAAGAGCAAAGGAATTTCCGGCCAGATGATGATGGCGCAGAGTACCAGCAGCATCGGAATCAACATGATCATGGTGTCTTTGAGTGCATACCTGAGCGGCACCTTGGCGACGGCACAGGAAATCATCAAGCACAGCCCGTACGGGGGGGTCACAAGGCCGAAGGCGAGCGACACGATCCCGATGATGGCAAAGGACACCGGGTGTAGTCCGGCCGCTTGCGCTAAGGGCTGCATGACGGTGCCAACGATGATAATGGCCGGGATGGCGTCCAAAAAGCAACCCACCACCAAGAAAGCTCCAGCGATCAAGAAGCCGGTCGCAGTGATGCCAAAACCCAGCCCTTGCAAATTCGAGAGCAAGGCTTTGGGGATTTGGTAGTAGGCGAGTAACCAACCAAAGACGGAGGCCGTGCCAATACAAAACAAGGCTACGGATGAGAGTTTGCCAGTTTCTACAATGCAGGCGTAGAGCTTTTTAAGGGTCATCTCGCGGTAATAAAAAATCGATAGTGCGGCGGCATATAGCACCGCGATTGCAGCCGACTCCGTGGCCGTAAACCAACCCAAGAGAATGCCGCCAACGATAATGAAAGGAGTAGTCAACGCAGGAATCGAGACTAAGGCTGCAGTGAGAAACTCCTTAAAGCTTGAACGCGGATAGACCGGATAGTTACGTTTCTTGGCGTATGCGTGAACAGTAGCCATTTGGGCCAAACCGATCAAAAGCCCCGGCACGATTCCCGCCAAATACATTGCGCCTATCGAGGTGGAAATGACTCCCCCCCAGACAATCATCAGGATTGAGGGTGGGATGATCACTGCCAGCACGGCGGACACCGCTGTAATCGCGATGGAAAATGACAGGTCATAGCCCTCCTTGACCTGGGCTTCAATGAAGAGCTTACCTTGGCTCGCAGCATCGGCGGTCGATGAGCCAGAAATTCCTGCGAAGAAGACCGACAACACCACATTGACTTGTGCAAGGCCCCCTGGGAAGTGCCCAACCAGGGCGCGCGACAGGCGCATTAAGCGATCAGTGATGCCGCCCACGTTCATCAGATTGGCGGTGAGCAAAAAGAAGGGGACGGCGAGCAAGATGAAAGAGTTGTAGGCTTTGAACATTTCATTGAAAAGGCTCATCGGCGAGAGTCTGTCTTCGAAGATCAAAAGCGGAAGCGACGCCAGGCCTAATGAAAAGGCCACGGGAACACGAAGTGCCAGCAAGAAAAAGAATGCGCCAAACAAGACGATCGCCGCCATGCCGGGCGTCAGTGAAGCGGTCATCATGAGAAATCCCCGACTGCCAAGGCCTCGTTGCGTTGATACATGCGAATATCGCGCACGAAGGCTTCAATGAGAAACATGACCCAGGTGACGCCGGTAAGCGGCCAAGCGATAAAAATAAGCCACATGGGTAGATCGGCAAGCTCAGAGGTTTGATTCCAGCCGAATTTGGTAAAGCCAACCCCCCACACGATCATGACGGCACTAAAAATAAGTACAAAGACATTGGAGACAATACGCAGAACGGCATCTTTCCTGGGGCTCAGAGGCGACCAGAGATCTACGTCAAAATGGAGTCTTTCGCGCAGCGCGATCATGGCACCGAGCATCACCATCCACACAAAGCAAAAACGTGACAGCTCTTCCGTCCAGATGTAGCGAGGAATGATTTCGGTGAAGCGTGAAAATACTTGCAAGCACACGGGCACAATAAGTATGGCGACAGTCAAGGCCATCGTCCACGTAAGAAGTTTCTGCCAACGGTCAAGAAATTTAGTCATGGGGATGTGCACTCAGGCTAGAGAGTATGTGATTCAAAAAGGGCGCAAAGATCTTGCTTTGAAGGTCCAATACGGTGCAGCGTGACGAACCGCACCGCGTTCCTAGAAGATGCGAACCGCCAGTGGGTTCGCGCACTCAATTATTGCAACTGCCCGATGGCAATTACTTGAGACCGTTGATTTTGGCGTAAATGCCATCTGCACCAATTTCCTTGGCGTACGCCGCCATTACGGGATCGACCAGCTTTTGCATGGCCGCACGATCTGCAAAAGGGATTTGCTTGAGCTTGCCCGATTTTTCCAAGGTATCGAGCTTCTTTTGATCTTCTGATGACTCTAGCTCGCGGCCATAAGTGCCGGCTTCCTTACCCGCTTTTACGATAGCGGCCTGAAGATCCGGCGGCAGCTTCGAAAAGGTTTTACTCGAAAAACAAATCGGGCGAATCGTGATGGCATGCTGAGTTAGAGCCAGGCTTGGTCCGACTTCATAGAACTTTACTGCCTCGACACCCGCCGCTTCGTTCTCACCGGCGTCAATCACCTTGTTTTGAATAGCGTTATAGACCTCGTTGTAGGCGATCACGGTAGGTGCCATACCGATGGCGCTGAAGGTTCTGCTCCAAATAGGAGCGCCTTGGACACGAACTTTGAGTCCTTTCAATTCAGCTAAATTCTTGATCGGTCTGTTGGCAAAAATATTGCGGACACCGCCCCCGGCGTAGCCAATCAACATGACCTCGCCTTTTTGAGCGACCTCGTCAGCAATCGGCTTCAGGAGGTCTTGGTCGAGCACTTTGTTCCAGTGCGCAAGGTCACGAAACAAAAAAGGAGCGTCGATAAACGGTGCGGCCTTTGAGAATGTTGACATATGTGCAGGCGATACGATGGCGTAGTCGACCGCCTTACCCTGATTCATATAGGCAAAATAGTCTTTCTCCAGACCCAGTTCGCTATTACGATGCAAGACAAAATTGATGGGCTTGCCATAGTACTTTTTAACCAGTTCTTCAAACTTGAGCAGGGAGCGGTTAAACGCATGGTCGTCACCAAACTGCACGGCTCCGTGAAGGGTAATGGCCGTCTGGGCTTGCACAGCAAAGCTGCCCGCGCCCAAAAGCACGGTACTGGCGGCGACTAGCGCCATTCTTCTCATTCGTTTCATAGTAGGGGTCTCCTCAGTGGGTCGGCCGCAAAAAAGGCCGGGGCGGGATCCTCTAATTCGGAACCTTTAGTGCGGTGACGCACCGCACTAGAGCTATCGGGTAGCTTCTTTGGAACTTTGAGGATTGCACAGCTTGCGACCAGTGTCAACGCGAAATCTCAGAACTTGGAATAGGCTAGTGTTGGCCAACATGGGATACTGGCGTGAGGAATATCGAGTCCCACGGTCTACTCCCTTTCTATTGATGGCATATGATTACAGTCAGTCTTCCAAACTCGTTCGTCAATCTTCGCCTTGTCGTGATCACGCTGGTCTTCGGGGTGTGCTTGATGGCGGCTACCCCCGGCGAGGCGCAATCTGTGGCCCGGTCTGGAGTCCTCAGCGCCACACAAATAAAAGCAGAGGTCGCCTTAGAAGCAGGCAAGCTCTTGAAGTCACTTGAGTCACTGACCTCAATTGAGTCGGGAAGCCGCGATCTCGAAGGCTTGGCTCAGGTCGAGCAATTGGTGAGTCAAAGGCTTAAGGCTGCTGGCATGACGGTGGAATCCGTCCCGATGAAGGCACCGGAGGATCACCTTCTCCTCAAAGGTGCAACCTTAGGCTCGGCGGTTTATGGTCGTTTGGCTGGCACGGGCGTCAAGAAGGTCTTGTTGATCGCTCACATGGATACCGTGTATCCCCGTGGCATGTTGGCCAAACAGCCTTTTCGCGTGGACGGCAATCGAGCCTATGGCCTTGCCATCGCCGATGATAAAGCCGGCGTGGCGTTGATCATGCACACCGTCGAAATGTTGCAGCGCCTTGGGTTTAAAGACTACGCCGAATTGGCGGTACTGATCAACGCCGATGAAGAGGTCGGCTCACCAGGCTCGAGTGCTCTGCTTACCCGATTAGGCGGAGAGTACGATGCCGTCTTGTCCTTCGAGGGTGGAGGCAGCACCAAGGACTGGGTGCGGTTAGCTACCAGCAGCATTGCGATTGCAACTCTCAAGGTCACGGGTAAGGCCTCTCATGCTGGCGCGGCTCCCGAGGCAGGCCGCAACGCGCTCTACGAGCTTTCGCATCAAATTTTGAAAACGCGCAATTTAGGCGATAAGAGCAAGGGGCTGCAAATCAATTGGACGGTTGCACGGTCGGGTGAAATTAGAAATGTCATTCCGGCGGAGGCGAATGCGGTGGCTGATATTCGCGCCTTCGCCAATCAGGATATGGACGAGATGGAGAAGGCCTTGCGCCAAGCCATCAAAGAGCATCTTATTCCAGACACCAAGGTGGAGCTCGAGTTTTTGCGCAGTCGCCCGGCCTTCGTGGCTAATGATGCATCAAGGGCTCTGGCGCGTCACGCGGTCTCCGTGTTTGGCGAAATCGATAAGCCGCTCGAGATTCGTTCGGTCGCGACGGGCGGCGGCACCGATGCTGCGTTTGCCGGTCTCAAACCTAAGGGTGGCGTTCTTGAGAGTTTTGGTCTGCGTGGTCATGGCGCCCATTCCAATGATGACGAGTATATTTACATCGATTCGATTGAGCCGCGGCTCTATCTTTCGACGCGGATGGTGATGGACATCGGGCGAGGCTTGGTGAAGTGGTGAGTGAACTTCATCACCCCCTGCGTCCCATCCTTAAGAATTGGCTATGGGAACACGGCCATATCGGTACGCGTTATCTCGACTGCAGCACTGGCGAGTTGAAGTTCGATGAGGGCAAGAAGGCTGGCTTCGCGGCTGATCATCCGGTCTATATTTCCTTGGTAAAAGACGAAACCGCTGCGCTTCAGAGCCCACCTGTCGTCCATGAGGCTGCCTTAGCGAAGTTTCTAAGGGCGGCCCAAATGGGCGAACCCGGCGAGGCCGGCTTGCCGGCTGAGGTGCAACGCGCAGTGCAGGAGTGTGTGGATATTGCTTTGCGCTGCGCCTATCAGAGCGAGGCGCTTGCTGCTCAAGCGCGTTATGCCCTTGAGCCCATGTTTGATGACGAGATTCGCGATGCAGTCTTCGACGATATTCGTAAACTCTACATGCCGCTGCGCGAGCAAATGGCCTTGTATGACTTCATCGTATTCTACGGGCTGCCCGCGCCGTTATTGATGAGTGAGTCCCCTTTTGTTGACTGGCGTGTGCATGCCAAGCCGAGCAAGCCGTTTGTGTCCATTGTGTTGGCACCCTACGCAATTTTGATCGGCGCGCCTTCGGCTAAGACTAGTCGGGCCGGTCCAGTGGTTTGGACCAAGGCAGCCGCGATGGGTCCATTTAAAGATCACAACCAGCTCCTGGTAAAGCAGGCGAAGCACTGGCTGGTGGCCACAAGTGATGCCGAATTGGAAGTCTTGCAACCGGTGTTTGCGCCACCGCGGTCTGACAACGCCGTCTGACAACTCAGGCAATCTCGGGTATCTTGCGGGCATGAGCGATTTCTCTTTCTTTTGGCACGATTATGAAACGTTCGGCCGCGTCCCGCGTCGCGACCGACCTGCCCAGTTTGCGGGCCTGCGCACCGATGAGCAGTTGAATGAAATCGGTGATCCCGTCATGCTTTATTGTCGGCCTGCGCCGGATATCTTGCCGGATCCCGAGGCCTGTTTACTCACCGGAATCACGCCACAGGTTTGTCTGGAGCGAGGGGTTGCCGAAAACGTCTTTGCCAACACCATAGAGGCGCAACTGGCGCACACCGGTACGATTGGTGTGGGCTATAACTCGATTCGTTTCGACGATGAGGTGACGCGCCATTTGTTCTGGCGAAACCTCATCGACCCTTATGCCCGTGAATGGCAAAATCAGTGTGGGCGATGGGATCTACTCGATGTGGTGCGGGTCACTTGGGCACTGCGTCCCGAGGGTATTCGATGGCCTAACAACGAAGACGGTAAACCTTCCTTCAAGCTTGAGAAGCTCACCCGTGCCAATGGCCTATCGCATGAAGCCGCCCATGATGCTCTGTCCGATGTGCGAGCAACCATCGGCTTGGCACGGCTGATCAAGAGCGCGCAACCGAAGCTTTGGGATTTTTGTTTACGACTTAGAAAAAAGGACGAAGTGGCCCGTGAAATCGGTGTCGGAAAGCCTTTTTTGCATGTGTCCGGCATGTACGGTACCGAGCGCGGCTGCATGGCCTTGGTGTGGCCCCTGGCGATCCATCCGACCAACAAGAACGAGATCATCGTATGGGATTTGTCCGTCGATCCGAGTGAACTGTTCTCATTGACCTCGGAGGTGATTCGCCAGCGTATGTTCAGTAAACTCGACGAGCTTCCAGAAGGTGTGACTCGACTGCCGATCAAGAGCATTCACCTTAACAAGTCGCCCATTGTGATTGGCAATCTCAA
Source organism: Betaproteobacteria bacterium (assembly GCA_031421635.1). Classification (GTDB taxonomy): domain Bacteria; phylum Pseudomonadota; class Gammaproteobacteria; order Burkholderiales; family Burkholderiaceae_E; genus JAPOKJ01. Next base: position 31,346 of record JANOPA010000039.1, on the reverse strand, counting down.
AACATTGAGTCCGGCCATGGCAGCGAAATGGGGAATCGATATTGAGCAAGGCTTGCGCTTTGCAGAGAGCCTTGCCGCTCAGACTCATCGTTTGAACCCGCTTTGGCCCCCGGTGTTCGCTAGACCGGCTGGGTTAAATGTTGATGTTGACGAAGATCTCTACGGCGGATTTGTCGGCAACGAGGATCGACGCACATTGCAGCGTCTGCGCGGCTTAAAACCAGAGCAACTCGGTGCGAGGCTTCCAGCGTTCACGGATGCGCGACTCGATCAAATCCTGTTTCGCTACCGTGCTCGTAACTTTGCTGAAACCTTAAATACGGACGACCAAGCGCGCTGGCATGAGCACCGTGTGCGACGTTTACATGAGGGCGTGGGTGGGTTCACGACGCTGCAAGCATTCTTTGATCAGCTTGATGTTTTGAACGAGTCGGCCGATGAACGCGGCCACCAGATACTGTCATCCCTGTATGACTATGCGGAGCAGATCGCGCCGTAATAATCGGACGCCCTGAGTTTCGCGGTCAAGATTACCGAGTCTGAATACGGGCGAAGACTGCCGCAGTGCAGCAAAAATACTGGTGAAAATTCATGGTTAAATACGCTCCACAAACCCATGCAATTATTACAACTCATCATTAGCGGAATCGCCCAAGGCTGTATCTACGGTCTGATTGCACTGGGCTTCGTCCTGATCTACAAAGCCACCGAAACCGTCACCTTTGCCCAAGGCGAAATGATGATGCTGGGTGCGTTCGGTGGTCTTGCTTGCATGACGATCTTGAACTTTCCGTTTTGGCTGGCGATACTTTGCTCGGTCGTTGCCATGGCCATTGTTGGAGTGCTTATTGAACGAGTCGTGATTCGACCCGTGCTCGGCCAGCCTGCCTTTTCAATTGTGATGTTGACGATCGGTATTGGCTATGTAGCCCGTGGGTTGATCACCATGATCCCCGTGATTGGTACAGAAACCCATACCATGCCCGTGCCCTACAAAGACCAGGTGTGGAAGTTAGGCGCGCTGATACTTAACCTTGAGCATTTGGTCATCATCGCTGTGACCGCCGTCTTGTGCGCGGTTCTATACGCACTTTTCAAGTACAGCAAGCTCGGGGTGGCGATGCAAGCGTCGTCGCAAAACCAATTGGCGGCCTACTACATGGGTATTCCCGTGCGCAAATTGAATGGCTTGGTCTGGGGCTTGTCGGCAGCGGTCGCGGCACTTGCGGGTATCCTCCTCGCCCCCATCACCTTTGTGCACGCCAATTTAGGGTTCATTGGGCTGAAAGCTTTCCCTGCCGCCGTCGTGGGTGGTTTTGGGAGCCTGCCTGGAGCGATTGTTGGTGGCCTGGTGATTGGTATTGTGGAATCTCTTTCAGGCTTTTATTTGCCCGAGGGCTTTAAGGACATTGCCGCTTATGTGGTGGTGCTGCTCATGTTGATGCTGAAGCCGAACGGATTGTTCGGTGAAAAACTGCGCAAGAAGGTTTGATCGATGCGTTTCTTGTTCAAAACCGATTACGGACAAGACATCAAACTTGCCAAGCATGGCGGTCACAAGTTTTGGTACGGGTTGTTGATTTTGCTCTTGATCAGTTGTCCCTGGTGGATTTCCGAATACTGGGTCGCTCAACTCACCTTTGTACTGATCTATGGCATTGCGGGTCTAGGCTTGATGCTTTTGGCCGGTTTTACAGGTCAGTTCTCCATCGGTCACGCCGCCTTCCTGGGGGTGGGCGCGTATACGCAAGCAGTATTAGTCAAGGCAGGCATACCTTTCCTTTTTGCTTTCCCATTAGCGGGAGTGATGGCCGCCCTGGTGGGCATCATCGTCGGTTTGCCGGCATTGCGAGTCAAAGGCATCTATCTTGGTATTGCCACGCTTTCCTGCGGTTATATTGTTCAAGAGGTTTTTTCCCGATGGGAAAAAGTTACCGGCGGTAATTCTGGAATGAATGTCGCTGCGCCCGACATTTTTGGTTGGAAATTGTCCACCAGTACTGAGTTTTATCTGCTTTGTCTGGTCATCGCAGTGGCTTGCAGTTTGGTGATCGTCAATCTATTGCGCTCTTCGACAGGTCGGGCATTCGTCGCCATCCGCGATTCGGAAATTTCTGCGCAGAGCATGGGCATTAACCTGGCCCGTTACAAGACGATGTCGTTCGCGATCTCGGCCTTGCTGACCGGTTTCGCCGGTGCGCTTTATGCCCATGCGCTCAAATTTATTTCACCCGAACAGTTTGACCTTGCGCAGTCCATTGATCTATTGCTATTGGTCGTGATTGGTGGTTTGGGCTCAATCCATGGCGCTTTCCTGGGGGCGATTTTCCTCATCACCATGCCTCAGCTCATTAATCTATCCAAGGGTATTCTGCCTGAGGTGGTTGCTAATGCGCCGGGCCTGAAGAGCGCCATCTATGGTGCGGTGCTCATTTTGTTTGTGATGTTTGAGCCCTTGGGTCTTTATGGTCGCTGGCTCAAGGTGCGAACCTATTTGCAGATGTTCCCGTTTTATCGTCGCGGTATGTTCAAACGACAAAAGAGCTTCCAAAAATCGGATCGACTCAAATGAGCGTCGCCATCTTGCACCCAGCTACTACTCCGAATGATGCGGCTGCTGCAACCCCGTTGGCGTCCGACAAAAGTGACAACATCCTGCTCTCGGCACGCGATATCAGTGTGCGTTTCGGCGGCCTATTGGCCGTCAACCAAGTAAGCTTCGATGTAAAGCGTGGCGAGGTCTTTACCCTGATCGGCCCGAACGGCGCCGGTAAAACCACCGTATTTAACTTGATCAGCCGTATCTACACACCGACTACCGGCGAAATTCAGTTTGAAGGAAAGCGCCTTAGCGAAATCGCCCCCCACGATGTAGCCCAGCTCGGAATTGCCCGCACCTTCCAGAACATTGAGCTTTTCGAGTACGCAACCGTTTTGCAGAATTTGCTGATCGGTCGTCACGTGCATCGCAAGACCAGTACTTGGCAAGACGCCTTCTTTACAGGCAAAGCCCGCAAGGCTGAGATTGAAGCGAGAGAAAAAGTCGAGAAAGTGATCGACTTCCTGGACATGCAACCGTTTCGCGACACGATGGTGGCCGGCCTGCCCTATGGCGTGCGCAAAGTCGTCGAGCTGGCGCGTGCCCTTTGCACCGAACCCAAGCTCTTGTTATTAGATGAACCGTCTTCCGGTCTAAACGTCGAAGAGACCGACGATATGGCTTTCTGGATTCAGGACATCAAGCATGAGCTTGGCATCACTGTCTTGATGGTGGAACATGATATGACACTCGTCTCCAAGGTGTCTGACCGAGTGCTAGCCATGAACCAGGGCGAGCGTATCGCGATGGGTACACCCTCCGAGGTACAGCGTGACCCTGGCGTGATCGAAGCCTACCTGGGCTCGGTTGAAGACGTTGCCAATTTGCGCCGAGCCAAAGCATGAGCGCCATGCAAGCCCCGAGCCATCATTCAACCAGCGTGGCCACTGAATCCGTTGGAACCGATAAAATGGCCATGTTGACGCTCTCCAACGTCGAGAGTGCCTATGGCCCGATTAAGGCCATTCGCGGCGTAAGCCTCAAAGTCACGAAAGGCGAAATTGCCACGGTGTTGGGCTCGAATGGCGCGGGCAAAACAACGATTCTGAAAACCATCTCTGGCATTATTGATCCGAGTCGCGGCAGCATTCAGTTCAATGGCGACGACATCACTGCCGTGGATCCGACGGTCGTAGTACAAAAAGGCCTGAGTCATGTACCGGAGGGCCGAGAGGTTTTCCCGCTGCTGTCGGTGCGCGATAATTTGCTGATGGGCGCATACACCCGCAAAGACCGCGATCAAGTGGCGCGCGACATCGAAGGGGTGTTTAACTACTTCCCGATTCTCCGTGAGCGCGCCGCTCAAGATGCCGGCCTATTCTCCGGCGGGCAGCAGCAAATGTTGGCGATCTCCAGGGCCTTGATGGCTTCTCCCAAGCTCATCCTGTTAGACGAGCCCAGTCTTGGATTGAGTCCTAAGCTGACCAAAGAAATTTTCGAGATTGTGGTGCGTATTAATCGCGAACGAGGCACCACGATTTTGCTGGTCGAGCAAAACGCCAATATGGCCCTCAACGCCTCTGACTATGGCTATGTGCTTGAAAACGGCCGCATTGTGATGGAAGATACCTGCGAGCGCCTGCGCGAAAAGGACGACATCAAAGAGTTCTATTTGGGCATGAAGGAAGAAGGCCTTCGGGGCGAACGGCGTTGGAAAAAGAAAAAGACTTGGCGCTAGGAGTACAGCATGGCTAACTTGTGGGACCTCTCGCATATTCAACCTAAACTCGAGTCGGTGTTAGATGGCGACACGATGCCGTCCATGTTCTGGAACGCGGTGGCGAAGCGCGGTGATCGGGTTTGGTTGCGTCAAAAAGAATTAGGGATTTGGCGCAGTTGGACCTGGAATCAAACCGGCCAGCAAGTGCGCGAGATTGCCAACGGACTAATGAGTTTAGGTTTTGCACCCGGCGAGTGCGCCTCTGTTTTAGCCAACACCACGGTCGACTGGGTTTTCGTCGACCTCGCAATTTTGAGCTGTGGCGGGGTGTCCAATGGTATCTATCCGACCGACGCTGCAGTCCAGGTGCAATACCTCTCTCAGGATTCTGGCACGGTTTATCTATTCGTTGAGGATGATGAGCAGCTCGACAAGGCTTTGGAAGCACGAGCCCAGTTGCCCAAGTTGCGTAAGATCATCGTGCTCGATATGGAAGGACTGCGCGATTTCTCCGACCCCGATGTCATCGGCCTGGACCAGTTGCGCGAGTTGGGTCGCGCCTATGCTCAGCATCATTCCGGCGAGATGGACGCGCGCGTCAAAGCGGTTAAACCCTCAGATCTGGCCATTCTCGTCTATACCTCTGGTACTACGGGAAAGCCGAAGGGTGCAATGCACATCCATGAAGGCTTGGTGTACACCGTTCGCGGCTACAACACGTTAACCAGCCAGGATGAGACCGATGAGCGCATGTGCTTCCTGCCGCTTTGCCATATTGCAGAGCGCATGGGCGGGCAATACTTTGCGATGTACACCGGCTCGAAGCTAAATTTCGTGGAGAACCCGGATACCGTGCCTGATAACGTGCGAGAGATTTCCCCCACCGTCTTTACAGCGGTCCCGCGTGTGTGGGAGAAGTTCTATTCGTCCGTCACCATTGCCGTCAAGGAAGCTGGCAAGCTCCAACAGCTCGCTTATGCCTGGAGTATCAAAGCGGGTGCCGAGGTTGCCGATCTGGTCATGCAAGGCAAAACCGTGCCGTTCGTTAATAAGCTCAAATACCGCATTGCTCGAGTGCTGGCGATTGATAACGTACGCAAACTCATTGGCCTGAATAATGCACGTTTCGCGGTGACCGGCGCGGCACCGATTTCGCCTGAATTAGTGAAATGGTATTTGTCCATTGGCGTACCCATGCTCGAAGTCTGGGGCATGACCGAAACCACCGGCGCTGCGACCGGCATGCCGCCGACGAAAATCAAGCCGGGCAGTATCGGCACCGCCGCGAAGTTTTGCGAAGTGCGTATCGACAAAGAGACCAACGAAATTTTGGTGCGAGGCAAAAGCGTCTTCGCGGGCTATTTGAATCAGCCAGAAAAAACTGCCGAGACTATTGACAAGGACGGCTGGTTACATACTGGTGACGTCGGGTCGGTCGATGAGGAAGGGTACTTCCGCATTACCGACCGTATGAAGGACATCATCATCACGGCTGGTGGCAAGAACGTCACACCCAGTGAATTTGAGAACGAGCTGAAGTTCTCGCCTTACATTACCGATGCCGTGGTGATTGGCGACAAGCGGCCCTATCTCACCGTCATTATTTTGATCGATCAAGAGAACGTCGAGAAGTTCGCCCAAGACGGCGATATCCCTTTCTCCAACTACGCGAGTTTGTGCAAAGCGCCGCAGGTGCAAGAACTCATTCAAGGCGAGATCGACAAGATCAACAAAAAATTTGCTCGCGTGGAGCAGGTGAAGAAGTTCTTCTTGTTGGAAAATCAACTTACCGCTGAAGACGAAGAGCTCACCCCAACCATGAAGCTCAAACGCAAACTCATTCAACAAAAGTACTCGACCCAGATCGAGGCGATGTACCGTGCCTAATCATTTGGCACATGAAACTTAATTTTCCTGAAGGAGACTCTACGATGAAACGTTTAACCCCCAAGAAGGCACTCGTTGCAGGCGCCATGCTTGCCGCTTGTGGCCTGACCGCTGCGCAAACCCAGGGCGTCAATAAAGGCGAGCTGGTGCTGGGCTCAATACAAGACTTGTCCGGCCCGATTGCAGGCTTCGGCAAGCAAGTACGTATGGGTATGATGCTGCGCATTGACGAGATTAATGAGCAAGGTGGTCTCAACGGCCGCAAACTAAAATTGATCGTTGAAGACTCCGCCTACGACCCAAAGAAAGCGGTATTGGCGGCGCAAAAGCTTGTTAACCAGGACAAGATTTTCGCGATGGTGGGTCATATTGGTACCGCTCAGAACCTGGCCGCGATGCCGGTGCAGTTCGAGAAGAACGTGATCAACTTTTTGCCTGTGACGGCGGCTCGCGAAATGTACGAGCCCTTCCACAAACTAAAGTATTCTTTTGCGGCGACCTATTATGACCAAATGCGGACAGCCTTGCCTGCGCTGGTGAAGGAAAAGGGCGCGAAGAAAGTTTGCGCTATTTACCAGGACGATGACTTCGGTTTGGAGGTCATCCGCGGTGCCGACGAGGGCCTGAAGAGCATGGGGATGACCATGACAGAGAAAACTTCGTTCAAGCGCGGTGCTACGGACTTTTCGTCGCAGGTTGCCAAGCTGAAATCTTCGGGGTGCGACTTTGTCGTATTGGGTACGATTATCCGTGAAACTATCGGCACGATTGGTGAGGCTCGCAAAACCGGCTTCACACCCACTTTTATGGGTTCAAGCGCCTGCTATACCGACCTGATCCATAAACTCGGCGGCAAAGCGATGGACGGCCTCTATGCAACCATGACAGTGGCCAATCCCTACTTGGACGATGCCTCTCAACCGATTCGTTTTTGGGCAACCAAGTACAAGACCAAGTTCACCGATGATCCAACCGTGTTTTCAGTGTACGGCTATAGCATCGTAGACATCTTCGCTAAAGCTGCGCTCAAGGCAGGGGCCAACCTGACCACAGAGAGTTTTATCAAGGCGATGGACACCATGGTCATTCCTCCTGATATGTTCGGCAGTGCGCCTGCTTCGTACTCACCCACCAAGCGCCTGGGTAGTGATGCTTCGCGCTTGTCACAATTGCAAGATGCACGTTGGAAAGTGGTTTCGGAATACACAAAGTAAACCGGTAAATCTTTTTACGATGTGAAGAAAACCGCTGCCAATCGCAGTGGTTTTTTTTCGCCCGCCATTAATGCGTGTTGATCATACGTGTTGATAAATCCACAGGTAGATCAAAAATGATTACTTCGGCTACAGAGCAAGCCAGTCAGCTTTTGGCGACATGGGCGACGGCTTTTACGGAAAATAGCCCGGCTGCGATGGCACTGCTCTATCCAGAAGGCAGCATGCTTTACGGTTCGAAAGTTGAGTTGTTTCTAGGAAGCGAGGGCGCCATGGATTACTTCAGCGGACTGACTCCGCGTCGAAGCAGGAGCGTTCAATTTAAACAAGTGACGGCCAGCTTCGCGACTGAAGATGTTCTGGTGCTAGCAGCAACCGCCACTTTCCTTGTTAGTGATGCGCCGCCGTTGCTGACCCGATTTACCCAAACCTGGGTCAAGACAGGCGAGGAATGGAGGGTGCTCAGTCACCATGCCTCGCCGAGCAAGCCTTTCCCGGTTTAACACTTCGTTCTTTTCACTTACTTGCGACCGTGGGACTTCCCGAAAAGTCGTTCCAGGCGTATATTGAATGTTCAAGGTCAACCAAGGGAGAGCCAGCATGGGACTCATTCGGCTTGGGAACAAACCCCCGCTCACCATTAGCCCGACGGAGAGTGCGACTCGGGCTGCGAACGCCATGACTGAGCGCGGCGTGGGCGCGGCGGCCGTGCTTGAGGGCACGAAGGTGATTGGTATCGTCACGGAGCGCGATCTCATGAAGAAGATCGTCGCGGATCAACGCGACCCGGTGCGCACCACGGTTCGAGACATCATGACGAGCCCGGCTTTATCGATTCGCCTTAAAACCAGCGTTGACGAGGCCGCCGGACTGATGCGCAAGCACCATATCCGGCATCTCCTCGTGCTCGACGAGCATGATGCCCTGGTGGGTATCGTCGCGCTTCGCTACCTCCTTTACGACTTGATGGACGACCTCAAGCGGGATGTCGGCGATTTGATGGGTTATGTGATGATTGATAGTCCTGGCGGATGATTCTTGCTTAACGCTTAACGCTTAACGCTTGATGAGCAGGTTGGGCTAGGGGGTAGTGTCGCGGACCATGTTCGATTGGGATCGTTTGTTAACCGCTTTAAAACGGCGCAACCCTCGATGATTGATTTTCTGTAACAATGGGGCGATATCTGGTCTGACCTCGCGTCTCCCAGCAATATCCTTATTCTCACAGGACGTCTTCCATGAGTACCTTGCCCAAATCCGTCACCATTAATGACGACACCATGCGCGAAGGCTTGCAGATCGAGAGCGCCTCGATCTCCGTAAATGCCAAGCTTCGATTACTTGATGCACTCGGCGAGACCGGTGCCAAGCTTATCTCCATCGGCTCTTTTGCCAGCCCAAAATGGACTCCTCAAATGGCCTGCATTGAGGAAATCGCCGAGCGTTTTGTGCCTAAGCCTGGCGTAGTTTATACGGCGGCGGTCTTCAACAAAAAGGGCTATGAGCGAGCTGACGCCTATTACCCCAAACTTGATGTGCGTCGCAAAGATCGCGGGCCGGGAAGTAGTGTGGAACTTTGCGATTCATTCGCGCGCCGCAATTACAACCGTACTCAAGCCCAGCAGATCGCAGGCCTGGACGCCACCATCGCTGCCGCCCATGCTGCGGGTACTCAAACGGCCTGGGTGGGTATCGGTAACCCGTTCGGCTCGAATTTTGAAGGCAAGTTCAGCCTCAAGCAACGCATGGACCTGCTCGCTTTGATGATCGACAAGTGGCATGCGGTGGGTATTAAGGTCAACCGGGTGGGTTTCTATGAGGCGATGGGCTGGAACATGCCCCATCTCGTGCGTGAAACCATGATCGCGATTCGCGAGCGTTGGCCTGACATCACGAGCTTTCACATGCATTTGCATAACCAGCGCGGCGCAACCATCGCCAGCTACTATGAGGCCTTGCAACTCGGCGCTAACGAGTTTGATACTTGCCTGGGCGGAATGGGCGGTTGCCCGTACTGCGGGAACGGACGCGCGGCCGGCCATGTACCGACAGAAGATCTCGTGGATATGTGCCATGAGATGGGTATCGAAACAGGATTTAAACTCGATAAGCTGATTGAGGCGGTAGCCATTGCTGAAGAAGTGGTGGGGCATTCGCTCTGGGGTCATGTGTCGAAGTCTGGCCCGCGGCCCCATGACAAGAAGGACTTCTACCCGATCGACATGCCGTTTGTCGAAACCTTGGAAGAGGCCTCTCATTTCCGCAAAGGCACCGACGTCTACGAAGGTCAGCTCTCTCCTTGGCGTGAAAACGACGCGCTTCTACGCCAGTAAGTCTATGACCATTAAGCTTTATCACTGCACCCGGGCCCGCTCGATGCGGCCGCTTTGGACCCTGCTCGAAATGGGTCTGGAGCACGAGCTGATCGTGATGCCTTTCCCGCCGCGTATCACCACCCGTGAATATCTCAAGATCAATCCTCTAGGGACGATTCCCTGCCTGATTGATGGCAATGTTCATATGACTGAGTCGGCGGGCATTTGCCAGTATTTGGTGGATCGTTATGGCCCGATCGATCTGGCGGTTCGTGTTGATGAGCCGGATTATGGCGCTTATCTCAATTGGCTACATCGCAGCGATGCGACCTTAACTTTCCCACAAACCCTGGTGTTGCGGTATACCCGCTTGGAACCTGAAGAGCGCCGTAATCCACAGGTGGCAGGGGACTATCGCAAATGGTTTCTCGCCCGCCTGCGCTGTGTCGAGGATGCTTTGGTGGACCGCCAATACTTGTGTGCCGGTCGTTTCACCATTGCCGATATTTGTATCGTCTATGTGCTCGTACTGGCGAAATCTTTGGGTATTGAGGAAGCGTTCACCCCTAATATTCTGCGCTACTGGAATCACATCACAGAACGTGCGGCGTACAAAAAGGCCTTCGATCTTTAAGTCCCACACTTCGCTAATTTTTACTGGTTTTTAAGTTTCGCCTGGGAGCGCCATGCCGGTTTTAGAATCTCAACTCGACCTTCGATCTGAGCAGTTCAAAGTCAATCGCGACCATATGGTCGAGACCCTGAATGCACTCGATAACTTGTACGCTGAGGCGGCCGCCGGAGGCGGTGAGGAAACCTTGGCACGCTTACGCAAGCGCGGCAAGATGCCGCTGCGCGAGCGCATTTCTTTAGTGCTTGATCGTGATTCGCCCTTCCTTGAAATCAGTCCGCTAGCGGCCTGGCGCTCGAACTTCAATGTGGGTTCAGGGTTCGTGGTGGGCATTGGTGTGATTGAAGGGGTGGAGTGTGTGATCCTCGGGCATGACCCTTCGGTTCGTGCGGGCGCCTTTAATGCCTTCAACGCGAAAAAACTGATGCGTGGCCTCGAGATCGCCCGCACCAATCGCATGCCCTATGTACAGTTTGTGGAATCCGCCGGGGCCGATTTGCGAGGCGACTCAGGTGATCGCGACCCCGAAGCCGCAATAAGGCGCGAGGTAGGTCATTTTGCGGAGTCAGGACGCCTGTTCTACGAAATAACCGAACTCTCCAAGATGCGCATTCCAACCATCTCCTTGGTGTTTGGCGCATCGACTGCAGGGGGTGCTTACCAGCCCGGTATGAGCGATTACAACATTTTCATTCGTGGCCAATCCAAAGTATTTCTTGGAGGGCCACCGCTTGTAAAAATGGCGACTGGCGAAGACGCCGACGAGGAAAGTCTGGGCGGCGCGCAGATGCACTGTGCGATCTCTGGTCTGGGTGATTATCTAGCCGAAGACGAAATGGACGGCATCCGAATGTGTCGCGAAGTGGTTCGGCATTTAAATTGGCGGAAAGAAGGCCCGGCGCCGTCCTTGCCTGCCGACGAACCCGTGCATAACCCCGAGGATTTACTCGGCATTGTGTCGCCGGACCTACGAACACCCTTTGACATGCGTGAAGTCATTGCCCGGATTGTGGATGGTTCGCGCTTCGAGGAGTTCAAGCCCTTGTATGGACCCACGCTGGTGGTTGGTTGGGCTTCGATTCATGGGTACCCTATTGGCATTCTCGGCAACAACGGCGCCTTGTTCTCGGAGTCCTCCGAGAAGGCCGCCCAGTTTATTCAGCTATGCAATCAGATCGATGTGCCCTTGCTCTTTCTGCACAACATCACCGGCTTTATTGTCGGGACTGATTTTGAACAAAACGGCATCACCAAAAACGGCTCGAAAATGATCAATGCCGTGTCCAATTCAACCGTGCCGCATCTTACGGTGATTTGCGGGGCCTCGTATGGTGCCGGCAATTACGGCATGAGCGGCCGTGCCTTCGGTACTCGCTTCAACTTTATTTGGCCCACCGCCAAAATTGCGGTGATGGGACCTAAGCAGATGGCTGGTGTCATGACGATTGTGCAGCGCTCGGCCACGGAGCGACGCGGCGAGGTCTTCGATGAAGCCGCCAATGACAAGCGGGTCGAGGAGGTGGAGCATTGGGCTGAAGAAAGATCCAAAGGACTCTTCGCGACCTCTCGTGTGTCGGATGATGGCATGATTGATCCGCGCGATACCCGTACCGTACTGGCGATTGCACTTTCGGCTTGCCATAACAAGGCCGTTAAGGGCACTAAGGAGTTCGGCACATGGCGCATGTAAATACCACGGCAGGAGCAGAAGCTCCGACGGCTAGCGCAGTGCCAAGCGTTCGCCCCATTCGCCGTCTGTTGGTAGCCAATCGTGGCGAGATCGCTCGACGTATCATGCGAACCGCGCACAGCATGGGCATCAGTACCGTCGCAATCTATGCAGAGAGTGACGCAGCGGCTCCCTTTGTCACCGATGCTGACAGTGCCATCGCTTTGAGCGGCCGTACCTCGGCCGAAACCTATCTCGATATTGATAAAGTGATCGCGGCTTGCCAACGTAGCGGTGCCGATGCGGTGCATCCTGGCTACGGCTTCCTTTCCGAGACTGCCAATTTCGCGCAGGCGGTGATCGATGCAGGGATCACTTGGGTCGGACCTTCTCCTGCCGCGATTCGAGGCATTGGCGATAAGCTCGCGGCCAAGCGATTGATGCAAGCCATCAAGGTGCCCACCCTCGAAGCACACGAGATTCATACGGGTCCTGATGCAGATACCCGGGCCATTACGGCCGCAGAGAAAATCGGCTATCCCGTGCTCATCAAGGCGGCGGCGGGCGGAGGAGGACGGGGCATGCGGGTGGTTGAGTCACCCACTGGCCTACTGGACGCGATTGCTAGCGCCCGGCGCGAGGCGACTAGTTCTTTTAAAGACGGTACAGTGTTTCTGGAGCGTTGGCTCAGCAAGTCCCGTCACGTCGAAATTCAATTGCTGGGCGATCAGCACGGCAATCTGGTGCATTTGTTTGAGCGTGAATGCTCGATTCAAAGACGGCATCAGAAGATCATCGAGGAAGCTCCTTCGCCTGCGGTGGATACGGGGCTTCGCGAGCGCATGGGGCAGGCGGCTTTGGCGGCCGCAAGAGCGATTGGGTACTACTCAGCGGGGACGGCTGAGTTTTTGGTGAGTGGTCAGGAGTTTTTCTTTCTCGAAGTAAATACCCGTTTGCAGGTGGAGCATCCGGTTACCGAAGCCATTACTGGGCTTGATTTGGTGCGAGAGCAAATACTGGTGGCAGAAGGCGAGGCCTTGGCTTTTACGCAGGCCGATCTGCGCATTAATGGCTATGCGATTGAGGCACGTTTGTGCGCGGAAGATCCGGCCAACAACTTCCTGCCTGCGCCGGGCACGGTGGATATCTGGGCGCCGAGCGAAGGTCACGGTCTGCGTTACGATTCAGGGGTCGAATCTGGCAGCGTTATTGGTGTCGAATTTGATCCAATGATTGCCAAGGTGATTGCCCACGGTCCGACTCGGCGTGAGGCTGCTGCTCGTCTGGCGCGCGCGCTGGAGACGACTCGCATTCAAGGCATTACTCATAACCGAGATTTTCTGGTCGCTTGCCTGCGCTCAAAAGAGTTTCTTGCAGGTGATACTACCACCGACTTCATCGAGCGCGTGTCGCCTGCTACGACACGAGCACAGAGAGAAAGCGAGTTAGATGTAGCTGCGATGGCGACCGCACTTTTCTCGCGGGCGCAGCGCCTGGCGGGCGCTCGTGTGCAAAAGACCATACTTGGCGGTTTTCGTAACTCTCATATGCCCGCGGAGCTGATTCGCTACCAAGTCGGCTCGCAAACTTTGGCGGTGAGCTATCGCAATACTCGAGACGGTGGCTTTGCGATGGAGGTCAACGGTAGGGCTTATCTAGTCAAAGTACATGGCACCAGTGTTGGCAATATTGATTTCGAAGTCGATGGCCTGCGCAACACGGTGGCGGTCACTTCGATGACTGAAAGGCATCTGATCCACGGCCCAGCGGGCGATTTGGAGTTGCGCGAATTGCCGCGCTATCCCATGCCGGAGCGCGCGGGTTTCCGTGGCGGCATGTTAGCTCCCATGCCGGGCAAGGTGCTGTCGATTTCGGTGGCTGAAGGTGCGGCGGTGGAGGCGGGTCAGTTACTGTTGATTTTAGAAGCGATGAAGATGGAGCACCGCATCACGGCACCGGCTGCGGGCACCGTCAAAGGACTCAAAGTGTCGGAAGGCGAGCAGGTCGCGAACGGTGCCTTGCTGGTGGTTTTCGAGGAGTCAAAGTAATGGCCGACGAGGGCGTACTGGGAAGCGAAGCCACTCTGTACGAAGTCCGCCAAGGCGCGGCATGGATCACTCTCAATCGACCTGAGAATCGCAACGCCTTATCAGCGCCACTGGTCAATGAGGTCTACGATCATTTGCAATTCGCAAATGACGATCCTTTGGTGCGCTGTATTGTTTTGACCGGGACAGGCCCTGCGTTTTGCGCTGGCGCCGATCTGAAGCGTCCGCCAGGCCAATCCAGCGACGGGAGTCGCGCGGTTCCTTATCCCGATTTACTCAAGCGCATCATGGAAAGCCCTAAGCCGGTGATCGCCGCCGTGAATGGCGCGGCCTTTGCCGGCGGCCTAGGCCTCGTGGGTGCCGCCGATATCGTCATTACCGCCGACGAAGTCTTATACAGCTTCTCAGAGGTTCGCATTGGGGTGATTCCCGCCATTATTGCGGTGGTGTGCATACCCAAGCTTGGACAGCATCACGCCATGAGGTTATTTGTCACCGGTGAGCGCTTTACCGGTCGCCGGGCGGTCGAGATGGGCTTCGCGCACCGGGCGGTCAGTCTGGATCAACTCAGGAACGCGGTGCAGGAAGAGGTCGACATGATTTGCCTCGGTGGCCCGATTGCCGTGGTTGAATGCAAGAAGCTCGCCCGTCGAGTTCCCCAGCTCTCCGTCGACGAGGGCATGGCGGAGATGGCAGTTTGGAGCAAGCGCATGTTTGGAACACCTGAAGCCGCCGAGGGCATGGCGGCATTTCGTGAAAAGCGTAAACCTTCGTGGGTTAAGGATTTGCAAGGGTAATACAGGAAAGAACCTCGCATGAGCGCGACCATTCCTCAGGATATCAAAACGCCAAGCAAATGCAAACGCAAAACCAAACACCAACGGGCGCTGAGCTAGAAACCTTTCGTCAAGAAGTCCGTCTATGGATGACTGTCAATCGTCCCGCAGATCCTGGCTTCTTGCTGCCCGAGTCTTTTATGGAAGTCGGCAACGACGCGCAGTTCGAGTTTTTGCGTCAATGGCAGCGTAAGGTGTATGAGGCTGGTTATCTCGGCATGTCCTGGCCCGCGCCATATGGCGGCGGAGGCAAACCTCAGGCCTATCAAGATATTGTCAATGCCGAGATGACGAATTTGAAAACGCCCTTTGTGCCGAATACGATTGGGCTCAATTGGGCTGGGCCCCTTATTCTGGCCATTGGTACCGAAGCCGAAAAGCAGCGCTACATTCGAGGGATACTCAGCGCAGATGACATCTGGTGCCAAGGGTTCTCTGAGCCGGATCAAGGCTCCGATCTTGCCAACACCCAAACTCGAGCACTGCGCGAAGGCGATCACTATCTGATCAACGGCTCAAAGATCTGGACTAGCTTAGGGACCTATGCCAAATACATGATTTTACTGGCTCGCACCAATCCTAAGGAGCCACGTTACGCCGGACTGTCGTACTTTCTGGTTCCGATGCACACCCCTGGCATCGACACACAACCGATCAAAAAACTCACCGGCGAATTTGGCTTTACTCAAACCTTCTTTCGGGACGCGAAAATACCTGCGAGTTGCTTGATGGGCAAAGAGGGCGAAGGCTGGAAGATTGCCATGCTTACGCTGACCTTCGAGCGTGCGGTGACCGGTGGCCAAGCTGGCGGCATTGCGCGCATGTCGCAAAGCGTGGACGATATTGTGTCCTTGGCCAAAAACTCCAGACGCGATGGCCGTCCCGCACTCGAAGACCCCATGATTCGTGATCAAATGATTCGCTTCATCATCGAAGACCAGGGTGATCGTCTGTGTCAATCGCGTTCTGAAATTCCTGCTCTGTGCGCTGAACGTCCGAGCGCTCTCGGGCTGTCTGCCAAGCTACGTCGCAGCGAACATTTGCGTCGACTGTATCAGTTCTCGCTTTCACTTCAAGGTGCGAATGCGCCGCGCTGGATGGGCGATAGCGAAGCGGTGGAAGGTGGCAAGTGGCAGCGCGCTTACCTTAATTCTTTCTCCAGCACGATTGGTGGTGGGACCAGCCAAATTCAGGCCAATATCGTCGGCGAGCGCGTGCTTGGCCTGCCGAAGGATTAGGGGGACATCGCGATGAACGGACTCAGTACCCTCATGACCTTTAGCGATGAGCAAGCCATGCTCCTCGAGGTCGCTAGTCAGTTTTGTCGCGACAAGTCGCCGATGAGCGCGGTGCGTGCACAACTGGCGAGCGAGGCTGGTTTTAATCAAGCGTTATGGCATGAGATGGTGAGTCTCGGCTGGTCTGGCATCGCCGTGCCTGAGCAGTTTGGAGGCAGTGGTTTGTCCTTGGCCGAAGTTGCGACCATCGCCGAGCCGATGGGACGACATTTGATGGCCACGCCTTTTGTAAGTACTCAGTTATTTATTCAGGGCATATTGGCGGGTGGCAGCGAAGCACAAAAAGTCGCGGTACTCGGAAAAATCTGTGATGGTGCGATGGGTAGTGTCGCGGTGTTCGAGCGCGACGGGGACTGGAACCTCTTTGAGATCGATGCGCGCGCGCTCATGACGAATGGTCAGACAGTGAGTTTGAGCGGCGCAAAGACACTGGTGTGCGATGCCGGCGTCGCGGAGTTTCTCTTGGTCTCGGTCTGTCTAGCAGAAGAGCCTGCTCTGGTGATCTTGCCGACCGCCGAGATCTCTGGCGCGCGGCGAAGCCGCGAAGTCATCATTGATGAGACCCGGCGTAGCTATCGGATTGATCTCGATGGGTTAATCGTGCCAGTGAGCTCATTGATTACGGGTAGGAACGCTGCGGACGCACTGAACGCGATTCGAGATGCTGGCCTTCTCTTGACATCAGCCGAGGCCGCAGGCGGTATTGCCGGGGCGCTCGACGTGATTGTCGGGTATCTAAATTTGCGTACCACCTTCGGCCGCAAGATCGGTAGCTACCAATCTCTAAAGCATACGAGCGCAGAAATTCTGATTGGCTTGGAGCGCTCCCGCTCCCATCTTTATCACGCCGCCTCCTTACTTGCGATCGGCCACGATGCTGAAATTGCCCTACGTATGGCCAAGGTGGAATCCAGTGACAGCTTTGCCTTCGCCGGTGATCGTGGCGTGCAATTTCATGGCGGCTTCGGCTTTACATATGAGTGCGACGCCCAGCTTTATTTGCGTCGCGCTCTGTGGTTGCAGTACAGCTTTGGGGATGCTACGCATCACCGTCGGCGACTGGCGGATCGGCTGCTTACGAACCCTGGTTAACGCGACTTGTGTCAGCGATACCTATGTATTGCAGAGATGCGTACCGAAGAACCGGAACGTCCTATCCCAAGCAAGCTGAGCCCAAGCCGGGTCATATTGGGTTATGGCGATACGGCCGGGCCCTTGCGCCGTTTCGTTGGCGAAGCCGTGCTGAGCCAGATAGCGGTGTGACTCTAGGTTTACATTGGCGGCTTGGAGCTTCGCTTCAAGTGCATCGACGCTGGCAATTGGAAAAGCCTGATCTTGCGTCGCCCAATGCGCCATCATGGGGGCGGTGATTTTGCCGGCGTCCACAAACTCTAACGGTGGCAGGCCGTACCAAACCACACCCGCATGAGCTTCTGGGGCCATCGTCAGAGACAAAATCGTCAGCGCTCCGCCCATACAAAAACCGGTGACTCCGACCTTGCCGCCGGACTGTGCAAGGTAGCGCACCGCGCCGCGCACATCTTGCGACGCTGCGTCGGCAAAGTTAAGGGCTGTCATTAAGTGGTGGGCCTCTTCGGCCTCAACGGTCGACTTGCCGCGGTAGAGATCGGGCACCAACGACGTGAAACCCGCGGCTGCCGCACGATCAGCCACACCACGGATCTGATCATTTAAACCCCACCATTCTTGAATGACGACTAAGGAGCCGAGGGGTTTACTGGCCTCTGCCAAATAGCCTTGCACGCTTTGCCCGTCGGGGCGAGTGAAAGTGATCATTGAACCCATGGCGTTGTCCTTTTGCGGCGTCTAATGAATGGATGCTACCGCAATTTTGTTTCAAGCTTCCTTGGCACATTCCTTGCGATGCGCCATTGATGTTGCGAAGAGCCTGTGCCGGGGCTTGTTTCATTATGGATGGTTCAGTTTGCGCTCAGGGCGAGCTAGGAATCACTCGGTATCACTCGGTATCACTCGGCATCATTTTGTTGTAAGGTAGCGTTTGCACACAGCACATAAAAAAGAGGAGCACGAATGAAAACAATAGGGTTGCTTACAATCGAATTGTTAGTCAGCGCGGTGTTTTTGGGCGCCCCTGTGGCACAAGCCCAAACCTATCCGATGCGTCCGATCAAGGTTATCGTCGACGGACCCGCCGGAGGCATCAATGATATTTGGACTCGGCGCTACACTCAGCGCCTGAGCGAAGCCTTTCAGCAGCCCGTGGTGGTTGAGAATCGTCCGGGCGCCTCCGGTAGCATCGCTGCCGAAGCGGTTTCCAAGGCCCCGGCTGACGGCTACACGCTTATGTATGGCGGGATGAACCCGATGGTTGCATTTCCAGGCGCTGGGGGTTCGGTGCGCTACGACCCTGTGAAGGATTTCAATGGGGGTGCCTTAGGGACCATGGGTTACCCGATGTTTGTGGCTCGCGCCGCCACGGGCATAAAGTCCATCGCCGATCTATTGCAGTTTGCCAAGGCCAAGCCGGACGATATTACCTGTGGCACCAGCGGCCAATCGGGAGTGCAGCACTTTGCTTGCATGATGATTGGCAAAGCGTTGGGCATTCAGGTGCGCCCGGTTCACTATAAAGGCGGCGCTGCAGCCTTGCTGGATGCGGCTTCGGGTCAGATCACCATATCGGTTGGCTATACCGCGGAAACCGAGCAAATGGTGACGAGTGGCAAACTGATTGCCCTGGCTGCAATGGCACCCCACCGGCTGCCTCGATTCCCGGGTGCCCCCACCTTTGCAGAGGCTGGCTATCCTGGGCTGGAGGTACCGAGCTTTGCCGGCTTCTTTTTTCCAGCAGGTACCCCACCGGCAATTATCGAGCGCTTTAATGCCGAAGCGATCAAGACCATGGCTCGCCCCGACATGGGCGAGTTTGTGAAGCAATCCGGGGGCTTTTACGCACCCATGAAGGCCGCCGAATTCGGCGACTTCGTGGCCAAGGAATTGGCCAAGTGGAAGCGAATGTCGCAAGAGACCGGAATTCGCGCCGAGCAGTAGGCGGCCATTATTTTTCTTCGCTTGATGAGCTCAGATGAAAACTCAGTATTACACGGCCAGTAGCCTTGATGGCTACATCGCCACTGAAGATCATTCACTCGATTGGCTGTTTCAACTTGGCGATGTGAATCAAACCAGCTATCCGGAATTCATCAAACAGGTGGGTGCTTTAGCCATGGGCGCATCAACCTATCTATGGATGATCAATCACCTCATTGATCCGCCAGGTGGTGAGAAAGGAGTTTGGCCTTATTCGCATCCGACCTGGGTGTTCACGCATGGCGATCTTCCTAAGATTTCTGAGGCGAACATTCACTTTGTGCGCGGAAATGTTCGACCTGTTCATCAACAAATGAGGCGTGCGGCTGGCGACAAAAATATCTGGTTGGTTGGCGGAGGTGATTTGGTGGGGCAGTTTTTTGATGCAGGCTTGCTCGACGAAATCTTTGTCCAGGTTGGCTCCGTGACTTTAGGTAAAGGGCGACCATTGTTGCCTCGTCAGATTGCCTTTCCTCCATTGACGTTGTTATCGGTGCGGGCGGTTGGGACTGGCTTCGCGGAGTTGCATTACCTTGTACCCGCTCGCCCCGCGGTCGCTTAGAGTATGAGATGAGCGAAATTACGGCCCAGCGTATTGTCCTGAATGCGCCCATTCAAGGTGTACCGAAGCTGAGCGACTTCAGATTCGAAACCTTTCAGCTTTCGGAGCTTTTGGACGGCCAGTTCCTCATTCGAAACGTCTACTGTTCGGTCGACCCCGGTACGCGTTCACGACTTTCCGCCGGGGTGAGTTATACCGCGAACCTTAAGGCTGGGGAGATGATTTCCTCGTTCGCGATGGGTTGGGTCAGCGCAAGCAAACATCCAAAATACTCAAAGGGGACATGGGTAGTTCATGCCTCAGGTTGGGCGGATTTGCAGATTTCTGATGGCAGAGGTTATCTCCAGAAGATTGATCCGAGATGGGTCGAATCTGGATTGTCACTGGACGCGCGTGGCACCACGACTTCCTCGAATTTGGCTAAGCGAGGTGTGGCACTGTCCACCTGGATTGGTGTCTTGGGCATCCCCGGAATGACTGCTTGGTTTGGCATGAAGCGTGTTGGTGAAGTCAGTGAGGGCTCTAGGGTTTTGATTACTTCGGCTGCCTGCCCAGAGGGTTTCGACGTACTGTTCGACAATGTCGGCAACTCCATGATTGATCTCGCCATACCGCTACTGCGCCCGCGAGCCCGTATTGTCGTCTCGGGCCAAGTGGCGGACTACAATCGCAGCGCGGCTGACATGCCCGGCCTTTTTAATACCCGACACTTCATTGCCAAGCGCCTGCGCATGGAAGGGATCTTAGTGTTTGACGATCTCAAGCAATTTAGCATCGCCCAAGAGCAAATCGCGACTTGGATCGAGCAAGACCAGTTCGCGTGGAAAGAGGAGCTTTTCGAGGGCATTCATGCAATGCCTGCAGCCTTCATCGGTTTGTTTACGGGCCAAAGTTTCGGGCGACGCATTGTGCAGGTAGGGTCAATAGGGGCGGAAACTTGAACCCATCAAACGATCATCACAATATCGTCACACAAGCTAAAGAATTAACTCCCGCCATCAGGGCCCAAGCCGACGAAATGGAGCGAGCGCGACGCATGTCTTCGACACTCGCTCGAAGCATGGCTGACATCGGTGTGTATCGCATGCTCAGGCCAGGCAGTATTGGCGGGCTTGAGTGTTCTCCCGCGGTTTTTCTACAAACGATCGAAGCCCTGGGTGAGGCAGAAGCTTCGGTCGGCTGGTGCGCCATGATAGGCGCGACCTCGGGGGTCTATTCGGCCTATCTGCCGCCAGATATTGCCCGTGATGTTTATGGTGAGGGCAATGAAATTATCACCGGCGGCGTCTTCGCGCCGATGGGCCAAGCGGTTTTGGAGTACGATCATTTTCAAGTGAGTGGACACTGGCGGTGGGCCAGTGGAAGCCACAATTGTCAGTGGCTTAATGGCGGTTGCACGGTGATTGAGGGTGGTGAGCTTAGGAAGCTCGCCAATGGAACCCCAGAAATTCGCGCGATGATTTTCCCGGCTTCGGATGCGGAGCTGATCGACACCTGGCATACCATGGGCTTACGTGGTACCGGTAGCGGTGATATGAAGGTCAGCAATATTCGAGTACCTCGACAACGTAGCGTGTCGTTGTTAATTGACAAGCCGCAGTCGGAGGGTGCGCTGTATGTGTTTCCGGTTTTCGGTTTATTGGCGCTCGGCATTGCAGCGGTCGCCTCGGGCAATGCGAGAGCGACACTCAATGAGTTTCGTGAATTCGCTGGCGGAGTTCGCACGGCAGGCGCGCGCAAGGTGCTGGCCGATCGCGCTCCCGTGCAACAGTCTTACGCTCAGATGGATGCACGCCTGCGCTCAGCGCGCGCCTTTCTTTTTGATGAAGTCGCCCAAGCCTGGGAGTCCGCTCAAAGTGAACGCCGCATTACCTTGGAGACTCGTGGCAAGTTGCGCTTGGCTGCGACCCATATGACGCGCACTGCGGCGGAAGTCTGTCGCGACGCGCAGGACCTGTGCGGCGGCGCGGCGGTCTTTACAGAGAACATCATGCAACGCAAATTGCGGGATGCTCAAACCATGACCGCACACATGATGATTGCGCCTGCCAGCTATGAGTTGGCGGGGCGGGTACTGTTAGGACTGCCCACCGACGATACTTTGGTTTAAAGAGGTAGACGGCGAGGCCTGCACTGTTTGGCCAGCGGTAGGATTTGCGTCGATGAATGCCCTGGTAGTCAAAGCGACCGTGAGACGATAAGGTGCCGAAATATTGTGGGGTCATTAAGGTGTCGTCCTCCTTGAATCACAGGCTTGCCAAACCAGCGCGAAAAATTATGTAATCACTTCGACATTAGCCGCTCTCTCCACAGCGCGCCAAGTGTCGATCTGTGAGCTGATCAATTGCACAAAGTCATTGCCGATCACTGGTGTTTTACGGGGCTGCGTTTGAAGATCTTCGGGCCTCGCGGCGCGTCGCGTTGCAATTAACGTACCCGATAATTCCAGGAGACTCTCATTCCTCGCACCAATTTCGCTCTCTTACAACCCCAGCTCCTCTAGCCCGGCGTGCTCATCCGGCCGCCGACCCAGCGGCCAAAGGAACTTTCGCTCGGACTCGAGAAGTGGCAGGTCATTAATGCTGGCAAAGCGACGCTGCATCAACCCGGACTCATTGAATTCCCAATTCTCGTTGCCATAGCTGCGAAACCATTGCCCGCCATCGTCATGCCACTCATATGCAAAGCGCACGGCAATACGAGAATGGGTGAAGGCCCACAGCTCCTTGATTAAGCGGTAGTCGAGTTCCTTTGTCCATTTTCGTTGAAGGAATTGACGCACAGCTTCACGCCCCACGGGAAACTCGGCACGATTGCGCCAGCGCGTGTCGTCGGTGTAAACACCCACCACCCGGTCTGGGTCACGGGAGTTCCAGGCGTCTTCCGCCATGCGAACCTTTTGGATCGCAGTGGCTTCTGTAAACGGTGGCAGAGGTGGGCGAGAAACCGGTGTTGTGCTCATAACGCGTCAATCCTATTTGGGGTGATGTTCAGCCGGGCGAGGGTTTAATGTGACGAGGCACTTAGTAAGTCTTATAGGGCAAGAACTTGCCGGACAGAACAACATTCACGCGATCGCCTTTTGGGTCGGGCTCGCGCTTAATGTCCATGGAAAAGTCGATCGCGCTCATGATGCCGTCGCCAAACTCTTCATGGATCAATTCTTTAATGGTGGTGCCATAGACGCTGACGATCTCGTACCAACGATAAATGAGCGGGTCGGTAGGAACGGGTGTGGGTAATGAGCCTTTATAAGGCACAATTTGCAGCCACTTTTGTTCCTCAGCGTTCAAGCCGAAGATTTTTCCCATGATCTTGGCCTGGGCTGCTGTCAAGGTCATCTGGCCCAAGCATGCGGCGGTGACCCACTCTTTGGACTCACCGACTTTCTTGGCAATATCGGACCACTTCATGCCTTTCGCTACTTTGGTCGAGATAATTTTTTCGGACACTTCGAGACGATTCATACTTGCTCCTGGTTAAGAGTATTGGATTTAAAAGTACAAGGTTAGTGGTTCGCGCCAGCTAGGGCGCGAGACACAAGAAAGTCGACAATATGGTTACGCAACTCGTAGTAACCAGGCAGATGATGCAGCGCTGCCCGCTTGCGGTTGCGAGGCAAAGTATTGGTGACCACCTCAGCGATGCCACCGGGCACATAACCCGAGCTACTCTCCGAGCCGTTGCTCATCAGTAAAATGCGATCGGCGAGCAGAATAGCTTCATCAACGTCGTGGGTGATCATGAACACGGTTTGCTGAGTCTCACGTACGATGCTCATGAGCTCGTCTTGAATGGTGCCGCGAGTGAGGGCATCGAGCGCACCGAAGGGCTCATCGAGTAAGAGCATCTTGGGTTGAATAGCAAAGGCCCGTGCAATACCTACGCGCTGCTTCATGCCGCCGGAAAGTTGCGAAGGTTTCTTGTCGATCGCCTCCGATAAACCCACCATGCCCACAAACTTTTCGACTTGCTGATTGACCTGAGCCTTGCTCCATTCGGGCCAACGTGACACGACACCGAAAGCGATATTTTTGCGAACAGTCAACCAAGGCATCAGCGCGTGGCTTTGAAACACCACCCCTCGATCCAGCCCCGGCGCGGTAACTTCGCGCTCGTCCATGAAGATATGGCCTGCGGTGGCCTTGTCCAAGCCGGCAAGTACATTGAGCACGGTGGTTTTGCCGCAGCCTGAGTGCCCGATGATGCAGACAAACTCGCCTTTGTCGAGTGCAAACGAGACGTTCGCAAAGACTGGCTTACCAGGCACATAAGTTTTGGTCAGGCCCTCAATTTTCACGAAGCGGGCATCATTCGACATAGGTCACCCACTGCTGAAGTTTTGCAAAGGCCAGGTCCAGCATCATGCCCACGACACCAATCACCCCGATGGCAAAGATCACATTGGGCAAGGACAAATTGTTCCACTCATTCCAAACGAAATAGCCTATGCCGGTGCCTCCCACCAACATCTCGGCGGCGACAATGACTAGCCATGCAATACCCATACTGATTCGCATCCCGGTCAGAATCGTCGGTGCTGCAGCGGGCAAAATCACCTGAAATGCTTTACGCAGGGGGTTCACTGCCAGGGTCGAAGCCACGTTGAGCCATTCGCGCTTGACCGAGGCCACACCAAAGGCGGTGTTGATTAGCATTGGCCATACCGAGCAGATGAAGATCACAAAAATGCCCGAAATGGACGAGTCCTTAATGGTGTAAAGCGCGAGCGGCATCCAGGCGAGGGGGCTAATGGGCTTGAGCACCTGAATGAAGGGGTCAAAGGCCTTTCTGAGCAAGGGACTCATGCCGATCACAAAGCCCATCGGGATAGCGACCAACGCAGCCAGAAAAAAACCAAGACCAACCCGACCGAGCGAGTGACCCAACTGAATGGCGATCCCTTTATCGTTGGGTCCGTTGTCGTAAAAAGGGTTTGAGAGCTGCTTGGTGATGGCATTGCCCATTTGGCCGAGCGTTGGAAAGCCCGTGGCCTTGGTATTGCCCGGGTCTTTGCCCATCATCTTTTGATACTCGATCTGCTCGGCGGTGAGCGCAGGCCCGCCACCTGCTGCGACCGTACTGGACTCGGTAGCTGCATACCAAATACCCAGAAAGACTAGCAATAGGACGATCGAAAGAATGGCCGCCTTGCCGTTCAGAGACTTGATCATCGTAGTGCTTAACCGAGCTTGTTGATGGCAAAGCTCTTGGCGTAGTCGTCGGCCTTGGCGGGATCAAACTCCTTACCCATCACCTTAAACTTTTTGTACGCACCCTCGGGTGGTTTCATGCCCACCTGCGTCATGAATTTTTTCGCGTCGGTAAGTAGGAAAACTTTTTCCGCAATGCCCTTGTAGTCAACATCACCCTTCACGTAGCCCCAGCGCTTCATCTGGGTGAGCATCCATACCGCCATGCTTTGCCAGGGCACCGGGTCAAAGCCCGCGCGATCTGGAACAGTTTTGATGCCGCCTAAGCCGTCAGCAAACTTACCCGTGAGCACTTGTGTCAGCACGGTTTCGGGTTGATTGAGATACTGGGTGGGCGCGATGATCCGGGCAATCAATTCTCGATCTTTGGGTTGGTTGGCCATGTTGGCAGCCGTTAACACGGAACGGAATAGCGCTGCGTAGGTATTCGGGTTTTGTTTGATGAACTCTTCGTTCATTCCAAAGGCACAACAAGGATGACCATCCCAAATTTCTTTGGAGAGAATGTGAATGAAGCCTACTTCGTCATACACCGCGCGCTGATTGAAGGGATCGGGGCCAAGAAAGCCGTCAATATTTCCAGCCCGTAGGTTGGCCACCATTTCCGGTGGTGGGGTCACGCGTATCTGCACATCAGTGTCGGGATTCACACCATTCTCGGCGAGGTAATAGCGCAACAGAAAATTATGCATGCTGTATTCAAACGGGACAGCAAACTTAAAGCCCTTCCACTGCTTCGGATCGCGTTTGTCCTTGTGTTTGACGTGCAAAGTGATCGCTTGGCCGTTGGTATTTTGAATGGTGGCGACCCGCATCTGGGATTGGTTAGAACCCAGACCCATCGAGATCGAAAGTGGCATCGGCGAGAGAAAGTGGCTCGCGTCGTGCTCTTTGTTCAGCATTTTGTCGCGAATCAAGGCCCAGCCAGCCGTTTTGTTCAATTGAACATTCAGACCTTCCTTCTTATAGAAACCCAAGGGGTCGGCCATGATGAGAGGACTCGCGCAGGTGATGGCAATAAAACCAATCTTGAGATCCTTCTTTTCAAGGCTACCCTTATCTTGCGCCATAGCTTGCAAGGCCGGCAAGGGCAGCAACGAGGCAATGGCGGCGCGCGCTGTGTTGGCACCCACGGCTTGCAAGAAGCGGCGACGCACGCTCTCAATCGGAAAGATAGCTTTCATCAATGAGGCTTCAATAAAGTCCTGAGACAAGGCCTCATCGCTTTGTGCTTGCACCCGCGCCTTGATGTGTTCAGTGGGGGCGTGATCCTCGCCACAGGCACAGCGCATCATCAGAGGCCGGTCTGGATTATAGGGGTCGTAAGTCTTGGCGACCGGGTTCGGGCTGGTCTCTTCGGGTCCTGACTTTGTCGTCAACATGGCATGCCTCTTGTATAAGAAATTGGATCGATCCAAAGGCCTTATGCAAGCAACGCGCCAGCTTGAGGCCGACGCCGCAAAAGCGGGCGAATTGAGGTAAGTCGTTGATAGTGCTTCCATGTCTTGTAGGGGAGGCACTACAAGATTGCGCGTACGCGGCCTTATCGACCTGTCGAAGACTGCCGCTCTGCGTAAAGTGCGAGTTCGACGTCATTCCTTGTCCCGGTCTTTTCCAAGATTCTTGCACGATAAGTGCTCACCGTATTCGAGGCAAGGGCCAGTTGCGCACCAATCTGGTTCACGCTCAAACCTTCAATAAGCATACGGTAAACTTGGTGTTCGCGGTGGGAAAGCGATTCATGCCCAGTTCTGGAGGATGAACCGACTGCATTGGCCAGCGCTTCAGCCGTCAGCGGCGTGACATAGATGCCGCCTGCGGCCACCTTGCGTAGCGCGGTAATCATTTCGTCAGGATCGGCGCTTTTGTTCAAATACCCTGCGGCGCCTAGCTTGATGCAACGTACTGCGTACTGCTGCTCAGGGTACGTACTCAACATCAGCACCGGTAGTTTGGGCCATGCCTGTCGCAAGCATTGCAGAACATCCAGCCCATCGCGGCCCGGCATGGCGATGTCGAGCAGCACCACGTCCAGACCTTCCGGCATCAGTTGAGCGACCTGATCAAGCACTTGTTGACCGTTCGATCCTTCGGCCATCACCTGCATTTCGGGCGCATCCGCAAGCACTTGCTTGAGTCCTTCACGCACGATTCGGTGGTCATCACCAATCAAGACACGAATGGGCTTGTCACTCATACCGGTAAACGCAGTTCAAACACTGAGCCTTGTTTTAAAACGCTTTGAATACTGATGGTGCCGCCGATGGTTCGAGCACGTTCGCGCATGCCCATCACGCCGTAAGAGGTGGGCGCGTCGAAGGCTTCCGGAACGGCTCCGCAGCCGTCGTCTTCTACTCGCAAGGACAAGGCGCAGCCATCGACTGCGATTCCGGCTGCAATATCAATTCGAACCCGCGATGCCTGAGCGTGACGACCAATGTTGGAGAGCATTTCTTGAAAGATTCTAAAGACGGCAATAGCCACAGGCTCGGGAAGTTCGGCCGCGCCTTCAACGCGAAGGTTCCAATCAAGTTGAAGTTCGGCGCTTCGCACAAACTCCTGAGCCTGCCATTCAAGCGCTGCCCACAAGCCCTGATGGTCCAGAATACTCGGTCTAAGATCGGTGATGATCCGGCCAACATTTTGGACCGCGTCTTCAATCAAGCGGTTCATGTTCTCGCATTTGTGGCGCATGCGCTCAGGCAGTGGCGACGTAAGCGCGATTTCGCCTAAGCGCTTTCTTAGCCAATTGACATCCATCTTCAGGGCCACCAGAAGACTACCCAGCTCATCATGCACCTCGCGAGCGATGCGCGTGCGCTCTTCCTCACGAATGCGTTCCGAATAGGCCGCCAGCTCGCGCAACTGCCCCAGTGCCACAGAGAGTTCCTGAGTACGCTCATCGACTCGTATTTCGAGTTCATCATTGGCCCTGCGCAAGGAGTCGGCGGCCCGCTTACGCTCCGTGATATCGACAAACGTGATCACGGCACCTCGGACCACGCTTCCGTCCATAATCGGATAGCTCGAATATTCGACGGGGAAAGCGCTACGGTCGTGTCGCCAGAACACTTCCGTATCCAGCCTGCACGGTAAACCCTGACGAAACGCGTTGAAGATCGGGCAATCTGTATCTGCGTAGTGCGACCCATCCGGATGGGAATGATGGGTGAGCCAATGCATGTTTTGGCCCAGAACGGCGTGCGCATCATAGCCCAGTATTTCTGCACCGGCACGGTTAATGAAGGTGCAGTTACCGGCTAAATCAATTCCGAAAATACCTTCACCCGTGGATTCGAGAAGCAGGCTGAAACGATCCTGCCAGTGCGGGTTGGTGTTTTGCAATTGCGGGTGGTTTATGGGACTGGGCATCATCTTTGGATTTTATCCTGCCAAGCCCTTCTCAAGGCGTCATCTGAATTTCGAGCGCGACTGAGAGGCGATTCGGCGCCAGAGCTCAAAACGGGCAAGCCCTTTGTGCCTCTGCCGCCCCAACGACTTGACCCTAGTCACATAACTTTATTAATGGCACATATACAAACACCTAATTGGATTTATAACAAGCGCGAGCCTATCTTTGTACCAGCAACCAAGTTCTGCTTTTTTAATTGCCCACGAAGGAGTTTGATATGAGCAGCTCAAGCACCCGCTCCCGCTATGTCGTAAGTAGTATTTCTGGTTATGCGTGTTTTGCCGCCACAGCGAGAAAAATAGTCACGAACCGTTCTGTCGCTATTATTGGGTTGACCGGTTTAGCCTCCCTGATTGGCGGGTTTCGTCTGGCGACACAGGGCAGCGCAGAGGGCGAAGAAATGTTTCGCGCCTGGATGATCGCGTGGTTGATTGTTTGGTTTGCGCTGGCTGGCGTATGCTTGAGATTGCTCAAGCCAATGTATGATTTTTTTGTCACCGATCAAATCGCACTGTTGGACTCCTACCAGTTGAAGCAAATGCGTAGGCTCCAACCGAGCTTTGATCAAGAGTTGCGCAGTCTTGGCCTTTACCAGCAGTTGCGCGATGAGCGAGCCGCTGATGCCGCTACATTTGACATCGATAACCGCGCAACGATGGGCGGCTTGAGCGTGGGTCAAGGTGCTGGCGTGGACAAAGAACTGCCGCAGCGAAGTCGCATTGTGACGAATGCTTAACAACGGCGCGTACTTGGACTAGTTCCCTCTGGTCCGCGCACGCTACGTTAGATCGGATGGCGCGTACTTCTGTGCTCGCGGCTAGTTTGCTTTCGGCTTGCCCATTTTGTCTTCAAGCAAGCCGGCCGCACTGGTACCCGAAGGCAGCACACCCACACGGGCATACACGCCAAGCTTGTCTCGTGAATCCAGAATGTCTAGGTTGCGCATTTGAAGCTGACCAATCCGGTCCAAAGGCGTGAAGGCCTCATCCGCCACTTTCTCCATCGACAGTCGTTCCGGGTGATAGGTCAAATTCTCACTTCGAGTGTCGAGGATGGAATAGTCATCACCGCGGCGCAACTCAATCGTCACTTCGCCGGACACGGCCCGACCCACCCATTTTTGCAAGGTGTCGCGCAGCATCAAACTTTGTGGATCAAACCAGCGCCCTTCGTACAACTGACGACCCAGTTTACGGCCCAAGGTACGATAATTGTCGATAGTGCCTTCGTTATGAATGCCGGCAATCAGACGCTCATAGGCAATGTAGAGCAGTGCCATTCCCGGAGCTTCGTAGATGCCTCGGCTCTTCGCTTCAATGATGCGGTTTTCGATCTGATCCGAGATACCCAGACCATGCCGTCCACCAATGCGATTTGCCTCCATCACTAGATCAACCTGGCTTGCCCAGTGCTGACCATT
Source organism: Betaproteobacteria bacterium (assembly GCA_031421635.1). Taxonomy (GTDB): domain Bacteria; phylum Pseudomonadota; class Gammaproteobacteria; order Burkholderiales; family Burkholderiaceae_E; genus JAPOKJ01. The sequence goes on along the minus strand of JANOPA010000039.1, from coordinate 1,510 downwards.
GATTGACACCGGAAACCCTTCCTCGAAAGCAATGGTGACTTCTTCGGATTTGATTTCGATGCTTTGATCCCAATGCTTCACCGACATAATCGGATTGACAATACGCAGGCCCTTGTTGAGAAACTCCAAATCCTTGGCTTCGTGAGTCGCGCCCCAGATGTTGGAGTCAGTCGAATAGGCCTTCTCGGTGCTCATCTTGTAATCAAAGCCGTGCGAGTTGAGCCATTCGCTCATTTCCTTGCGACCGCCCAGTTCGCGCACAAAATCTTGATCGAGCCAGGGTTTGTAAATGCGCAGCGCCGGATTGGCCATCAAGCCATATCGGTAGAAGCGCTCAATATCGTTACCTTTATAGGTTGACCCGTCGCCCCAGATGTTGACGTTGTCTTCCTGCATCGTCTTCACCAGGACGGTTCCAGTCACCGCGCGACCCAGCGGGGTGGTGTTGAAGTAGGTGCGGCCGGCGCTGCTGATGTGAAAAGCACCGCATTGCAGGGCGACCAGACCTTCTTGAACCAAGGCCTCGCGGCAATCTACCAGGCGAGCCTTTTCAGCGCCGTAAGCCATTGCTTTGCGAGTAATGTCCTCATAGTCCGACTCGTCGGGCTGAGCCAAATTGGCGGTGTAGGCAAAGGGGACGGCCCCTTTGTCGCGCATCCACGCCAAGGCTGCAGAGGTGTCCAGGCCACCAGAAAAGGCAATGCCCACGCGTTCGCCCTTAGGCAGAGAGAGAAGAATTTTGCTCATAACCCGCGATTTTAACTTGCTGGCCGGGTCTTGCCCTCTTCGGGCTTTAACTTGTCCTGAGTCTGGGTCTCGAAATCGCTGGCCTCATGGCGCTCATGCAGTTGGCTCGATGGCTCACCAAAGGCACGATTCACCATGCGCCCCCGTTTAACGGCTGGACGCTCCGCAATTGCCTGGGTCCAGCGTTGCACGTGTTTGTAGTCTTCCACCTGCAAGAACTCACCCGCGCTATAGAGCAGACCCTTTGCCAAGGCTCCGTACCAGGGCCAAATCGCGATATCGGCGATGGTGTAGTCCGTACCGGCCATGTATTCGTTCTCCGCCAAATGCCGGTCAAGCACATCCAACTGGCGTTTGACCTCCATGGCAAAGCGGTTGATCGGATATTCCCATTTTTCCGGCGCATAGGCGAAGAAATGGCCAAATCCGCCGCCAAAAAAGGGTGCCGAGCCCATCTGCCACATCAGCCAGTTGATGGTTTCTGCGCGCGCCGGACCCGAAGCCGGCAGGAAAGCGCCGAACCTCTCGGCCAGATGCAACAGGATCGAGCCGCTTTCGAACAGCCGCAGCGGTTCCGGGCCTGAACGGTCCACCAGCGCGGGGATCTTGGAATTGGGGTTTATCGCGACAAAGCCCGAGCCGAACTGGTCGCCCTTGCCGATGCTGATCAGCCAGGCATCGTATTCGGCCCCGCTATGCCCCGCTGCGAGCAGTTCCTCGAACAGGATCGTCACCTTCTGGCCGTTTGGCGTGGCGAGCGAAT
>JANOPA010000038.1:0-12628 GCA_031421635.1 Betaproteobacteria bacterium | reverse complement strand
ACCCATCCTGAATATGGCGATCGCCATGCAGCAACGAGCATGGATGCAAGGCCTCTGGGATGCCTCGACAAAATTCGACAGACCGGCTGAATTTACTCCTCTTTATTCACCGTGAACTTTCTCTAATGGAAAATCCCGGTTCAATTACATATAGGGTGCAGGACTAGCCGCGAGCGGTGGATCGGGCAGCCACTTCAGGTCGTTAAACCCGCGCGTGATGTAGCCCCCCTTGTTGAAAGCCTCGCCCTCATACCCGAAGTGCGCGTAGGCGAGTTGGTTGTCATAGAGGGAGGTAATGCATTGGCCGCGCACCTTCTGAAAAAGCGGCAAGGCGGTATTGGCTTTGACCGCAGCGAGTTGATCCGCAGGCGAGGCCTTTATCCAGTCACCGCCCGCAACGGCCTTGTTGAGCGCGGCGATACCGTCACGCATATCTTTCGCAGTGCTTGCATCTTTGGCGGTGCCGTCCAAATCCTTCACTGCGATGGCGTTGATGGCCTCGGGCATTTTTTTATGGGGAAATATAACCTGGGTGAGGCGCAGCAGGAACTTTCCCTCAACCTCGTTGAGGACCGATAGTTCCGCGGCCCAGGTCAGCGAAGGCGTCAACATCGACAGGGTCGTCCCCTGTGCAATAACACCCGTCAGGACCGCAGTTCCCTTCAGGAATTCCCGTCGCGCCAGCGGTGCATCGGATTTGACGAAAATCGGGGTGATGGCCACCAGCGGCTCCATTTCAGACTTGAGCAAAATAGTTTTCATGCCTACCTACCTTCCTTCTTTTTAGTGTGAGTGAACTATTGGTAGTGCCCCGTACGTTCGAGCACTTCGATTTTGTAACCATCGGGATCAACAACAAAGAAAAAGCGCGCTAGGAGAACCTCGCCTTGACGAAACTCCTTGATGGGCGTTGGTGCGAAGCCGAGTACTTCAACCTGACCGCGGGTGCCGACGATATCGGTCACTGCGAAGCCAATGTGCCCATAGCCGTCGCCATGAACATAGGGTTCGGTGCGGCCTTTATTGACCGTGAGTTCAATCTCGGCATCAGTATCCGCACCGCGCAGATAGACCAGCATGAAATCGGGGAAGTCCAGGCGATGGGATTCGCGCATACCGAAAGCGCGCGAGTAAAACGAGAACGAGCGATCCAAGTCAAATACGCGAATCATGGTATGAATGAGTTTCGCCAAGCTTTGTCTCCTTCTATTTTTCTTTGTGTATTTCTAGATCCGCGGGAATCTCAGAAAGCGTAAATATAGGACTAAGCGCACGGCTTGGGGTAACAATGGCTTGCTACGTGTTCTAAAATAGTACTTGCTCTAGTCACTTTCCTGGAGCCTTTATCGGGACCAACAAGGTATGCGAACGCTTCAATATGTCATGGGTGCAGGTGCAGCAATTTTCGGTATGATCGGGCTACCAAAGCCAGCGCTTGCGGCGGACGAGCCCTCCCGTCCATCAATAGAAACTAAAGTTGGCCCTCGCTTGCCGATCTTCGACGCCCATATTCATTACGCGCATGACGCCTTCGAAATTGTTCCGCCAGCCCAGTTAATTGAGCACATGCGCAAAGCCGGTTTGAGTCGCGCCTTAGTGTCAGGCGCGATGGCCCCCGGCAGTATCGACGATGGCGTATCGTTCAATTGGCCAAGCAGTACAACATCCTCTTGCATGCTCACTCGGATCGCGATGCCATCGAGCGGCTCATCAAGCACGACCCCCAGGTTCGCATTCTTTGGGCACATGGCGGTTTCACCACACCGGAAATGATCGGCGAGATGCTCGCCAAGAACAAGAATTTATGGAGCGACCTCGCCTACCGCACGGACATGGGCAACCCGGGCCAGATCAATCCGCAATGGCTTGAGCTTATTCAGCAATTCCCGGATCGCTTCATGGTGGGCACGGACACATTTACCCCCGAAAGGCTGCTCTATATTGGTGACCACGCCACATACTCTAGAGGCTGGCTTTCCGGTTTGCCGAACGCACTGGCCGAGCGAGTGGCCTTTCGTAATGGAGACGCGCTGCTTGGCTTGGTGTGGAAGAAGCCCTGATCAATGCCTTTCTACCTACCGCCCGCCCCGCATCAAATCGTATGATTGACCCCACTACTCCAGACATTGAACAAAGTAAGCCATGGACAAAGAACTACTCGCGCTAGGCCTACAGGTCGGCAATCTTTTGAAGGCACGAGGTGAAAGCGTCGCGGTTGCGGAATCGTCAACCGGCGGGCTCATTTCTGCTGCACTCCTGGCCGTACCGGGCGCTTCAGCCTATTTCCTTGGCGGTGCCGTGGTCTACACGCGTCGCGCCCGACAATTGCTGATGGACTTACCTAATCCTTCGGTGAGCGGTATCCGATCGGCCAGCGAACCTTATGCACTTTTGCTGGCCCAAACGTCTTGCCGACGCTTTGAGGCCACTTGGGGTATTTCTGAAACGGGCGCTACAGGCCCAAGCGGCAACCCCTACGGAGATCCTGCTGGGCATAGTTGCTTGGCCGTTGCGGGACCGATTGAACGCGTGATCACCCTAAGAACCGGGGATGCAGATCGGCTCAAAAATATGGTCGCCTTCGCTTGTGCATCATTAGAATTATTCGCTCAAGTGCTTGCCGAATAGCTGGACTAACCTCTTTTTTCGACCCCTCGAGACGCAACTATGCTCAAACTCATCAGCGCAACTCCCAGCCCCTACGCTCGTAAAGTACGCATTGCCCTTGCCGAAAAAGGCATCCCCTTCGAGCTAATCACCGAGGTGCCCTGGAACAGCACCACCGCTACACCGAAATACAACCCGCTGGAAAAATTGCCGGTGCTCGTCTTGGAAGACGGTAGCAGCGTTTATGAATCGAGCTACATTTTGGATTGGCTCGAGCTTAAGTACCCGCAAACGCCCTTGTTGCCTACGGACGTCGACGGCATTCTTGCGGCTAAAAAGCTTGACGTGCTGTGCAACGGGGTGTGCGATGCCGTGGTGCTGACCCACTTTGAGCGTCTGCGCGAGGCGGGCGCGAGTGCGCCCTGGCTGGCCCGTCAACGCCGCAAGATTGAGGGAGGCATGCGGGAAATGGCGGCGCTCATTGGCAACAGGCAATGGGCGGTGGGAGAGAAATTTGGTTTGGGCGACATTGCGGCTGCGAGCGCCGCGGGTTACCTTGCGGTTCGATATCCCGAACTTGCACTGCGCGAGCTTTATCCCGCGTTTTCAGCCTACTGCGAGCGCCTTGAGCAGCGCCCTTCTCTCTTGAACAACAAGCCGTTCCCGCAAACCATTAGCGATAGGATTGTTTGACTCAATGCGCGATATGGGCGGCGCGCTGTACGTTACGACTCGTGCACTTTCCGGCCCGATCCGGCCGATACTTCGATCCTTCAGCGAAGTCTGAAACACCAGGGGCTGTTCCAACGCAAGATCGTAGAAAAGGTGGAGTGAGCGCCAAGCCTCAAGCAGCCGAGCGTCCGATTCCGCATAAAAATTGTAGTCCACACTAAAACCTACTTCCGATGCACAGGAAAGACGCGCTTCAAGACGCAGCGCTTCGCGCGTCGGCAGGGGTTCACTGCGCAGGCAAGTTAATTCGGTCATCAATTGAGGCAAACGAGCGCTTCCAATATCAACCAAGCCGTTGTCCTCGAAGAACGGCCGAAGGAGAGCGCCCAGGGCTTGGTAAAGGGATTGATGAACACTATGCGAAGCCTGTCGATAAAGCGTGACGGTTGCACCACGGTCGCGGAGAATTTTCAGTTCAACGAAATACATGCCCGAAATCCTTTTTCCGACCCAGGACAAACGCAAGAGCGTCTAATTCTGATAAACCTGCAGGCCGAGTTGGACCCGAATTTATCTCAAAACAGACGGTTTGTAACTAGGCCATTTGGCCTAGTTAAGGCGGTGTCTTGGTCGAGGCTCGGCTGAGTCTTGGCGCCGCCCTATCTGATCGACAGTGGCTTCAACGATCAGCCATAAACTCTTCAAGCAGGCGCGCCAAAGCCTCCGGTTGGTCGTGATGGACGTTATGACCGGCATCGTCGACATGACGAATCTGCAGGTCTTGATAGGCACCGGCGCGATCCTCAAACTCGCTTGGCAAGGCACTCAAACGGGCCATGAGTCCCGAGGCGGCACCATCAATCCAAAGCACCGAGGCGCTGGTTTGCCGCCAGCACGCGGTGACCTCATCCTGAGTCAACGGCAAGGGGTTGATACGTTTATGCGCTGGGTCGGCTCGGCGCACGACACCGCCGTCCTCCTCCCTGCCCCAATGTCGCACGATAAAACGCGCACGCTCGTCCGTTAGACGCGGGTTCTCTGATTGCATGCGCAGCGCGAATTCTTCGAAATCCAAATAAGGGCGTTGCGGCGTGTCGTCATGTAATTGAGCCAGCCACTTCGCAAGCCTGCGCGGCGCGGGGTCCTGGCGCATCATGGGTGGACCAAAGCCATCTACATTCACCAAATGGCTGACTCGGTCGGGCCTCAGTCCGGCATAAACGGCGGCGATATTGGCTCCCAGGCTATGGCCAACGATTCGAACTGGACGATCAGGCGACAAATGTTCCAGCATGTGGTCAAGATCAGCTAGGTAGTCTGGATACCAGTATGAATCAGAACCGGTCCACTCAGACAGGCCATAGCCTCGCCAATCCGGCGCGATTACCCGCCATGGGCCTTGCATCGCATCGACTGTGAATTGCCAGGATGCAGACTCGTCCTGATAGCCATGCAACATGATCAAGAGCGGCGCGGACGGATCTCCCCAACACCGAAAATGAATTTTCAATCCACGGATAGTGACAAACTCGGAGTGACTCTCTTTCATAGGCATGTTCCTCGCTACCCAATCGACAACTGATCGTGTGATGTTACCCACTATGGGGTCGCTTTCATCGGCGCCGTTCCGGGCATTAATTCCGGGCATTGATTCCCTCCAATCAATTTCGCTTGAGTTAATTTCGCTTGAACTAGTGGACTCAGGTACGCGCGCCAAATTTTCCGTATGATGGTCTTGAGCATGCCGCCCACTATCCCACGTCTTGCAGAGCACTGACTTGCCTGTCATCCAAAAACTTGCGCAGCGTCTTCCCTTCTACTATGGTTGGGTGATCATCGCCGTGGCCTTCGTCACGATGGCGATGGGGGTCAACGCGCGCACCGCCTTTTCACTTTTACTGCCGCCGATTCTCAGCGAGTTCGGTTGGGACCGAAGTGTTATCGCCGGTGCCTTCTCCTTCGGCTTTCTGATCTCTGCCTTCGGTAGCCCGCTCTTGGGCCGCTTGATGGACTTGAAGGGACCGAAGTTAGTCGCACAAATCGGCGTCACTTCGATTGTTGCGGGCCTGTATCTCGCCACTTTGGCCCATCAGCCCTGGCACCTTTATCTCACCTTGGGTGTGTTGATTGGTGTGGGTAGCGTTTGTCTCGGCTACAGCGGACAGTCGCTCTACCTTCCAAATTGGTTTGTGCAAAGACGTGGCCTCGCAATGGGCATTGCCTTCTCGGGTGTGGGCATTGGTTCGATTGTGCTTCTTCCCTGGATGCAAAAGCTTATGGATGCACAGGGCTGGCGACATGCCTGCATCATGCTCGCCATCACCGTCCTCGCCATCGGATTTCCCGCAACGTTCTTATTGCGTAAGAAGCCGCAAGAGCTTGGGCTTTTGCCGGATGGTGCGCAGGAGGGCGGCGCGATAGGCCTTGAGACGAACAGCACCCCAAACCCGACCTCAAAGCCCAAAACCAATATCATCGACGCTCAGTGGGCAGCCATCGATTGGACCCTAGCGCGAGCTTTGCGAACGACACGCTTTTGGTGGCTTGCGGCGGGATATTTTTGCACGATGTATGCCTGGTATGCGGTCCAGGTGCATCAAACCAAATACTTGGTCGAAGTGGGTTTCTCCGCCACCGACGCCGCTTGGGCCTTAGGAGCAGTAAGTCTGGCAGGGATCCCGGGTCAAATCGCCCTGGGTCATTTATCAGACCGAATCGGCCGTGAGTTTGTATGGGTGTTGAGTAACCTTGGCTTTATCGCCACTTACCTGGCCTTACTTGCCTTAGGGAAGGGGCAAAACTCGGCCTTGCTGTACTTCATGATCCTTGCTCAAGGCTTGATCGGGTACGGCATTACGGCGGTGTTCGGCGCCATCCCTGCCGAGATCTTTGAGGGTAAGCACTATGGTTCAATTTTTGGCGTGCTGATGCTCATCGCCATCAGTGGCGGAGCTGCCGGCCCGTGGTTTACCGGTGCCTTGTTCGATTACACCGGTAACTATATCGCGGCCTACTGGGTCGCGATGGGATGCAGCTTGTTTGCCTGCTTCACAATTTATTTTGCCGCACCGGGGAAGGTGCGGGCGGTAGCCGGACGTATGCGATAAATCGCCCTGGTTTGTTTCGCCCCGCGGTTTGTTTCGCACCCCGTTTGTTTTGCCCCCAAATCGCCTTTTGAGGGCACTGCAGAGGTTCGAGGATTAAGTGCTTCCTTACCCGGCCAGTGGCTTGAACCGAATCCGCTTAGGCTTCGCCCCCTCTTCGCCCAGACGACGCACTTTGTCCGCCTCATACTCCTGGTAGTTGCCATTGAAGAAAGTGACTTGCGAGTTGCCTTCAAAGGCCAAGATATGAGTAGCAATTTTGTCCAGAAACCAACGGTCGTGAGAGATGACCAAGGCACAGCCTGCAAACTCAAGTAGTGCATCTTCCAAAGCACGCAGTGTTTCCACGTCCAGATCGTTGGAAGGCTCGTCCAACAACAAGACGTTGCCACCCACCAATAATGTCTTGGCCAAGTGCAAACGACCCCGCTCACCACCCGAAAGTGAACCGACCTGTTTTTGTTGGTCAGAGCCTTTGAAATTAAAGCGACCAATGTAGGCGCGGGATGCAATCTCGTGCCGACCGACCGTGAGAATGTCGGAGCCGCCGGAAATTTCTTCCCAGACCGATTTCTCGGCGCTTAGCGCTTCACGCGTTTGATCAACAAATGCCAGCTTGACGGTTGAACCAATGCTTACTTCACCCTTCTCCGGTGTTTCGGTACCAAGAATCATACGGAACAAGGTCGACTTTCCAGCACCGTTCGGGCCGATGATGCCCACAATGGCACCCGCTGGAATGGCAAAGCTAAGATCGTCAATCAAAAGACGATCCCCAAAGCCTTTACTGACCCCTTTAAACTCGATCACCGATACACCGAGGCGCTCTGCGACCGGAATAAAAATCTCAGAAGTCTCATTACGCTTTTGATATTCGTATGAGCTCAGTTCCTCGAAGCGCTGTAAGCGGGCCTTGCTCTTGGCTTGGCGACCTTTAGGATTCTGACGGACCCATTCCAGCTCTTTCGATAAAGCTTTCTGACGGGCCGACTCGGAAGACTCTTCTTGCTTGAGACGGTCGCCCTTCTGCTCTAACCAGGACGAATAGTTGCCTTTCCAGGGAATCCCGGAACCACGATCCAACTCCAAGATCCACTCAGCGGCATTGTCCAGGAAGTAACGATCATGGGTAATACCGACCACCGTCCCTGGGAATTTTTTGAGGAACTGCTCCAGCCATTCAACGCTTTCGGCATCTAAGTGGTTAGTGGGCTCATCGAGTAAAAGCATGTCGGGCTTGGAGAGCAAGAGGCGGCACAGCGCCACACGGCGTTTCTCGCCGCCCGAGAGGTGCGCAATACTGGCTTCCCACGGAGGCAAGCGCAGCGCATCGGCGGCAATTTCCATCTGGTAGGCCGCGTCACTGCCACCCGTGGAGATAATGGCCTCGTATTTGGCTTGTTCAGCCGCAAGCGCATCAAAGTCCGCATCCGGCTCGGCATAAGCCGCATAAATGTCATCGAGCTTCTTCTGGGCGAACATGACGTCTCCCAGGCCCTCTTCGACGATTTCTTTCACCGTCAAGGTCGGGTCGAGCTGGGGCTCCTGAGGCAAATACCCGATTTTTAATCCTGGCATCGGCACAGCTTCGCCTTCGATCTCCGTGTCCAGTCCAGCCATGATCTTGAGGAGCGTGGACTTACCGGAGCCATTCAGCCCCAGGACGCCAATCTTGGCACCAGGGAAAAAAGACAAGGAAACATCTTTGAGAATTTGACGCTTCGGCGGTACGATTTTGCCGACGCGATTCATTGTGTAAACGTATTGAGCCATTGGGATGCGCTAGTACCAAATTGGAGAAAGACCGAGATTATCCCCCGAAAGGTTAAATGCCACTAAACGCGAATCGCGGCCGGCCCCCACAGGTTGAAGGCCTTGTAATCAAAAGACCAGTGTCCGGCCGGCCGACCAAAAGGCACTTGCTCTAACTCTGCGGAAATTTCAACCATGTTTCCATCAGGGTCATGCACAAAGATAAACAAGTTATTGCCAACGCCGTGGCGCCCTGCACCCCAAAAAATTTGGGTCCCAAATTGTGCAAAATGATCAGCCCAGTCTCGAATCCCGTTCCAATCCGGCGCCTCGAAACTAAAATGATCTAAGCCCGGTTGGCCATTGCCAAACAGCGCCAGCAGATGATGCTCTTCGGTGCCCCGCATAAAAGTTGAGCGCAGTTTGCGGTCTTCGCCAGTCACATAGTCAGACAGCGCGAAGCCCAGTTTATTCTGGTAGAACGCCGCCAACTCGGAAATGCGTGACGTGCCCAAGCCAAAATGTTGCAGGCGTGCAAGCATGGGCGTTCGCCTGTTAGCGTCCTGACTATTAACGCCTTTATTAACCCCCTTAATCTCCCCCTTAATAGCCCGTTTATTCACTCGGGAACCCACACCGAAAACAATCCGATTCCCTTCCGGGTCCGTGAGCGCCATGGCTTTTTTGAAGATCGGGTGTTGCTCTACTGTCACAGCATCCAATTTTCTCAAAATGAGACAAGCCGGACGCCACCGAGGAGCGGCTACTTCCAAACCAATTTCTCTCAAGCCGGGTGTATCGGCTTTAGTTAAGATGATTTGTCGTTCGTGTCCACAAAACATCAGGCTTTCGGCTGCGAAAAGCGCCTCAATGCCAGAGACAGACTCGGCTTCACCGGTGCGCATATCAAGCTTAAACGTAGCAGGTAGAGCGAGCTGCTCCCGGTAAAACAAGCCCATCGTCTCAAGATTCGGCGTGTTGAGATGGATGTAGGCGAGAGTACACATGAAAACAAGACCCGTGATAGCGAGAGAGGTGGCAGCAAAGTGCATGCGTCCAAACACAAGAAACGCCGCCAAGCCTTTCATTAGACAGAGATTTTGCTTTGAAAGCAATTCACTCAGTGATACTGTTACGGAATATCAGTGGAGGAGGAAGTTTCACTGGTTCAGTGATCCCAAGCCATTTGGGTGACAAGAAATTTTAACGAGGAGAATTCATGGCGACTAGCTTTACGCTGAACGGACGTTCCGTATCAGCCAATTCAGAACCGGATACCCCACTCTTATGGGTTATTCGAGACGAGCTCGGGCTCACTGGTACCAAATTTGGTTGCGGTGTTGCTCTTTGTGGTGCTTGCACCATTCACGTTAATGGCGCCCCAGGCCGCGCCTGCGTCACCCCGGTGTCGGCAATTGCCGGTCAGCAAATTTCAACCATTGAGTCGCTCGGTAGTGCGAATACTCATCCGCTTCAAAAAGCTTGGATCAAGCATGACGTGCCTCAGTGCGGTTATTGCCAGTCCGGTCAGTTGATGGCGGCGACTGCGCTTCTTTCTAAAAACAAGAACCCGTCCGACAAAGACATCCAAGATGCTATGAGCGGCAATCTGTGCCGTTGCGGCACCTATGGTCGTATCGCTGCAGCGATTAAAGACGCTGCCGCTGAAATGCGCGGTTAAGGAGAACACACCATGACTATCAATCGTCGCGATTTCGTAAAAACAGGCACCATCGCCACTACCGGCTTGATGCTGGGCCTCGAACTGCCAATGGGTCCAAAGACCGCTCAGGCAGCGGGTACCGTTTACACCCCCAATGCTTGGGTTCATATTAGTGATGACAACATCATCACCCTGATCTCGGCACGTTCAGAAATGGGTCAAGGGGTATATACCTCGATGCCTATGCTGATTGCCGAGGAGCTCAGCGTTCCTATCGACAAAGTAAAAGTGGCCATTGCCCCTCCAGGCGCGGCCTACGCTAACGCATTCTTGGGTGCTCAAATCACCGGTGGCTCCACCTCTGTTCGTGAAGGCTGGGAAAAGCTTCGCTTAGGCGGCGCTCAGGTTCGTGAAATGTTGCGTGAAGCAGCCTCCAAGAAATGGGGCGTTGCTATGGGTCAAGTTACAGCCAAAGATGGCATGTTGACAGGGCCGAGCGGTCAAAGTGCTACCTATGGCGCAATGGCTGCCGATGCCGCCAAGCTTAAAGTGCCTGAAAAGGTTGCTTTGAAGGATCCGAAAGACTTCACCATCATTGGTACAAGGGTTAAGCGCCTGGATACCGCGATGAAGGTTAACGGCACCGCAGTGTTCGGTATCGACGCCAAGTTGCCTGGTATGGTGTATGCCTCAGTCGTCCAATCGCCCGTCATTGGCGGCAAAGCCACCAGTTTCGATGGTAGCAAAGCCAAGGCCATGCCCGGTGTGATCGACGTAGTCAATATCGGCGACGGCGTTGCCGTCGTGGCCAATAGTTACTGGCAAGCCAAGAAGGCACGTGAAGTCGTGACCGTGCAGTGGGACGCAGGCGCAGGCGCGAACCTCAGCACAGCCAGTATGTGGGCGTCCACTAAAGCGGCGGCCGACAACGGCAAGCTGTTCCATGTGAACACCACCGGCAGCTACGAAACAGCTGTGCGTGGCGCGGCTAAAGTCATGAGTGCGGAATACACCGTTCCTCATCTGGCCCATGCTCCGCTTGAGCCGATGAACTTCTTGGCCAGCTTTAGCAATGGCAAAGTGCACCTCATCGGCCCCACCCAGTTCCAACAGGGTGTGACTGGTGCAGTCAGTGCGGTACTCGGCGTCAAACCTGAGGACATCACGGTCGAAACCACCTTCCTGGGTGGCGGCTTTGGACGTCGTATTGAGCTTGACTTTGTGATTCAGGCGGCTTTAATTTCGAAAGCCGTCGGTCGTCCGGTTAAGTTGCTGTGGACCCGCGAAGACGACATGACTCATGACTTCTACCGTCCTTTGTCCTTGAATCGTATGCGCGGCGGCCTCGATGCCAGCGGCAATGCAGTCGCCTTTGGACATCAGATCACGGCTCAATCGGTGACACAACGTGCGTTCGGGTTACCGAAAGACGTCGCAGATCCCTTCGTGCTCGAGTATGCGGTGCCACCTTATGAAGTGCCGAATACTTCAACCAGTTTGGTCATGCACGATACCGGTTCGCGTGTCGGATACTGGCGTTGTGTGAGCCACTATCAAAATGCTTTTGCAAACGAAGGCTTTATTGACGAGATGGCCCTTGCAGCAGGTAAAGACCCGGTCGCTTTCCGTCTCGACTTGCTCAAGAACAAGCCTCGTTTTGCCAATGTACTTCGGCAAGTGGCAGAACGTGCGGGTTGGGGCAAGCCTCTGCCAGCAGGTCGCGCTCAAGGCGTCGCTTTGATGGACGGCTACGACACCTACATGGCGATGGTTTCGGAAGTGTCTCAGGGTAGCGACGGCGAAATCCGTGTGCACAAGATCACGGCTGTGACCGATTTGGGTCAAGTGGTCAATCCTGACATCGTTGAAGCGCAAATCATGTCTAGCGTGATCTATGGCCTAAGCTCGGCGCTGTACAACGAGATCACCTATGACAAGGGCGTTGTTCAGCAGACCAACTTCAACAACTATCGCATCATGCGTATGAACGAGGCGCCCGTTATTGACAGCGTCTTGGTCAAGAGCATGGAGAAGCCCGGCGGTATTGGTGAGCCAGGAACAGCGGTGTCCGTGGCTGCTACTGCCAATGCGGTATCTAAGTTGCTAGGTAAGCGTATTCGTAGCTTGCCAATGACTCCTGAGAAACTGCGTCAGGCTTAAGTCGGTCAAGTTTTTGCTTGGAAGGTCCGTCCGCAAGGACGTACTGAACAGTAGACTTCAACCCCCGTTGCGAAAGTGGCGGGGGTTTTTCTTTTGATGCGTTTGATACGAACTATTCGCCTCTACTTCAAAAACCACCGCGCAAACCGTTCCCGCACCCAAACCTCGGCAGCCTGATCGGACATCGCCATGAGATCCGTACCAAACTCATCATCGTTCGGCCCGGAAGCGAACATGACCTCTGCCATGGCGCGCCCAATGGTTGGCCGAGGATGAAGATCGGATCGGTACCAATGAGCTACATCCACCACGCTGCTAACGCCTTCCAAACTCACTCGGTTCGGAGTGTAGAAGTCATAAAACTTAAGCTGGCCTTTGCAGCTCTTGCGCGCCTCCTGCATGGCCGCGAGTATTGATAGCTTACGAGCCAAGAGCATCTCATTCTTGGGCTCTCGATGGAGAGCCAAGGCGTGATGAGGGGTGAGGTAGCCAATGGTTGTGACACCGCTTTGGCAGGCCGCAGCCAGTGCGCTACGCAAATAACCAAGATAGCTTTTCTGTTCTGTCAAAGCGGCAAAACTCGCTTCCCGTCGGGGGACGTCAGGGAACACACCCTGCTGATGTTGCTTTTTATAGTCTGCGATTTCTGCACCGAGCGCTTTGTAATCGG
>JANOPA010000037.1:0-77086 GCA_031421635.1 Betaproteobacteria bacterium | reverse complement strand
CCCACGCTGGTTTGCCAAGCCTTCGACCATCTTGACGGCCGACGGCGCGCGGGTACCGAAGCGGCTTTCAACGGGCAGGACATAGATGCCACGGCCAGCGCGTAACAGCACACCACGCTGCACGAGGCGGGACAACACTTGATCCACGGCTGCGCGACTGCCCAGATGCAATAGTTCTTTGGCGACCCAAGGCGTACCTTCCGGCCCTCCGGTGGCGTGTTCCAAGATCTGTTTGGCGAGGGTCTGCATGGCGATAACTCCTGACTGGAAGAAGTATGAGATTATTTCTGACACTTTTCAAGTATTCGGGAAGATAAAGTCGGACGAAGGATTTCGCCGCCTTCCAGCGCTCACCGCTTGTTCGAAATCAGGGAAATGTTGTATTTTGAATTCATTAGCCCAGCGTCACGGCATTGAGCTCTTCGGGAGTCACATTGCGCTGGAGCCGCCAATGTGAGAAAAATGCCCCTCGTCGGCGAGCAGTGGATCAAGGCGCTGATAGATTGCAGTCATCATGCTTCTGTGGCCTATTCAGTCATCATTGCGTTCACTTTCATGGTTGTTGTCCTGTGGCGACCATCGACACTCACCAACTTTCTCGGCCGCAAGAGCCTCAAGATCAATGCATGCCAATCATTCAAACCTTAAAGCACACTGATAGCGCTCACTGATAATCGTGTGAATATGCACCTACCCGGTTCCCCACAACCCAAACCGAACATGCACTCGTTTGGTTGTACAACAATACAGGCCGTAGCGTCTTTGCGGTCTCCGTTTGTCACGCCACGTACAACCTTGCGTGGCAGCTATTTCCTAGTCGCGGTTCGCATTACGATCCGTGGATCGTGGCCGCAATCACTGGGCTGGTCGCACTCGTCGTTAGTCTTAGGTGGGGTGCGCAGACCCTGTCCGGTCGCCATGAGTCGAATACGGAATCCACTGAGAAATTTGCCAAGCGCAGAAAAATGTAATATAGTGCAATTGCAGGAGAGTGATGTGGCACTATAATTCATAGCTATAGTGCAAACATCCACCGAAGGCGCAAACTCCCATACACGCTCAGGTCACCGCACTGCACATTTTTAAAAGCCGTCTGGAGAGCCGCCGCAGCAAGTGGGCGCACCGAAGGAGCAAACGCACAGCAAAAGTTGCCGCGCGTGAATCTCTCAGGTACCGAGGACAGGGGGAGCGGCAAAGCTTGGATGACGCAGGTTAGCTATTTTTCGCAAATAGCAGTCCCGTGGAGTCCATGCTTCGCGTTCCCTTAAAAGGCTTTCAAATGCATGTACTCATTCTTGGTAGCGGACTGCTCGGCGTAAGCTCTGCTTATTACCTTTCTCAGCTTGGCCACGAGGTCACCGTGGTGGATCGACAAGCCAATCCGGCGGCAGAAACCAGCTTTGCAAATGGCGGCCAAATCTCGGTAAGCCATGCCGAGCCTTGGGCTAACCCCAGTGCACCGCTTAAATTGCTGCAATGGCTGGGCAAGGAAGATGCGCCTCTACTCTTTCGTTTACGTCTGGACATGCGTCAGTGGCTTTGGGGTTTGCAGTTTATGCGCGAATGTACCCCCGCACGCACGCGCCACAATATTGAGCAGATCGTTCGCCTGGGCACCTATAGTCGAGCCATGCTGCAAGAACTACGCAGCGCCACGGGCTTGCATTACGACCAACGTACCCAGGGTATCTTGCACTTTTACACCTCGCAAAAGGAATTTGAGGGCGCTAAGGGACCTTCTGAGCAAATGCGCGAGCTCGGATGCGAGCGGCGGGTGATTAGTGCCGATGAGGCCGTGAAGCTCGAACCCGCGCTCAAGCACATGCGCCACCAACTCGCAGGCGCTACGTATACCGCAGAAGATGAATCTGGCGATGCGAATCGCTTTGCGCGCGAATTGGTCAAGCTTTGTGAGGAGGCGGGGGTGAAGTTCCTGATGAGTCACACCATCACGGCGCTGCGCGAAGCTAGTGGCAAGATCGATCACGTCGAGGCTACCGATAGCGAGGGCCGTTTCCAACGCTTGCGCGCCGATGCCTATGTGATGGCTATGGGTTCTCTAAGCCCGATCTACGCCGCACCCCTGGGCATTCGTCTGCCAATTTACCCGGCCAAGGGCTACTCGGTGACTATGCCCGTGAAAGACCTGACAATGGCCCATCAAGTGAGCCTCACCGATGATGAATTTAAGCTTGTATTCTCGCGTTTGACCGGTCCCAACAGTGATCGTCTGAGGATTGCCGGGACGGCAGAACTGAATGGCTACGACCGCGACTTAAACCGAGTGCGCTGCGAGGCTATCGTGCGCCGCGTCGAGGAACTTTTTCCCGGCGCGGGGGATACGGCCCAGGCCAGCTACTGGACCGGGCTGCGGCCGGCCACGCCGAGCAACGTACCGATCATTGGTGCGAGCAAATTATCCAATCTCTTTCTGAATACAGGCCACGGCACTCTGGGTTGGACGCATGCCTGCGGCTCGGGCAAAAGCATTGCCCGGATCGTGAGCGGCTTGGCGCCCGAGGTGAATTTCGCATTTTGTGGCGCGAATGCTTGACAGCTCAGTTTTGACTACTCGGCACGCTACCCGGTCAGTGGCGATGCAGATCACTATTCCCGACCAAGTCCATTTGGACATCTAGACCTAAAACCTTACGGAGCGACTATGAAATCCTGGATCAAGACCTTGCTGGCAGTTGGAGCAGCTATTAGCACGATTGCACTAGGGCCTGTCGCCAGTGCGCAGACCTTTCCGACCAAACCCCTTACCCTTATCGTTGCTTTTCCTCCTGGTGGCGGTTCAGATGTCATCGGCCGCATGGTGACCAAAGGGATGGTTGAAACACTCGGTCAAAACGTGATTGTCGAAAACGTGGTGGGCGTTGGGGGTGCCATGGGCGTGTTGAAAGCAGCCAATGCGACACCCGACGGCTACACCATTTTGGCTGGCTCGCCGCTCGAGCTGATCTACACGCCGCTGGGTGTGGCCGCGGCGAAGAACAAGCCTGAAGATGTTCGTATGGCTGCACTGGTCGGTCATACACCTTTGGCCATTGCCGTTCGTAAAGACCTCCCCGTCAATACTCTGGAAGAATTTATCGCTTATGCCAAAAAAGCCGATAAGGCGCTGAGCTTTGGCTCGACGGGCATCGGCTCGCTCTATCATCTGGTGGCTGAAAAAGCCTTGCAAACCGGCGGCGCCAAGGGCTTGCATGTCCCGTACAACGGCCTCATGCCTTACCTCAAGGACCTCATGGGCGGTGTGATCGACTTTGCTGTTGTGCCCCTGGTCGGTCCTGTGCTCGGGGCGATTGATGGTGGTCAAATTAAAGCCATTGCGATTGCCTCGCCGCAATCTCTTGCCCGCCTACCCAAGCTAGCTCCCGCACGCAGCACCAAGGGCTTTGAAGACTTTCAGTTCAGCATCTGGATCGGCATTCAAGCCAGTGCAAAAACGCCCGAGGCACAGATGGCCGTGCTACACAAAGCCGTCTATGCTAGCTTGGCCAACCCTGAGGTTCGCAAGGCCATAGAGAGCGCGGGCTCGGTGATTGCAGAACCAATGTCACTCACCCAACTAGATAGCTTCTATAAGAAAGAAGCCGCGGTGGGTGCAGCCATTGCCAAGTCTATTAACCTGCAGGCGCAATAAACGGTGTTTCCGAATTGATAACAGGCGACTAAGCGATATTTTCTAGTCATAGGCTTTGCCTTGGGCCCAAAGCGAACTGCTTTAGCGGTTCGCGACGGTGCTTGATGTGATGTCGCATCAAGCGCCAACTTTACTTACCAGTGGGGTCCCGGCCAATATTTTGTGAATGCGACGCTCTTTAAACCACCATCGGCACCCCAACCCCATCCATACCAATGATCACGCCACTCACGTAGCTCGCTTGCTCGGAGGCCAGGAATAAAACCATATTGGCGATTTCTTCTGGCTTGGCCAAGCGACCCAAGGCGGTCTTACTGGTAGCACGCTTCATGGCTTCATCTGCGTTGATGCCAGCCAAGCGCTGTTCTGCGGCAAAGCCCTCCACTAATCTGTCAGTAAGTGTGGCGCCAGGATTGACCGCATTGACGCGAACTCCTTTTCCACCGTAAGCATTAGCAAGGCCCGCTGTGGCCAGCATCAGTGCTGCGTTGGCTGCGCCACCGGGCAAATGAATTGGGCTTGCGACCTTGCCGCCAGCACCGATGATATTCACGATGTTGCCTTGTTTGCGAGCGCCCATGCGCTTGACTACGGGATCAATGATATTGATATAGGAGAAATACTTTGCATCCATTGCATCGCGCCAGGCCGCGGGAGTCAAATCATCAGGAGGAGTGCGTTTGGCTGCCCCAGCCGAGGTCACCAAGATGTCGACGGGGCCGAATTGCTTTTCTGCTGCGTCGAGCATGGCTAGGGCTTGGTCGGCTTGGCACAGGTCGCCGCGATGGCAAGCAAGATGGCCCACCGGGGCGGCTAGTTTTGCCGTGGCGTTCTTAAGATTGGCTTCATCCCTAGAGTTGATGGACACGCGAGCACCTTCGGCAAGAAAAGCCTGAGCGCAGGCTAGTCCAATGCCTTTGCTGCCTCCGGTGATGAGCACATGTTTTCCTTGCAGCTTGAGATCCATTTTCGTATCTACTTTATTCAGATTTAGTGGTTGTTTTTCAGTGGCGCGGGACAAACCGGTGGCTGAAGCTTTTACATGGAGGGTACGCGTAAAGACTACACGAATGCGTACAATCTTGAGCTGGTTGCAAGATACTCTTGAAACCGTGCCGATTACCTACTATTTTTGAAGTTAGAACATTGCTATGACCCCGCAGGTAAGAGACCAAACCATGATGCGTTTGGCGTTAGATCAGGCGCATAACGCTGCGATTCTTGGCGAAGTTCCGGTTGGCGCGGTACTGGTACGCAATGGCCGGGTGATTGCTACAGGGTTCAATCATCCGATCGGTATGCAGGATCCAACGGCCCATGCGGAGATTCGCGCGATTCGGGCTGCAGCGCAGTTGTTAGGCAACTATCGCCTGGTGGATTGCGAGCTGTATGTCACTCTCGAGCCTTGTGCGATGTGTTCGGGGGCCATTCAACATGCGCGCTTAAAGCGGCTAGTATTTGGGGCGTCTGATCCCAAGACGGGAGCCGTTGGAAGCGTCTTGAATCTCTTTGAGGAGGCTAGGCTTAACCACCATACGGAAGTACTCGGTGGTGTGTTGGCAGAGGCCTGCGGTCAAACGCTTAGTGACTTCTTTGCCTTGAGACGCCAACTCAAGAAAGAAGAAATAGCCCGTGAAAAAGAAGAAGCCGCTGAGGAAGCTGCAACCAGGCAGCCACCAATCAGCGGCATTGAAGTCAAATTCGACGACGAATAGTTGAGGGTTCAGCCGAGCGGGTCAAGGCAACGACAGAACCTTTTTGTCGAACTTACTTGATCGTTGACTTAGCGCGCAAATCCTGAACGAAGGCTTGGATTTTGCGTTGCTCAAGCCCTTGCTGAATCTGAGGCTTGACTTGCTCAAATGCGGGCGGCTTGGATTCACGGGTGTCGTCTAGGCGAATCACGTGATAACCGAACTGGCTCTTTACTGGGGTTTCGGTGATTTTGCCTTTTTCGAGCTTGATCATCGCTTGAGAGAACTCAGGAACAAAAGTCCCAGGGACGTTCCAATCTAAATCGCCACCATTGGCACCAGAGCCTGGGTCTTTCGATTGCTTGGCGAGGTCTTCAAACTTTGCGCCTTTTTTGAGTTGGTCGATGATGCCTTTGGCAACGTCTTCCTTCTCAACCAAAATGTGGCGTACTTTGTACTCTTTTTGCCCACCTTGGCCTTGCGCGACCTTGTCGTATTCCGCCTTGATCTCCGCTTCTGTGATGGGTGACTTTTGGAGCTGTTGACGAATCAGGGCGCGAATCATGAGGTCGCGCTTGACGTTTTCCATTTGTTTGACTACATCGGGATTACGCATCAGTCCGCGTTTTTCAGCTTCCTGAACAAACACTTCGCGATTGATCAGGTCTTCAAGAGCTTGCTTGCGCAGTTCGGGTGTTTCCGGGCGCCCTTGAGCGGCTAAAGCCGCAAGAAATTCATCCAAAGTTTTCTTTGGGATGGGTTTGTTGTTGACGATGGCAGCATTGCCCGAGGTGCCATTGGACTCAGGGGCTTTGGCTTCGGCTTTCGCCTCAGCCTTGGCATCAGATTTCTTTTCTTGAGCGATGGCCGTAAAGGCCATGCTGCCCGCAAGGGTGGCCACTAAGGCTAGTGTGAAGGAGGTTTTTTTCATAAATTTCCGATTAAGTACTAGCCTCAATGGCTAGGGCATGGATGCGCTCGGGCATCCAATCTCGCAGCGCATCATACACGAGGCGGTGGCGCTTCACGAGAGCTAAACCCGCGAAGCTAGGGTCTTGAATTTGAACCCGAAAATGTCCACCCCCCGCGCGCGCGCCTTCATGCCCTGCATGCAAATGGCTCTCGTCAATAATAGAAAATTTGGCGAGGGGAAGGGCCACCTTCAGTCGAGCTTCTATGTCCGCAATACTGGGTTTCATCGACGACCCCGACTAGCTCAGAACTTGGAGGATGGTTTAGAGCTACTTTCTCCCGCCGCTGGATCCGCCCCGGGTGCCTGGATGATTTCCTGGTTCTGAGCGCTGTATTTGCCGAGGTAGACCGCTTGGGAGACGATAAACACCAAAGTGAGGCCCATGGTCCCGAATAGCTTGAAATTCACCCAGGATTCCTCGCTGTAGTTAAAGGCCACGAAGGTGTTGAGTCCCGACATAAAGAAAAAGAAAGCGACCCAAAGAAAGTTTGCTCGGTCCCAAATCGGCTCCGGCAAGCGCATCTGCTTGCCCATCAAAGCCTTGATGCCATTTTTACCAAATCCGTATCGACTGACCAGCAAGCCGACACCAAAAAGCGCGTAGAGCACAGTCGGTTTGAGCTTGATAAAGGTTGGGTTGTGCAGCCATAACGTCAGCCCACCGAACACCAAAATGATCGCCAAACTAGCCCACTGCATGGTTTCCACTTTATGCTTCCGCAGCAGCATGACGCCAATTTGCAGGACGCTAGCGGCTATGGCAACGGCAGTCGCCACCTCAATACCGTGCGTCTTGTAAGCGATGAAAAAGAGGATAATTGGGAGAAAATCGAGAAATATCTTCATTTTTTATATAATGCTGGATTGCCCAGACAATATTTGAGCCTAGCGTTGATGAGTGAATTGAATGACTTGGCGCAACTTTGAGTCACGTGGGCCTGCATTTTAGTCTTTATCGGGCTAGGTTTCTTTCAATTTGTATCTTTTAACCGTTTTTTAAATCATTTTCTTTCTCTTCCTGAGAAGTCAAAACCGGAGTTTTCCATGGCTGATGTTTCACGTACCCGTCGTAATACCCTTGAGCGCCGTTGTTTGCCTAAATACCTCAAACGACTGTTCAAGGGTTCAAACAAGACTGTGTTCAAGATGCTTGAAAAAGTAAAAAAGTAAAGAAATACTTAAGCTGCACACGGAAAGCGAGACTATTGGCCTCGTTTTTTCTGGGCTTGAAGAGCTGTAACGCAAGTGCTAATCCGGTTAAAAGAAACGCAGTTATGGAATTCCCCTAGCGAAGAGCGCCGACTCTTTAGGTTATGATTCTTAGACAACGTTGGCTGGTTATCTTCTGGGCAGCGTAAGCGGTTTAAAAAAATTTGAGGAGACTGATCGTGAAATTAAAAATGCTTGCCACGTCTGTGGCTTTAACTCTGGCTGCTTCGGCGAGTCTGTCTGTGGCTCAAGCCCAGACAGTAAAAATCGCTTTCATCGATCCTTTGTCGGGTCCCTTCGCGCCCGTGGGCCAGAACCAACTTCGTGCTTGGCAAACATCCACCGACTTTGCCAACGAAAAGAACTGGGCCGGTGGTCCGAAGTTTGAGATGGTGCCGTTCGACAACAAGGGGAGCCCTCAGGAAAGCTTGACGGTTCTCAAACAAATCATCGACCAGGGCATTCGCTACGTTACTCAAGGTAACGGCTCGGGCGTCGCCATCGCCTTGTCCGATGCCATTCAAAAGCATAATGATCGAAATCCAGGCAAGGAGATCGTATATCTTAATTATGCTGCAGTAGATCCTTCACTCACCAACGAACGTTGCAGCTTCTGGCATTTCCGTCTTGACGTAAACGGCGACATGAAAATGGAAGCCTTGAGTTCGTATATGGAAAAGAACAAGGACATTAAGAAGGTGTACTTGATTAATCAGGACTACGCTTTCGGTCGCTCAGTCGCCATTGCAGCCAAAAAAGATTTGGCGCGTAAGCGTCCTGATGTTCAAATCGTCGGTGAAGATTTGCATCCCCTGGGGCAAGTGAAAGACTTTTCGCCCTATGTTGCAAAAATCAAAGCGGCGGGTGCCGATACGATCGTGACTGGCAACTGGGGTGCTGATCTTGCATTGATGATCAAAGCCGCTAAAGATGCAGGTGTCGATGCTCGGTTCTACACTTATTACGCGGGTACCACGGGTGTTCCCACTGCTATGGGAGCCGCAGGCGAGGGTAAGGTGAGTATTGTTGCTAACTGGCATCCTAATTTACCTGGCCATCCAGGAGCCCATTTAGTGGACAGCATGAAGAAGAAGTTCAAAGACGACTTTTACACGGCACAAACTTATATCGGGACCCAGCTCTTGGCCGACGCCATGAAGCGCACAAAATCCATTGACCCTACTAAAGTGGCGTTCGCGATGGAAGGTGCGAAATTGACGAGCATCAACGGTGACATTGAAATGCGTGCGACGGATCATCAGATTCAACAAAACGTCTACATCGCGACGTGGAGCAAGGTCGACACCAAGGGCGTGAAATACGACGCTGAGGACACCAAGTTCGGCTGGAAAAACGAAGTTTCTCTGCCGGCCTATGTGGCTTCTCAGCCAACGTCATGCCAGATGAAGCGTCCAGCCAAGCAGTAAGCCGGGTTGTATTAACAAGAACGCCTCCTGCGGGCCGAGTCGACCAGGTTTTCAGTCGCAAGACGAAAACAAGGAACGACCCGGTCCGCGGTGAGGCAAGGCAACCTGCCGCATGTTCCGGCCTATAAGCTGCTGAATCGCGGATGGTTTTTGGGGTCCCCCCGTCCTTTAGCTGAGTTGAATCCGCTTGGAAGCTTTCCTACAATCGGTTGTCAATAGCCTGTCTTATGGGCTCCTCCTGTTTTTGCTGTCTTCAGGTCTTACCCTGATTTTCAGCATGATGGGTGTTCTCAACTTTGCCCATGCCTCGTTCTATATGGTCGGCGCGTACTTGGGTTATCAGTGCACCAAATGGTTTGGTTTTTGGCCCGCCTTGTTTATTGCACCTTTGCTGGTCGGTGTTCTCGGAGCATTTATTGAGCGCTACGGTCTGCGGCGTGTGCATAAGTTTGGTCATGTGCCAGAGCTGCTTTTTACCTTTGGCTTGTCCTACATTATTTTTGAAGTGATCCAGATCATCTGGGGTCGCTCGGCCTTGCCCTTCCCGGTGCCCGCCTTGCTGGACGGTACGATTAACCTTGCGGGGGTGACTCTTTCCAAGTTTCGCCTGTTCATGATGGGCGTGGCCATTATGATGCTTCTCGCCATTTATTTGGTGCTGACCCGAAGCCGCATTGGCCTGGTGATTCAGGCTGCACTGACCCACCCTGATGCAGTAGAGTCCCTAGGCCACAATGTGCCGAGAGTTTTAATGCTGGTCTTTGGCGGCGGATCTGCGCTGGCTGGCCTGGCGGGTGTGATCGGAGGTGTTGCCTTTGTGACTGAGCCGGCAATGGCGGGTGCCGTCGGCTCGATCATATTTGTAGTCACCGTAGTGGGTGGAATGGGTTCTCTGGGCGGTGCTTTCCTGGCATCGCTTCTGATTGGATTTATCTTGACCTTCGCGGTTCAAGTCGACTCCTCGATAGGCTCTTTGTTCGGGTTGAAACTCGCCGCTGACGGTTTTTGGACTGCGATTTTGTCTTTGAAAATGTCCCAAGTTGCTCCGGTATTACCTTACCTATTGCTAGTCTTGATTCTGATCTTCAGACCTAAGGGTTTGATGGGCATGAGGGAGGGCTAAGCATGTTTAACTTCACTCCCGCCTCTCGTCGCAATGCCCAAGGACAAAGCTTGAGCTTCGCCCCGGCCAATATCGGACGTGGTGTCATATGGTCGCTCTTCGCTGCACTCTTAATCATCATTCCTTTGATTTTTACCAAAGGTTTTGCCCTGACTTTGCTCTCTCAAATGGGCATTTGGATCATCATGTGCCTGGCCTATAACATGCTGTTTGGACAGGGTGGCATGTTGTCCTTTGGGCATTCGGTGTACTCCGGGCTGGGAGCGTTTTTTGCCATTCACGCGATCAATCTCGCCTCTGGAGGCAAGTTGCCAATTCCTCTGACCCTTATCCCGTTGGTGGGTGGTGTCTTTGGGGCTTTGTTTGGCGTGCTGTTTGGTTATGTCACCACGAAAAAATCCGGAACGCCCTTTGCCATGATTACCTTAGGCATTGGTGAGATGGTGTTCGTAGCGACGCAAATGTTCCCTGGGTTTTTTGGGGGTGAGGGCGGCGTCACCACCAATCGCGTGTTTGGTGAAGCCTTTATGGGCATCAATTATGGCTCGGCGATTCAGGTGTATTACTTAATCGCTGCTTGGACTTTTGCGTGTGTCGCAGGCATGTTCGCTTTCTCTAGGACGCCTCTTGGGCGCATCTCTAATGCCGTACGCGAGAACCCCGAGCGAGTCGAGTTTTTTGGGTATAACACTCAGTATGTGCGCTTTATTGTGCTGATTGTCTCGGCGTTTTTCTCGGGTATTGCGGGCGGCCTGTCCGCGATCAACTTCGAAATCGTCTCGGGTGAGAACGTGCACGCTATTCGCTCAGGAGGCATCCTTCTGGCGACTTTCATTGGCGGCTCACTGTTTTTCTTCGGGCCGATTCTCGGTGCGGTCATTTTTGCATTTTTCTCCATTGCGCTCTCGGAATACACCAAAGCCTGGCAGTTCTACTTGGGTGCGTTCTTTGTGATGATGGTGATGTTTGCGCCAGGCGGCTTAGCCGGAATATTGTTGACCAACTTACGAGTAGCCAAGTACGGATTGTTTAAACGCTTGCGAAGTCCCTACGTCGGACTTTTGCTGACCGGTGCCGTGCTTTCACTCGCCATCATTGCACTCATCGAAATTGGCTACCACCTGAGTCTTGAGTCGGCGGGCGGTACGACCCTGAAGCTATTTGGATTCACGGTCGATGCGGGCACCACCACCACCTGGGTGGCGGTGATTGGAACGCTGATCGTTGCAGGGGTAGCGTTTGAAATAGCCCGTCGGCGCTTCGCAAAGGAGTGGGGGTCTACGCAAGAGTTGATTGAAGCTCAGATCAAGCGGGAGTCGGGGTCATGAGCACACCATCATTAAAGCTCGCCGAAGTGCGTAAGAATTTCGGCAAAACCGAAATCATTCGGGGTGTGAACTTAAACATCGCACAAGGCGAACGTCATGCGGTGATCGGTCCTAATGGCGCCGGTAAATCGACGCTTTTTAACTTGATTTCTGGGCGTTTTCCAGTCAGTACAGGTGATATCCAACTCAATGGAAAGTCGATCATAAAGGACAAGCCTTTCGAGATTAATCGCCAAGGCCTGTCGCGAAGTTTCCAAATCACCAATATTTTTCCACGCCTGTCCGTGTTTGAGAATTTGCGCTGTGCGACGCTTTATAGTTTGGGCTATAAGTACTCGTTTTGGCATCGTCTCAGTAAGCTTAAGGACACGAGCGACCGTGCTGAGGACGTGCTGAAACAAATTGGTTTGAAGGGGCGTGCGGATACACAGGCCGGTTTACTGACCTATGCTGAACAGCGCGCCCTCGAGATCGGCATTACTATCGCAGGTGGCGCAAACGTGATTTTGCTAGATGAACCCACCGCAGGCATGAGTCGTTCTGAGAGCGATCATGCCGTTGAAATGATTCGCCGCGTGACCGAAGGAAAAACCTTGGTGATGGTGGAACATGATATGAGCGTGGTCTTTGGTCTGGCCGATAAAATTTCTGTCTTGGTTTACGGCGAAGTGATTGCCAGCGATGTGCCGTCGGCCATTCGAGGCAACGCTGCGGTGCAAGAGGCGTATCTTGGAACCTCGATTGCGCACTGATTTCAATGCTAAAGGTGTTCAGTGCTTAGGGCCAGCAATGTTTAAGGACTTCAATGCTTAAGGACTTCAATGCTTAAGGTGTCTAATCTTCACGCGTATTACGGCAAGAGCCATGTCTTGCATGGCGTCGATATGCGTGTCGACAAGGGTGAGATTGTGAGCCTCCTCGGTCGCAACGGGGTAGGGCGCTCTACTACTGTGAAGACCATCATGGGTATGGTGGACGGTCAAGGGTCCGTCAAGTTCAAAGACGAGGAAATGCTCGGCAAGAAGTCCTATCAAGTGGCCCATAAAGGTCTCGGCTATGTGCCCGAGAATCGCGATATTTTTCCGACCCTCACCGTGGCGCAAAATCTCATCCTTGGGATGAAGGGCAAAGTTGAGGGCCGTTGGAGTCTGGACGATATGTACAAAATGTTTCCGCGCTTAAAAGAGAGGGAAAATACTCAAGCAGGCGTTTTGTCGGGCGGTGAGCAGCAAATGTTGACCCTGTGTCGCACCTTGATGGGCGACCCCGATCTGATCATGATTGATGAGCCGACCGAGGGCTTGGCACCGAAAATTGTCGAGCTAGTCGCCGAGTATCTTAAGGAGCTCAAAAACCGAGGTATTTCGGTTCTTCTGGTGGAGCAAAAGCTGGCGATCGCTTTAGAGATTTCTCAAAGAGTCTATGTCATGGGACATGGTCAAATTGTGTTTGAAGGTACGCCAGATGAGCTTCGTGCTAACAGTCAGATCCGCAAAGAGTGGTTAGAGGTATAGTTCTGCGGTTGGTCAACGTGCATGCCGACCAGGGCTGAGTGTAAAGGTAGTACTCAGCTTTTTTGAAGTAAAAAAAGTACGAGCGTGCTAATTTAGTTTTAATCTGAGGTCCCCTATGTCAGAAAGTACTGCAACCCAATATCAAAAGCATGGCGATCAAGGCGATGTCGCCGTGATTACCATGAACAATCCGCCAGTGAATGGCCTGGGCTTCGACTTAAGAGTCGGTATTGCCAATGACGTACGCACAGCGCTGGCGGACCCGACGGTGAAAGCAATTGTGCTCACCGGTGCGGGCAAAGCCTTTTCAGGTGGTGCTGATATTCGTGAGTTTGGCTCACCAAAAGCCTTGGGCGAACCCAATCTATTGAGCCTGATTGTTTTATTGGAGAAGGCGACTAAACCTGTGGTGGCAGCGATACACTCGGTGGTGATGGGTGGTGGTCTGGAGTTGGCTTTGGGTTGCCACTTTAGAGTCGCACAAAAAGGGACCTTGGTAGCCTTGCCTGAGGTGAAGCTCGGCCTCCTGCCGGGAGCGGGAGGTACTCAACGTTTACCGCGTGTGATCCCCCTTGAACTTGCCACCAATATGATTGTTTCCGGCACTGCAATTAAGGCTGAAAAGTTTGCAGGCACGAAGCTCTTCGATGAAATCGTGGACGATAAAGTGCTAGATGCAGCGATTGCCTTCGCGCGCAAAGCCGTGGCGGAAAATATGGGACTGCCGAAGGTTCGCGATCTGAAAGTGAAATATGCCAATGCGGCCGGATTCTTGAAGTTTGCTCGTAATACTGCTGGGGCAATGGCCAAGAACTTCCCTGCACCGGTGAAATGCATCGACGCGGTCCGTGCCGCTTGCGAATTGCCCTTCGATCAAGGCATGGCCGTCGAGCGAGCCGCGTTCGTTGAGCTGATGGCAACACCGGAGTCAAGAGCGCTGCGTCATGCTTTCTTTGCCGAACGCGCTGCGAGCAAAATTCCCGATGTACCCGAGAGCACTCCGGTACGACCCGTCAAGAGCGCCGCTGTGATCGGTGCGGGGACCATGGGTGGTGGCATCACTATGAACTTTATCAACGCGGGGATTCCCGTGACGATGCTTGAGCTCAAGCAAGAGGCTCTCGATAAGGGTATGGCCACGATTCGTACGAATTACGAAAATTCGGCGAAGAAGGGCAAGATGACCGCTGACGATGTCGAAAAGCGCATGGCACTGATCACCCCGACGGTGAGCTACGACAATGTTGGTCAAGCTGACATTGTGGTTGAAGCAGTGTTCGAAGACATGGCCGTGAAAGAGACTGTGTTCAAGCAGCTCGATAAAGTCATGAAACCGGGCGCCATCCTTGCGTCTAACACCTCCACTCTGGATGTGGACAAAATCGCGGCCTTCACCTCGCGCCCGCAAGATGTGATCGGCACACATTTTTTCTCGCCCGCCAACGTGATGAAATTGCTGGAGATCGTGCGCGGCGCCAAGACCGGTAAGGATGTTTTGGCCACGACCATGGCACTGTCCAAAACGATTAAAAAGACTGGGGTCTTGTCTGGGGTTTGTGATGGCTTTATCGGCAATCGCATGATCGAGCAATATAGCCGCCAGGCCGGCTTTATGCTGGACGAAGGTGCTACACCCGCACAGGTCGACCGGGCCGCTGAGAAATTTGGTTTCGCGATGGGGCCATTCCGTATGGGCGACTTGGCTGGTAATGACGTGGGCTGGTATATCCGCAAGCGTCGCGCCCAAGAGCGGCCCAATATGATTTACTCCAAGACGGCCGACCTGCTCTGCGAGTTGGGTCGATTTGGTCAGAAAACCGGCAAAGGCTGGTACTTGTATCAACCCGGCAAACGCGATGCGATTCCAGATCCGGAAGTCGATGCCATGATCGCGAAGTATCGCGAGCAGATTGGACTAAAACCTCGCAAAATTTCTGATGAAGAAATCGTCCAGCGCTTGGTTTTTGCTCTGGTCAATGAAGGAGCCAAGATTTTGGATGAGGGCATCGCTCTGCGCGCCTCCGACATCGATTTGATTTACCTGAGCGGCTACGGATTCCCCCTGCATCGCGGTGGACCGATGTTGTATGCCGACCAGTACGGTCTCTTCAATATGATCGCTCGCATGAAGGATTTCGCGTCCAATCCCCACGGTGATCCAGCCTTCTGGATACCGGCCGAACTCATTACCAAGCGAGTGGCCGAGGGTAAGGATCTGACCTGATTTTTTGATTTTCAATATTCTGTAAGGAGCGCGTCATGCGTGAAGCTGTAATTGTCTCAACTGCCCGTACTGGTTTAGCCAAGAGTTGGAAAGGTGCCCTCAATATGACCCACGGAGCCACCATGGGTGGGCATGTGGTGAAGGCCGCCATTGCCCGAGCGGGAATCGACGCGGCCGAAGTCGAAGACGTTATCATGGGCTGTGCAAACCCTGAGGGCGCGACGGGTGCCAACATCGCGCGTCAAATTGCCTTGGCGGCGGATTGCCCGATTAATGTCGCAGGAATGACCGTCAATCGCTTTTGCTCGTCTGGCTTGCAAACCATCGCCTTGGCTGCTCAGCGCATCATCGCTGGTGAGGCCGACATTTATGTGGCGGGCGGTGTTGAATCCATCTCTTGCGTGCAAAACGAAATGAACCAGCACATGCTGGCCGACGATAACCTGGTGGCGAAGAAACCAGAAATCTATTGGCCCATGTTGCAGACTGCTGAGATGGTCGCCAAGCGCTACAACATCGGTCGTCAGGTGATGGACGAGTATGGTGTCGAAAGCCAGCGCCGAGCCTGTGCTGCGGCAGCGGCCGGACGTTTTAACGACGAGATCGTGCCGATCAACGTGCGCATGGCCAGCGCCGATAAAGCAACCGGCATGATGATTACGAAGGAAGTGACTCTGTCGGACGACGAGGGTCGCCGCGCCGATACGACCTACGAAGGTATATCTCAAATTCGCAGTGCGGTTCCCGGCGGTGTGATCTCGGCCGGCAACGCCAGCCAGTTCTCGGATGGCGCGGGTGCTTGCGTGGTAATGGATGCCAAGCTCGCTGAGAAGCGTGGCTTGAAGCCTCTTGGATACTTCCGTGGTTTCGCCGTAGCGGGTTGCGAGCCCGACGAAATGGGTATTGGTCCAGTCTTTGCAATTCCTAAATTATTACAGCGCGCGGGCCTCAAAGTAAGCGACATCGATCTTTGGGAATTGAACGAAGCGTTCGCCGTGCAAGTGATTTATTGCCGGGATCGTTTGGGCATTCCAGCGGATCGTCTAAACGTCGACGGTGGTGCGATTGCGGTTGGCCATCCTTACGGAGTAAGCGGCCAGCGCTTGACCGGTCATGCCTTAATTGAAGGGCGCCGCCGCAAGGCCAAGTGGGCTGTGGTGACGATGTGTGTGGGCGGTGGAATGGGCGCCGCCGGTTTGTTTGAGATTATTCAGTAATTACCGATCTCAAACACCATGCTGCGTACTCCAGATAGTCGCTTCGATTCCTTACCTGGATGGCCTTACCCTCCTCATTATTTGGAGGGCTTGCCGGAGCTTTCTGGAGCGCGCTTGCATTATGTGGACATTCCAGCCCAGGGTGAAGAGCAGGGATCTGATCCAAGGCCTCACCAAACAGTGCAGCAGAAAGTCGAAACTGGCCCCAAGGTCGCGCTTTGCCTGCATGGCAATCCGAGTTGGGGGTATATCTATCGCAAAATGGCTCCGGTCTTTGCCAAGGCTGGCTTACGCGTAATCATTCCCGATATGGCAGGCTTTGGCCGCTCGGACAAACCGGAACTGGATTCCGATCACAGTTTTGACTATCACCGAAACTATTTACTGGCCTTGATCAAGCACTTGGATTTGCGCGAGGTTATGTTGGTGGTTCAAGATTGGGGTGGCATTTTTGGCCTCACCTTGCCGATGGCGATGCCTGAGCGCTTCAGTCATTTACTAGTGATGAACACGACGCTCGGTTTAGGCACAGACCTGAGCGAGGGCTTTATTCAATGGCGCAACTACTGCAATAAGGTTCCCGATCTAGATCCTGGCCCGCTCCTCAAACGCGGCAAACCGGATATGACTGGCGAGGAGGCCGCCGCTTATAGCGCGCCCTTTCCTGATGTGGCCTACAAGGCCGCGCTACGGGCTTTCCCGAACCTTGTGCCGGCCTCGCCAGAGGCACCGGGAGCAGATATTTCAAGGCTGGCCGCCGAATTTTGGCGGGACCGTTGGCAAGGGAAAAGTTTCATGGCAATTGGCACCGAGGATCCGGTGCTCGGCCCACAGGTCATGCAAGAGCTTCGAGGGATGATCCGCAATTGCCCGGAACCTTTGATGGTCAAGGGCGGGCATTTCCTACAAGAGTGGGGTGAGCCGATAGCGCTAGCCTGTCTGGATCGCTTTGGCATTAAACACTGACTTTTTATCATGACTTCAACCGTGCTTACTGTACCTTCCAAACTTCTTAGTCGGCGCGATCTTAACTTCTTGCTTTACGAATGGTTGAATGTGCTTTCGCTTACCCAGCGGGAGCGTTACCGCGATCACAGCGCGGAAACTTTTAATGCAGCGCTGGATACCTGCGAGAAAATTGCCACGGAGCATTTTTACCCAATCAATAAGCTGCTCGACGAAGAGGAGCCTCGTTTTGAAAACGGCCAGGTATTCACCCCGGCACCTCTGAAAGCCGCGCTGAAAGTGTTCGTAGATGCGGGCCTCATGGCCGCAGGCCAAAGCTATGACAACGGTGGAATGCAACTTCCCTACACGCTCGAGAAAGCTTGCTTTGCCTATTTTAATGCGGCCAGTGTTTCGGCGGGAGGGTATCCTTTTCTGACGATGGGTAATGCAAATTTACTACTTGCCCATGGCACCGAACATCAAATTGAAGCTTGGGCCAAGCCAGAGTTAGAAGGGCGTTTCTTTGGCACCATGTGCTTGTCGGAGCCACAGGCTGGCTCCTCGCTTTCGGACATTCGTACCCGCGCGGAGTTGCAGGGCGACGGCACCTACCGCCTACACGGCAATAAGATGTGGATTTCCGGTGGTGATCAAGATCTGACAGACAATATTGTTCACTTGGTTTTAGCCAAAATTCCCAGCGCAGACGGCAAACTCATTCCTGGGGTCAAGGGCATCTCGCTCTTTATCGTTCCCAAGATGATGATGAATGCAAAGGGCGAACTCACTGAGCGCAATGATGTCGTGTTGGCGGGTTTGAACCATAAGATGGGCTTTCGGGGAACGACAAATTGCCTATTGAACTTCGGTGAGGGCAGCTTCACCCCCAAGAGCACGGGACGAGAGTTATTAGAAGCACCCAGTGAGGCTAAAGCCGGTGCGGTCGGTTATCTCGTGGGTGAGCCCCAGCGTGGACTGCAGTATATGTTCTACATGATGAATGAGGCTCGAATCGGGGTGGGCTTGGGTGCGACTACCTTAGGCTATACCGCCTACCTGCACGCGCTCGAGTATGCGCGCGGACGCCCACAGGGTCGACCCGCTAAGGGCAAGGATCCAGCCAGCGCGCAGATTCCCATTGTTCAACATGCCGATGTGCGGCGCATGCTACTGGCGCAAAAGGCCTATGTGGAAGGGGCGTTGGCTTTGAACCTTTTTTGCTCAATGCTGGTCGATGAACAGTCCAGCGGTAGTGATCATGCGGCTATCGAAGAGGCGACTTTACTGCTCGAACTGCTCACCCCAATCGCGAAAAGCTGGCCTAGTCAGTGGTGTCAAGAAGCCAACAGCATGGCCATACAAGTGCATGGCGGCTATGGCTACACCCGAGATTACAACGTCGAACAGTACTATCGCGATCAACGCCTCAATCCGATCCATGAGGGAACGCATGGCATACAGGGCCTAGACCTCCTCGGTCGCAAAGTCGTAATGGGAGACGGTGCCGCTGTAAAAGCATTTTCGCTTCGCGTCGCGGCGACTTGTGCGCAGGCAAGGTCGATTGACAGTGAGTTTGAGACCTGGGCAGGGAACTTGTCGGCCTGGAACCGGCGTATCGAGCAAACCATCCGAACGCTTTATTCCGCTGGGGACTTGGACGTCACCTTAGCGAACGCGAGTATCTTTCTGGAAGCGTTCGGACATTTCACTTTGGCTTGGGTATGGCTAGAGCAAGGAATCGTAGCCCAAGGCAAGTTGAAGGGCGCTTCGAGAGAACGGGATTTCTATATGGGCAAGCTTCAGGCCACCCGTTATTTCCAGATTTGGGAACTCCCTAAAATTGGCCCAATGCTGGATCTTCTCAATCGACTTGATCAAACCACGTTAGGCATGCAGGACGCTTGGTTCTAACATGATTTACTTAAAGCAAAATATTTAAAGTAAGTTGTTAAAAGTAAACTATTGATTTTTTAACATATTGAAGCTAATTATCTTGAATGCATCTCAATTATTTGATTTAAAAGGAAAAAAAGCAGTCATAACCGGCGGCTCTCGCGGTCTTGGCTTGCAAATGGCGGAAGCTCTGGGAGACATGGGCTGCGAACTGATGCTGACCTCTCGCAAAGCTGACGAACTCGAAGCTGCCAAAGTTCATTTACAAGCACGCGGCATCAAAGCTCATGTTCTGCCTAGCGACCAGAGCAAGCCTGAGCAGATTGTTCGCTTTGTCGACGCGACGATTGACACGCTTGGCACGGTGGATAT
Organism: Betaproteobacteria bacterium; assembly: GCA_031421635.1. Taxonomy (GTDB): domain Bacteria; phylum Pseudomonadota; class Gammaproteobacteria; order Burkholderiales; family Burkholderiaceae_E; genus JAPOKJ01. The sequence continues at coordinate 57,515 of JANOPA010000037.1, read as the reverse complement.
TTTAATCAACAATGCGGGCGCCACTTGGGGGGCACCGGCTGAGGATCATCCTCTCGAGGCCTGGATGAAATTAGTCAATTTGAATTTGACGGGGGTTTTTGTGCTGACCCAGGAAATCGGCAGACGCTGCATGATTCCAAAACGGTCGGGTCGGGTGCTCACTGTAGCCTCTGTGGCCGGATTGCGTGGCAACCCGATGAACACCAACAAAACCATTGCCTACAACACGACCAAGGGCGGGCTCGTCAATTTCACACGGGCCTTAGCCGGTGAGTGGGGACCCTATGGCATCACCGTAAATGCGTTGGCTCCAGGATTCTTTTTGTCAAAAATGACCAAGGGCAGCCTCGATGAGGTCGGTGACGTACTGATAAAAAACACGCCATTGCAGCGTATTGGAGACTCAGAGGACCTGAAAGGTGCGGCGCTTTTGTTTTGCTCCGAGGCCGGCAAACATATCACTGGACAAATCCTGGCAGTGGATGGCGGAGCGACTGCAGTATGAGTTCCATGGGCTTCGAGATTCCTTTTGTAAATTGGGTTGGTCTGGAAATGGTGTTTTATGAGGGGGGAAAGTCTTTATTGAAACTTGATCCCCAACCCCATCATATGAATTCGCTGGGCATGGTTCATGGTGGCGTTGTGATGACGATGCTAGATGTCGGCATGGCCACCGCCGCCCGCTCGGCCGCAAAGACAGAAGAGGGCAATGAAGAGCCTAGAGTGATCACGATTGAAATGAAGTCGAGCTTTATGAAACCCTCAACCGGTTTGCTTGAAGTCCATGGCAAAGTGTTAAGTCATTCGCGTTCAATGGCTTTTTGCGAGGCTGAAATTATCGACCCGCAAGGCCGGGTCTGTGCCAAAGGATCGGGCACTTTTAAGTATGTTCGCTTGGCTAAGACTTGAACGTTTAACCCTCACAAACCCCACAAGAAGAGAGCACGCACCATGACTATAAACAAACAATGGCTACTCGCTAGCCGCCCCACGGGCTGGCCCACCGCCGAAAATTTTCGCTTGGTAGAGGCTCCAATCCCTACCGCGTCCGAAGGCGAAATCGTCGTGCGTAATCATTTCATGTCGCTCGACCCTTACATGCGCGGCCGTATGGACGAAGGCAAAAGCTATGCGCAGCCGCAGCCACTGGATCAGGTGATGCAAGGTGGCACGGTCGGCGAAGTCATTGAGAGCCGCTCACCAATGTTTGCAGTGGGCGACAAGGTGCGTGGCGGCCTCGGCTGGCAACAGTATGGCAAGGCAGACGCCAAGCTTTTCGTGAAGATCACCGAAACTCGTGTGGCTCTATCGGCCTATCTGGGTGTTTTAGGGATGCCTGGCGTAACGGCCTGGATGGGTTTAGGTCAGATCATCGAACCTAAGGCCGACGAAACCATTGTGGTCTCTGCGGCCAGTGGTGCGGTCGGCGGTGTGGTCGGTCAGCTCGCCAAGGCCAAGGGCTGCCATGTGGTTGGAATTGCTGGCGGCCCGATGAAGTGCAAGCTGGTTGTTGAAGAGTTTGGGTTTGACGCCTGCGTCGATTACAAGGCGGCGGATTTCCGTGAGCAGTTTAAAGCAGCGACGCCAAAAGGCGTCGATGGCTACTTTGAAAATGTCGGCGGCGAGGTTCTCGACACTGTTTTTGGGCGAATGAACGCCTTCGGGCGAGTCGCTGTTTGCGGTCTAATTGCCGGTTACAACGAGGCCACGATGCCGATGACGCAATTCCGTGCCATTTTGATTAACCGCCTCAAGGTGCAAGGTTTCATCGTGTCTGAGCGCATGGATCTTTGGCCCCAAGCTTTGCAAGAATTGGCGGGGCTTGTCGTCGCTGAGAAACTAAAGTACCGTGAGACTGTCGCAGAAGGCATTGAGTCTGCTCCGCGCGCCTTTATTGGTCTACTCAAAGGCGAAAACGTCGGCAAGCAAGTTGTGAAGCTGATATAAACCTTTCATTTTGAACCGGGGGAACACCATGAACGCACCCATTAATCCATCTTTTCTCTCGCTGAAATCCCAGGTCTCGGAAGCCGAGTGGGCCTTGCGGGTGGACCTTGCGGCCTGCTATCGCGCCATTTCGATGTATGGCTGGGACGATCTCGTGTTCACTCATATCTCGGTTCGTATTCCGGGGCCTGAGCATCATTTTTTGATCAATCCGTACGGCCTGGGTTTTGATGAAATGACGGCCTCGGCTCTGGTAAAGATAGATTCAAAATGCGTGCCTCAGCACCCCACCAGCTATCCAGTAAACCCGGCCGGCTTTACGATTCACGGGGCCATCCATGCCATTCGTGAAGATGCTGGATGCGTAATCCATACCCATACTCGCGCCGGCGTGGGGGTATCCGCCCAGAAAAATGGCCTGTTGCCTATTTCTCAACAAGCCAGCGTGGTCATGAGCTCGCTGTGCTATCACGACTATGAGGGAATTGCGCTGAATCATGATGAGATACCGCGCCTGCAAAAAGACTTGGGCAACCATACCTCGATGATTCTTCGAAATCACGGCCTGCTGACGGTCGGGAAGACCATCGGCGATGCATTTGTCGCAATGTATGTTCTGGAGACGGCTTGCCAAATTCAGGTCGCCGCCCAAGCTGGTGGTGCTGAGCTAATTCACGTCGACCCGGCAGTATTGGCGGTCAATAAGGCCAATATGGCGGCGGCAAGCTCTGGGCAGGGTGCCGGTGCATTGGCATGGCCCGCCACTAAGCGTCGGGTGGATCGCCGCTCGCCTGGATACGACGTTTAAGGCAAGCGATGAGTGAGGAAACAGCGGGTCCAGAGGCCGACGGCCGTCCGTCCATAAACTCCGCGCAAGGCGAAGAGTTTCGTGTGGATGGACGCAGCGCCCGTCTTCTTCTCGAGCCCTCTGAGTTACGCGAGTTGACCACCCTGGATGATCGACAAGGCATCGTTGCGCCGCTGTTAACCTTCGGCCTCATTGCCGTCTTTGTGGCCGTAGGCTTTTTCGCCTTTTGGAGCAAGGCATGGGTCTTGCTTTTTGTGTCCTTACTTGGCATTGCAACCCAACAGCATGCCTTATTTGTTTTGGCCCATGAGGCGGCTCACTACCGCATGCTCAAGTCGCGAGCATTGAATGACGTATTGGGGCGCTTGGCTGGGACCTTGGGTGGTGTATCGATGTGTACCTACCGTGTCACCCATCGCTTGCATCACAACCATTTGTACGGCACGCAGGACCCTGACATTGCCTTGAATGGGGGTTATCCCCGAGGTGGTTGGTACCTTGCCAAGAAGTTGTTGATCGATCTAACCGGTTGGACCGCTCCGAAAACCTATGCTTATTTTTTTGGCGCTCCGGCCATCAACTCCGACAATACTGAGAGGCTCAACCCCCTTAACGACACGTCGGAGGCCTTGCGTAAGGATGCGCGGCAAGATCGTTGGATGGTCGTCAGCTTTCACCTGCTTATGCCCCTTGCGTGCTTCGTAGTCGGTGGCTGGTCAGGACTCACGGCTTATTTGTTGCTTTGGGTAGTCCCGCTAATTACTTTTTTGCAAGTTATTCTTCGATTGCGGGCCGTAGCTGAGCATGGTGCACCCGGCGGTTACGATTCGCCATTGCGAGCTGCCCGTACCAATTTGCCAGGGAGCGGTGCCTTAGGTTTTGTAATTCGCTTTGTATTTTTCCCGCACCATGTGAACTACCATATTGAGCACCATCTCTATCCCGCCGTGCCACATTACCGGCTTAGAATGACCCACGATCTACTCATGTCCAAAGGAGCACTAGAGGGAGCTGAGATACGCTTATTTACCGATACCCTCAAACGTGTCTTTATGCCCAAGGGGTCGCTGCCCGAAGCCGTTCGTTCGCGCGCGGCCTGAGCCCCACCCCCACTCCAAACTTCACTCCAAGCTGGCCTAGCCTTGAAATAGGCGATGATTAAGAGATGAAAAACGAGTTTGACGCTGGTGGCGATGATTACCTGGGCGACCTGAAAATAGTGGCCAAATTTTTAAGTGCTATTGAGGCCAATATTCTTTGTTCTTTTTTGCAGTCATGTCGCATCGACGCGTGCGCCGGTGATACTCACTTAGTGCAAACAGACTCTTTGCTGACCATCGCTCTCGGAGGAGCTTGTGTGCGGGTGCCGAACGCACAGGTTGGGGCGGCCTTGGAACTCATCGCGGCGCGGGATCGAGGCGATTTTGAGTTAAGCGAAAACGATCCAATCTAATGCCACTTGATCCACAAGTTCAAGCGATACTCGATGCGGTTTCGCGCTTTCACCAAGGCCCTCGGGCTATGCCCAGGATGCAGGCCCTCGGCGCACAGGCGCCCGCCAGCAGCAATCACCACCCCGATGCACCTGCTCACCCATGACCAAACGCTCGCTCAGTACGGTACGTCGGTTCTATTGGTTTAATAAAAGAGTTGCTTTTTTACTCCGGCTCAACCCCAGCCGCCTTTAAAACACTCTTGTAACTCTCATACTGGTCTTTTACCCATACGGCGAGTTTTTCAGGGGTCGAACCCACTAGCTCGAAAGCTTGCTTTTCCATCGTAATGGCAACCTCAGGCTTGGTCATGGCAGCGATGAATTCTTTGTTGAGCCGATCGACGACCTCGCGTGGCATTTTGGCTGGACCAAAAAGTGCCGCCCAGGAAGTGAGTGAAAATTTCGGAACACCTGACTCCGCAATGGTAGGAACATTGGGTAGAACCGGACTGCGTTTTGGCAAAGTGACCGCGATAGCTTTGAGGCGGCCTTCCTTGACGTGAGGAACGGCGACACCGGCGGCAGATACCATTAGTTGAACACGACCGGCGATGAGATCGGTGAGCGCTTGTGGTTCACCTTTGTAGGGGACATGCACCATCTGCATGCCCGTGAGGCCTGCTAGTTGGGCAATAGTCACGATACCCGTGGTGTTTCCAGTGGCATAGTTAAGCTTGCCCGGATTAGCTTTAGCGTACTGGATAAGCTCGCCGAGATTGTTTGCGGGTACGCCAGGATGGGCAATTAGAAAGAAGGTATAGCGGCCAATATCAGTGATGGGGGTAAAGTCAGTCACCGGATCATATGGAGGAGACTTTCTGAGCGCCGGTCCGCCCGCCATAGGGCTGTTGGTCGCCATGAGCAAAGTGTAGCCATCGGGCGTAGCTCGCATCACCTCGCTGGCCGCAATCATCCCGTCGGCACCGGCTTTATTCTCAACTAAGATAGTTTGACCAAGAGAGGTCGATACTGCGGCCGCCAGGGTACGGGCCATGCTATCCGTGGCTGAGCCTGCCGGGAAGGGCACCACCAGACGAATTGGTTTGTTGGGATAGTTTTGGGCCTGCGCGGTCGCGGCTACCCCTAAAAGCACCACTGCGCTCAACAGGGTGCCGGCGAGCCGGTTAAGCTTTAGTCGTCTCAAAGGAAATGGTTGTGTCATATTTCGTCTCAGTCGTTTGTCGTTTATTGTCTGTCGCTTGTCGCTGGAATGTAGCGCTATATAAACGACGCTCAGAACCCTGCCAATGTCACTTTTCCAATGGTCCGGCCGGACTCAATCATCGCATGGGCTTTGCGCAGATTCTCTGCGTTTATTTTACCGAGTGTTTCGGTATGGGTGCAGCGTAAGACACCTTCATCGACCAAGGCGGCCACTTCATTCAGCAAGCGCCCTTGCTCGCCCATATCTTCTGTTTCGAAACCAGAACGAGCGAACATGGCTTCCCAATGCAGGGAAGCACAGCGGGCTTTCAAGAGGCGCACATCGATCATTTCGGGATCATCAATCACACAAATTCGTCCCTGAGGAGCGACAATTTTGGCAAGTTCAGAAAAATGATCGAAGGTGTTTGATACACTAAAAATGCGTTCAGCCCAGCGAAGCCCGGCACCTTGCATGGCTTTGGCCAGAGGTTCACGATGATCAATCACGACATGAGCGCCAAGTCTTTCCGCTTGGGCGCGTGACTCCGGGCGTGATGCGGTGGCTACCACCTTGGCGCCGGTGAGCCTACGCGCCAATTGAATCGCCATCGAGCCGACGCCTCCAGCACCCGCGGTGATCAACAAAACGCCCGCGTCCTGAGGGCGCCCAAGGCTTAGTTGCAGGCGATCAAACAGCGCTTCCCAAGCCGTGATTGTTGTTAAGGGCATGGCCGCTGCTTGTGCGAAATTTAAACTCTTCGGCTTATGGCCAACGATGCGTTCGTCGACCAAGTGCAACTCAGCATTCGTGCCACTTCGTACTCTCGACCCGGCATACCAAACTTCGTCACCAGGCTTGAAGAGTGTGACCTGCGGACCCACCGCGTGAATCACACCCGCGGCATCAAAGCCGAGTACCTTCAACTCATTGGGGGCAGGCGAAACGTTGCGCCGAACTTTCGTATCAACGGGATTAACTGAAACAGAGTTCACGCGTACGAGGATATCTCTTCCCGTTGCGATCGGTTCGGGCAGGTCGATATCCAATAGGCTGTTAGGGTCCGTGGCGGGGAGGCTGGTGCGATAAGCGATAGCTTTCATGGGGGCACTATTTCGAAGGGTTGATTAGAAACTTCTCGCCGGTGGCTCGTTTGCCATAGGCAGCGATCTCTTTGAGTGTTAAGGCTTCCGCTAGCGACACTTCGCGGGTGTAATGGCTCGCAAATGTAGTCTTCAATTCGGCGACGACACGTTCGCGCAACTTCTGCGCGGCGGCTGGGCCAACCCGATTTAAAAACGGCCACAGCAACCAACCACCCATACCCCAGGACATACCAAAGCTACGGGTAAATTGAGTCGGACTGGTGTCCAAGCCGCCGTAAAGATAGACCTGCTTATGGGTATCCGAACCATAGCGACTATAGACTTTGGCTTTGCGGTTAATTGCCGCCTCCATGCAGCCGAGAATTTGCCCGGCCAACTTGCCGCCTCCAATTGCGTCGAAGGCGAGAGTTGCTCCGGTTTTGCCTATTGCTTCGGTCAAGTCCTCTAAAAATGTAGTGGAGCTTGAGTTGACCACGTACTTCGCCCCCAAGTCTCTTAGTACTTTTTCTTGAGCTTCGCCGCGCACGATATTGATCAGCTCGACACCATCTTTTATACAAATTCTGTTGAGCATTTGGCCAAGATTGGACGCAGCCGCCGTATGGATCAGAGCCGTGTGGCCCTCAAGCTTCATGGTTTCAACCATACCGAGCGAGGTCAATGGATTCACAAAGCAAGAGGCACCTTCTGCCGCCGTCGTGCCCGCTGGCAAGGCAAGGCACTGTGCCACTTTAACCGCCCGATACTGGGTGTACATCGCTCCGCCAAAGGCTGCGATCATCTTGCCGTTCAGGCCTTGCGCGGCGGGCGAGGCTCCGGCTGCGATGACCGTACCCGCACCTTCATTGCCTGCTGGCATGGATTCGTCGGCGCGGCCTGCCATGGCCTTCATAAAAGCCTCAGGAACCGTGGCTGTGATGACTGGATGACTCGCCGTGCCAGATTGCTTCGCCGTACTGATATCGGCAGCGCCAAACAAGAGTCCAATATCGGAAGGGTTAATCGGCGAGCCTTCCACTCGAATCAAGACCTCGTCATCTGCCAAGGCTGGCGTGGGGATCTCTTGCAGCGACATTTCTAGCTCGCCGGTACGCTTGACCAAGGTCCGCAATTGCAGGCCTGTACGGGTATTTTCAGAGGTGCTCTTGGTACTATTCATGGATGGTCTCCGCTTTTGATAAGCGTGAGTATAGGCGTTGAGCGCCAGTTCAAGTAATGGCGACACTGCAGTTTTGGATATCGCCTGGCGTGAAGGGAACAGCAGATTGCGCCGTGACGCCAAGCGAATGATTGATCGACCCGGCCCGATGGAGGGGCCTCGTGTGAAAAAAGCGATAACCTTGAGATTTACTCACTCACTCGCACTGAGCGTGAGCCTATTATTAGGCAACGCCTTGCACGCCAAAGTCGTGCGCATCGAGATTGACGAGGTGCTTCCGATGCCCGCAGCCGCGGGACCTGCCTATGAAATGGTCGCCGGACGTGCATTTGGCGAGTTGGACCCAACCTTGCCACTCAACGCCATCATTCAAGATATTGGATTGGCGAAAAGCACGGACGGAAAGGTGCGCTATGTCTCGAGCTTTGTAATCTACAAACCGGTGGACCTTCAAAAAAGCAGTGGAATGTTGTGGCACGACGTCCCCAATCGTGGGCGGGTCTTCGCGATGGCCAACGAGGAACGCGCCGCTGGTGACATTCTTTTGGCTAGTGCTTGGCAGGGGGATAACGTAGGAGCGACAGTCGTGAAGTCAAAGGCCACTGCCACCGGCATGCAATGGCTGCAAGTGCCGATCGCCCGGGGCGCTAACGGCGAGCGCATTACTGGTGAGGTGATGGGGCGGATCGTGAACCGCAGTGGTGCGGCTTCTCAGCCCTTGATCGTACAAACCAATCCGGTTCCTTACCAACCCGTCAGCCTGGATACCACGAAAGCGCGTCTGGTCTCCCGTGGTGGAGAATCACAGGCCGGTGAGGTTCGCGATGAACAAGTGATTGCCGCCGAGGACTGGGCTTGGGCCAAATGTGATTCGGCAATTCCTTTCCCAGGAATACCTGATGCGAGTCAAATTTGTTTAAAGGCTGGCTTCGACGCCAGGCGCCTTTATCAGGTGGTGTACACGGCGGCCGACCCCTATGTGCTCGGCATTGGGTTTGCGGCCTTTCGGGATGTAGGGCATTTCTTCAAGAGCGCGGCCGCAGACGATACGGGTAAAGCAAATCTCTTGGCAAAGGCTGTCAAAACGAGTATCGCTCGCGGTGTTTCGCAGTCAGGAAACTTTTTAAGAGGTTGGCTGCACCTTGGCTTTAACCAGGCGGAAAGTGGCGTTGCAGTGCACGACGGCTTATGGCCGATTATTGCTGGGCGTCGCATCGCCTTGAATTTTCGCTGGGCTCAGGCCGACGGTGTGCTTGAGTTGTATCAGGCTGGAAGTGAAGGGCCACAGTGGTGGTTGCCGCATCCTGATCCTCTTCGCGGGTTACCTAGTGCTGGCATTTTGGATCGATGTACGGCCAGTAGCACTTGTCCCAAAATAGTTGAGCATTTTGGCTCCGCCGAAGTCTGGGCATTAAAGCTCACCCCGGAATGGGTAGGGGCTGATGGCAAGAGCGATTTACCGCTACCAGACAATGTTCGGCGCTATTACATTGCCAGCACCACCCATGGCGGTGGGGCCGGTGGGTTCGATACAAGTTTGCCGGGCCAGGGTATGGCGAGCGCACCCTTGAATTGTCCTGGAAATAATTTTGGTCAAGCGCTCTTACCCGCTAATCCGGTGACCCATTTGCATACAGTAAATGCGATTCGTCACCACTTTCGTCGCTGGGTCGACCAGGGAATTGTGCCGCCCGCAAGCCGCTACCCGACTCTGGCGCAAAGCACGCTCGCACCCGCCCATAAGTCAGCATTAGGCTTCCCGACCTTACCGGGCCTACGTGCGACGGTTCCAGAGCCGGATTTCATCATGGCCGTGCTGGACTATGACTTCGGCCCTCAGTTCAACCTGATTGACGGCTCTGGAATTCCAAGTGTGACTCCCCCCAAGGTGAAACTTGCCCTGCCCATGTTTGCGCCCAAGGTGGATGCCGACGGTAACGAACTCGGTGGCGTGCCCGTGGTTCTATTGGATGCGCCGCTAGGAACCTATCTAGGGTGGAACATTACCGCCAACGGCTTCCATAAAGACCAAATTTGCAACTATGCTGGAGGCATGCTGCCGTTCGCGCGTACTGCTTCGCAGCGCCTCACAAATAACGACCCTCGAGCTTCGCTTGAGGAGCGCTACAAGGATCATTCAGGCTATGTTGCCGCCGTGAGGAAGGCCACTGTGCGAGCCGTAGGGGAGGGGTTTCTTCTCGAAGTAGACGCCGCTACTCTGATCAAACAGGCCGAGGACAGCAAGGTTCTAAAATGAGTAAGGAACAATTCAGCTTTTCTCATCGAATCAGAGTGCGCTGGGCCGAAGTCGACATGCAGTCGATTGTTTTCAATGCCAATTACCTGTTGTATTTTGATGTCGCGATTACGGAGTACTGGCGTGATCTGGGGAAGTCCTTGCCGAATCTTCAAGACCTTTTTTTAATTCACACTTATGTGGTCAAATCGACTCTGGATTTTCACGGCTCTGCGCGCTTTGACGAAGAGATCGATGTGTGTGTGCGTACCACGCGTCTAGGTTCCTCCAGCATGAAAGTCGGTTTTGAGATTCACCGCGATAAAGCGGCGGGGCAGACCGACCATCTCATTTCTGGGGAGAGTGTTTACGTTTACGCCCCAGAAGCAAAATCAGCGCCGATTCCTGCTGAGATCAGGGCTTTGATTGAGGGCTACGAGAGGACGGCACCAGAGCATTAATCACGGCGCAGATGATGAGACTAGCCATGAGGTGCTTTAGGGTATGCCCTGACACCCATTGGGCGCTTAGCTCAAAGATTTGATGATCAAAGTGTTCGCAAATTTTTGCTAAAGCGTAAATAATCACGACCCAGATCAGCGAGAGCGCCTCGCCCTCTGGCCTTACAAAACTTAGCCCAATGAGTAACGCCATACCACCGAACTGGACCACACCCCAGGGCAAATATTGCCGGTGGCCGACCAGTGCCAAAGGCTTAGCGGGCCAGCGAAAATAATGACGACGACGAGTAGTACAAATGAAGTATCTCTAATGTCGCGTCTTGTGCGAAGCAAATGCCGCGCAGGCTGAATCAGTCCTACTGAAAGTATCAAAACCTGACACTTATCGGAGCTTTTGATCAAGCTTCGATCAACCAAAGCATGAATCAAGGCGTTAAACTTCGCGAGATTCTATTTTTTCGGTAAGGCATTGTTCTGCCCTGCTCAGCTTTCCCTCGGAGAACCCATGATTCGTCTCTACTTTACTCGCGCAGCCCTTGCTTTCGCAGCCGCGGCCTCATTGTCGCAAGCCGCCCTTGCCGGGCCTCTGGATGCCATTACCAATGCCGAGGCCAACGCAGGCCTGAAGGCAGCACTTGATCGCGGCGCCTTGGCTGCGATTTCGCAGCTCGGTGCAAACGGAGGCTTTATGAACAACCCTAAAGTCAAGATTCCGTTGCCGGGTGCTTTGCAAAGCCTTGAGCCGATTTTGAAAGCCACCGGTAAATCTGACCAACTCAATAGTTTGGTTGCAACGATGAACCAGGCCGCTGAGCAGGCTGTGCCAGAAGCCAAGGTCTTGCTTCAATCGGCCGTGAAGTCCATGACCTTGGAGGATGCCAAAGGCATTCTTACCGGCGGTGATGATTCTGTCACGCAGTTTTTCAAGGCCAAAACCAAGCCGGCTTTGATCGAACGCTTTCAACCCATCGTGGGTAAGCAAGTGTCTAAATTAGGCTTAACGCAACAGTACGACAAACTCGCTGGCCAAGGTGCAAGGCTTGGTCTGGTCGATAAAGAAAGTGCCACGATGGAGACCTATGTGACCGGTAAGGCGCTTGATGGTCTTTACCTCGTCATCGCGGAACAAGAGCGGGCGATTCGTCAGGACCCGATTGGCACTGGTGTGAAAGCCATCTCCAAGGTGTTTGGAATTTTGAAGTAGACACTAGCGCGACAGATTGCTACAAAATGATCGCCCGTTTGGAAGCATTGATTGAATACCGCGCGGGCGGTTTGTTGATCAATGCTTTTGTAAATGAAAGGTGAAGCGCCTCTCGCAGGCTTGCGGATAATAGCTTCGCTCCAAGAAATGTGCCTGACCTCCTCCAATCGTGAGCACCGTAGAGGTGCGCGTGCCGTAGGCCATTTCATCCTCAACCTTTAGTGGTTGAATAAAGACCGACGACAAGTAGCGCTCGCGCTCGAGTGCAATGCCGGTACTTGGCAACTGCTCATCTGGGGGCTGGGATAACTCGCTAAGGGCTTTAAAACTTTCAGCTTCGAAGCGAGCTTGCTGCAAGCCCGCTGTTCTTTGAAGACTGTCTTTTAAGGCGATCGTTTTTGGCCAAGGGCTATTTAAAAGCTCATTCGATAGGCCATGTATTCCCGCTGGAATTTCGCTCAAGGTTTGAGAGGCACGGTTCGAAATCACCCAGGCTTTGCTCACTTGAGTCGACCAAGAATAATCAAAAAGCAGTAAGTTAAATCCAGCGTAGTTGCAAGCCGATTCGCGAAGGTCCTGAATAAGGTCTTGTGGTGCAATGTCGGCATTGCGCAGCCCCACCCACTGCTCTACGAGATCGCCTCGGGATTTGTCTGAGAGGCCTTCACTTGAGGGGTCGCGGTAGTTGGTCAAAATCGCTATACGACCGGCCCGGCTTACTGCCATCCAGGAACCGCCAGCGCGCAGGTCTCGCCCGCCCAATACCCAGGCCGTGCCTCCCCCGTTTGCACTGGGTCGCGTTGTAAAGGACACCTTTCGAGAGACCACTCGACCAGAGACGACAGCAGGCTCAGGCTCAGGCCACCAGTGGGCCGCGTGAGTTGGACGCGTTAGAAATTCATCGCGGTTCGAAATGATTTTAAGCTCTGGTCCGGTGATTGAACCACCAGGAATGAAGGAAAAGGCTAGGACGCACATAAAGGGTGTTCGACGGGCACGCGCCGCGCGACCACTGGCCCTGCTCGTTTTATATCACTGAGCAAATTAGATCTCAAGCAAGGCATAGGGGAGGGGCCTCAGTGCTAAAGGGTGCCATTGTCCGACGCTATCTCGCAGGCCGATCTGGCCTTGTTCAACTGCGCCCGTTTGTGCTTCAAACAAAACTTGCACCGCTTGTCCAGACACTGATGAGGCCAGCACGACCTGCCCGCAAGGCTCCTTCATATCAATCGAATCGCTCGCCCAGACATCGATTGCCGGCGCGGGTTCAAAGGCGTTGGCGGTTGATGGCGATGTACCGCTTTCGATCGTTGCGATGAACATTCTCCTCTTGAGCTTGCCTAAGTACTGGCTTCGAGCCACGACCTCTTGTCCTGGATAACATCCCTTCTTAAAGTCCACGCCACCCAGAGATTCAAAGTTAAGCATTTGCGGGACAAAGAGCTCATAGGTCGCGGGCACAATTCGCGCGCTCGCCGTAGCCACTTCGGACTGACGCCACCAGGCAGAATTCGCCGGAATGAAGCCGCTGGCTAGTGCTTCCGCCCAAACCGCAGAGCTTGTCGGCGCGACGAGAAGAAAGCGCATGGTGGGCGGCCCATCCAGGCTCACACCAACACCACTGACGGATTCCAGTGCAAGTAGTTCAAGGGTTTCGTTGCCCCAGACGATGCTTAGGCGATCCCCGGACTTTGGGGCCATTGCGCTCACACCGAGTCGATTCAATAGCGGGCCGATATCTCCTTGGAGTCCGTAGATTTCGCAAGCACTCGACGCATCGAACACTTTCGCTTTGGCTCTCATGACGAACATCCCAAGGCGTTTTGCCACAGGTGCGGCTAAGGGACGGGAACAAATCAAAAAGATCGCTTCCCCTTTCTTGTAACCTGCGGCACTGAGCTGCATTCGGCCTTTGGCATTGCAATAGCCGAACCAGCGCCAATGTGTCTCCTGCAGTTTTTCGACATCGTTAGTGAGCTGGGCGTGCAAAAACTTTACTGCCTCTGCTCCATTCACTTGGATGAGGCCGAGATCGGAGAGTGGGAAAATCTGCCCCTTCGGCTCGATTTGTAGGCTTGGAGCGGCTGCGCCAACGCCACTCTTAGCGTCGAGAATACCTTTCCCGGAACTAAAAACACCTTGGACGCCATAAGGGTCCTCGGTCACCTCCGCGCCGAGACGACCTAGCCATTGCTGAATCGGGAGGCGGTCATAATCCACAGCGAGCATAATTCAGTCCTTGGTTTTTTATTACATCTCTCATATTGGTTGATTATAGGCATGCGGGCATTTAAATCTTACTTTTTGGGCATGGTTTGTCTTGCCATTGTTGCAGGTGGCGGCGCTTATTGGTGGGGCAAGAGTACTTACCAAAATAAGGTGATTACCCAAAGCAAGCCAGAACTCACCATTATCGTAGAAAAAGGGCAGGGCTTCTCGGCCACAATGACTGCCCTTCGTAATGCAGGGCTGGAGCTGCCGGAACCGATGACCTCTGTTTCCGCCCGCATCCGGGGTGACTCAAATCAGATTAAGGCAGGCACATATCTCTTTAAGGCCCCACTGACGGTTCGCTCCGTTCTCGACAAACTCGTGTCAGGCGACGTGATGCTGAGTGAAATCCGTTTTCCGGAAGGCTGGACATTCAAGCAAATGCGCGAAGTTGTTGACAAGCATCCCTTGCTTAAACACGAAACCTTAAAACTTAGCGACGGTGAGTTATTGAAGAAGCTAGGCGCCATCGAAAACCATCCGGAAGGTCTGTTTTTTCCAAGTACCTATCGCTTCTCCCCCAATGCCTTGGACATGGAAGTTTATAAAAATGCCTATCGGCAAACAAAAAAGTTGGTCGAGGAAGCATGGTCTAAGCGTCCATCGGATAGCCCGTTGAAAAGCCCTTACGATCTACTCACTCTGGCCTCCATCGTAGAAAAGGAGACGGGCACTGAAGCTGATCGCCCTAGGGTTGCGGCGGTTTTTCTCAATCGCATGAAGGTCGGGATGCCCTTGCAAAGTGATCCGACGACAATCTACGGGATGGGAGATAAGTTTGATGGCAATCTGCGTCGTAAAGACCTTCAAACAGATACGCCTTACAACACTTATACTCGCGGCGGCCTCACTCCAACGCCGATTTCCCTCGTCAGCAAGGCCTCCTTGCAGGCAGTGATTGCCCCTGCGAGCATCAAAGCGCTTTACTTCGTCGCCCGAGGCGATGGCAGTAGCGAGTTCTCGGATGATTTATCCGCTCACAATCGTGCGGTTCAAAAATATCAACTTAAGCAATGACCATTTCCGAGGGCTCTAAGAGTTTGCAATCTGGAATAAAGCGCGGACGTTTCATCACTTTTGAAGGGATTGATGGCGCCGGTAAAACCACTCATATCGGACGATGCGTGGAACGCCTCCAGGCACTCGGGTTGGAGGTTGTTCAAACCCGCGAGCCCGGCGGCAGTGCTTTAGCGGAAAGCCTTCGCGAGCTGTTGTTGCATCAACCCATGTCGTTGGAAACTGAGTTGTTGTTGATGTTTGCAGCTCGTCGAGATCACATTGAGCGCGTGATAGAGCCGGCGTTGGCTAAAGGCGCTTGGGTGATCTGTGATCGCTTTACCGATTCAACTTATGCATATCAAGGGGGCGGGCGCCAGATGGGCTTTGCACCGATTGCGGCGCTTGAGGCCAAAGTGCATCCCAGCCTTCAACCCGACCAAACCGTTTATTTTGATCTCCCACCCGCTATCGCCGCAGAGCGTCGCGCTCGGGCACGAGCGGCAGATCGTTTTGAGGCAGAGGATCTCAGGTTTTTTGAGCGGGTACGGGCGGCCTATCTGCTTAGAGCGGAAGATCATCCTCAACGGTTTGTGGTGATCGATGCGACTCAAAGCGTCATCAATATCTCTAAAGAACTAGAAATAAAAATCATAACTAATTGAAAAATAGAAACAATATATTTTGGATGAAGAAAAGACACAATTAGATTCTATTTCGGAATCTCTTCGACTCAGCCTGATTCGTCAAGATTTTCTACACTTGCTTGAAGGCGAGCCTCATCACGCCATTCTTATTGCTGGCCCCGCTGGTTCTGGGCAGACTGAGCTTGCCTTAGAGCTGGTTAAGGCATGGCTTTGCGAGAGAGGCGATTCGCAATCTGCGACGAGAATGAGCGCCTGCGGCGCGTGTGAAAGCTGTCGCTGGATCGGTGCAGTGGACCCTCGCGTAGGGCGCTATGGCCCCCAGCATCCGGATTTACTTTGGCTTCGACCCGAGATTGAAGATCCCTATTGGGAACCCGCGCCAGGCCAGAGCAAGACCGTCAAGCCTTCGAAAGAGATCAAGATCAAACAAGTTCGCGATATTGCAAGCTTTGTGACTCTTGGTGCTCAGCGCGGGCGTGCCAAAATTGTCTTGCTCAGCCCTGCTGAGGCACTCAACACCGAATCGGCCAATAGCCTCCTGAAAATGCTTGAGGAACCGGCTGGGCAATGCCGCTTTATAGTGTTGACCGAACACCTCGATTGGCTACTTCCGACGATACGTTCTCGCTGCAGAATGTTTTCTATGAGTCAACCCTCCGCGGCCGCGGCCGCGAATTGGCTGATGGCCTACAACGTGACTGAAGATGTCGCGTTGGAACTACTTCCATTAACGGGGGGCGCGGCTTATGGCGTATTGGAACTCGTCAGGCGCGGCCAGAGCACCACTCATCGGGTGTTCGTTGAAAGCGCGGCCAGCATGCCCGAGGCTAGTCTTTCCCAAGTGGCAGCTCAATTAGCGGGTGTCGAGGCGATGATGCTTTCCAGGTTGTTTCAGGCCTGGGTATCGGACCTGATTCGCGTCAAAGTGGGCCAACCGGTCCGGTTCTTCCCGGGACACTTGGGGGTGGCGAAACAACGCGCGCAGCAAACCTCTCTGCAAGCTTTGAGTCGCCTGGAGTCGGATTGGCGTAGCTTGCCTCGATTGGCCGAGCACCCGCTGAATCCCAAACTCTTCATTGAGGGGCTGCTATTGAGGTATTGCGAGATTTTTTAATGAGCGAAGCTGCTGTTGCGACCAATGCATCTGCCTCGATGGCGGCCAGAACGGCCACCACGACCTCAGCCCGTCCGGGTGTTCTTTCTCTCGCCATTAAGGAAAAAGCCGCGCTTTACGCCTCTTATATGCCTTGGGTGACGGGCGGGGGACTATTTGTGCCGACCATGCGACCCGCCCAACTTGGCGACGACGTATATGTGATCCTGTCCCTGATGGACGATCCGGCCAAAATGTCGATTCAAGGCAAAGTCGTTTGGATTACGCCAACCAGCACGGCAGGTCGCCAGCAAGGGATCGGCTTGCAGTTCAATAAGGCAGAAGCCAGTGAGCAAGCCCGGGCAAGAATCGAAAACATGCTTGGTTCGGGATTGAAGTCCAGCCGCGGAACCCATACTCTCTAGCAACCTGCGCGCGGGGGTAAAATACCGCCCGTGTACATCGATTCTCATTGCCACTTAGATTTCCTTGACTTCGCCCCTCGTTTTGACGAGGTCTTGGCCAATATGAAAGCTAACCAGGTTGACCTTGCGCTCTGCATAAGCGTCACCCTCGAAGACTTTCCTAAGGTGTTGGCGCTGGCCGAAAAGCATTCCCAGCTCTATGCCACGGTGGGCGTTCATCCCGATTATCCAAAATGTACCGAACCCACGCTCGAGGGCTTAATACAACTTGCCGACCATCCTAAAATTCTGGGCATCGGTGAAACCGGCCTGGACTATTTCCGGATTCAGGGCGACCCTAGCACCGAATTAGAGTGGCAGCGAGAACGCTTCAGAATTCACATACGCGCCGCACGACATACCCGCAAGCCTTTAATTATTCATACGCGGGCGGCGAAGCTCGATACCTTGCGCCTGATGAAGGAGGAGGGTGCCGAACAAGCAGGTGGGGTCTTGCACTGCTTTACTGAGGATTGGGAGACAGCCAGCGCGGCTTTAGACATGGGGTTTTATATTTCATTTTCTGGGATATTGACCTTTAAAAACGCTAGTGACTTGAGAGAGGTGGCCCGAAAAGTGCCTTTAGACCGTCTTCTCATTGAGACCGATTCGCCCTACCTTGCACCCGTTCCTAAGCGCGGAAAAACCAACGAACCTGCCTTTGTTCGCCACGTGGGTGAGTTTTTAGCCAACCTAAGAGGCTTGAACCACGATCAAATTGCCGAGATTACGACAAACAATTTTTATAAATTATTCAGTGGCTTAGGATGTAACTATGAAGCTAACTATCAAGAAGAAAATGAGCCTGACAAAGCTCCCCGCAGGACACGATTGGCTTGCTCCTGTCAGCGTTGCCTTCCTATTGAAGCTCTTCGCGCTAGATCTCTCACTAACGGTAATCAGCCCAATGACCCTGGCATTTTGGCCAGTAAGCTCGCTAGCCCAAACTGACCCAAGGATTGAGCTTCTTGAGGCCGCGCGACTAGGTAACGAATCGGCGACGATGCGATTGCTGCTACGTGGAGTCGATCCGAATATTCGTGAAAAAGATGCAGGCCCGGTCATTGTTTTTGCCGCACGAGAAAAATCCTTTGGGGTCGTGCGCGCCTTAGCGCTTGATGCACGCACCTTAATCGACGCCCCTAATGCTCAAAAGGAGACTGCCTTAATGTACGCGGCACTACATGGCGATCTTGAGACCGTCAAGGTACTCATTCAAAAAGGAGCCGAAGTCAATCGCGAAGGTTGGTCGCCCTTGCATTACGCTGCTAGCTCGGGACACACTGAGGTCATCAAACTCTTGCTCGAAAACCACGCCTACATTGATGCCGCCTCGCCCGGCAATGTCACGCCCCTAATGCTCGCTGCGCGCCATAACAATACTTTGGCTTCGCGCTTGTTAGTGGAAGAAGGTGCCGATCCCTCGCTAAAAAGTGATCAAGGCTTAACTGCCGCTGACTACTGGAAGCGCACAAAGGATCCACGCGAAGAGGCCTGGATGCGCCAGAAAGCCGAGGAGTTTGTCAAAAAGTACGGTACTAAAGAAGCTCCGGTGCTGGCGAAGCCGACCGAGTAGGTTGGGTCCGCGTATGGCAGATTTTTATAGGTCGCGTCCTGAACTCGTGATCTTTGATTGCGACGGTGTGTTAGTGGACAGCGAGGTCTTAGCCAACCAAGTGTTTCTAGACAAGCTCACCGCCTTAGGTCTCGAGCTCAGCTTGGCAGATTTATTCGAAAAATTCGTCGGGCGGACGATGCTGGATTGCATGGCCCAGGCCGAGAAAATGCTAGGCAAGCCCGCACCCGCGCATTTTGTGACCGAGCTGGATCAAGCCACTTTTCAAGCCTTCGAAAACGATCTTAAAGCGATTGAAGGGATCGACTTCGTGCTGGACGCCCTGGATGCGGCCAAGATCCCGTATTGTGTCGCGTCCAGCGGCAGTCACGTTAAAATGAACAAGACTCTCGGCCTGACCGGTCTCTTGCCTCGGCTTGAAGGGCGCATTTTTAGTGCCTCTGACGTGGCTCATCCAAAGCCCTTCCCCGATATTTATCTGCACGCAGCCTCCCAAATGCAAATAGCACCGCGATATTGTGCGGTTATTGAGGATAGTCCGACCGGTGCGCGGGCGGGACACGCGGCTGGCATGAAAGTCTTCGGGTATGGCGCCGTTCTGAGCTTGCGAAGTAAATTGAAAGAGGCCGGCGCCGAAGTCTTTGAGGACATGCGGAGTCTTCCGACCTTGCTTGGCTTAGCCTGATAAAGCCAATAACGAGCCGAGATCAAGGAAACTTTATCAATCAATTGTTAGGAGGCTAAGCGATTAGTCCGCTGGTTTTATTGAGTCTAAAATCTGGAAACACTACGTTAAGTTGCTTGTCGGTAAGTCGAAAATCTCTCTTTAGTATTTCACTGAGCACTTGTCGAAAATCTGAAGTCACAGCCAAGTCACGCCCCTCGTGCAAGGCCGCCGCTTCCAGGCCGGGCCAGGATCCATGAACTTTGCCTCCCTGAACCCCAGACCCAAAGGCCCACATGACATTGCCATGTCCGTGGTCAGTCCCGGTGTTACCATTTTGTCGCACGGTTCGGCCAAACTCGGACATCACCACGACTGTAGTCTCCTGGAAACGCTGCCCCAAACCTTTGATCAATGCATCAATAGCCTCACCCAACAATAGCAATCGATTCGCTAACTGTCCTTTTCCTGCACCTTGATTGACATGAGTATCCCAGCCACCCACCGGCACAAACGCCAAACGTACTCTGGCATCGCGCTGCATTAATTGCCCAAGTCGCCCAGTATCGACGGCCAAACCGCGCAGAGACAAGGCACCTTGATCGGCCTTAGGATCATCGCTGGCCAAGGAGCTCATGATCTCGCGTCGGGTCGCGCTCGCTTCTCGAACCGTTTTCGATAATCTGTCTTCACCCGCATAGAGCTTGGCGAATGCGTCAGCGACCGGCTCACGATCCAGAACACCTCTCGCCAGCGCTGCGTTGCCTTGAGCCAAAGACGCAATCGGCGCCGCTCCAACAAAGATTCGCGGCATGACTGGCCCGAGATTGACCGCTTGCAGTCGCAAGGCTAAATCGCTTTGGCTGCCTGAAACCACCGTTGCCAAGCGGTTCATCCAACCATCTTGGGTCGACTTTCGCCCCGGCGTGCCGGACTCCATAAAGTCCTGAGCATCGAAATGGGAACGGGTTTGATCGTGGGATCCACTTGCCTGAACAAACCCCAGCTCGCCACGCTCCCAATAGGGCATCAGCACGGCAAGGGCTGGATGTAGGCCAAATAAGCTGTCGAGACGCATGACGCCGTCTAGCTCTCCAGGTCGTGCAATCGCAATGCTTGACCGGGAGGCGTAGTAGTTGGGATCGCCATAAGGTGCAACAACCGACAAGCCGTCAACGGCACCGCGCA
Organism: Betaproteobacteria bacterium; assembly: GCA_031421635.1. Taxonomy (GTDB): domain Bacteria; phylum Pseudomonadota; class Gammaproteobacteria; order Burkholderiales; family Burkholderiaceae_E; genus JAPOKJ01. Next base: position 37,056 of record JANOPA010000037.1, on the reverse strand, counting down.
GCATGATCACCACTAAACGTCCGTCGAGCGGACTAAGGTTGGTCGCCACAGCCCGCGAAGTCCATATGCCTGAGGCGGCTAACATGCCCAGTGAGCCCGCCCTCATCGCGGTATGGGCTAGAAATTGTCGACGCGATTCGTTTGGGTTGTTGATTAACTTTGTTTTGTCGTTCATGTTTTTCCCTCTCGTTCAAATCTTAGCGACGCATCATTGAGGGTCCGGCCAAAACCAAAGCGCTCGCCAGCGCAGGATCTTGCGCGGCCTCGCGGGCAAGGATTTTAGTGGGCTCAGAAACCAATGGGCCGAGATGACTTATTAAGGTCTCCGTCGGAACATTTATACCCATTCGACCCGACGCGAGCATGGTCGCAAAGTTAATGCGCTTGGTCATACCATCGGGGTTCAACCAGGCCGCTTCAGTATTGCGATAGCCGTCGGGGGTCGGGCATCCATAGAGGGGCATGCCTTGAGTCGCCATAGCACCGCTGAGCACCTGCAAATTGGCCGGAGTCACCCCGAGCGCGCGTACTGCGGACAGCACGTACTGATACGGCGTCTTGAACTTCGCGCCAATATTTTCCTTGGCCCAGAATGCCTCATGAACAAACAAGCTCGAGAGCACTGGCACGATGGCGCCGTCATGATCGAGAAACACCTGAGCGAGTTTAGCGACTAAGGCCGGGCTGGGTTGGTCGTGAACGAAATATTGTGCCAGCTTAAAGGCAAGATGCTTCGCGGTCGAAGGGTGTTTGGCGAGAGCGTCCAAGGCAAATTCACCTTCCTTTTGGCCTTGCGCATGTACGCGATGACCTAACCACTCCTTGTCCCCTTGATCATGCACTCGTTCGTTAAACCAGAAACCTGGCATGGACTCGGTGTTGCCGGGAGCGGACTGCGCCTCGACGTTTGAAAAACGGTTGGGTGGCTGAATTGACCAACCGGTCAATATGCGCGCCAATTCCGTCACATCCTTCTGGCGATATCCGCCGTCCACTCCGAGAGTATGAAGCTCCATCAATTCACGGGCATAGTTCTCATTCAAACCTCGGTTGGCACCTCCCGCCCCGCCTGTCGTGCCAGGGGCAACACTCAGTGTGTTGTCAAGGTAGTAAAGCATCGCAGGATGGTGGGCCGTCGCGCCTAGCAAATCGCGAAACCTCCCCATAGCAAAGGGGCGAATAGCATAGTGTTCGTAATGCCCAGTCATCACCCGCAAAATATTCTTGCCTTGAAAGACATTAAAATGATTGAACCAAAAATCAACCATGACCTCTTCAAGCTGTCGCGGACTTTCAAGCGCTCGAAGCAAGCGCGATTCCATCGCCGGGCGAGCGACCCCGTTAACAAAACGCCCTAGCGGGGTCGCGGGCGTAGCGTTCGACTGGGGATTTTGAATTTGATTTTGACCCAAGGGTGTGGCTTGATTTGGCGGGCTGGCACCGACCATTGCTTGCATCGATGCGCTTGCTTGAGCACCTGTCTGGGCCCCGGATTGCACTCCCGTGGAAACCGTATTGCTTGCCGCTTCGGCCTGCGCACGTTGCAAACCTCGGAACTCTTGCACAAGCAGTAAGGGATGACGCCTTAAAAAAGACGCTTCATCCAAACGGGCGATTAGTGTCTCGGGTAGGGCGATGGAACTTGGCACCAATTGGCTCTGAATCCATCCCATAGGATTTGCGCTGACTGCGGCAATATCGTTTGGGCGAGGCCCGAAGCCGAGTCGATTCAGGAGGTGCGTCGCAATTTGTTCAGCACCCAGTGCTCGCGTCGCGCTCGCTAACCTAATTGCTTCAGGAGCTGCGGCCGACGCCTGACTTGTCAAAACGGCAGGGAGGCCGAGCGTAAAACAGTTTAAGGACAGTTGACCGGCCGATTTTAAAGTTCGACGGCGAGATATCGAAGTCGGCATAGTGATGGCCTACGTGCAGGACGCCGACGTAGCGGTGGGTAGTGCTGTGTGAGCTTTGGACATGCCTTAGCATAAAGGCTGGCGAGTGCGATGACTAGCTAAATTGCGAAAAACTTGTAAGGAGCTGTAACGAAGGCTTGAGCATTTGTCCGACCTCGTAACCAGCCTCGGTATTTCGATTTAAAGCCAATTCCCCATCAAAATAAATGGTGCCCAAAAATACGGATGGTCGTAGTTCACAGCGATCACTGAGGCTGCGCCCGGGGCTCGTGCTCCGCGCTCGCCGCCCGGCGCCGCACCGGCAAATTTGCCATATTTGCCGTTCACAAAGCCCATCTGTACCTGACGAATCGCCTCGGACTTGGTGAGCTTTTGCTCAGCCCGAATTCGATACATTTCACGCATAAAAATTCCCGTGCTTTTATCGGCAACCGGCCACAAGGTCGCCAGGACCGCCTTCGCACCTTGCTTCTGAGCAATAGCGCCAAGGCCTTCCACCTCAGCTCCCTTCGCATTGTCGCCCACCGCCGTCTCGCAAGCCGAGAGTGTCAAAAGATCGACATGATCAAACTGCAAATCGTCCTCCCGGATTTGACGCAAACTTAGGCGCCCGCCGTCCCCCAGTAAGAGATACGAGTCTGACTCCGTGCCCGGTGTGAACTTAAAGTGACTCGCAATATGAAGCACCGGTCGTTGATCGGCGAGGGCTGTTTTTACTCGGGCCATGGTAAAGGCATCATCGATATAAGTGTCGCCTTCCATCACGCCGCCGGTTTTTTTGTTGAGCGAGGCGAGTTCGTCCTTGACCGAGGGCAGGGCGTCGAACCCCGAGACGGCCTTACTGAGCCCCAGGCCGGACAAGCTCCAAAGCGCCTGAGGCGCATCCTTCAACTTTGATTTGGCTGCTTCGGTGTAGATGGCAAAACGATAATTTTCGATGGCCCACTGCTTGCCATCATGCAAGGCCGCGAAGGGCACATAACGAATCGCGCCGTCCAAAGAAAGCATAAGGGTTTTAGCCTGCGCTTGTTTAAGGTCACCTTCAATTGGCCCAAGCAACAATTTGTATAGTTCTTGGGCCAAGGGTTTGATATCTTGTTGCGGGTTTCGCAAGCCCATACGCAATTCGTTGATTTTACGGTTCAAATCAACCGAAGATATTGCGGCCTGGCGCGCGATCTGAATTTCAGGAGTGGTCAACATGATCCACAGTTTGTCCTCAGCCATCACAAAATGCAAAAGGACCGCTCCATGGCCTAGTTGACGCAAATCGCCGCGCATGGCGCGCACACTGGTAATGACTTCGGATCCCAAGCGCTCGTTGCCCCCCGCAGCCGCCTTTTTTGAATCTTCCAGCATCTGCTTGGTGGCGCTATCGAAAGCCTGTCGCGAGACTTTTAGGTCCGCTTCAACCTTGGCGAGTTCAACTTTTTCTTCCTCACTGAGGCCCATCTTGGCTTTGCCATCGAGTTCGGATTTTCGTTTTGATATTTGCACCAAAGTACTACTGATCTGTTGAAAGCGGTCCAGCCAGGCAGCCTCTTGCGAATTCATGGTGAGTTTGGTTTCTCTCGCATCAGTTTTCTCAGAGCGAGTCACAAAATCGTTGTACTCATCTTCTTTCAGCATACGCATTACCTGTTGCGCTTCCGAAAGTCGCCCTTCACCGATCAAGAGATCGGCGAGTTCGGTGTACACCTTGCGCTTGTCGTTCAAGTAAGTGCCCTGCATGGCGCTACCCAGGCTGGACAAACCTGCACGAAGACTCTGTAGTGTGTTCACAGCTTGCTTACCGTACAGAATCGCCACTGTGGGGCTCTTCATGTCTTCATAGGCCGATCGTAGGCCGTCTGCAGCTCTCCAAACCATATCAGGCGTGCCGGACGACTCACCGACCCTTAGCCCCTGCATGTTGAGTTGGATGCGACGAGCTGGCTCAGTCTCCACTTGGGCAAGGTACACACACACAAAACCCGCCAGTAAATGATCTGGTCCGAGCACGCGGTTCACCAATTCAAGGCTGCGCCGATACGTTTCACGCGCTTCGTTCTTGTCACCCAAGGCCGAGTGGGCTTCACCCAGAGTACGATAAAAGTAAGGTAGATCCACGTACGACGCATGGCTTGCACCCGCGGCTTCGATGATGGCAATCGAGCCCTTGAGCAAGTCCCGAGCTTTTGCGGGCTGCCCTGATCGAATATAGTTAATTGACAAGTTATTGGTTATCGCCAGCGTGTCACGATGTTCTGCACCAAGGACTTTTTGTCGTCCCTTCAAGACCTGCTCTTGCAATTCAGAGGCGCGCTTGTTTTGACCAACATCAGTGAGCGCTGCGGCAAAGGACTGAATCATGTTGAGTGCCAAAGGGTTATCACCGCCTAATTTGGCAAACACCGCCTTAGTCGTGCGTTCCTTAATTTCACCGGCTTCGACATAGCGGCCCATTAAGCCAAGAGAACTCGCATAGCTATCCCACGCAAAATGCGTGCTCAACTCGTCTTTGCCTCGGCGCTTCTCAGTCGCCTGTGCAATGTCCAGCTCTAAAGCGGCAGCTTCCTTGACCCGCCCTAGGTTTTTCAAGACGTCAGCAATGGAATTGCGCGAATTCATGGCGCTGGGATGGTCTGTACCGAGACTCCTAATGCGCTGTGCAAGTACGGCCTGATGAATAACAAGCGCTTCGCCATACTGCGCCATGCGCATCAACCCGTTCGCCTTTTGGAAACGCGCCTGCAGTGTCCGGTTGTCGTTTTGGCCATAAAGCTTAGAAAACCCCGCCAGCACACGTTCTTTAAGACTTAATGCCGCAGAGTAGTTGCCAAGCTCCTCATAGCTGTTGGCTAGCAAGGCGAGGGCGTCCAAACTGTCGTCATCGTCGTCTTTTTTGCGGCCCGCATAAATCTCTTGTATTTGCTGTAAAACCTTATTGCCTTCAGCGTACTTTCCGCGCAAAAGGTAAGCGCGAGCCAAGCCCGACATGGTGGTTAAAGCTTGAGACGACTCCGCGCCGTGCAGTTCAATACGGCGGGGTAGGGCGAACTCAAACATTTTCTGAGCCTGCTCAAAGCGATCCGTTCGGATAAAAGTTTCGCCAAGCTTTTGAATGGCGCGCAGGGTGAGCTTATGCTTTCCGCCGAGCGTTTTCATCCAGGTCTCGACCACCTCGGTGTAGAGCTTGCGAGCCTCATCGTATTGGTCAAGGTCGTCGTAAACGTCGGCGAGATTGAACTTCGGAGCTTGGGTCAGTGCCGCATCAGCGCCAAGTCGTTTGGTGTAATTGGCAATACAGCGCACGTAAATGTCGCGCGCCTCGTTGGCACGTCCTGCGGCCGATAGCTTACCGCCGAGGTCGAAAAGAATATCTCCAACACGTTCAGAATCCTCACCATATTGCTTTACCAGGATAGGCAATTCGGTTTCAAGCTGAGCGATGGTTTTTTCAGGAGCCTCTTGCGAAGTCTTGTCAGTCGCCGTGACGCTATTTTGTATTTGTGCTGAAGGTGCGGCCACGGGCGCTGGCTGCTGGTGAGCGGATTGCTGGTTAGCGGGCTGAGCCAACGCGGCAGAAGACCAAACACTGATCGCCAAACTCGGCAAAAAAACCGGTAAAACACGCTTCACTATGGCCCGCATCATGCACACTCCGTCAGAATTAGCCAAGATACCCGATTGCACCTGGCCGTGTCTCATCCTTTTGACGGAGAGAAGATGCTTTTGTCAGGAATTGCACGTCCAACAGTTATGATTGGACTAAGAAAGATGGGGTCGGTTGTACTATCCGCCCTCTGGCATAAACGACGCCATGAGCGGGCTCATTACCCTCGCTTTTCAACGAATTAAGCACAATGACATTTTTAAGAAATACTTGGTACGTTGCTTGCACCGCCGACACGATCGACGAAAAGCCCCTAGGCCGAACCATTTGCAATGAGCGCATGGTCTTTTATCGCGGCCAGGGCGGAAAGGTCGCTGCCCTTGAAGATTTCTGCCCCCATCGCGGTGCACGGCTTTCTCTGGGTACGGTGATTGAGGGAACTATAACCTGAGGCTATCACGGTCTGGAAATGGGTTGCGACGGCAAAACTATTGCGATGCCCGGTCAGCGCGTCAAGGCTTTTCCCGCCATTCGGCGCTTTCCCGTTGAAGAGCGTTATGGTTTCATCTGGGTGTGGCCTGGCGACGCAGCACTTGCTGATGCGCAGACCATTCCCCCTCAAGATTGGTACGAGGACCCGAACTGGGCCTTTGGAGGAGGGCTTTATCATATCAAGTGCGGCTATCGCCTAATGATCGATAACCTGATGGACCTGACCCACGAAACTTATGTCCATGCCGGCAGCATAGGCCAAAAAGAAATTGATGACACGCCTTGCAAAACCAGTCAAGAGGGCAACACGGTCATTACCAGTCGCTATATGAACGAGATTAGCGCTCCGCCTTTTTGGCGCATGGCACTACGCGGTAATCATCTCGCCGACAACATTCCGGTTGACCGCTGGCAAATTTGCCGTTTGACTCCGCCCAGCAACGTAATGATCGAAGTCGGCGTTGCGCATGCTGGACATGGCGGTTACGATGCGCCCGATGAGAATAAGGTCTATAGCATCGTTACCGACTTTATTACTCCAGAGAGCGACACCTCGATTGGGTATTTTTGGGGCATGGCGCGCAAGTTCAATGCCGCCGACAAAGGCCTGACTGCGAGCATTCGTGAAGGGCAGGGCAAGATTTTTAGTGAAGACCTTGAGATGCTTGAGCACCAGCAACTTAACCACTCGGCCCATCCGACGCGCAATTTATTGAAACTGAATATTGATAGTGGCGGGGTTTTTTCTAGGCGAGTGCTTGACCGGTTGCTTGAGCAGGAAATTCAAAGCGCCAAACTCACTCCCAAATCTCACTCGCCAAGCTAACGAACCTATGTAGGTTTAGGTTGCTCAGAACGACAGAGCAACGGTGATTACGCTTGCGGAGTATTTGGCCAAGGCGCTTGGACGGGAGGTGCGCCTTCGTACAGTCGATACCTGGGAAGGCTTAGCCAAATCTTTGACCAATGAGGAAACGGACCTTTCTTTGATGGGACCGTGGGGCTATGTTCTTGCTAACCACCAAGCTGGCGCCCAGGCGATTTCGACCATTCTCTATGAGGGAAAGCCGGAATACTTTGCCATCTGGATCACCCACCCCCAAAGCGGTATCACCACCGTGGCCGATATGAAAGGCAAGACCTTTGCGTTCGGAGACAAAGGTTCCACTTCGGGTTACTTGATTCCGCTTTATCAGTTTCAAAAGCAAGGAATTGATCCCGAAACCTATTTCTCCAAGGTGCTTTATACAAAGCACCAGGCGATCGAGACCTCCGTGACACGCCGCGAATTAGATGTCGGCGCGGATTACAACCACAATCGAGACGCGATGATTGCCGAGGGTCTGATCAAAGCCTCCGAAAGTAAAATTATCTGGACTTCCGACCCACTCCCTAATGATGCGTTCGCCGTCAGTGCTCAAGTGTTCAAGGACAAGGCTTTGGTGATCAAGCTTCAGCAATTACTTGCAAACATTGGTCCACTGTTGAAAACACAACCTCAACTTCTACCGACGCGTTACACGGGCTTTGTCTCGACGGGTTTGGTGGTTATATTGATAACGGCCAAGTCAACGTGAAAGGTGTCCCACACGACCTAGGCTCAATCGGATAAAGCTTCCCCGTCACGGCGGGAAGCGCAGGTTTGAGAAGGAGCGCCCGGCCTGGATCGCTTTGCGCTCGATGTCGACCGCAGAGGGGATCCGACCTTTCTGCTCCAAAAATATGAGGAAAGACCGTGTCCTGACCTTGCTGTGAACGCCGGTGAGGAAACGCGCTTTTCTGGCTGTAAGCAGCGTTTTTGTTTTTCTTGATGTTTTGTTTCGGGTGAGCTCGTGCAGCACCATACCCACGATCTCAACAGACCAAGCGGACTTAAAAAGTAAATCGAGTGAATCTGCATAGGCGAGCGTAATCAAAGGCCCCGCGTCGGGCACGAGAATCACTTCGGCGGTTGCCGCACAAGGCGCGACCATTTAAACCTTTAGGGTGTGTAGGCTGTCCACCATCTCTTGGGTCTGGGCGTCGGAGATTCTCGGCATGGGCAAATGAGTCTGTGCCATCAGTAAAAAAGATCTTCTTGCTGTCGATACCCAGCTTGGCAAGGGGATCGGTGTCATCCGAAAGACAAAGCGAACCCGTAAAATTGACGATGCGTATAATGTATATTATGTCAACTAAGCTAAGTTTGAACTCCAATATGACCATGTCACAGGCAGTCCATTGGTCGGGACCAACCGCCAATAATCTGTCCGCCGCAGACTGACACGGATTGTGGACTCAAGATTGGATAATCTATATTTGGAGCAAAGTAATGATTGATGTTGTTAGAAGGGTCCTGGGCACTTCCTTACGTCCGGCGCTTGCGGCAATTCTCGTGGCGACGCTGAGCCTGACTGCAGGTTGTGTCTCAGCTCCATCCGGTCGCGCAACGGTTCTCGCTCAAGCGAACAGCAAAGTTGAGCACGTGCACGTCGTGTTTAATTTGTCGAACCTTAACTATCCTGGGGTTGCTCCGCAAACGCAAGTCGAATATCAGTCCGTTTTTATGAATCGGTTGCGTGATCGCTTTTCGGGGGTATTGAGACACAATGGTTTGAATGTCTCAGATCCCGTCTTTCTATCGCGAAGGATTGGCGAGCTTCCCCAAGTGGTGGCGGCCATTGGGTCGGGGCTAGTTCAACCAAAAGAGTCCTCCCACCTCCTCGTGTTTACCGAGAAAAAAGCAGTCATATCCAGAGAGGCGTACAGACCTTATGGTAATGTTTTTGTCGAGTACCAAACCGTTCTTTATGAACTTAATCCGGTCAGGGCAATTTGGTCGTCCCCGGTTACAGCGGCAGTCACATCTATTGCACCGATGAAAAGTATGGATAGTTTCGCGGGGGATGTCCTTGCTGAGTTGGCCGGTTCTGGAGCGATAAAGCTGAAGTTCGATGCCCCTCAGCGGCAAAACGGCGATGTGATTCGATCCATTACTGCTTCTCAAGGGATGATTGAATGGCCCGAAAATCGAGCTGTTGTTAAGGCCCAAGTGAGTTTCAAACCCTCGAATAGTGCGGTACCCGAATAGCTGGGTTAGTTTCTTCAATAACGTACTCGAAAAACTGCACTGTCTTCCGGCCGCGATAGCCTTCGATCATAAAGCTTGGTCGTCGAAATATTCGCATGCCCCTGCAGCTCTTGAACTTTAGTGATTTCTGCCTCATGGAGCAGCGCATTGGTGGCGGCCGTGGCCCGTAGAGCATGGGCCCCGAAACCGTCCAGCCGAATACCGGCTTGGGCGGCGTAGCGTTTGAGTTCCCGATAAATGCCATCCGTTTTGAGGGGCTTGGAAAGGTTTGAGCGGCCCGCTTCTTCGAGGTAGGTATCGAGCGTTTCTGCGCTCGATGGATGCACGGGGTATCGGGCCTTCGAGCCTTTGCCGAATACGCGGAGGTGCTTGACGCCCCTCCTCTCTTGCAGATCGCCGATTCCAAGTAACGCCGCGTAAATGTACAATTATGTTTGACACGCTGCATTTGTTCCATTAAGATTAGATGCTTGCACGATAAGCGTGAGCCAAAGGAATCCCACAATGGAAATGCAGCTCAGGAAATTTGGAAACTCCACAGGTCTAACGCTGCCACCGGCTCTCATTCGGGAGCTTGGCCTAATAGCAGGTCAAACGGTCACGGTAAAAGCCACGGCAGATGGCGGACTACTCATTCAACCCAAGGCGAAGCGTCGAAAATACACGGCGGCTGAACTCAATGCATTATGTGACCTTAAGGCGCCTATGCCGCGCGATCTACTGGACTGGAATCAGATGCAGCCCGTGGGTTCGGAATGGTGACTAGGCGCGGCGTTGCCAACCAAGGCGACCTCTATCGCGTACCTCTGGACCCGACGGAGGGTTCAGAGATTCAAGGAACCCGCCCAGTGCTCGTACTCTCAAATTCCGATTTCAATTTAGAAGGCCGGGCTTTAGTCGCCCCTATTACCCAAGGGGGTAATTTTGACCGGGTCGCGGGCTGGGCGGTCACTTTAATGGGCTCGGGTACTGCCACCCAAGGAGCCGCCATTATTAGTCAATGCCGGGTCTTGGATTTGAAAGCACGTCGGGCCACCAAAATTGAGTCAGGCCCTGTCGAGCTTGTCGAAGAGGCTTTGGCCAAGCTTCAAGCAATGATTGAATGAAGCTGCTCTATAGGAGAGTGAACCAAACCGTGGGAGGGCAAAATCACGCGGCCTGGCGTGCTTGAGACGAGTTGGCGCATGGAATTGTCGCCAATTCTGCAAGCCTCTTCAACGAGAATTCATCGTTGAGCACGGCGACTCTAACCTGCGCTAGGCAGTGCGCTCCGTCGTCGGTCCAGCGCATTTTTGCAATGTGAAACCAGTCAAGGATTCGACTTCTGGCGAGTTCGCTGCACTTCACTGCCTTATCAAATTCATCGGCGTCGTCGCTAATCACGGTGACACGCTCACTTGGACCGACTCCGCTGGTGTGAAGAAATTGATCCGGTCGATCAGCCGCCGATGGCACTTGCTTATGGACGTACGCATACAGGCGCGGGCTGCGATCAGTAAATGTCGCGCGCCCTGCGACGATGTTCACACGCCGGTCCTGAACTATTTTCGTCGTCCAGGGCGATTTCAGTTCTGCTAAGTCGCGCGCGGCTTTGCGGGCCCTTGGAGTGCTACTGAAGCTCAGCCAAGCAGAGTCGACACTCACGCAACCGACCTTGACCGATTCACGATCGTGATCGCCTTGTTCGGGTTTTGATCTGGAGACAATATCGTGCTCTATTTGCACGTCCAGCGCATGACCGATGGCGAGAATGCGGCGCCGAGTACTGCCCAAGGAAATCCCTTTCTCCAGCGGGAGGACCTTTTGAAGCAACTCTGTGGCCTGCCTATATGGAAGAAGCGCTGCCCACTTGGCCTGAAGATACTCCAGCTCCGGGCTGACGCGTTGGGCAATGGCCTTGCTGAGCGGGCTCACGGAGCGTCGGGCTTCCCTTCTCTTCGCACCACATCTACACTTCCACAACCTCGGACTCGCAATCTTGACCTTACCGAAGTCCGTGCGCATCATGATTGATCGACTGTACTTGTGCGCAAGCACCGCGCCACAGCGGCAACATGCCCGGTGGTCCGCCATCCAGCTTTCGGTCTGGTGGGACAGGAGTACCGATTGAACTTCGGCCAGCAGCGCACGGCCTTCGGCAAGTGTGAGGCCCAAGCCGACAACACTCTGATCCTGACGTTCCACCACGGCAACGATCGTTGCAGGCTCTGTCGCCGCAGAATTTGCTCGGTCACCATCCTCATGGCGGGCTTCGATGATCAGTCTCATGGCACCCCCGATTGGTTGCTAAGGTGATCAGCGTATCCGAAGTCGGCCCTAGGCGGTTAGATGGTCGAAGAACTTTTGTCCCTTCCACGGTTTGGTTCACTCTCACGACGGTACTCCGGCCCGCCTTAAGTACGCTAGCGTACCGACCCGCCTAATCGTGCGGCCTAAGCTTCATAGTGACGTCAAGATTCAAAGTCAGCCGTCGCTGCGTCGACGATTGAAAAAGGATTTACGATGGTCGTTTACACATCGGCTTGTTTGGCCTTAAGACTCGGGTCTTGTTTGATCGTCGCGACGCCAAGTCGAAACAATCGTTGCATCGACGTCGCCTTGGTGACTCCACCGTGACTAGCGCCAATCCCGGATCCGCAAATTTTAACTGCCAGATCTCTCAAGCAGGTAGTGCGTTCGAGCATTTTTGGGAGCACACGGTCGGTAGCGATCACGCACCGATCGCATTGCGCGCCGACTGGCAGGCACAAATTCAGCGCTGTCGTGAGGAGCTTGGATTCCGATATGTGCGTTTTCATGGCCTGCTCAGCGACGATATGGGCACCCTTATTATGCATCAGGATCGGTTGCTTTACTCCTTCTTCAATATCGATCAGATCTTCGACTTTTTATTGTCCATTGGCATGCGCCCGTTTGTCGAACTAAGCTTCATGCCCACGGCGCTCGCCTCTGGTCATGCCACCGTCTTTCGGTATGCGGCCAATGTCACCCCGCCCAAGGACTACGCACAATGGGCGGAATTGGTCACCCGACTGGTCCGCCACTGGGCGCAGCGCTACAGCCTCACCGAAGTGCGACAATGGTTTTTTGAAGTCTGGAACGAACCAAACCTCGAACCGTTTTGGTCCGGCACGCAGGCGCAGTATTTCAGCCTGTATGAACACACGGCGCGCGCCATTAAGAGCGTGGACCCAGCCTTTAAGGTCGGTGGCCCCGCGACCGCCAAGAACGCCTGGATTGACGAGTTCGTGGAGTTTTGTGAAAGCAACCAGGTTCCCGTCGATTTCATCAGCACGCATCACTACCCGACTGACGCGCGTGGTCACGAGGATGCCGACACCGAGACCCAGCTTTCCAACAGCCAACGCAGCCTGTTGCGCGAGCAGTTGCTGCGAGCCAAGGCACAAGCGGGTAAACGTCCGCTGTACTACACCGAATGGAATAGCTCGTCGAATCCGCGCGATCCGCTTCACGATGAGCCATACGCGGCCGCCTTCGTTATCAAGACCGTCATGGAGGCGCACGGCATGGTGCAGGCCTACAGCTTTTGGACCTTTACGGATATCTTCGCGGAGAATTACTTTCCTTCGGTTCCATTCCATGGGGGTTTCGGGCTTCTCAATCTGCACGGCATCGCCAAGCCGATGTATCGGGCATTCGAGTTGCTACACCGTTTGGGCAATGAGCTCCTGGAGATGGAGGGCGGGCATCCGACGGTGGACACCTGGGTGGTGCGCAGCACCACCGGATTAACCGTACTGGTCAGCAACCACGCGCTACCACGCCATCCGATTGAGCCGCAAAACCTGAGCATTACACTTGGGGCGGCGCCCGCACCGCTTTCGATGGTCTTTGAACAGATCGACGCCGATCATGCCAACGCTAAAGCCCTTTGGCAGGCGATTGGCGCTCCACAATATCTGGACGCGGAGCAACTCAAGCGTCTCGCCGATGCCTCAGCGCTACATCCACAACCGCAGTCATGGCGCTACGAAAATCGCACGATCCATATCGAGATCACCGTGCCACCGCAGGGGGTCGTCGCTATTACGGTCGAATTCGAGCAACACAGTGTTCCACCCGTAGGCTCGCAGAAAAAAGTGCTACGATGAATGCAGACATTGAAGAAGTCCTCGAACAGCTTCAGCGCGACAGCTTCCAATATTTCAACGAGCTGGCCAGTCCTAACAATGGACTTATTCCGGACACGACGCGAAGCAATTCACCTGCAAGTATCGCCACCGTTGGATTTGGCCTGACCGCCTACGTGATCGGCGTTGCACGCTCCTACATGACGCGCGAACAGGCTGTCGAGCGCGTGGTGAAAACCTTGCGTTTTTTTTCGGCGAGCGAGCAGAGCCCAAAGCCCGATGCAAGCGGGCACAAGGGGTTTTACTATCACTTTCTTGACATGCAGAGTGGCCGCCGAGCCTACGATTGTGAACTTTCGCTAATCGACAGCAGTCTATTGTTCGCTGGCATGTTGACTGCCGCGTCGTTCTTTAATCATGACAGCGCGGGTGAGCGGGAAATCCGTTTACTCACCGATCAGTTGTATCGGCGCGCCGACTGGCGATGGGCCCTGGCCGAACGCAAGACCGTTGCCATGGGCTGGAAGCCCGAGTGCGGTTTTCTCAATTACGACTGGGACGGCTACACGGAGTCGATGATTCTTTACATGCTCGGCCTCGGCTCGCCAACCCATGCATTGCCGACCACGGTCTATTCGGCGTGGTGCAGCACCTATCAGTGGGAGAATATTTACGGCATTGAGTTTCTCTATGCAGGCCCTTTATTCATTCATCAATTTTCTCATTTGTGGATCGACTTTCGCGGCATCCGCGACCCCTTCATGAGACAAATGAATAGCGACTATTTTGAGAACAGCCGCCGCGCAACCTACGCGCAACGCGAATACGCCATTCGCAATCCTGGTGGCTTCAAAGGGTATGACGCTCGCTGCTTCGGTACCACGGCGGGCGAAGGTCCGGGAGAGGCGAAAATTCGAGTCGACGGCGCGCAACTTCGCTTCGAGGGCTACACCGCACGCGGATTTCCCTACGGGCCCGACGACGGAACGATCAGTCCATGGGTGGCGCTGGCCTCGATTGCTTTCGCTCCCGAGATCGTCCTGCCGACCTTGGCTTACATTCGTGAGCACTTCCCGGCAACCACGCACGAGCATGCTTTTCAGCGCAGCTTTAACCCGAGCTTTCCGGGCGATAGTGAAGCGGGATGGATCGCGCCACAGCTTTGTGGTTTGGAACTCGGTCCCATGGTCATCATGATCGAAAACTATCGTGGCGGACTGGTTTGGGAATTGATGCGTCGCTGCCCTTATATAGTCCGCGGTTTGCGCCTGGCTGACTTTCGGGGTGGCTGGCTGTGAACCCGAATGACCTGCATAATGCCCGGCTAGTGGCCCATGTCCGGCCGCCGCACTGGCAAAACCCGAAACCCAAAAAGCGCTATAACCTGGTGGTGATCGGCGCTGGCACCGCTGGCCTGAATTGCGCTGCGGCGGTGGCCGGTTTGGGCGGCAAAGTCGCCTTGATAGAGCGGGAACTTATGGGCGGCGACTGCCTGAATGTCGGTTGTATTCCATCCAAACTACTGATTCGCTCGGCGAGGATCATGGCCGATTTTCGGGATACCGAATCTTTCGGGGTGTCACCGCCCGGTGCGACTAATGCTAATTTTGGTCTTGTCATGGAGCGTATGCGCAGGTTGCGCGCACGCGTCAGTCAGCACGACTCGGCGGCCCGATTTCGGGAACTCGGTGTCGATGTATTTTTTGGCGAGGCACGGTTTTGCTCAGTCGATTCGCTCGAGGTCGCGGGCGCCACCTTGCGCTTTGCCAAGGCGGTGATCGCTACCGGCGCGCGAGCCGTGGCACCGCACATTCCCGGCATTGCAGAGATCGGGTACCTGAGCAATGAAACGGTCTTCAATTTAACTGATCGGCCGGCGCGCTTGTTGGTTGTTGGCGGTGGGCCACTGGGTTGCGAAATCGCCCAGGCATTCCATCGGCTCGGCAGCATCGTCAGCATTGTTCAACGCGAGCCTCGCTTTTTACCAGGCGAAGAACGCGAAGCCGCGCAATTGCTGGCGCAGTCGTTTCAGCGCGATGGCATGCAACTACACCTGAATACCGAAGCAATACGCGTTGAACCCTCAGCAGAGGGAAAGATCGTGCATCTGCTCAAGGAGGCCCGCCCTAGTACGGTCACCGTGGACGCAATCTTTGTCGCCGCCGGTCGTGCGCCCAATGTCGAGGGTTTGAATCTCGAGGCTGCTTGCGTGAGCTACGACGACACAATAGGCGTGCACGTCAACGATTTTCTGCAAACCAGTAACCCGACAATCTACGCCGCAGGCGACGTTTGCTTGAGCACTCAATACACACACATGGCTGAAGCATCGGCGCGAATTGTGGTTCAAAACGCCTTGTTCAAAGGCCGACGCAAGCTTAGCGCCTTGATCGTGCCATGGTGCACCTTTACCGATCCCGAGATCGCGCACGTGGGTCTATATGTGCGTGAAGCACATGAGCGCGGGATTGCTGTTAAGACCTTCACCGTGCCGATGAATGATGTTGATCGGGCGATCACTGATAGTGAAGAGGACGGATTCGTCAAGATTCACATCAAAGCGGGCAGTGATCGGATCCTTGGGGCCACCATTGTTGCGCGTCACGCCGGTGAAATGATCAACGAAATTTCGCTCGCCATGGTGGCCAACGTCGGGCTGCGAACCTTGGCCCGGGTGATCCACTCCTATCCAACGCAAGCGAGCG
Source organism: Betaproteobacteria bacterium (assembly GCA_031421635.1). Lineage (GTDB taxonomy): Bacteria > Pseudomonadota > Gammaproteobacteria > Burkholderiales > Burkholderiaceae_E > JAPOKJ01. The sequence continues at coordinate 21,190 of JANOPA010000037.1, read as the reverse complement.
CGATTCGGCTGGCGGCCGACGCCTACAACCGCACGCGCTTGACACCGAGACTTAGGCGCCTGAGCACACATTGGCTCAACTGGACTCGCTAAGTGCAACCTATGAAGGAGCATAAAATGAAGCTATTGCGGGGTCAAACCGCCTTGGTCACGGGCGCCGACTCGGGCATTGGCGCTGCCGTGGCACGCGCTTACGCCACGGCGGGTGCGGTCGTCGGAATCAATTAACACAGCGGACCGGAAAAGGCGCAGGCGATTCCCGACGATATTGCCCGCGACGGGGGGCAGGCCGTTTTGGGGTCCCTGTAGAAAACGGAATTTAAAGCACGTTAAGCCCCAGAAAACGGTCGAAGCAGTTTGAATTTCCCTGCGCCGACCTTGGCTTTGCTCTTCCAGAGATAGTCGCCGGTCAGGTTGACATGCTCTCAACCCAGTGGCGATAGGTATTGCAAGTGGCTTTCATCGAAATTGTGGCCGTGGTCCTGTAAGGCGTTGGTGGCTCGCTCTAGATAGACTGTGTTCCAAAGCACAATGGCCGCAGTAACGAGGTTCAGGCCACTGGCGCGGTAGCGCTGTTGCTCGAAACTACGATCCCGAATGTCGCCAAGACGGTTGAAGAGCACGGCCCTGGCGAGTGCATTCCTTGCTTCGCCCTTGTTAAGACCAGCGTTCACCCGGCGGCGCAGCTCGATACTTTGTAGCCAGTCCAAAACGAATAAGGTCCGCTCGATGCGGCCAAGCTCCCGAAGTGCTACGGCTAATCCGTTTTGCCGAGGGTAGCTCCCCAATTTTCTGAGCATCAGCGAGGCGGTTACTGTGCCTTGTTTAATTGACGTAACCATGCGCAAAATTTCATCCCAGTGGGCGCGCACCTGCTTGATGTTTAAATTGCCCCCGATCATGGGCTTCAATGCCTCATAGGTGATATCACCTTTGGGTACATAAAGTTTGTTCTCCCCGAGATCGCGAATACGTGGGGCGAAACGGAAACCTAGGAAATGCATCAATCCAAAGACGTGATCAGTGAAGCCCGCCGTGTCGGGTAGTGTTCCTCGATTCGCAAGTCTGACTCGTGATACAAAAGCCCGTCGAGAACATAGGTTGAATCGTGAATTCCGACATTGATCACCTTGATGCTGAACGGCGCGTACTGATCAGACATATGGGTGTAAAAGGTACGCCCTGGCTCTGAACCATATTTTGGATTAACGTGGCCGATGCTATGAGCCTTGCTGCCAACCCGGAAGTTCTGACCATCCGACGACGATGTTGTTCCGTCGCCCGAAAGGTCTGCAAAAGGTTGGCGGAATTGCGCATTGACCAAGTTTGCCAAAGCGGCGCTGTAGGTCTCATCCCGAATATGCCACGCCTGCAACCATGTCAACTTGGTGTAGGTGGTACCAGGGCTAGATTCAGCCATCTTGCTAAGACCCAAATTGATTGCATCACCCAGAATGGTCGTCATTAATATTATCTTGTCCTTCGCGGTGTCACCCGTCTTCAGATGCGTGAAGTGGCGAGTGAAGCCGGTCCATTCATCGACCTCCATTAATAGCTCGGTGATTTTGACGTGGGGCAGCAACGCCGCTGATTGATCGATCAGGGCTTGCGATTCATCCGGGACTGCCGCATCAAGCGGCGTGATTTTTAGTCCTGTCGCCGTGGTGATGATGGCGTCTGGCAAATCATTGGCCAAGGCCATCAGGTTGACCTTGGCAAGTTGTGTCTCTAGCAACGTTAGCCGCTCATGAAGGTACTGATCACAATCGGTTGGAATTGCCAGCCCTAAATCGTTGCTCAGATGCAAAGCAGTGAATTGCTCTGACGGTACGAGGTACTCGTTAAAGTCCTTGAACTGTCGGGAACCTTGAACCCAGACATCACCTGAGCGAAGTTTGTTCTTCAGCTCCGACAAAGCGCACGGCTCGTGAAAGCGCCGATCAATGCCTGTGTCGGTCATCACAAGGCGAGCCCAGCGTGGCGTGATGAATTTGGTCGGTGCATAGGTCGGCACCTGTTTGGCATTGGCAGTATTCATCTGACGCAGCATTTCGATGGCGTCCAACACGTACTTCGCCGCAGGAGCGGCGCGAAGTTTGAGCACGTTTAAAAACTCGCGCGCGTATCGGCGCAAGGTGGCGTAGCCTTCACCGATCCGATGCAAGAAATCGAAACTCTCAGGCTGAGCCAACACTTGAGCCTGAGAAACGCTTTGAGCGAAATCGTCCCTAGGCATCACGGCCTCAATGGCAGCGAACGGATCACCACCGCTTCTCTTTGCATCAATCAGCGCCTGTCCGATTCGACCGTAAAGCCGCACTTTGTCATTGATGGCTTTGCCCGATGCCTAGAACTGCTACTGATGCTTATTCTTTGCCGCGTTGAATAGCTTACCGATAATACGGTCGTGCAGATCAATGATTTCATCAATGACTGTCGCCGTACCCTCAATGGCTTGAGCCACCAAGGTGGCGTAGGGCCGCTGGGGCTCAAACTTGGCCAAATCGAAGGCCCTCATCTGTCCGCCCTCCCCTGCAATTTTCAGAAGGCGATTTTGATGCACTGAGTGTTCAATGCCTGCGGGTAGTTCCAGTTCTTGCCAAGCTTTTAGACGTTCAATATGCTCCATCATATGGCGCGAATTTGGCTTCTTGGGAGATAAGCGTAGCCAGGCCAACTTGGTTGTCTTGCCACCGTCCCTACGACCGAGAAGATCGTCCAATCGCTGACGGTGGACTCGCGTCAGTGGTTGAGACAGCGCTACGTAAATGCGTTTATTGGAGCGCGTGATGGCCTCGGCGCAAATGAGCTCAATCACATCAATGGAAGGCAACAACACGCCGTCGCGACGAAGGGCTTCAACCAGTGCTCGGACAAGCACGATACCTTTATCGGTTGGCCAGGCCAATTCGCCTAGGCTGCGCACTTCATCGCGATAATGGCCAAGTGTCGAGAACGTACGTAAGCCGTAAGCTGCTTGAAATTCGACAAGATGTTCGCGGCGAGTTTGCTCACAATGCCCACAGTCAGCCCAAGATTCGCGCGCCCCGTTGACCTGGCTTGCCACCATGCGCAACAATGGATCGAAAGGTGCGACGTCAGCGGCCAACAAAATGCCGGGGTAGCGCCTGAAACAAAGTTGACCCGCAAAGCCCAACCGATTCTGCGCGCCGCGATGCTTGCGAATGAGCGCCAAGTCGGCGTCGCTGAAGGTGTACAGGCGGATCAATTCGTCACCAGCAGCAGGGATAGCCAAAAGGTTTTCGCGCCCGGTCATCGAAAGAATAGAACGACGAGGCACGCAGTCTCCAACTTCTTAAAAACGAGGGGTTTTGATAAGAGGAGCCTCGTCAGAGATGCTGCACAATGAATCAAGACCTTACGATTCTCGAAAATAGTTCTTGAAGTGTTATTCTCGATCCCCTACCATTGCAATGAGTTTCGATAAGAAAGGATACCCATGCGACCGTCCGTTGCGCTCGACCTCAAGCGAAGTGCAGTGCGCGAAGCGGTGAATCGGTTTCGCACCGCCAACCCGCGCGTTTTCGGTTCGGTGCTGCACGGCACTGATCGAGACGGCAGCGACCTCGACATCCTGGTCGATGTGTTGCCGGGTGCCACGTTATTGGACTTAGGGGGCCTGCAAGACGACCTGGCAACGCTGCTCGGCGTTCACGTCGATTTGCTGACACCCGGCGATCTGCCACTAAAGTTTCGAGCAAAGGTGCTTGCGGAGGCGCAACCGGTATGAGTGAGAACCGGCTGCCTGATTACATCGATCACATACAGCAGGCTGCGACCGACGTGTGTAGCTTTGTGGATGGCCTGGCTAAGGCTGATTTTCTTTCGGACAAACGCACCCAACAGGCCGTCATCATGAGCCTCATCATCATCGGTGAGGCTGCCACGAGAGTGATGGAAGGTTATGCTGCCTTCACTCAGTCGCACCCCGATGTACCGTGGCGCAACATGCGCGGTATGCGCAATCGCATGGCCCATGGATACTTCGACGTCAATCTTGAGTTGGTGTGGCAGACGGCCCAAGAATGGCTGCCGGAATTGCTCAAGCAACTACCCGCCGTTCGCCGCGATGCTGATGATAAAGACGGTAACCATGAGGAGCCGAAAACGTGACGTATGGCCCGCCATGTTGATCGGTTATGCGCGCGTTTCGACTCAAGATCAGAACCTTGAGTTGCAGCGCGAAGCCTTGACTAAGGCGGGTTGCAAGAAGGTCTTTGAGGATAAGGTGAGCGGAACGCGCGCCGACCGGCCCGGCCTAGCTAAGGCGCAGGAAATACTGCGCGAAGGCGATACGCTTGTGGTTTGGAAACTGGATCGCTTGGGGCGCAGCGTCAAGCAACTGGTCGATCTGGTCGGCGCACTGAACAAACAATCCGTTCAGTTCAAGAGCTTGACCGACGCTATTGACACCGGCACGCCATCGGGTCGGTTCTTCTTCCATGTCATGGCTAGCCTTGCAGAAATGGAGCGCGATCTCATTGTCGAGCGCACCCGAGCTGGGCTGGCTGTCGCCCGTGAGCTTGGACGAAAGGGCGGGCGCAAACCAAAAATGACAGCAAGCAAGATTGTCTCTGCCAGGAAGTTGCTAGCCAATGGCGTTCCGCCTAGAGACGTCGCCAAAAACCTCGGCGTGTCGATCCCGACGCTCTACCGATGGGTGCCAGCCTCTGCACAGGTTTCAGGTACTTTACATTTCGCTTTCTGCGACGACCCGTGATTGATTCGTGCACATCGGCACGCATGCCGATTTGTTTTAAAAACAAGAGGCACGTGATGCACGTTAGCAGGGAAGCTATCGAAACTCAGAGTGAAACGGAACAACAAAAATGACCACAAAAAACAATGGCTCCGTCTTGAGTCAAATTCCGTCCGGCGTATGGATACTCGGCTTCGTCAGCATGCTGATGGATATTTCCTCCGAGATGATCCACAGTTTGCTGCCGCTGTTCATGGTTGGCACCTTGGGCGCGAGTGTATTCATGGTGGGGCTGATCGAGGGACTGGCCGAATCCACCGCGCTGATCGTCAAGGTGTTCTCTGGCGCGCTTAGTGATTATCTGGGTAAGCGCAAAGGCTTGGCTGTATTTGGCTATGCCTTGGGCGCACTGTCCAAGCCTCTGTTTGCCATCGCGCCCGTTATTGGCGTCGTGCTCACAGCCCGATTTCTGGATCGGATAGGTAAAGGTATCCGTGGTGCGCCCCGTGATGCGCTCGTGGCCGACATCGCACCGGCGGAGATTCGCGGTGCAGCATTCGGCCTGCGGCAGTCACTGGATACGATCGGAGCATTCCTTGGCCCACTGTTAGCGGTCGGCTTAATGCTGTTGTGGGCCAATGATTTTCGGGCGGTGTTCTGGGTAGCGGTGATTCCAGGGTTGATGGCGGTCGCGCTGCTGGTTTTTGGTTTGCGCGAGCCAGAACCCCAGCAAACGGCCAAACGCAGCAATCCGATCCAGCGGGAGAGCTTGAAACGCCTGAGTGGTTCGTATTGGTGGGTAGTGGGTATTGGGGCTGTGTTCACACTGGCTCGCTTCAGTGAAGCGTTTCTGGTTTTGCGTGCCATGCAAGGTGGCGTGCCGGTTGCCTTGGTGCCATTGGTGATGGTCGCGATGAATTTGGTCTATGCCCTGTCTGCGTACCCGTTCGGCAAGCTCTCTGACCGCATGAGCCACAAAACACTGCTGGCACTTGGTCTGATCGTTTTGATCGCGGCTGATCTGGTGTTGGCCAGCAACGATCATTGGGGCGTCGTGCTGGCCGGGGTCGCCCTCTGGGGCGTCCACATGGGCATGACGCAGGGCTTGCTGGCGACGATGATCGCCGACACCGCACCAGCCGACCTGCGCGGTACGGCGTATGGATTCTTCAACTTGGTCAGTGGGCTGGCGATGCTGGTAGCGAGCGTGTTGGCCGGGCTGCTATGGGATCGACTTGGAGCATCATTCACATTCTATGCCGGAGCAGCATTCTGCGCGGTCGCACTCGTCGGCTTGGCATGGCAGCCGATCATGCGGTTAGCCAGGGCTTAGCGTACTTTAAATTCCGTTTTCTGGGACGACCCCTTATAGGGCTTCGCAACGTACGCGCTCATCCCTGCCGCCAAGCTTCGGCGTTCATCCTCGATAAACGCACTTCTTGAAACACCAATGATGGGTAGCTTTTCCCCGCCTGGCATGCGACGTATTTGCCGGGTAGCCTCGAAGCCGTCGATCTTGGGCATCTGCACGTCCATCATGATCAATGCAAACTCCGTCTCGCGAGCCATTCGAATCGCCTCCTCACCATTCACCGCGGTGCTGACCCGAAGTCCGACTTGCTCAAGCAATTTCGTGGTTACTTCGAGAAGCATTGGCTGATCGTCTACGACCAGAATATGCTTACCAAAATGACGCTCGTTGATCAGTTCTCCGAAGTCAACGGATTGCTTCGAAGAAGCGTCGTTTTGCAACTCAAGCTCGATCTGATGCACCTGCAATTCGTGCAGCAAGCGCAAAGCGTCGGCATCTCCGATTGGCGCTTCTTGCCTTCGCGGGGTATTGTGGGCTTCTGCGCGTCGGCGCAAAGTGTCTGCGCTTGAAGTGCTTTTTCGTCATCGTACAAACTTCCTACATACCATCAGTTCTTGGAACACTTCTCTAATTCATTTTGCAACTTCTTGACCTCGCTTATGTTTGTAAAAGTAATCACTACTCCGCTGATACTATGGTCCTGCGTTCGGTAGGGCATCACCCTCACGCGATACCAGCGCCCATCGTACGTGTCGACCTGCATTTCCTGGAACTTCAAGGTTCGCAACACCTCCTTGGCATTTTCGCCAAGAAACGGATAATCTAGATCTGTAACCACATCAGAGAGCGGTCGACCAATGTCGCTGGGTATCAGTCTGAACAAATCTGTAGCGTGAGCGCTATAGCGCCTCAATTCCAATTTCGCATCGAGAAAAACTACAGCTATTTCTGTGTTGTTGAGCAAATTTGATAGGTCATTTTTCAGTCCGGTCAAGTCTTCGACCTTGGATTGAAGCTCGGCGTTCACCGTTTGCAACTCCTCATTGAGCGATTGCATTTCCTCTTTCGACGAGGTCAGCTCTTCATTTGTAGACTGCAGCTCTTCATTGCTCGATTGCAGCTCTTCGAGTGAAGACTGCATTTCCACGTGCATGCTGCGAAGCGACTCACGAGCCTCTCGCAGGTCGAGCGTAAGCACATTCAATTGCTCAGACCCTTTTGCCGCGCGCGATCTTGACTTGATCTCAGTGACTGCAACGTCCTTGAAAACCACGAGTACCTTGCCTCGGAGCGACCCAGGCGTATCGATGGCTTGCACCAAAACATCGACGATTTGGATGCCGCCATTGGTGTCCACTTGCAGGCCATTCAGGCGTATCGGAACTCATTCCTGGAGCGCCCTTTGCACGACTCCAATGATCGCCTCGCGCAACCCAGGTCGTGACATGGCGTAGAGGTTAACGTTGACTTTGCCAGCGGCGGGCTCAAGGTATCGGCCAGTCCGGCCACTCGAATAAAGAATATCGCCTTCGCCGTTGACCAAAAGCGCCGCGGGGCTAAAGTTCTGCTGAATCATTTGATCAGTCAGTCGGCCAATATTTTCGGCAGGCATAAATGTCACTGATTCACCTCCGAGCGTCCAACCCATCGGGTTCTACTCGGGAAGTCCACTGAGGGGCCTTGAAACTGTCGTTCAAGACGACGGAAAAGAATATTTTTATTTTCGAGAGGAGTGAACAGCTCTGCAAAAAGCCCCACGGAGTTCGCTTTACCAAGCAACAATAAGCCATCGAGATTGAGCGCGAAGTGGAACAAGGGAATCAGTTTTTTCTGAAGTTCAGCGCGAAAATAGATTAAGAGGTTGCGGCAGCATAAAATATCGAGCTTCGTAAAAGGTGCATCAGTGATGATATTGTGCTTAGCGAAGATCACCATTTCGCGGACTTCTTTTTTAAGCCTGTAACCGGCGGTTTCTTGCACAAAATAGCGCTGAATTAGCTCGGGACGGACCTGGGGGCGGATACTACCGTGGGTAGAAACCAGTACGCGCCTTGCTAATGGCATCGGAATCAAGGTCCGTCGCATATATTCTGAGTTCAAGCGGCTCTTCAAGCGGCAACGCCAACTGAGCTTCCAGGAAGCAAATGCTAAAGAATAAGCCTCCTCTCCCGTTGAGCACTCCGGAAGCCAGGCCCGGAGTGTTCTACTACCCCTCCTGCTTTGGAGCAGAGAGGGAATCGCTTCTTCGCGTAGGTAGGTCCAAACATCAATGTCCCGAAAGAAATACGTCACGCCAATCAGAAGTTCCTTATGAAGCAGATCTATTTCGTGGGAATTTTCGCCCAAGTATTGAACATAAGCGGAAAGTCCTTCAAGTTGATGGAGTGCAATCCGACGGGCCATGCGACCGATCAAAGTACTGGATTTGTAAAGTGAAAAATCGGTACCACTTTGTTTGCGCAAAATGACGATGATCTCGTCGAGGTCGCTTTCAGCTAAAGGCTCATCCAATGTTTGGGGTCGCCCGCCTGGCCGCAATTTACTGAGATACTTGAGGATTAGCGAAGGCAGTGTTTCGGGAGGGGCCACGCGGTCCGCAACACTCGCGTTGACCGTCGCTCACTTCGACAACTCTCATGTTCGTCGAGCGCTGCAATATTTCAGGCAAGGCGCTCGCGCGATCTGGTGCTAGGTGCTGAATCACGACAAAGGCCAATCCACTATCGACCGGAACTTGAGAAAAGAACTTTTTTAAGGCATCAAGACCCCCTGCCGAGCATCCGACGGCTACCACCTGGGTTTCAGGGAGGATAGTTAAATTTAGACTTTGCCCACGTTCCATGGTCGTTGCTGATTTCAGCGCCATGGATACGGCTGACTCGACGGCTTTGCACATTGTTTTTCCAAACTGAGGCAGTCGAACGGTCAAACCGGGCCGGTACGATTTACGTTATAAGTACTCGCTAGAATATGGAGGCAGCTTACGCCAAATGCACCGGTTTAGTTTGAGTAAACCCCCTACTACGTGGTGATTTATTGAAAATTGCTTGGTAATATGCACCAGTCTGATGTCAAAACTTTGATTATTTAGCTAAAAACCCCGACTCCGCCATCAAACGTACATGCTCAATCTCTGCTTTGCGCAACCAGTCTTTAAACTGATCGCCAGTCAAAAAAGTATTGCGAAAGGCGCCAGTTTCCATAAAGTCACGCCACTCTGGCAAAGCTCTTATTTTCTTGAAGACGTCGACGAAGTAATCGACCTGGCCCGGCTTCGCGGCCGGTCCCATGAAAATGCCACGAAGCATCAGGTATTCAACGTCTAGTCCTTTGCTTCGGCAAGACGGAACATCCTTCCAACTATGACTGGCAGTGATTTTCTTTTCGTAAGGCATCGAGGCCGAATCAAACACACACAAAGCACGCAAGGTGCCCGAGCGCCAATGGGACACGGCTTCCAAGGGGTTGTTGACCGTCGCATCAATATGTTTGCCAACCAATTGCACGGCCACTTCTCCGCCACCTTTATAGGGAACATAAGTAAACTTCTTCCCTGCAACCTTTTCCATGGCGACGGAAATAATTTGATCCTCTTGCTTGGCGCCTGTACCCCCAAGCTTGATTTTCCCGTTCTCGGAAGCCTTCAAATGGGCCAGAAATTCCTCGGTGGTCTTGGCCGGGTTATCTTGATTCACCCACAGCACGAACTCGTCCAAAGCCAACATCGCTACCGGCGTGATTTCTTTCCAATTGAACGGCACTCCGGTCGCCAAGGGGGTCGTAAAAAGGTTGGATAGGGTGATGACTAATTTATGGCCATCAGACGCAGAGGATTTAATATCCAGAAATCCTTCGGCACCTGCGCCTCCAGCCTTGTTGATCACAACCAGTGGCTGGGCCATAAGTTTGTGCTTAGTAATGACCCCTTGTAAGAATCGAGCCATCTGGTCGGCACCACCGCCCGGGCCTGCGGGGACAATGAGCTCTACAGGTTTAGTGGGTACCCAGGCTGTTTGGGCAGATACTGGTGCACCAGCAAGACCACTTGCCAAGGTTGCAAGGGCAAGCCCACGACCTACTAGCGAAAAATTTTTCATATTAAAAGTTCCGGTCTATCCACTTCGAAACGCAAAGTACTCTTGGAGAGTTTAACGATCTGAATTATTTCGACTTTGGCTTTTTGGGCGGAGTGGCATAGGCGACCGATCAGCGGCATTTGCTCACTAATCGGCGGTATATTTAGTGATTTTTTACAACTGAAGGGTCCCGGTGAGAGACTTCAACCACCCTCGCCCGCTGCGCAAGTTGTTCGACCAACGCTTCGGCGATGGCGCGGTTTTCCGCGTCCAAATTGGCGTCCCATTCATCAAGCAAATAAAAATCTAAGGTCGTCCGATCCACAATCTCTTGCAGGGTCGCAATCTGGCGCTGACCGGCCGAAAAGCCTGCCTCCCCCCCTCCCTCGCTTTGACGCTTATTGAAACTAAAGGCGAGGCGATCCGTCGTTGGCCAATAGTAAGCGCGTGAACCGAGCTGATCTTTCATCAGTGCGAGTAAGGACGATTTTCCGCTTCCGTTAGGGCCTCGAATCAGGACCCTGCCCTTGCCATGAGCTCGCACTCCTGCGAGTGCCTGTTGCAAGTCCTCAGGTCTCAACTCCCCCATCTCGGAGCACTGCAATCGAATCTCATCTAACTTGGTGCGGGCTTCAAAGCGCTCTGGGTCCTTTGGTGCGAAGTTCTGAACAGCGCCACCAATGCGTGTCCATAAGGCCACCAAATCATTCCAGCCCTCGGCCAGTTGCTGTACGCTATGGGCCAACTCGATTTGCCTCGGCAGGGTGGCGGCCAAGGCAATCATGGTTGCGCTGGCACCGCGTGAGTTCCAGGCCACCCAGCCGGTCACGGCGAACACTACCGCGAGACTAATCACACCACCAATTGAGCTTAATCCTTCACGCGCAACAATCGCGCGGATTTGTGCTTTTAAGGCGACTCGCAATCGAACCTTGAAGACCTTGTTCCAAACGCCGTAGTTATATCGGTTGCCACTGAAGATGTTGTCCCAGGCAGTGTAACTATGTGCCGTCAAGAGATTGGTCCGCCTCTGATTATTCAGGTAGGCCTTCCCGACTGGCTTTCTCAATGCGTATTGCAAGCCGAGACAAATCGCAATAATCACCACGTAAGACACGGACAACCAGCCGTCAATCTCAACCCCAAGTACGATGGCGTTGAAAATCACAGCGAGCAAAAGCCTTAGAACGGACTCCAGCTCATACACCAATTCAAAAAAGATATGAAAGGTTTCACCGGTCAGGAAAGGCTCAACCACTTCTCGAGCACCACTCTCACCAAGCAGTAAGCTGCGCCCGCGATTGGTATGGGCGAAACGATGCATGTAGCGCCCGTAAGCGCCGAAACCGGCCTGCTCACCAAACACCCAACTCACGGCGCCGACCAGGTAGGCGGTCGATTGCACGATCAAGATCCACACTAAATCCATCACTTGAAACTCGTCATTGGCGACATTTCGCCCTGTTTTGATGAGCAGGTAGGTGGTCGTAGCGGACAGGAGGGCCTCAATCACCAATAGAAAAAACATCATCATGCCTGGCCGAGACCAGAGCAAGCGGGCGAAGTCAATCTGGCTAGCGAGAGCGTGCCGAAGTGCGGCCATGGTTAATCCAAGAAGTTGATGCGGTAGAGCTTAGTGGTTGAACCCGTGTGAGGATTCAACGAATATAGTGTGCTTATAGCTTACCCTGCTCTTTCAAGACTTTCTTGGCCACTCTGAAGCCATCCAGGGCGGCCGGCGCACCGGCATACACGGCGGCTTGCAAAAACAACTCTTTCATTTCATCCATAGTGACGCCATTGTTCAAAGCACCGCGAACATGAATTTCAAGTTCGTGCGGGCGGTTCATGGCGGTCGTCATGGCAAGCACCAGAAGACTACGGATTTTCCGGGACAGGCCGGGCCGAGTCCAAACCGCGCCCCAGGCATGCTCGTTCACAAAATGCTGTAAATCGGCCGTAAACACGTCAGCTTCGGCAATTCTTTGCTCAACATAAGCTTTGCCTAACACTTCGCTTCGAACCTTGAGGCCGGCTAGATAGGTTGCATTCTTTTTGCCCTTTAGCAATTGGGCGCCGCTTGCTGGTGCCGCCTTCGCCGTGCCTTTAAAGGGACTGGTACGGGCTTTAATCGGCGTTGCTTTGGTGACTGTTTTTCTGACGGGTGAGGCAGTCGTACTTGCCGCTTTGGGGAGGGTCGATAGGGCGACGGATTTCTTTTTCATAAGGGATTGTCTCAAAGATATTTATTGCGACCGAAGTCGCCAAAAGGTTTGTAAAAATTTAGTTTGGAAACTGATCTCAATCAGCCTTAGCACCCGAGTCCTTGATGATCTTGCCCCAGCGGCCAAACTCACTGCGAATGTAACTGCCGTACTCCGCCGCCGAGCTGCCAAGTGGCTCTGCGCCCTGGACTGCGAGTTTGGCTTTGACATCGGCATGACGTAAAGCTTTATTAATTTCTTCGTTGAGGCGCTGGATGATGGCAGCCGGCGTTCCGGCCGGAACAACAATGCCCTGCCATGCACTCATCTCAAACCCTGGCAGTACGGTCTCCCCAAAGGTGGGCACTTCAGGCAACAGCGAGGAGCGTTTTCCGGTAGCGGTCGCGAGTGGCTTCAATTTACCATCGCGTATCAAAGGCAAGGTACTGTTGATCGTATCAATCATAAACTGCACCGATCCACTGGCGACATCCAACAAGGCCGGGTTACTGCCTTTATACGGAATATGGGTCGCGTCGATGCCTAGTTCCTTGACAAACACCGCGCCCGCTAAATGAGTAATGGTGCCTGTGCCAGACGACGCATAATTGAACTGACCGGGTCGCGCCTTGGCATAAGCGACGAACTCTTGCACCGTCTTCACCGGTAAGTTCGAGTTCACTACCAACATTAGGGGCACGGAGGCCGACGAGGTGACTGGGGCAAAATCTTTGAGCGTGTCATAGTTGACCTTGGCATAGAGACTCGGCCCTATCACGATGGCTGAGGTGTTGTAGAACACGGTATAGCCATCAGGATTTGCTTTCGCGACAAGTTCGGCAGCCAAATTTCCACCTGCACCAGGTTTGTTTTCGACAAGCACTGACTGACCCAGTTGCTCCGAGAGCCGTTGAGCTAAAACCCGTGAGACCAAGTCGGTCGGCCCACCAGGTGGAAAAGCGACCACCAAACGAATCGGCTTGCTCGGCCAAGCTCCTGAAGACGTTTGCGCAAAGGGATTAGAGGTAGGCACTAAGCCTGCCGTAAAGATTGCCGCAGCGATCCCAAGAACATCGCGTCGATTGCGCCGTCTATCAGGCACGTGAAGAGTGACAGGTGCCAATTCGCTTTGCAGGGTTTTTCGGAGATGAGAAAATTGCATAGAGGCTGATTTCCAGAGGGGAGTGAATTCTAAGGTGTTAAGCGCCGTATCGTAGCGTAGGAGCGTCGACGGTGTGTGCCAATACAGTCCTACTAGGTTCAGAACTGACCTGCAGGGCCAACCAAAACCTGTACCTTGGGCTATTCTCAAGGTATTCGCTCGAGAAGAGCTTCGCCCGGGGTGCGCAAATCGGTGCCCCGGACATTCAATGAATTCAATCGTAGAGGCCCGTATGTTTGACTTGAGAATCGATAACGCACAAATATTTGATGGTGCAGGCGGCAAACCCTACATTGGCTCTCTGGCCGTCCAGGCCGGCAAGATTGTCGCCATTGGCAAGGATATTGGCCCCACTCAAGCCAAAGAGCGTATCGACGCTCAGGGCCTAAGCCTCATGCCCGGTATTATCGACAGCCACACCCACTACGATGCGCAAATCACATGGGATGCGTATTTGGCACAATCGACGCAAATGGGGGTCACCACCGCTTTGATCGGCAATTGCGGTTTTACGATCGCGCCCTGCCTTCCTAAAAACCGCGACTTGGTGATGAAGAACCTGACCCAGGTTGAAGGTATGTCCTTGGCCAGCCTGCAGGCTGGAATTGATTGGGACTTTGAGAGCTTTCCTCAGTATCTTGATTTGATCGACAAGAAAGGCTGTGCGCTGAACCTTGCGGCATTCGTGGGCCATTCCACTCTACGTACTCATGTTATGGGCAGCGAGGCTTCAGATCGGGCCGCCACCACGGACGAAATTGCTGAAATGCGCAAGATGCTGGAAGAAGCGCTGCAAGCGGGTGCGATTGGTTTTGCAACCACGACTAGCACCTCCCATAGCGCATTCGATGGTCGCCCAATGCCGTCGCGTATGGCGCACCAAGACGAAATGGATGCGTTTTTAGATGCGATGAAATCCAAGCAGTTGGGAAGCTTCATGTTGACCAAGGGACCAGCATCCCCCACACCGAAACTCATGGAATGGGCCGAACGTTGTGGTCGCCCTTTTTTAGTCGCCGCCCTTTTGCATTCAACCCTGCAACCGCAAGGCGTTTTTGACGACTTGGACATTATCGCCAAAGGTGCGGCCAAAGGCCTGCGTGTCAAAGGTGCCGTGGCCACTACCCCACTCAGCTTCGACTTTACTTTCGACACCCCCTACCCGCTCGAACCTTTGCAAGGTTGGAAGCCCTACTTCGGAGCCAAGGGTGAAACGTTGAAAGCTGCGCTTCGCAGCACGAGCTTACGCGACCAGATTCGTGCCGAGTTAGCGAAACCTGCGCGCCGCCTATTCTCCGGCGATTGGTCTCTGGTTCATGTGCTCGAAACCAAACTACCTCAATATCAGCGATTTGAGCACCAGAGCATCGCCAGCATGGCGCAGGCGCTCGATAAGGATCCCTTGGATGCAATGTTTGATTTGGCCCTCGAAGAAGATCTCACCACCTTGTTTTCGGTAGTCTCCCTCAATAACGATGAAGAGGCCGTCACTCGCCTACTGTGTCATGAACATAGCTTGATATCGCTTTCAGACGCCGGGGCTCATTTATCGTTTTTAGACGAGTCAGGTTTTGGCTTGCACCTCTTAGGTTATTGGGCGCGCGACAAGCACATCATGAGCACCGAGCAGGCTGTGCATCGCCTCACTCGGGCGCAGGCCCTGTTTTTTGGCATTCCCGATCGTGGCCTACTCAAAGAGGGGTTCCACGCGGATCTTTTACTTTTAGATCTAAATACGGTCGGACGTAGCCGTAAGCGACGCCTCAATGACCTTCCTGCCCAAGCTACTCGAGTCGCCACAAATGCTGTGGGCGTACATGGTGTGTGGGTGAACGGACAGCGAGTGGTCAACGAAGGCGGACCGATGAATTCAGCCAAACCAGGTAAACTCTTGCGTGAGTTTGCGCCGGCCTAGTCGCGAGCCTTACTTTTTCATCGTCGCTAAAAAACCTTCGACGGCACGGTCATGCTCATCGGTGTGGTGAGCAATCGCCTGGAGAGCCGCCGATAACTCCAACACCTCCGCCAAGCGTGCATGCTGCGCCGTGCGCAGCAACTTCTTGGTCATGCGCAGCGCCGGGCCAGGGTTTTGCGCGATGCGAGTCGCCAAGGCCATGGCTTCAATCATCAGTTGATCGGCAGGTACAACGGCGTTTACCAGGCCCATTTGTAAGGCCTGAGTCGCGTTAATCATGTCACCCGTGAAGCTTAACTCGGCCGCCTTGGCATAACCAATAATTCTTTGCAATAGCCAGGCCCCGCCATCGCCCGGAATGATACCGAGCTTGGTAAAGCTCTCGGCAAACTTGGCATGCTCGGAGGCAATCCGCATATCGCACATACATGCCAGGTCGCATCCTGCGCCAATCGCAGCACCATTGACGGCAGCAATCGTCGGGATATCGAGATCGACCAAGCTCAAAGGGATCTTTTGAATGCCATTACGGTAGCCATTGCGAATTTGGAAAGGTGAGCCTGAGGCGATCCCTTTCTTGTCTCGCATATCCTTGACATTGCCGCCCGCCGAGAACGCACTACCGGCACCGGTCAGGATCACCACCTTAACGCTGGCATCACGTTTGAGTGCCTCTGCGGCATCACTGAGTTCGTCCCATTGAGCCTGGTTGGAGAGCGCATTGCGCTCGGCGGGACTGTTCATCGTTAAAGTCACAATATCGCCGCTGCGCTCGTGGATTAAAAATGCTGGGGTATTGCTCAAAACAGTTCTCCTAGGGATTTAAATTGAATCATAATGCGTTAGCAATACCCAAGTGACAGGCGAATGCTAAATTTACTTAATATTTTAAGGTTGAGCCATGACGCACTGGGTAGAGCTTTGCGAATCTTGGGTCTCCCTCACGCTTTTTTATACTCACTATTCGCTAGTTAAGTAGGACCGCTGCATGCCAATCCTACCTTCGCACAAGACCAATATCGAATATTTGGAGCATTGTAAGATTGTCGCGGCCGACGAACGTTTAGTCTATGTCCGAAAGAAGGAAGCGCTCGATCAGCATTTTTCCATCCCCTACGGAAATACAGCCTTACTTTTACTCGGGCCTGGCACCTCGCTTACTCAGCAAGCCGCCCGTTTGGCCGCCTCTCAGGGTATGGTAATTGCATTCACAGCAGGGGGAGCCACCCCAATTTATTTAGCGGCGCAAAACGAATACCGTGAACCGCTTCACATGCAAAATTGGTACGCAATGTGGTCCAAAGAACAATCGAGGCTGGAAGCAGCAAAGGTCTTCCAAAGAATCCGAGTTTCCAATATTCGAAACGCCTGGCGGGATATCGAAGGCATTCCAGAGGTTAACGAAGGAATTCTTGCGATTTTTGAGAACAGGGCGGCGCTTGCTCAGGACACGGCGCAACTCCTAAGCTCTGAGGCCGATCTAGCGAAACGACTCTACGGACAACTCGCCGCGCATTTCGAACGCCCTTTCAAAAGGACGCCAAAGGCCAAAGATATCACCAACTCCTTGCTGGATAACGGCAACTACCTGGCCTAAGGCCTTGGTGCCGCTGCACTTTGGATCATGGGCATTCCACATAGCTTCCCCTTGATGCATGGGAAAACACGGCGAGGAGCTTTGGTTTTTGATGTCGCCGATCTCGTCAAGGACGCCGCTGTTATGCCCAATGCCTTTGTAAGCGCCTCGCTGGACGAGACTGATTCGCAGTTTCGAAAGCGATGTCTTAGTTCGCTCGATTCCTTACAAGCACTGCGAACCATGTGCCAAGCGATTCAAGAAGTTTCGCTGATTCGAGGCAGCGTTTGATTGTTATCCTTGTCAACGAAAGCGAGGGCAAGGCCTGGCTACGCACGCGCCGGATATTGTCAAAATATCTTCCTCAGATTGGATCAAGATCTTGGGCTGGCCACATTTCCACTGAGGGCTTGGACGATCTGCACATCGCCCTAAAAAAGGCAGCATCAAAATCGGGAAGCGTTTCCTGCCATCGAGTAACGGGGCGAAATCAGCTAGAACTTCAATGGATCGCTGGAAGTAGGCGACATTTTGACGAGGTTGGGCGCTACAGCTTTAGAGCAGAGACTTCAAAGCCAACATTTGATACACCGCTGTCCCCGGGTCGTCGCATGCTCCATCTTGTCGTTCAATTGGCCGCGCTATTGCACGATATTGGCAAGGCTACAGTGGCCTTTCAATCCAAACTTCGAGGGCAATATCACGCGGAGTATTTTCGCCATGACCTCATGGGTTACTTCATGCTGGCGTCTGTTACCAAAAACTTCAGCACTGATCAGGAGTGGCTGGGCGAGCTTTCCAATAGCGCAAGACAGATGCTCGATTGGCCTGTAGAGGCAATTGTTGCTAGTCCTGTGGGCATGACCCTAGATCGAATCGCGACAAAGGACAAAATATCGAACACCCCGCTACTTTTTAGTCTGCTTTGGTTAGTGTTGACCCATCATAGGCTGCCGCACGGCAAGGTGAACATCGACTTTAGTTCCCACCAAAACACTCTAAAACCCTTCACCACAGAGAGTGTTCAAGGTAGAGGTCATCGTGAATTGCGCGTCGCGCCAGAAAATGAGTGCCTTCATTTAGCGCCCGGACTACTACCTTGGCGAGACGATGGATGGCTCCAAGCCGTACAAAGTGTCGCAAAACAAATATTGGTATTGCTTGAACAATCTCCTAGCCTCGGTGAGCTAGTGACGCAACAAAGCGACCAATGGTTACTTCTCATGGCACATTGGGCTCGACCGTGTCTCATTTATGCAGATCATCTAGCCTCCATCGCAAAGCAAATCGGAGGTGATATTGCGAGCGCTCAAACCCTTCAGCCTCTCGCAAATACTAGCTCACCTGAAATCGCGAATTCAACACACTTGCGTCGATCTGGATCGGAGCGAGTCGCTGGCGATCCTTTGCAGTTGCATCTGATTAAGACAAAGCGCTTCGCTCGTAGAGCCCTATTAGTGGCCGCCTCGCCGAGGGAGCTATTTCGACGCGCGACCATCCCAACAAGTTCGATTGCGCTTGCTTCAAGTGGGGATCTTCGTTTTCAATGGCAGCAGCGACTTGCATCATGTATTAAGTCGCAGACCCAGGCGGTCAGGCCAGCTTTTGTTGGCATTATCGCGGGGACTGGCTGTGGGAAAACGTTGGGAGGAGTTCGCGCGATGCATGCCCTTTCCGATGGTCAGATGCGCTACACCCTCGCCCTCGGCCTGCGCTCCCTCACGATGCAATCCGCCAAAGCATTAATAGGCAGCGCAGGCTTTGATCGTCGGGATGTCGCGATCGCCATAGGACAACCTCAGGCAATGCAATGGTTGGAAAAAGATCGCCGGGCAGAAGAACCTGCACGAGCATCCGAGGGAGGAAGCGAATCTGAATTCACCGATGAAGACGGCTTTGACCTAAGGCTGCTTGAAGGGGATGCTCTGGGCAGTATGGACCCGGAAACTTTACCCCTGTGGATTCTGGCACTCGACCTCACCGTAGCCAATGGCGCGGGGAGCACTGCCGCTGAATTGTTCCGTAGTGCAAAGCATCGCGGCATGATCGACACGCCAATTCTCGCTTGCACGGCAGATCATCTGGTCGCAGCGGTTGAAATGCGTACGGGAGGAAGTGCCCGAATGGCACTGCGCATGATGACGAGTGACCTCTTACTAGACGAAATTGATGCCTATAGCGCTCAAGACCTACAGTCTATCGGCAAGCTCGCCATGCTCACCGGAATGGCAGGACGAAGCGTCGTCGTCATGAGCGCGACGGCCAATGATGTAGTGATTGGAGGAATTTATAACGCTTGGGCGCAAGGAATGCAAGCGCGGCGTTTGATGGACGGTGCGCAAAGCGACCTCGGCGTGGTTATTTTGACTGATCAGCAATCAGAACCTATTTGCTTGCTCGAACATTCACTCACGCAGGTCAAAGAGGCGCATCAACTCATTGTCGAACAAATGAAGGCGCAGGAACCATCGGTTCGTCAAAGACTTGAGGTCCTGGAGCTTGGAGACTTGATCACTCAGGACATCACTCTTGAAGAAAAACGCGCCAGAGTCTTTGAAAGAATCTTCGAAAAATCGCTAGACTTACATGAAAATAATGTAGGTATCGACCCAAAAACGGGCCTTCGGCTCTCCTTCGGATTCGTCCGGTTCAATCATGCGCAACATGCTTGGCGCTTCGCTAAATTCTTATTGGAGCGCAAGGACGACTTAGATCAGCCTTTGCTCCGTACGCTGAGTTATCACTCCAAGCACCCTAGGGTGGCCGTTGGCCTGATGGATCAAAAGCTCAATCAGCTTTTGCTGCGACACGACATTACTGCAGTCTGGGCCGACCCCGACATTCGAAGCGCGATTGATCAGGCGAAAGCGCTGGGTCGACGGGGTGTGATGGTGCTTATTTCAACGACCACCTTGCAGGAAACCGGACGAGACCACGACTACGATTGGGCTATCCTTGAGCCGCGTTCTGTGCGTGGCGAAGTACAAGCCTCCGGCCGTATTCGGCGACATCGAGTCGGCGCTTGGGGGAACATCAATATTTCACTGATGAGCCATCCCTTGCGAACTATTTACGGTAGCAAAACTTCACCCCACTGGGGCCTCCCAGGCGTAGAAGAGTCGCCCCGGCATCAAGTTTTTGGCATTGGCCTTGCCTCCAATCGTCAGCAGAGGCTTGAAGCAAAAGGTGCTTTGGCTGAAGTCGATTTGACCTTGTCCTCGTTGAATATGTTGATACAAGTCGAGAAGCCGGCGATTCCGATGCCGACTTCTCGTGGAAGGCCTCATCGGCTACCCCCGCAAGAGATGACGCCGTCCGGCCAGCAAGGGAGGCACAACATTGCCGCGAGGGATGTATTGCCCGTGAAATTCTGGATGGAAAAAGGTGTGAGTGCCGTAGCCGCGCTGGAGAGCAAGATATCCGAAAGTTCCAGTACGATTGGCCACTTGGAACGCCTTGCGCAACACCTTCATTTGTTAAGCACTAAGGCTTCGTCCGAGCTTAGTGAAGATAACGTGATGTCCCTATCGCAGTATTTGGTGGGTGAGGATCGCCTTCCTGGCGCGTTAACGAATCAGCATGCCAGTGCTGCGCGCTTTCGGCAATCGCAGGAGTCGCTTGAAATACTCGTACTACCCACGACCTGGTCAGAATGGGAGGTACGACGGTTTGATGACAAAGGCAAAAGTCAGCCCTATCCTCTATCTCGACCGGTAGGAGCAGAGACACTTCATCTTGATCGACTGTTGTTTGATCTTCCTGCAAGCGTCGGTAAGGTGTTAACCAAATTCTCGAGTTCCGAACCAAAGCCGGGCACGTTGGAATGGCAACTTGCCAGCGCTCAGATTGAGAAGTATGGCGAAATCCTCCCAAAAATGCAGTTTCATATCGCTTTGGGCTTTACTACCGGTTCCGAATAGCTGTAAATATTCTCCAAATAGGGTATTTACAAACCAACTAAATTAAAGTAACTTGTAAACAGGCCGAGTCTTTCTGGATCGGCGCATTGCAATAACTCTAGAGCTATTTTGAAATGATCGGAAAACGTCTTCATCGCGCACGCCTCTCCTCCAAGCTGTCCTTGCGAGCATTGGCAGAGCGCATGAATGGGCAGGTTTCTGCTCAGGCCATCGGTCGCTATGAAAATGACGTGATGATGCCAAGCTCCACAATTTTGCTGTCTCTCGCCGCGGCACTAGGCGTCACACCCGAATATCTTTTGAGTG
>JANOPA010000036.1:0-3429 GCA_031421635.1 Betaproteobacteria bacterium | reverse complement strand
GGAACCGCAGTCCACTCCATTATCAAATCACCAGACAACACGCCAAGCCAACATGAAGATCGATACCAGGAATTTTATGAATAGCACCTAAGCAGCCAACAAGAAATCAAATTCTTCTTGACAACAGGGTAGTCCATACGGCCCAAATAAACGGCGCGCAACTGACCTATGCAGGGCACAAGAAATGCGAGGCTTGTCCTTGCATTTCTTGTGCCTTTCACCGGTGCTACTCGCGTCCCTTTCATTGTCTAGTTATGTTTTTTTCTCGCGCTCAATGCGCTTTGGCTTTTGAATGTTTGGTAACCCATTGCTTGAGCACTTCATCCATTCGCGATTGCCAACCAGCACCAGACGCCCGAAAAAATTCAATAACCTCTGGGCTGTACCTGACACTCACGAGTTGCTTCGTGGGGCTGACCTGCGGCCCGCGCTCGCCTTGCTTCCGCTGCGCCGCAACGGCTTCACGGACTGCCTTGTAACCCCCACCTTTTACAACCGTACCCTTAGACCACATTGCCTCTTCTTGCTCGGTCATGGCACGGCTCTTACCCGGAGCGGCTTTAATAACCTCCGCCCACTCCTTCGAGCTAGCGGGAAATTTCTTCGATGTATCGCTTAACTTCATGCTTTTCTGCCTTTCGTAGGCTGATCACGTGGAAATCTTCTTCGCGTTCGGTGTACGTCATATGTACCACCGCGTCCTTTAGCCAACCAGTTACGCAAAGCCTTTGCTCTCCGTAATTCTCCCGTGTATCTTCATAAACATAGGTCGAACCATCAAAGATCGCCTCGCACCCCGTAAAGTCGAGCGCATGGTCCTTGATATTGGAAAGTCGCTTGGCTTCGTCCCAGATTGGCATGACTCATTGTAGCTACAAATAAATAATTATGCAAGCAACAATTGCCACCCAACTTTCACGCATAATCGGGTTTGGCCCAAAAAATATAACGGCTCACATAACCTGCAGCCAGCCGCTGTTGGCTGAGCCAAGATTGTGCACAATCTTCTGTGCACAATCTTGGCGAATCTCGGTATTTCAAGGCTGTCAGGTTCATGGTAAAGTTAGGACTCGCAACGGCTCACTAAGCGATAGACTACATCAATGAACACCAGAATTCACCATATTCTCGATGAAGCGCTTGCTCTAGAACAGGATGAGCGTTCGGCACTTGTGCTCGCGCTCCTCGAGAGCTTGGATGAAGCTAGCGCAGATGGTGACATAACGCCCGCGTGGAGTGCCGAAATTCGGGTACGCAAAGCGCAGCTTCAGGCAGGAACAACTAAGGCTGTTCCCTGGGCCGAAGCCAAGGCTAGACTCCTCGCTCTGTGACTGACTACATAGTTGAGCTTGCTCCCGAAGCGGAGCAAGACATAGCCAGCGCCTTTGCCTGGTACGAAGAGTACAGCGTCGTGTCAGCCGAGAACTGGCGAGCCAAAATTTTTGAGGCCATTGACTACGTTGGTCGCTCCCCACTGCGACAAAAATCTGATGACGAAGGAAACCGGTTTTGGCGTGTTGCAAAGACACGGCACTCAATCGTTTACGAAGTGAATGATTCAACTGTCACAGTTCTTGCGGTAGCCCACCATCGCCGCGACCCAGATTATTGGCGCAACGAACGGGAATAAGCGCCAACAAATTCGCGTGTGTGGAAGAACTTAACTAGCGAGTTTTAACGGCTCATTTCATCGGCGCCGGGGCGGCACGATGCTGGACGAAG
Source organism: Betaproteobacteria bacterium (assembly GCA_031421635.1). Lineage (GTDB taxonomy): Bacteria > Pseudomonadota > Gammaproteobacteria > Burkholderiales > Burkholderiaceae_E > JAPOKJ01. The sequence continues at coordinate 1,707 of JANOPA010000036.1, read as the reverse complement.
GCACACTCGTGAGCGCCCCGGTGTCCGATGCAAAGTAAAGTTATATTTCTAACCACGTAGTTCGCTTTCTCCAACAAGCATCGCCCGCACCTCTGCCGCCGCCTCGCGCCAAAACACCAGCATAGCAGCACCACGCACCCAGTTGCAATTGTTTTGAGGCGCTTGACTTTCCCGATGCGCCAAGTCGGCTCGCTGAGACTTTAAAGCTAAACCTCAACCGACGAATTAGTGGCGGCTCTGCACTCGATGCAAAATCGCCAGTTCGAACCGCCAGCCCCCAGACTTGCAAATCGCCTCTGGCTTTGCGGTGTACCGATATGCTCTTGACCCAGCTTAACCAGACCTACCTGCGACCAGTGCCAACCCTCAGAGTGTTTGCCTCCAAAACTTGAACAACGGTGTACCGAACAGCACCTCAGCGTGGAACAGACTGGCTACTCCCTTCGCTGCACTTGAGCCGAAGCCCCCAGAATCTTTTGCAGAGCATACCAATGGCCAAAGTGGCGACAACCTGGCTTGACACGAACAGCAATGCACCGACGCAAACTCCAGTATGGAACAGGCTGGTCGCCCCCTTCTCCAGACTTGTGCAAACGCTCTTGAAACTTTTGCAAAGCAAAGAAATAACTGAAACCATTCAGGCCCGGCTAGACTGTTACAACAACCTCCGCCAAAGCCTTAATGCGGAAACACTCACAACACCGCAACGACTTTCGGACACACCCGCCACAGCCACCTACGTTCGCGTTATGCAACGACACTTGAGCCTCGATTTTTCGACAAACTACGAACCAAAACGCACTGAGTTCTCACAGCCAAATACCAGTATCTAGAATGATTGAATACCAATATAACGGCTCAGTTAACCTGCGCGCAACCGACGCCGGCCGGAGCCAATTGTGTGAGACTTCCCTCGCACAATTGGCGGAGTTGCGGTGCTACCCGCGTCAGGTTCAACGTTAAGTTATACCCCTGACCACGAAGTACGGTTTTGCCAACGAGCATCGCTACCTACGCCATGAATTAAAGACTCAGAATAGCAGCACTGAGCGCGAGATGGCAACAGGCCCAAAACAATCGCCGTTGCGACGCAGCCCGAACAACCTCCTTGCCAGAACTTCACCACGAAGACCTAGCCTTGGAGCTTGCAAAACGTGACCATACTTTGCGACGCATGCCCTTAACCGAACCCAGCTTAACTTTGGCGAACCAAGAGGCGCTTGCGAGGTTCAACGAAGCCGAAAAAACAAGAAAGAGGATGCTCGCAAAGCACCGACACCAAAGGCTAGCACGCGGATGATCGAGACTAGCGCGGAACCCAGCTTAACGCCACACTCAATTCACAAATGCCGGACCCGAGGCCAGTGTGGCCAGAACCAACTAGCAGCGTGACGCAAAGAACGACGACGCCCAAATTGCAACCTGCTGAAAACTAGCCCCGGAAATTCGAAAGCACTGTCCTACGCGATAGGTCACCGGCCTTCAAAGAGTAAGCCAATTCCCCTTCTTTGCATCGAGACCGGGAGGTTCTAAAAGAAGCAAAACTACGGTGCTGCAAAACCAGTATAACGGCTCAGTTAAGCAGCGCGCAACGGTCGCCTGCCGGAGGCAATTGTGCGAGGCTCTTTTCGCACAATTGCCGCCTACTCGGTGCTACCCGCGTCTGCTTCAACGTATAGTTAAGTTGCATTTCCACTCTCTTCGCAT
>JANOPA010000035.1:0-9101 GCA_031421635.1 Betaproteobacteria bacterium | reverse complement strand
ATGCGCATCGGCGTCACCGCTGAATCGCGCGCCGGGGAAACCCGTGTCGCGGCCACAGCCGAAACCGTAAAAAAACTGGTGGCTGCAGGCCACCAAGTGATCGTGCAAGCTAGTGCGGGGGTACCCTCCAGCCAAACGGATGCAGCGTATCAAGCGGTCGGCGCCAGTATCGGCACCGCAGAGCAGGCTTTAGGGGCAGAGTTAGTCTTGCGAGTTACCTCGCCCAACGACTCTGAACTTGCCCACATGAGCAAAGGCTCGGTCTTGGTGGGCATGCTCAACCCTTTTGACAAGGAAGCGCTCGGCAAGCTCGCCAGCGCTGGCCTGACTGCCTTCGCACTAGAGGCCGCTCCGCGTACTACCCGTGCCCAGAGTATAGACGTGCTGTCGTCCCAAGCCAACATTGCGGGCTATAAGGCGGTCATCCTCGCTTCAAACATTTATCAGCGCTTTTTCCCAATGCTGATGACGGCGGCAGGCACGGTGAAGGCGGCTCGTGTGGTTATTTTGGGTGTTGGCGTTGCGGGCTTGCAGGCAATAGCCACGGCCAAACGCCTCGGAGCGGTGATTGAAGCCTCTGATGTGCGCCCCTCAGTTAAGGAGCAGGTTGAATCCCTGGGCGGCAAATTCATTGACGTACCTTACGAAACTGCCGAAGAGAAAGAAGCCGCAGAAGGAGTCGGAGGCTATGCCCGCCCAATGCCGCAAAGCTGGCTAGACCGGCAAAAAATCGAAGTCGCCAAAAGGGTCGCTCAGGCCGATGTGGTGATTTCGACGGCCTTGATTCCCGGTCGTCCTGCGCCGACCCTGATTTCCGAGGACATGGTCAAGTCCATGAAGCCAGGCTCAGTCATTGTCGATATCGCGGCCGGTCGCGGCCCCGGCGGCGTTGGAGGTAATTGCCCCCTGACCGAAACCGGCAAGACCGTGACCAAACACGGCGTACATTTGGTCGGAGAAACCAATTTGCCCGCCATGCTCGGTGCTGACGCTTCCGCGCTCTACGCCCGTAACGTGCAGGATTTCTTGAAGCTTGTTATCAACAAAGAAGCTCAGTTTCATATTGATATGGAAGACGACATTGTCGCGGCCTGCTTGATGTGCCGCGACGGCGCCGTATTAAAGCCTTAAACAAAAAAATATTCGGAGTCTGCATGGAACTCATTAGTCCAACCATTACCAACCTCATCATCTTTGTGCTGGCCATCTATGTGGGTTACCACGTCGTTTGGACCGTTACCCCAGCCCTGCACACCCCACTCATGGCGGTGACCAATGCGATCTCAGCGATTGTGATCGTCGGCGCCATGTTGGCGGCAGCGCTCACCGAGGGTGGCTTTGCAAAGACTATGGGCGTGCTCGCCGTGGCGTTGGCCTCGGTGAACGTTTTTGGTGGTTTCTTGGTCACTCGCCGCATGCTCGAAATGTTCAAGAAAAAAACCCCGGCTGCGGCCAAGCCTGCGAAGTAAGGAAGAGAACCATGTCCATGAATCTCGTTACTTTGCTGTACTTGGTAGCCAGCGTTTGCTTTATTCAAGCGCTCAAAGGTCTGAGTCACCCCACCACCTCCTTGCGAGGCAATTTGTTTGGCATGATCGGCATGACCATCGCGGTGCTCACAACTGCGGCACTGATCGTCAAACTTTCCGGTGGAGCCGGTCAGGGGATGGCGTATGTGCTCGGCGGCCTGCTGGTTGGCGGTGCGGCCGGCACAATCATGGCGAAGCGTGTTGAAATGACCAAGATGCCCGAGTTGGTGGCCTTCATGCACAGCATGATTGGCTTGGCCGCAGTATTCATCGCCATCGCCGCCGTAGTCGAACCGTTTGCCTTCGGCATCACTCCAAAAGGTCAGCCCATTCCAGCTGGCAACCGGCTTGAGTTGTTCTTAGGGGCGGCGATTGGTGCCATTACCTTCAGCGGATCCGTGATTGCCTTTGGCAAACTCTCGGGCAAATACAAGTTCCGCTTATTCCAAGGTGCACCGGTGCAATTTTCCGGTCAGCACATGATCAATCTGGTGTTGGGCGTGGCGACCGTCGCTCTCGGTATCGCCTACGCGCTCACCGAAAATCAAACTGCATTTTGGTTGATGCTGGCTCTGAGCTTTGTCTTGGGTGTGCTGATCATCATCCCGATTGGCGGCGCCGATATGCCGGTCGTGGTCTCGATGCTGAACAGCTACTCGGGCTGGGCGGCGGCCGGTATTGGCTTTTCGCTCAACAACAGCATGTTAATTATTGCGGGCTCCTTGGTAGGCTCCTCCGGTGCCATTCTGTCCTACATTATGTGTAAGGCTATGAACCGCTCGTTTTTCAATGTCATCCTCGGTGGCTTTGGTGGCGAAGCCACGACGGCTGTCGCTGGCACCCAAGCGCAACGACCTGTCAAGAGTGGTTCGGCAGACGATGCCGCGTTTATTTTAGGTAACGCAGAGAGCGTCGTGATTGTCCCTGGCTACGGACTCGCCGTTGCTCGCGCTCAACATGCCGTCAAAGAGCTCGCTCTTAAACTTACCGCCAAAGGCATTTCGGTGCGCTATGCGATTCACCCAGTCGCGGGGCGCATGCCTGGGCACATGAACGTGCTCTTGGCCGAAGCCGAAGTTCCGTATGACCAAGTACACGAAATGGAAGACATCAACGGCGAGTTCGGCCAAACCGATGTGGCCATCATCCTGGGTGCCAACGACGTGGTCAACCCAGCCGCACACGTCAAAGGCAGTGCCATTTACGGCATGCCAATCCTTGAAGCCTACAAAGCTAAAACCGTGATCGTCAACAAACGCTCCATGGCCTCGGGCTATGCGGGCTTGGACAACGAACTGTTTTACATGGACAAAACGATGATGGTCTTTGGAGATGCGAAGAAAGTCATTGAAGATCTCGTCAAGGCGATTGAATAGGGAGCGTGTCACTAATTTGGTCTTCCACACTTGCCTCTCCCTCATTTGGGCGATTGGTGACGACGTCAGCACCGCTTTTTAAACACAATCACATGCTGCCAAGGCAAGGTCTTCCCGGTTCTCTCCCACACTAATTCGGGGTGCGCTGCCACCTCCCTGCGCACCTGAGTCTCGCTCATCTTATGAGCCGGCACCGATATCGGCGATGATCATGCTGGGCTTTAGACTCAGATCCTTCATCAGCAAATCGGTGCGTTCTTCTTTTTCACGCTCTTGCCGCTCCAGCCAACCTGCGCCTTGCCAACCCATTACCCCAGCAATCTCGCGCCCCATGTAACGCTTGCCAATACCATCTGCACTGATCTGCATCTTTTCGTAAATAGGTATTTGCGCCCCCACCGGCGAGACCGCAACGAGAGCAAAGGCTAGCGGCAAGAAAAACGCCCGTGCTCTTGAAGCGACCTGGCTTAGAAGTTCACCCATACTTGCTACACTGTACATAAGCACCTTCCCTACGTTAGATTCTTAAGGCGATTCTCTCGCCATCGTAAAAAATTGGACACTTTTAGCCTATTCTCAAGTTTCGCTCTCGGCAGCTTTTTTAGCCTCATCACGATTATCAACCCACCGGCCACCCTCCCGTTATTCTCGGCTCTGAGTGCGGATATGAGTCGTGACGAAGCGCGACATCTGGCCAGCAAAGCTGCGTTTTACTGCCTCTGCATTGTGTTGGTAAGCCTCTTCGCAGGCAGTCTCATTCTGAAGGCCTTTGGGATTTCTTATGGAGCGCTGCGGGTCGCCGGAGGTTTGGTGGTTGCGCTCCTCGGTCATGGCATGCTGTACGGTGATCACATTGGTCGCAAAGACGGCGGACAGGCAGAGCAGGCGTCCCAGGAGGACAAGGAGCCCGGCTCGCCAGCGCGGGCTTCAACGGGCTCTGCGGGCAAGTACGCCAACGCCGCCTTCTTTCCCCTCGCCCTTCCTGGGATCACTGGTCCGGGAACCATCGCCGTCGTCATCGGTATCTCCACGGAAATTCGCGAACTCAGTGGCTGGGCCAGTGAGGCCACCGCCTACGCAGCGACTGCGGCCGCCATGATCGTGGTCTGTACCATTGAATGGCTTATGTTGCGCAGCGCCCATCGCATCACCGCCAAACTGGGAGAAGGTGGCATCGAGGTGATGACACGCCTCATGGGCTTTTTGCTGATCTGCGTCGGAGTACAGTTTATTGCCTCGGGGGTAAAGACTCTGATGGCGGGCTAGAAATTGGTTCCCAAATAACTCTGCACGCATCTTGAATTTGCTACTCTTCTCCCCACCTAGTGCGGTGTTCCATACATGATTGCGCAGCAGGCTTCACTACAATTCATTTCCAGGAGTGTTACCCCATGACGGACGATCCCTCAAAAATAGAGTCCTTACGCAAGGTCGCTCTTATCGACTATCTGCTGCATATCTTCGGCATGGTCTTTACGTTTGGGACGCTCACCTTGATCGCCATCGTTCTCAACTATTTCAAGCGCAGCGAAGCGCGCGGCACTTGGGTTGGAACCCACGTCGACTACATGATCAAGTACTGGTGGCGTTGGGTATTTTGGATGATCGGTTTGGGCATTTTGATCACTATTCTTGGAGTCCTTAGCCTTGGACTGGGCTTTTTTGTCCTGGGTTGGCTGCTCGCCGTGCCCTCCATTATTTTTGTAATCCGAATGGTTTTGGGCCTACTCAAACTCAACAACAACCAGCCCGTCGAAGTGTGAAGCGTCATTCCTGAAGATTGACTGTCGGAGGATTCACCATGAACTCCAATCGCCGCACGCTCACTCAAACGCTTGCTACAGGACTCGGCTCGCTTGGAGTCTTCGGACTTTCGGGTTGCATGGCTCCCCCAAGAAAATCTCCAGAACGCATTCAGGATAGCGCACGAATCGCGGGTCTTGCTTCGCGCTCGATCGAACCCAGGATCATTGCCGGGCAAGCTTGGGAGTTTCAAGCCGTTAATTTATATAATGGCGAAAATTTAGGGCTGGTTCTACACCGCGTCGAGGCGAGCAGCGGCCAAGGCGTAAATCTCGCCCTCATCGATGCGCGCGGCATCCGCAAGGAAGTTTTTAGCGAGCGCTGGAAGCTCACCCAAGAGGCGCATCACGATGCCACCTTGCGCTTCGAAAACCCTGTCGCCTTGGTTCCCGCGCAACTCACGCCAGGGGCTCAGGAACGTTACGCGACACGCTATGTCGTCGTCCCGGAGAACCCTACCGGGTTGATCGATCTCACTTTTAGAAACCTATTTTGGCAGGTTTACCTTGAGGTTCAAGGCTGGGAAACCCTGCAAGTTCCGGCAGGTCGTTTTGATGTTGCGCGGATACAAAGACGTATATTCTTCAAACACTTTGATGGCTTCCGAACCGAGTCAAGCCGTCTCGAAACGATTTGGTACTCGCCGCAACTCGGTTACTGGGTCGCGCGCGAATGGACGGGTCAATATCTTTCACCGGGTGGCCGACGCCGTGGTAGCTACATGCGAGAAGATTGGGTACGCTGGGAATTGCAGCGCATTCTCGGTGCGCCTACTGCGTAAGTAAGTTCGCTCTGTAAAGTTTAGTTGGCTTTACTCAACCCTGGGCAGTATGCACATTAGTGTCCATCGGTTTGCCTGAGACGCTCATCCAGACTCAAAAGCTTTCCTAAGATCTTGATCCCTTGCTTGATCTGCGGGTTTGAATAAACCAATTTACGCTCGGCCTCCCACTCTCTGATCACGGGCAGGGCTTTTGCGAACGCCTGCGGCAGCGAGGCCGTTTCGACCAAGCCGTATTTAAAGAGTGCTCGTCCAAAGTAGGTGAAGTCTGACTCATTGCCACAGCCAAACGAAGTACGCTCTGAATCACTCGCCGTCATGATTAATGTATTGTCGTCGGCAAGCGCGTCGATAAAACCGCCCGAAAAGCAAGCCGAAATAATAATGACGCGATTCTTAATCCCAGATTCGTCCAGGTAGCGGCGCAAACGCGGCGCATTGACACCCTCCAAGCTCATCGGGTCGAGCACCGCACTGAGTTGATGGCTACGGCTACCATGAGCCGTTAAATAGAGAACCAGAACGTCCTTTTCCGGGTCTAGAATTTTACCAATACCATTCAAGGCGCGATTTAAGTTCCCAGCAGTGGCAATCGGCAGGTGACGCAATGAATCCGCACTGTTCTGCAATCTAAGGGATCGTCCCACGGTATCCAGGCGCGTATCGACCAAAGGATGAATGACGTCCAACTCGCGCCGAAACACCGCCTCACTGGCATCGGGGGCGAAACTTAAAAAGTAATATTCGGGGACTTCAGGCCGCTGCGGTAGCAAGGCGGCTAGCTTTCGTTCCAAAAGATCTCGCTGCGCTTCGAACACGTCCTCCTGGGCAATACTGTCGACCACAACTTCAGGGGTATATGCCGTCCACAGCCTGGGACCAGGCTTGGCAAGTGCAAAGCCGATCCAAAGCGCAAACGGGAGCATCAACAAACTCGTGAGACGGGCCGTGTTACGGATGCCTCCGTAGCCTCGGCGAATGACTAGCCACATTGCGGCCATGAACCAGAGATTGAGAGCAACAATCAGCACCATATTGGGAATCTCCACTGGCCACTGTTGAATCCAAACCCAGAGACCATAGGAGGCGACTAAGTGCCAGGACGTAAGTGCCAGCGCCAAGTTGAGGAAATACTGTGGTGCCTGGCGAAATGCAAACCAAGCGATGACAAAGGGGATTGCTAGCTCGGCCACCAAGAGTCTCAGTGCAACCCAATCGAACAATAAGCGGGTTTTTAAACCAACACTGGTTTCCAACCCAAGCACCCAGCGGTCCAAGTGGACCGAGAGCGCCACGGCGATGACAGCCAACACCAGCGTAAGGCCAATCGAGCCTTTCACGTTCTGCCAGCGAATCCTAAAAAAGACGAGCGCTCTTAGACCTTCCCAGAGGGCATCGGGCAACCTACCCTTCTCGCCACTCATCACTAAACTTCAAACAGCCATTGCTTCATCAAGCCATTCTATCCAATGTCGCACCGGGGTGATCGTCCCGGACTGAAGATGGCCCAGGCAACCGACATTTGCCGACAAAATAAGCTCCGGTGCGCCGCTCTGCAGGTTGTCGAGTTTACGGTCACGCAATTGAGTGGACAGCTCGGGCTGCAATACTGAATAGGTCCCTGCTGAACCACAACACAGGTGAGATTCAGGATTGGCAGTGAGCGCTACTCCCAAGCCAGACAGGAAACTCTCCACCTTTCCTTTGATCTGCTGTCCGTGTTGTAAGGTGCAAGGCGGATGAAACACCAGCTTCCGGCTCACGCCAGTCTTCAAGGTGGTCGCACTAAGCGCAAGGCGACCATCGTCCTTGGCGGCCTGCAATACGGCCGGCAACCACTCGGAAAGATCAAAGGTCTTGGCGACAATAATCTCCGCTTTTCGAAGATAGGCTGGATCATCTCGTAGCAAATGCGCGTAGTCCTTGACCATGGCGCCGCAGCCCGAGGCATTGATCAATAGGGCCTCCGCCTCAAGGGCGTTCTGATTAGGGTCGAAGTAAGGCCACCAAGCATCGATATTGCGTCTAATATCGACCAAGCCTCCCTGGTGGTCATTCAAATGATGACGCACAGCCCCACAGCAACCCGAGCGACTCTCGACCAGTGTTTGAATGCCCACTCGATCCAAAACTCGCGCGGTCGCGGCATCAATGGAAGGCATCATCGCGGGCTGGACGCAGCCATTCAAGATCAATACTTTGCGAGCGTGGGTCTGACTCGGCCACTTTCCTGCCGAACGGCGCTCCGGCACTTTGGCCTTCAGGCTGTCGGGCAATAAAGGTCGAAGCGCCTGACCCAGTTTCATCGCCGGATCGAACAGCCAACGACGAGTCATGCCCTCACGTAAGGCGCCTCGCAGCAAGCGATCCGCCAAGGGGCGCTGCACCTGCTCTTCAACCAAAGCGCGTCCAATATCAACCAGATGGCCATACTGGACACCCGAGGGACAGGTGCTTTCGCAATTGCGGCAAGTCAAGCAACGATCAAGATGACTCAAGGTCTCAGCGGTGGCAGGTTTCCCCTCAACCACCTGCTTGATCAAATAAATGCGCCCGCGCGGACCGTCGAGCTCATCACCTAGTAGTTGATAGGTTGGGCAAGTGGCGGTACAAAAGCCACAGTGCACGCACTTGCGCAAGATAGCCTCAGCCACCGCACCCTGAGACGTACCCTTTAAATGTTCAGCTAAATGAGTTTCCATAAATCCTGTGACTACAGCCCGGGGTACATCTTGGAGGGGTTAAACACCTTGAGCGGATCGAGCTCAGCCTTCAAGCGTTGATGAATATTGAGAGTAGCGCTAGTCAAAGGATGAAAGCGCGAGAGCGGCTGAGCCTTCGAAGAGCTTGTTTCATCGGGATGAAACTCTCCGCGATAGAGCATAGCCGTACCACCTACAGCGCCAACCTTCTCGCGTACTTCAGTTGCAGACGCCGAACTCCACAACCATCGCAAAGCGGCCCCCCACTCCAACATCACGTCGCCGCTCAAATTCAGCACGGGCGCCGTTGAGGGCAAGGACAAGCGCCAAAGTCTTTGGTGTCCGCCCTCGGAAGGAACCCTAGCAAGGCGCGCCGTAGCGCCTGCGAAGAAATCCTGAGACTGGTCACGTATGCTTTCCCAGAACGTTTGCGCACTCTCGGTTGCCACTGTATTTGCGCCATGACTAGAGACGAAAGTTTTTGTCGCTCGGTCGACGGCGGCAAGCGCGCCCGACAATTTCAAAGTTAGAACATCCGCGTGCCATTGACTGGCCACAATCGGGAGGGGCTGCCCGCCCCATTGGTTTAACCAGTCAATCGCCTGAGTCTGCGAACATTCCAGTGCCACGCTTTGATCCGCAGCCGGTTTTGGCAAGACTTTCAGAGAGACCTCAGCGATCACCCCAAAAATACCGAGAGAGCCACAAAGAAGACGCGACAGGTCGTAGCCCGCGACGTTCTTCATGACCGTGCCGCCAAATTGTAGCCATTCGCCCTGAGCTTCCACGAGGGCCGCGCCGAGCTCGATGTCCTTGGCTGGCCCGGCACTTCCGCGACGCGGTCCCGACAATCCTGTAGCAATCGCGCCGCCAATTGTGCCGCCGGTGAGCAAACGGGGCTCCGAAGGCC
>JANOPA010000034.1:0-8754 GCA_031421635.1 Betaproteobacteria bacterium | reverse complement strand
AGAGCGCCGCGCCTTGCTTGCAGAGGCGGCCGTGCGTTTACGCCTTGCGGGCTTGATCGTGGAAAAAGACTTTTGGGTAGGCTGGCTTTTGGGCCGCGTGTTTGCCATGCCCGCATTGGCGGGGAAAATTCAGTTTAAAGGCGGAACCTCGTTATCGATGGTCTTCGGCGCAGTGAAGCGCTTTTCTGAAGACATCGACTTGGCTATTTTGCCTGCGGCGCTCGGGTTCGATGAGGGCTACTTCAATGACGCGCCGTCGGCTAGCCAGAGACGCAAGCGGATGAGCGAATTGGCCGAGGCTAGCGAAACCTATGTGCAGCGTCTGAAGCCGATATTGGAGGCGGAAATTTCGTCTTCGTTGGGTACTAGCCGGACGGGGCAAAGCTGGCTCAGCTACGAGATCGACAGCAACGCAGGCACACCCAATCTATGGTTCACCGAGCGTGGCGTGATGGACGCCGCCGCGCTTTACGAACCACCATTCACCAGCTATGCACCGCAAGGGCCAGATGGTTTGTTCACCTCAGCACAAATTGAAGAATTGTTTTTGATTTTCAAGGATATCAGGGCAACTGCGCTGGCCGCTTGAGCTTGCAAAAGCCGAAACAATTCTTGCAATGTAAATGTGATGATCAAATCTGACGGCCAGTTTTGGGGTCATAGGCAACTTCTACTGGCACGATCTGATCAGTGGGCAGCACTTCTGTCCACTGGTCAAAGATTTCGTAATCGCCCGACACGTTGGCTCGAAAACTTCCCTCCAGTGGGAAGAATCCATGCTCGTAAACTCTGTCGATGGGCGTAGCGGTTACCGTATTGCCTGGATCCGCGAGAACTGGGTCAGTGACTTCGCTGGCTTTTGGATATTGACCCATCTTGATTCCGTCACGGTGCTTTCGCTTGATCTTCTCCGCCAAGTCAAAAAGCACATCAATGAGCTTCTGACCTTCCAGCGGATCGCCATTGACGTCGACTTCGCTGGGGTCATTTGAATGATAGATCACGTCGTCCGTGATCCCGTTCATTCCCTCGACACCCTTCAGCCAATTGATCGCAGCCTGCTCCTTGCCAGGGCGAATCGGCATAACCGCTTTGACCCAGGGCGCGTTCAGGAAAGCGTTGCGCATATTGTCACCGTCGAGCTGTAGCAGCCATCCGAGCGAGCTGCCCATCTTCGCTGGCTCCGAGTCACTGGTGACATAGTAGTTGTCCCGCGTCGTATCGTCGATGCCACCCCAACCGACGGCACTCGACTCCGCGAGCGTTGGCGCGGAGTTCGTCCCCGCTGTCATTGTTGCGGTAAACACGCCCTTGTTCAACGCCGCATCGAGAGTTCTCGTGCCTGAAAAAATTTGTGGGCGCATTGGTTGATCTGGCGTTAGCTTCAGTTGCTGGCTCGACCTATGGAGGCGAGGGCGCCACCATTCAGGTGATACGAAGTACAGCATTTTGTCGACGTCGAAAATCGAATTGATGAGCTCAGCCACAACATGTCGAGTGCGGTCGTCAGGCATTGCAATGTGATTTTGCAACATGTCCTGCACTAACTTCCGGTAGATGACGATGCGTTCCTCATCGCGAAGCTCATCGCTGCTTCGAGCCCTCAGCTTACTGATGACATCGACCCGGTCCTTCAGCGTCTCAATGGCCGCTTTCTCAAAAAGCGCCTTTTCATCCGCATTGAATTTTTCCTGAAGTGCCTGATTCTTTGCTTGGATTGCCTGGTTCGCGGACGTCAATGGTGACCAACGAAGAATGAGGTTCACCTGCAGACTATTCTGGCCGCCAAAATCAGCGGAGTCAAGATTCAGCATGAAGCTGACTTTCGGCAGCGCATTGTTATCGATGTCGGAAGTTCGTGAAACGCTTACTGGCTTGCCTTGTGAGTCGAATTCGACGTCCGTGAGCTGGTAATCGACTCTTGGGCATACAAATTCCTGATGGAATCTGGATTGAATGTGCTCTTCACTACCCAGAAACTCGGAGTTGTCGCTCTCGATTCCGTTAACGTAAACCTCACCTTCGTTGTCGGCATTTGTTCCGTCTATCGAGATGAACGGAATAGTGATGAGCTTATTCTCTTGAAAAGGCTGAAGAGTCGGCAGCTCCTGAGGATGCGGAATCGAATCGAGCTCAGCGGGCTTTGCTAGGTGAACCAACTTTGCCAGTCCGAGCGATGCGCCTGGATCATCGACATACGTTTGCCAGCACAAGTATGTGCCTATGTCCTGTACCTGAACGCCGACCTGTCGCATTTTGCGGCGTAACTCATAGTTTACTAGCGCGTTAGTGTTGTTGGCGAGTAGATGCCGCGTGCTGGACATATCGCTGACTTCAGTGGTCGATTTGAAGGTTGTTTTGAAGTTCTTGCGAATCTCTGACGAGAGCTTGTCGGTTTGCTCGCGGGCGCGCTTATGACTTGTTTCGCGCGCCTGTTTTTGCGAGCTGGCGTAATCAAAACTTGCTGTCGCTTGAACGGACGCATAGGACGCTGTGACGCCGGCACCCGCCTTGATGTCTCTGCTGTTTTCGTCTTTGATCGCTTCGGAGAGTTCATCGTGGATAGTGGTAGTCGATTCCGACTTTGTCAGAACATCAAGGGCAGTCTCGATGGTCTTTTCGATGATGGTCTTACGAGTGTGCACCTCAACGAGCTCGACGCTTGAGCCAGGGCTCAGCCAGACATGTTGCAGAGATGTTCCGAGAAACGTGTCCAGTTCAAAAAAGTATTGCCTGAAGAGATGTACCACGCTTATCGGCGATAAGGCGACGCCCTCAAGCTGTTTCGCATCTGTCGGGTCGAGATGATCGAGGTTGAAGTGGGCGGAGGGTTCATTGTTCGACAGAATCCTGCTTAGAACACCGGCGCGCTCAATACTTTCTTTTGCAACATAAAACAGCTCTTTCAACGCATCGTACTGACGCTGCTTGACGAGGAGAAGGAGCATTCCGGCAACTTGCGATTCATGTGCGAGATATTTCTCAAACGCGGCCTGCCCCGCCTCGGGTGATCCACTCGCTAGCATGGCACCACGCGCATCCGAGCGCAATCGGATGTTGTTTCGATCACGCAACTGCGCGAATACCTTGGTGTAATTCGTGACGACGTCTTTCTTGAGAATTGTATCGAGGATGTCGTGCGTAACCTGTTGTGGCCATATGGACTGAACATAGTTCGCATAGGACGGAAGTGACTGACTGATACGTTCCAAAACCACACTGTCGACGCTTCGTTTTGCGCCGTCGTGCAGCTCGCCGGTGGCGAGCTCGATATGAATCTGGCCTGCGTCGCCGTATTCGACCTTGAGCAAAGGGGATATCTTACGCTCCAAGTTTCGAATGATTTGTACTTTGTCTCTTTGAAGGCCGGTGTCAAAACGCTCTGCGATTCTCTTGGACCTCCAGCCGAGCAAGGGTTGGTAAATTCCGAATATTTCGCTGGCATACGGCAAAACACCTGCATACTGCCCCAAATCTGCAATTCGCTTTACCGTTGCCATGGAATTCTCCTGTCTTGACGGACCCGAAATGGAGCAGCGGCACAACTTGTGCCACTTGCGAGTAATTGTATTATGCACCCAACAAATTTATACTTCGAAGGTTGGACGACGGTACAGGGCGACGTACTGGACGACGACGCAACGGCTTTAGGCGCATTGGCCGTCCTCTGACAACGGATAACCTTATATGATCATAACGTTTGCGTTGAAAGCGTTTCGCAAAGGCCCACGCGGACCGTCAAAAGTCATCAGGCACTTTCTGTTGGACGCAGCCGAGATTCGTGTTGCGTTGACGTTTTCAGATAGTTCAAAGCTTTCTCTATCACCCGTTCGCAAAAACGCTAATGGCCAGTTCCTCATCGAGATTGATGCGGCCGACGTCCCGAATGTTGCCGGTACGACTCAAAAGAAAACGATCGTAAGGCTTGTCGCTGAACTCGTCGTCGAAGTAACGCACAACGCAAAGACCTTCCGCTTGTTGCACGCACAACAGGTTTTTACTGCGGTGCCAAGGGCGTCGAATAGCGATTTGATCGTCGACTACGACCTTAGACCATTTGCATGGATCCATTCCAAGGGTGGTGCCTGGCGTACCTCAAACTCGACGGTGCATCCCCTATTTGATCTGTCGGCATTGCTTTTAAACCGCGTTGAAGTAAACACGCTCATTGTCGACCTCACTGAGCTCTGGGACCACCTACACGCCGCAAACAAAAACTACAGGATTTATAAGGACCTTACGGATACTACAAAAGTAACCTTCAAGGTGTTCGGCCATTTGGGCGGCAACTCATTCATTTGGTATGCCGTTGTCCCGGGGTATGCGAGCAAGCACGTCAGCCTATCGCCACACGTTTTCTTGCAGCCCATCGACTTAGGAAGCTTTCAATTCAAGAAGGATGAGAAAGACTATCTGCTATCGAGCGCTACTGAATTCGCAGATTCTGCAGAGGGTTCAACTATTTTGTTGAATTATCTACTGCCACCAGTAGACGATGCGCGCATAGCTGCGTTGACGGCCAGGTCGCTCAACTCAAGTGACTTGTCAGCGTTGGGCGCAAGTGATTTGCCAGACCTGGTAAAGAATCGGTTTCGCAACGTAGTCAATTTCGCGGCAATGGGCACTACAAGAGTCGTCCCGCAGCACTGGAATATCGGGGCAGGATTTGAGCGCGCGTTTTATGCACTCGGCAAGAAAGAGCCGGAGCAGATTCTTTTAATTCCTCAGCCTTTCGGCAATGATAAAGACGCGCGAGCGGAAAATACCTCGGCACTCAAGACAATCACCGACGCCGTTTTCGACGTGCTTAGTACGAACACGGATCTGTTTGGGCTTGCGGTAGACAAGCTGATGGGCAAGGACAAAGCCATACTCTCCGCTTATAGCGAGTCGGGTATAGATTTGTGGATCTCGAGCGAGGCCAACTTACAAAACCTGAAGGCCATCATAGGTATTGAGCCCAACCAGGTGAATCCACGTGGCACGAAGGGTCCGAACGGACAGGCGACGATACCGAAATTGCTGCGAAATAAGGTGAAGGTGTTTTTGATCGGCAACACCTTCACTGGCTGGTATCGCCCAGAAATTTCCGAATCCCAACTACGACAAATACACTTTCTTCCGGAGAATCCGAAAATTCTGGCCTATCCACCCAATCCAGACTCGAATGACTTTGTAAAGTACCGTGTTGGTCGAATTGAAGATCCGTCGAACGACCCGTTGTTACTTCCTGACGAACAAACCATCGTCGCCGATTTTCAAAGTCGGAAACCTCCGATCACAGGCAAAAAGTTTCTTCGAAAAGTGTTCCAGGAAGAATACAACTCTTATAACTGGAACCCGCGCTGGCCGACCTTTTACAATCATCATTTCGCGCTTACCGGAGGAAGGGTCATGGTCCTTGGCGACCCGGTTGATTTTTATCGCAAGCCACCGACGAGCTACCAGACTTTCTTCCAAGAGGCGGTTGAGGACATTGGCTGAAGCAACAAGTGTGTCTGAAGATAACCAGAAAAGTCGACTGACCGTCACCGGCGGCGTATCCTTGTCCGGAAGCCATGGCATTCAGTTCAAGCTTTAAAGGTCACGAATTCATGCCATCCAACGTTGACAGGTACGGCGCCCGAATCTCGACAAAAGTCGAAGAGGTCGCTTGCGCGTACCGACACGCCGTGGATTGCATGCTCTCGGCTTGGCCGGGTGCGCTGGAGGCACTTGATCGTTGGCACCTCTTTGCCAGCGGGCAGCATGTTCCCGAGGCAGCATGGCACGAGATGGTGGACTATTCGAGACAGGCCTTTCCGGCGATTGGTGTGGCGTTTGCCGAAGCCCGATGCTAAAACGCCCGAACCTGCAACCAAGCTTTGCGGTACCCGTCGTTGCCCAGAGCGGGCCTGCGCCTAGCCCAGTATTGGACCCCACAGCGCCGCTGATTTTCGTGATCAACGCCGCCTCCGGCCGACACGACACCGACGCGACGCGCCTGGCCATCGAGCGGGAATTGGCAGAGGCCGGCAGGACCGGTGTAATTCTCCAAGCACGCCCGGACGAGCTTGTGCGCACAGCAAAGGAGGCGGCAGCGACTGCCGTGGCGCAGCGCACCGCCGTGGTCGCAGTGGGGGGCGACGGCACCATCAATGCGGTGGCGCAGGCCGCGCATGCCCAGGGCTGTGCCATGGGGGTCGTGCCACAGGGTACCTTCAATTACTTCGCCAGGACCCACGGGCTGCCGACCGACGCAGCCGAGGCAACGCGCGCGTTGCTTCTTTGTTCGGCGCTGCCCGTGCAGGTGGGAATGGTCAACGACCGCGTCTTTCTGGTGAATGCCAGCCTAGGCTTGTACCCCGAATTGCTCGAGGATCGTGAGGCCTACAAGGCGCGTTTCGGCCGTAGCCGACTGGTGGCACTCTTGTCTACGGTGGCGACTTTGCTGGGCGCGCATCGGCAGTTGCACCTCCGCATCGAACGCGGTAATGAAGTGCGCGACGTGGTTACACCTACGCTCTTCGTAGGCAACAACCGCCTGCAACTCGAGCAGGTCGGGCTGGCCGAGGCCATTGCCGTCGAGCAAGGCAGCATTGCCGCTGTCATGCTGCGCCCGATCAGCACGCTGGCGATGTTCGGACTGTTGTTTCGCGGCGCCTTGGGCACCTTGGGCGAGGCGGGTAGCGTCGAAAGCTTTCAGTTCCGACGCATCCTCGTCAAGCTGCGCCCGGCCTTAGGCACCCGGATGATCAAGGTGGCCTTCGATGGCGAAGTGAGCCGGATGCGGCCACCATTAGAGTTCCGTGTGTCCGACAGGCCGCTCTATGTCCTCAAGGCTCCCGGCGAGCAACGGCCCGAGCACAGGGACAGCGACAAGGCATGAGCATCCTGCTGCAGATTTCGGACACGCATTTCGGCACCGAGCAAGAGCCGGTGGTCGATGCGCTGGCAAGTCTGTCCCTGCAACAGCGGCCCGACTTGGTGGTGCTGTCGGGCGATATCACCCAGCGCGCACGCGCAGGCCAGTTCCGCATGGCTCGTGCCTTTATCGACCGGTTAGACGTTGAAGTGCTGGCCATTCCAGGCAACCACGATATTCCACTTTTCAATCTCTGGGCTCGCCTGCGCCACCCCTACGCGCACCATTGCGCGGCCTTCGGCGAGGTGCTTGAGCCAACATATTCGTCTAGTGAAATGCTGGTGGTTTGCGTCAATACGACGCGCTGGTATCGCCACAAGAATGGCGAAGTCTCGGCGCAGCAGATTGATCGCGTGGCACAGCGATTAACTCAGGCAAGCGCCACGCAGTTGCGTGTCGTGGTTGTCCATCAACCCATCGCGGTCGCTCAGGCCTCCGACACGCACGACCTTCTACGTGGTCATGCCGCGGCCGTGCCGCGCTGGGCTGCAGCCGGTGCCGACCTGGTGATGGGTGGCCACATTCATTTGCCCTATGTGATGGCCTTACCGAATGACGCCCGAGCGATGTGGGCGGTGCAGGCAGGAACGGCCGTGTCGTCGCGAGTCCGCGGCGGCATACCGAATTCGGTCAATTTGATTCGCTGGGGCGGAGACGCGCCCCTGGGGCGCTGCCTTATCGAGCAGTGGGATTACGCAAGTGAAGGCAAGGCCTTTGTTCGCGGCACCGTTACAGTCGTGAGGCCGGGTAGGGCAATCGATGGACGCTAGGTGGGTCACTGTGGTGCACTGGGCCGCTGCGCACGCACTGCTGCTCTTCTTCCTGGTGCTGATGGGTTCGCTGGCGCTGACGTTCGCGGCGACGCGGGCATGGCAACACGACGCCGGGTCGGCAGTGCCAACCCACCCATCTTTGACAAGACCTATCCCTCTGCAAATATTGCTCGGGCTTGGCGTGATTGTGGCGGGTACTGCGGTGATCGCCGTTCTGTCGCGCCACCTCGGCTCGGCCAGCGAATTGACCCATGTCGACCAGGCCCTCACCCACGCACTTCGCCTCGGTCTACCGCAACCCATGCGGGAAGTCTTTGCCGTGCTCACGCATTTAGGCGACACAGTCACCCTGACGTTGCTGTGCGTGTGCGTTGCCCTCGCCCTTGTCGTGATGCGACGTCGCGAACTGGCTATCGGCTGGGTCGTGGCCGTAGTCGGCAATGGTCTGTTGAACAACACTCTCAAGCAGACGATCGGCCGAGTGCGGCCGCTCTTTCCGGATGGCGGGTCGGTCGCGAATGGGTTCAGCTTTCCCAGTGGTCACAGTTCGGGTTCGGTGGTCGCCTATGGCATGCTGGCCTATCTGGCGTTACGTCTACTTCCCGTCCGCTGGCATTTGCCTGCGATGATGGCGAGCGTGGCGGTGGCCGTCACGGTCGGAGCCAGTCGCCTTTTCCTGCGCGTGCATTTCGGCAGCGATGTTGTCGCTGGGTTCGCGTCAGGCGCGGCGTGGCTTGCCGCCTGCGTCACTGTCTTGGAGGTCGTCCGCTGGCAAGGCCAACCGCACTCATCGCCGTAACTGGGCTTGCGCATCGTATGACGGACGTCACGGGCAACTTCGCTGATTTTAAACCCACGGGAGTGACTCTCATCAATCCGTGGGAGATATCGCAGTGATGGGAAACAAGAGTTTGGCGTTGATAAGCCTGGGATGTCTTGAACCGAGATTTTCCATTAGCCCGACATTTCTAATGGAAACCATTAGGCTAAGTGATTGATTAGAATAGGGTTTAGGTTGTTTTTGGCGTTGAGTTTGGGTATCGCGATTTAAGTGCGAGGTATCGATGGGCTTTGAGC
>JANOPA010000033.1:0-15209 GCA_031421635.1 Betaproteobacteria bacterium | reverse complement strand
GGGGGTTCGTTATGCAAGTTGTTCGTGGGTGGAAAGCATGATTCGTGGCCCCCAGGAGCGCGAATTACTTTATCAAATGGATCTCGCCATCATTCATTTGCGTGAAAAGGTCGGGGACGATCCCGCCCTCATTTCGATGGTGGGCTGTTACCACAACCTCTTGCGCCGATGGGCGGACGTGTAAAATCCGGGCATGCCTGAGCAGTTCATCAATCGTCGCCAAGCGACACAGCTAGGCCTGGTGGTTGGCGCGCACGTGCTTCTGCTGGGCGGCCTGTTGTCGTACGCGCCCACGCGCGAGGTGCTGATTCAAATGGTCCCGATCGCCGTCGACTTGATCACCCCGCCTAAAGTGGAACCTCCACCCCCGCCGCCGCCGCCCCCTCCACCACCGCCGAAGGTTCAACCTCCACCGCCAAAAATATTACCTAAACAGCCACCGCCGCCTACACCGGTGCAACAGCCAACGCCCCCTGCGTCCGCGCCGCCCGCGCCAGTCATTGCGGCCACACCTAGCCCGGTACCCGCGCCGGTTCAAGCTCCGCCCTCGCCACCCCCGGCCCCACTTCCCCCGCCGGCACCACCCGCACCTGCGCCCGCGCCGCCTGCTCCTCCGCCTGCACCGCCCGCGCCGCCAGCCCCATTGGTTCCGCCCAGTGCC
Source organism: Betaproteobacteria bacterium (assembly GCA_031421635.1). Classification (GTDB taxonomy): domain Bacteria; phylum Pseudomonadota; class Gammaproteobacteria; order Burkholderiales; family Burkholderiaceae_E; genus JAPOKJ01. The sequence continues at coordinate 14,548 of JANOPA010000033.1, read as the reverse complement.
AACGCTGCCTATCTCAACAACCCAAAACCAGAATATCCCTTAGCGTCCAAGCGTTTAGGTGAGACCGGTCGGGTCGTTCTTGAGGTCATGGTTTCTGCCGCCGGTTTGCCAGAATCCGTTAAGGTCCGAACTTCAAGCGGCTCTGAGCGCTTGGACCAAGCGGCCCTAAAAGCCGTACGCCAGTTTAAATTCGTTCCCGCGAAGCGCGGCGGGGAAAATGTTGCCGCGATTGCTCTAGTGCCTATTAATTTCGATTTGAAGGAGGAAGATTAGTCCCAAGCGAACGCTTGGCAAATCCAATCCTATGAAATCGGTTGCTATTACACTGTCCCTTCAAACTAAAACACATTGACCCAGCCCATGACCCCAGTACCAGGACAAACCAATATCGGCTTTTCTCACTTTCTCGCGCAAAGCGATACGGTCGGCAAAGTGCTTCTCGTCATTCTTGTGTTGATGTCGGTCATCACCTGGTATGTCATTTTGAATCGCGTACTGGCACGTCGCGGCATAAAGTCTGCCATGCGAAAGGCCTTGGAGGCGATGCAATCGACCAGTTCTGCAGCAGATCTGCAAGCCATTGCACAGGGAGGCGACGGCGCTAATGCGGGGCCATTTCAGCGCCTCACCTCGCAAGCTTTGAAAGTGGCAAAGCAGCGCGAAGCCCATGGCCTAAGCACCGCCGCGGACAGTGGATTGTCCTACTCTGAATTTTTGACTCGCTCAATGCGTAATTGCATCGAAGAAGAAGTCACCAAGATGGAGACCGGCTTGGCCAGCTTGGCCTCGATTGCCAGCAGCGCACCTTTCGTAGGGCTTTTCGGCACAGTTTGGGGCGTGTACAACGCCTTGGTCAGCATTGGTTTATCTGGTCAAGGCACTCTCGACAAGGTGGCTGGACCGGTCGGAGAAGCGCTCATCATGACGGCACTAGGCCTGGCCGTAGCAATTCCTGCTGCCTTGGCCTATAACGCCTTTGTGCGTCGCAATCGGCTGGTTCAAACCAGTCTCAATAGTTTCGCGCATGACGTGTTTGCTTTGCTGACTAAAGCCTAAATAAGGAGCACCCTCATGGCCTTCGGAAGTTTTGATGAGAGCGGACACAATCAGCAAAATGCTGAGATCAACATGGTCCCGCTGATTGATGTGATGCTCGTGCTGTTGGTGATTTTCATTATCACCGCGCCGCTCCTCACTCACGCTGTAAAGCTTGATTTACCTACCGCATCAAGTACGGTGAATCAAGTCAAACCCGAGAACATTCAAATTGCTATCGACCCCGAAGGCAAGCTCTATTGGAACGGTGAAGTAGTGGACCGCAAAGGTATGCAAGATCGCCTCGAGCTTTCCTCTAAAAAGCAGCCCCAGCCTGAAATTCAATTTCGTGCAGATAAAAAAACGCCCTACCAACGCGTGAGCGAAGTATTATCAGACGCTGCAAAAGTGGGTATGACACGCATTGGCTTTGTCTCTGAGCCAAATTAGCCGGTAGCGGGAGGTCCTTAGCCCTGCATCCATTTTCTAGAGGCAAAACTCAACACATCGACCAAGGCCACAAGGGCGAGCATCGCGATCAACACGCTTGAGGTCTCACCCATCTGAAACAAACCCATGTGGAAGGCGAGCATTTGACCCAAGCCGCCTCCGCCCACCACTCCCAAAACAGCCGCAGCACGAATATTGTTTTCCCAACGGTAGAGCGTGTAACTCAGCAACTGTGGAACCACCTGCACGAAGGTGGCATAGAAAAAGACCTTGGTCTCACTCACTCCTCTTAAGCGCAAGGCAAAGCTCGGTTCGGGTGGTGCGTTTTCAATAGCCTCGGCAAATAAACGACCAAGCACGCCGGAGGTATGCAGCGCCAAGGCCAAGGTTCCAGCGAAGGGTCCGAGGCCAGCGGCAATTAACAACAAAGACGCCCAAACCAGCTCAGGCACAGAGCGCAGCGCATTGAGTAAAAGGCGAGTCGGCGCTCGCCAAATAGCCGGATCGTTTACATAAGTTTTACTGGCAGGAATGGCCAGCAACAAACCGAGAATTGCCGCCAGCAAGGTTCCAAGCGCGCTCATTGCCAATGTTTCCAAACTCGCCCAAAGTAACTTACGAAGAAACTTGGCGTCGGTCGCCGGGCTCAGCAATTCCGCGAGAAATTTCCCCATGCGCCGTGTGGCGTCAGCGCTAAAGAATTTACTGAATTGGAGATCAAGCGTCCAAAAGCTGACGACGGTCAAACCAATTAGTCCAAGGACAAACCAACAGGCTTTGCAACGCGCGTCGAACATCCGAGGCGGGAGTTTATAGATCTGATTTGCCGCTGAACTTGTGGGAGGCATATGCTTAAGCCAAGGTTTCTCGTAGCCAGGCGCTGACTCGATCCGCCAGCCACACCAGCGCGACGAACACCAGTAAAAGACTGCACACCTCGTTAGCCGCAAACATCTTCATGGAGGTATCGAGTTGTTGTCCAATGCCGCCTGCCCCGACAAAACCCAAGACCGCCGAGGAGCGAATGGCGCACTCCCATCGGTACACCGTGTAACTGGTAATTTCGGCCGCATTTTGCGGCAACAGGCCATAAAAGAAGGCCTGCAACCGCCCCGACCCATTTTGCAACAGGCTTCGAGTGGCATGGGCTTCGCCGCTCTCCAAAATCTCGCAATACACCTTGCCCAACATCCCTCCATAGGCGAGCGCGATGGCCAACACTCCCGAGGTTGGGCCAAGCCCGACGACCCGTACAAACACTAAGGCCCACACTAACTCAGGGACGCTGCGAAGTCCGATCAAAATCACCCGCACGGCCTGCCTTACAAAACTGGGCAGGACCCCCATCCGACCCGTAAGGGCAGAAATGGACAATGATCGAGTCGCCGCCAAACTAAGCGGAATCGCAAGCACCAATGCCAGTGCAATGCCACAAGTCGCAATCGCCACGGTGCGCCAAGTTTCCGCAGCGAGCAATTGCAAGAACTCGAGATCAAATCTTGGTGTGAAAAAACCTGATAGAAAATTCAGTGCAGGTGTGAGAGCGCCGGGCTCAAGCAGGATCCATGGCTTGAACTCACTCAGCACCAACATCGGCCACAGCAGTACCAGGCCCGCCAGCATCCAAAATACTCGGCCCACCCAGGCCGGATCTCGCATCTGAGGTTGTAAGGTTGCAGACATTCGCAAGAAACTAGCGACAGTGCATCACGGCGGGCCGCGCTTTAGCAACACTGATCACATCGGTTTCGGTCGCTTGCAGCGGTTGGGCTAGCTCATCCTCATGATGTGCATAAAGTTCGGCGAGATGGTCCTTACTGACCTGAGATGCGGGCAGATCAAATAAAAGACTTCCCTCGCGAAGACCGAGCACTCTAGGGAAGTGTTTGAGCGCCATTTCCACATGATGCAAGGTACAAATCATGGTGGTTTGAGTATTTTTGGCAGCGCTCGTCAAGGTCTGTAAAGCCTGTTCGGCACGCGAGGGATCCAAGGCCGATAAGGGTTCATCAATCAGCCATAACTCAGGCTTGGCAATCAGGGCTCGGGCGAGTCCGACCCGTTGACGCTCTCCGCCCGAAAGTCGGTCTACGCGATCAAAAATTTTGTCACCTACGTCAAACTGCTCCAAGGCCTCCGAAGCGCCAGGGATATCACTCGGATAAAACAGAGATCGCAAGCTACTCATCAAGCCTTGCTGAGGCAGTTTCCCGGCCAGCACGGCGGTGACCACTCTTTGTCGAGGTGGCAGGGGGGGCATTTGCGGGGCTAAGAAAATTCGGCCTCGTAATGTCTGTAACGCGCTTTTACTTAGCGCCCAGGGATCTTGCCCCCCCAACATGAACTCGCCCCGGGCGGGCTGAATTGCGCAGGCTAGTACATAGAGCATGGTCGTCTTGCCCGATCCAGACGGCCCAATCACCGCCAATTGCTCACCACTTTCGACCAGCACATTCAAAGACTTGAGTGCCATGGCGGCATCTTTTTGAGCAGTAGGGTGCCTGGCATTAATTGCTTTTGTTTGTACGCGCATGCCCTGAGTTTAATTCATTGTGCGAACCTGAATTCCGCGATCACTTTATCCTTTTGCCAACGGACTGCCAATACCTCTGACATTGCTGGAACGAAGCCGGTCAAGGCGGTAATATTGACCTGGTGAGTGACCCACACAGCGTTTTTAGGCGCCTTCACATAGGCTAAAACTGCGCGAAGTTCAGCGCTCTGCTGGAGCTCAGTCCGTTTGACACTCGAAAAAAAGGAGTTTAAAGCCGACCAACTCGTATGTTTTCCAAAAACCAAATCGGCGGTCTCTTTGCAACGGCACCATTCGCTCGAAGCAACATCGTCCACCCGGATACCAGCAGCTTTAATCGCGTCGCCGAAACGTTTGAGCTGGGCTCTCCCCTCTGTACTGAGATTTCGTTGAGACTTACAGTCGTCCAGGGTAAAGCCAGGGGGATCGCCCACCCCGCCCTCGGTGACACCATGGCGCATCATCAGTACGTAGCCGCCCGCCGAGAGTTTTTTGGCTGCTTCGGCGAGGCTCAACACGGGCACTTCCAGCGCCATCGAATGACCAGAAATACTCGCTAGAGCTAACGCGACCAGCAAAAGTGCCCACCCAAACAGCGTTGTTTGCTGCCCTTTTTGTTCTCTCATATCAGTAGTCTTTACTCAGGTGTTCAATTCGGCGGCGGTCACGCTTAGTCGGACGACCTTCTTCAATACTGCGGGCCGGTTCACTACTAAAACGCTTGAGCTGCAAGGCTTCCTCGCGCTTAGCCACCGATTCGGGAGATTCAAAGTAGAGAGTTTGCGCCACTGGCGCAGCACCTCGTTTGTCAGAAATGAGGCGCACCTCGAGGGTCCGCGAAATATCGTTTTGGCGCAGCGACAGTTTATCGCCTACTTTCACCGCGTAGGCCACTTTGACGCGCTCTTGGTTGACCAAGACTCGGCCGTTTTCAATCGCCGTCTGTGCCAATCCACGGGTCTTAAAAAAGCGCCCAGCCCAGAGCCATTTGTCGAGCCGAATGGAGGTGAGTGTCATGCAAGCCTAGTGTTCCGAGAAATCCACCAAAGTATGGACGATGAGCCCTGCCTCACGCAACTTCTTTGAGCCGCCCAATTCCGGCAAGTCGACAATCGCAGCTCCCTCGACCACAAAGGCACCCAGCTTTTCAATCAGCTTTTTGCCGGCTATCATGGTGCCGCCGGTGGCGATCAGATCATCGATGATTAAGACCCGGTCCCCTGGCTTACAGGCGTCGGCATGAAGCTCAACCGTTGCGCTTCCGTACTCCAGCTCATATTGCTCCTCAACCGTGGTAAACGGTAGCTTGCCTTTCTTGCGTATCGGGATGAAGCCCAAATTCAGCTCATAGGCTACGATTGCCCCCAAAATGAAACCGCGCGCATCGATACCCGCCACCAGGTTAATGTCTTGCCCCATGTAACGATGCACAAAGAGGTCGATCAGGACTCTTAAGGTCTTAGGGTTTTGTAGCAAGGGGGTGATGTCCCGAAACTGCACGCCTTTCTCTGGCCAGTCCGGGACGGTTCGGATATTGCGTTTGATGTAATCGGCGTCGAGCATGAAATAATTATCCTTACTGGAGCACGGGATCGGTGGAAGGTTCGCTTCCAGCCCAATTTCCGCGGGTAACGCAACATTTTGAACTATATTCAATACCCTGCTTCCGCGCTCAGCCTCATCTCAGCAAGTCCAACTCTTCATGAACACTAATGCCACCAGCGATCTGACCAACGCCACTTCCAAGCAGGAAAATTCTAAGGTTCCGCCGCTGGAGCGTTACTTCGAAGACTATCGAGCAGGTGAGGTGTTCGAGTTCGGTGCGCGGCTGATTACGGCGGAGGAAATTATTCAATTTGCCTCACTTTACGATCCTCAGCCCTTTCATCTCGACGACGAGGCCGCCCAAAAAACCCATTTCGGGCGCCTCGCGGCGAGTGGGTGGATGACGGCCTCCGTCGTGATGCGAATGATGGTTGATAACTACATCTCTAGGGTCTCAAGCCTTGGATCGCCCGGCATCGATGAGCTGCGTTGGTCAAAACCAGTGCACGCCGGGGATGTACTGCGAGTGCGAGTGATCATTCTCGAAACACGAGCCTCAAAAAGCAAGCCTGATCGCGGCCTTTTGTACGGCCTCAACGAAGCCTACAACCAAAACGACGAATTGGTCATGAGTTATAAAGGCTGGGGCTTCTATAAAGCCCGTGGACAGGCTTGATATGTTGAAAATCTGGGGGCGCACCACCTCGTCCAATGTGCAAAAGCTCCTGTGGTTTTGTCGTGAAGTGGGCATTCCGTATGAAAGGGTCGATGCCGGTCTTTCGTTTGACGTGACCAAGACACCAGAGTATCTCGCGATGAACCCCAACGCACTGGTGCCCACGATTGACGACGACGGCTTCGTTCTTTGGGAATCCAACACCATTTTGCGCTATCTGGCGAGTAAGCATCGGCACTTTGCCTGGTACTCCCAGGACCTTCGCCAACGTGCCGAGACTGAAAAATGGATGGACTGGGCAAACGGCTCGCTGGGCACCACCATCACCCCTTTAATTTGGCAATTGTTTCGCACTCCACCAGAGCAACGCGATGAGAAGCTAATGCTCAGTTCTGCTGAAAAATCGACCCAGATGATCGATATTCTTGAAGCTCATTTCTCCAAGAATAGTTATGCCGTGGGTTCTCACCCAACGCTCGCTGATATTCCTATGGCGATCCAGGCCTATCGCTGGAGCATTATGCCGTGGGGAAAATTGAGCTACCAAGCGCCCGCACGTCCTCATCTTCAGGCTTGGCTAGATCGGCTCGCTGAGCGGCCGACCTTTCGCGACGTGGTGATGATCGGCTTGAGCTAAATGGTTTGAGGTAAACGGCTTGAACTATGTCGGCTCAGGCCAATTGCGTTGAGTGGGACGCAATTGCTCCAACACGCGACTCATTTGTAACACCCCCAGATCATCAAAACGCTGCCCGACAATTTGCACACCAATCGGCAAGCCTTCATGACTGCCCGGCCCTGCATAGGCCCAGTTTGTCGACGAGGCCGGGTTTTCGCTCATGTTGTAGGCCACCGTGAAATGAATATGCGGGAAGGCATTGAGCGGGTCATTGCCTGGGCCAGCGATCTCCGCCTCAAACGGTAACACTGGCGAAGTGGGTGAGAGAACATAGTCATATTGCGCGACCGCTTGCACGGCCGCCTCACGCATCATCACCACCTGGTTGTAAGCCGACATCACTTCAGAGCCTTTGAAATTCGGAGCACGCCAAGTCGCCCACTCAAGAATGAAGGGCAAGACTTTCGCCCGAGTGGCAGCGTCCATCGCCGCGATGTCGTTACCCGAGCGAGCCTCGAAAAAGCGTCCCATGTTATCCATCATCTCGGGGCTCATGAAACCTTTGGCAGGCACAACGACGGCTCCCGCCGCCTCGAGCGCTTTTGCGGCCGCTTGCACGGCAGCAATAATTTGTGGATCGGTGGCCAAACCGATCGAGCTACTGCTCGCCATATCGAGCATCAAACCAATGCGCTTACCCTTGACTGAGAATTGATCAAGCTTAGCCGCATAGTTTTCTGGCTGGTAGGGCAGGCTCATAAAATCGCGCATGTCCGGGCGGCTCAGCACTTCGAGCAAATAGGCGGAATCCTTAACGGTTCGAGTCATCGGACCTGCCACCCGCCCCAGAAACGGTGGATTCACAGGGATCCGGCCAAAGCTTGGCTTGAGTGCAAAAATGCCGCAATGGGTTGCAGGCAAGCGCACCGAGCCCCCAATATCCGTACCGATGTGCAAAGGCCCATAACCTGCCACAGCGGCCGCCGCAGCGCCGGACGACGAGCCCGAAGTGTTGCGATCTAAACGCCAAGGATTACGGGTAATGCCATGAAATGAGGACATCCCGGAGGACAGCATTCCAAAATCGGGCATTGTGGTCTTGCCAAGAATAACCATTCCAGCCTCACGCGCACGCGCAGACGGCGGTGCATCGGCGACCTTGGGCGTGAGGTCCATGGCCTTCGTACCGATGGGCGCGGGGTCACCCTTGGTATAAATGTTTTCTTTAATCGTAATGGGTACACCATCCATTGGCCCCAAGGACTGCCCGCTCGTCCAGCGAGCCTCAGAGGCCTGTGCTGCGGCCAAGGCAGCCTCACGTTGTACGAGGTACATCGCGTTGATACTAGGCTCCCAAGACGCGATTCGCTCGAAACAACTGTCGGCTACTTCCACAGGCGACAGCTCCTTACGGGCAAAGCCCTGTGACATTTGCTCAGCGCTTAGCGCGAATAACTTTGCGGGTGTGCTCATCGGGTGCCTAATTGATAGAAGTGCGATATTGCGTCGGACGCTGTAAAGAATAGCATCCATCTTTTTAGATGCTGACTTAGTGCACTTTGCAGGAAAAACTACGGTGCACCGAAACTTGACTAATTTTTTCACCACACTTTAGTCGAGCGCAATGCCGCAGAGTTCGATTCTTTCAGAATGCAAATTGCAGCCTTAAAGACTCGTCGTTGCATACAGCGTACTCACTCGTCGGCGACTTTCACAAAGCGCGGTGGCATCATCGCACTCTACAGCCTCACCACCAAGCGACCTAGTATTTCGCTCGACACAACTTGCTCGTAGTTGTAGTGGTTTTCCTGAAGCGATTCAACAGCTTTACAAGCGGTGAAGCGCAACATCACCCGCTTCCCAGAAAACTTCATGTTTCAACTGTCTGCCCAAGAGTTCGCTAACTTGAGGTCACAATTGGTGACCTCAAGTTGGGGTGGTCGACGCACCGCCCCTTACGCCTTTACAGAGCAAGGCGTGGCCATGCTCTCGTCAGTCTTAAGCAGCCCTCAGGCCATCGCCATTAACATCGAGGTCATGCGAACCTTCGTTATGGTGCGCCAATTAGTCACCATGCGAAGCAGACAAACGCAAGCACCTTCCCAAGGAGCGCATAAGGCCCCATAAAAGAACTCTCTTGGAATAGAAGCATTCCAACGAACAGCGACAACAGTTCAATTGTCTGCAACATGTTTGCGCTCCGTCGCCGGGCTTCGATAAAGGCTGATCTTGATCTATACAAGACCTTGGACCAATACCAACATCGTCACAGACAGTGTAACAACCACCACCTGATGGCAAACCAAGCTTAGGCATCGATTCGCACCTGCCGCCTGCATCTGGGCATACCTGTCGACATGAAGGGCCGCCGCGCTGCGGAATAATCGGAAGCTCAGGGCCGCCAAACCGCATATATCCGTCTCTTCCTTGCTCACTATTTTCGTAGCGCCGTGGCATCTGCTCCACAGTATCAGGCTCGGTTCGGCGGGTTATCCCAAGCAACTCGCGGCCTATCGACATACCACTGCTACCAAGACTCTTTAAACCACTCGGATCGACAAAGGTTAGTGGATTCCCTTCAACATAAGCATAAGCATAAGTGTTGAGGCCGCCAAGTAATCCACCCGACACGACTTCCTCGTACCGGCGAGGATTTTTATGAAGCAATTCAACAGCTTGAACAAATTTAAGAAGACGACACCTGTGGGTTGAGAAGATTTTTTCCTAGAGGCGCATTTTGGCCTAGGCCATCCTGCTTTACAACTAATTTTCCCTCGTTCGCTTATCATATCCAGTAAAGGAGACAAACGCTTTGAAGGCGCGACTAGCTTTGACACACCGACTAGAGACTTCCGAAACAAAGTCCGCCGCGCACGCCCTCGACGAAGGACATATCCCCCAACATGCCGCAAGGCCCAGGGGTAACCCCACCCCTAGGCCCGCCATCACCGACGCTCAGGCTCAAGGTGCTAAATGGCCAGCGGAACTTCGGCCATTGCTAGCGGCGCAATCGCCCAGATCTCCGAGCGCATTGTTTTAATTCGTGGTAAGCGCCTGCTGCTGGACGAAGACCTAGCCGCTTTGTACGAGGTACCGACCAAGCGCTTTAACGAAGCGGTCAAGCGGAACCAAGCGAAGTTTCCTGGTGATTTTTGTTTTGAGTTGAACGCCGAAGAGTATGCCGCTTTAAGGTCGCAATTTGCGACCTTAAAGACTGGCCGCGGCCAACACCGTAAATATTTACCCTGGGCCTTCACCGAGCACGGCGCTTTGATGGCCGCCACTATTTTGAACACCCCAAGAGCCGTGCAAGTGTCTTTATTCGTCGTGCGCGCATTTATTCGATTGCGCGAATTGGCTCTCACCCATCAAGACCTCGCCAAGCGCCTCAATGAACTTGAAGCCAAGACCGAGCACCAAGCTCTCAAGCTTGATGCTTTTGCGAATATCACCCGAAAGCAGCTAAAAGAAGTCTTCGAAGCCCTGCGCCAACTCACCACCCCACCCGATCCGCCCAAGCGGCCTATCGGGTTCGTTTATCCAGAGGAGACCGACAAGCGTAAAAATAAAGCAGCTAAAAAATGAACGCCTTGTCTAGTCTCTGTTTTCTAGCTTTAAGCGACCATCCCCGCTAAAGGTTACCGTTCTCCCGTCGCGGAAGCTTACGCTCCATTGATCGTCACTCTTGAACGCCTCGTGCAAGCTTGTCTCAAGCCTGCCCCCTTGGCCAAAGCTGAACAGGCATCTCCCAGCACCGAGATATTGAGCAGATAGTAGTTTCTGCCCCTCCATGTCTTCTAAACAGATGAGGTCAGTGTTCGATGTATCGCTTGTCACTACGGAAGGGCAATCCGGTGACGTAAAACTCCAGAAACAATTTTCCAACCAGAAACGAAACTCCCCAACCGGGGTCACGCGCCGTCGCTGATACAGACGTCTGATATCTGCTGGTGTATCACTCGATGTCGCCTTGGGTTCGCGAATATCAAGATAAGGCAACCCGAAGTTCACACAGACAAAAGAACCAATGCTTCTTCGCGCCTGCCAACAAGGTAAATCGATCAATGGCAAGAACAGGTTAGCAATCTTCCGCTCAATATTCATTGGCATCGTCATTTGCCCATCTTAATGTCTAAAGCAATCAACCTGATTGCCTGGAAGCTCAAATTTTGCCCAGAAATCTCTTGATGAAGCGGTTGTCGCTGATCTTTGCTTAATCCAATCTGTACAACAATCGCATTAATTTGCTTATTCTGAGCCTGATTGTTTCTAGGCGTACCAGTGCTCCCCTCGCAGACATCGCCCGGTGTATCAAAGCCCATTTCCGAGAGGCTCGGCACCAACCCTAAAGGATCTGTATAACTTAATGGGTTACCGGTTACATAAGCATAAGTATTAAAGCCGCCAAGTACCCCTATCGAACTAGTAGAATCGGCAACCGAATCGTAAACGTGCATTGACAATCCAATTTCCTTCTGGAACAGGCCAAATCCACCTATCCCGCCCGTCTGTTGATCGATCCTGACGTCATCGCAAAACGCAAAGTTCACCGTCAAAGGCTCGACAAGAAAATAATTGTTCGATTTAACTCGTCGTGGTCGCATGCCAGTCCATCGACCGAAACCCTTCGAAGTTTCGAACGTCCACGGCCGTAGTAAGGACCTCTTACCAGCTCGTGAGCCTCGGACTAAATTGAATTGCAACGTAGCGCCCTAATTTTTAGCCGCAACGCCCTGCGAAGGCTCTTCCGGGCATTGCATAAATCGCAAGGCTCCGCTTACCCGAATCTCGAGTGCATTTTCCGCCAGGAAGCGATCCTGGCTCAAATATGCTTCGCGCTCGGCCAGCACGCGAGCTTTACAGCTTGCAAATATGCTCGCACCTTTGGCTTTGAACTGTAGTACATGGACCAACTCATGCACTAGAAAAGACCGGTCATAAGGCCTGGTCAGATTTAAAGTATTGCGGTATATCACCCGATACTTTAGCGGCTCAAAGAGAGCGACAAGGGTGTCGCACTGTGAGGGTCGCTCGGGGCACATCTCTTGGGTGATGGCTTCTTTACTCATACTGATGAGTTGGGGCACTTCAGCGTCGGTGATGGCGGGCAGGCCAGTTATCCGAACCGCAGCGGCAAGTAGTTGGGCGACGAGATTGGTGTCCACGGCTTAAGGATAAAGGAAAGTCGCGACCTTGGCGACCGCCCTTTTTTGACACCGCCCTTTTTTTGCAAATAGACGGCACTGGCTACATACTCGCAGCGGACTTCTGGGCCACAGGCTTCTAGGGCTTCGACTTCCCTTGAGCCGCGACGGCCTTCATCGCCGCCTCAATTTCGGCCTGGTCACCCAGGTAATAGCGCTTGACCGGCCTGAGCTGAGCGTCCAGCTCGTATACCAAGGGTCGAGCCGTCGGGATGTTCATATTGACGATTTCGTCATCACCAACGCCGTCCAAATGCTTGACCAGCGCACGCAGGGAGTTGCCGTGGGCGGCAATAATGACGCGACGGCCTTGGAGAATTGCAGGGGCGATGGACTCCTCCCAGAATGGCACGACCCGGTTTACCGTATCTTTCAAGCATTCGGTGCGAGGAATATCGGAGGCAGCCAGCCCAGCATAACGACGATCATTTTCAGAACCGCGCGGGTCACCCGGTGGGAGAGGGTTAGGAGCGGTCGCATAGGCACGCCGCCAAATCAGTACCTGTTCCTCACCGTACTTCGCGGCAGTTTCAGCCTTGTTGAGACCTTGCAGGGCACCGTAATGGCGCTCATTGAGTCGCCAAGCCGACACCACCGGCAGCCACATTCTGTCCATTTCGTCCAACACCCCATTAAGTGTGCGAATAGCGCGCTTGAGCATAGACGTGAAGGCAAGGTCAAAATCGTAGCCCTCGGCCAGGAGCAGTTGACCGGCACGCTTGGCCTCCAGCACGCCATTGGGAGTAAGGTCTACATCGGCCCAGCCGGTGAAGCGGTTTTCAAGGTTCCACTGGCTTTCGCCGTGGCGCATCATTACGAGCTTATAGGTCATGGTGGGGGCAAGTTAAAAATGTCGTTAGGGAAGGTCGCTGGGGCTAGATTGAGGGATTGCGAACTCTAAAAGAGTCCCTATCTTATAATCGAAGGCTTACGGGAGCATTGCGAAAGTTCCCAGAAACCGCTGAAAGTGACACTTTGAAATTCCTGACTGAAAATTTTCTACTAATCTTGATCGCCTTTGTCTCAGGCGGCATGCTGATCTGGCCGCTGATCAACCAGCGCGGCGCGGGTGCAAATATAGACACTCTGAGCGCTACCCGCTTGATGAACGAGGGCAATTCCTTGGTCATCGACATACGAGGCAATGGCGAGTTTAATGCCGGACATCTTCCGAACTCCAAGAATATTCCTCTGGCCGACATTGAAAAGCGCATTGACGAAATCCCGGCGGGCAAAAAGGTGCTAGTCGTTTGCGAAAATGGCCAAACCAGTGGCAGGGCCTCGGCCATGCTCAAAAAGGCCGGACGCGAAGAAGTCTTTGGTCTTGGCGGCGGGGTCAGCGCTTGGCGTCAGGCTGGCTTACCGATCGTCAAGTAAGTTGTGATCAACTCGCCGGTGATCAATCAACATTCGGTCAATGCAATCTAGCACTTCGCGACCTACCTAACTTCTGAAGGAACCTTCCCATGTCCGCGCACGTAAAAATGTACAGCACCGCCGTATGCCCTTATTGCATTCGCGCCGAGGCTCTCCTCAAGCAGCGCGGCGTGACCGAAATTGAAAAGGTCCGTATCGACCTCCATGACGAGGAGCGAGATCGCATGATCGAAATTACTGGTCGTCGTACCGTGCCTCAGATTTTTATTGGCACAACCCATGTCGGCGGCTTCGACGATCTTGCGGCACTTGATCGTGCGGGTGGCTTGGTACCGCTTTTGGCCGCGTGATTGTGGCTGCTTGACTTTGGCTGATTAAGACCCCTCCCACAAACAATAATTTTTGATCGAACTAAGGATTTTTTATGAGTGATGCGGTGCCAGATAACGCCCCAGTGTTTGCAATTCAACGGATGTATCTCAAGGATATGTCTCTAGAGCTCCCCAATGCCCCACAAATCTTTCTAGAGCAAGCCGCGCCGGCGGTTGAAGTGCAGCTCGATGTCGCCAACGGCACGCTGGCCGAAGGCATTCATGAAGCTACTGTGCGCATTACCGTGACGACCAAGATCAACGACAAAGTTGCGTTCTTGATCGAAGCCACTCAAGGCGGAATTTTTGAGCTTCGCAATATTCCCCCAGAGCAAATGCCCCTGCTGCTCAATGTGGTTTGCCCGAATATTATTTATCCGTATCTGCGCTCTAACGTGGCGGACGCCGTGCAGCGTACGGGTTTCCCTCCAATGCACTTGGCGGAAATCAACTTCGAAGCCTTGTATCAGCAAAAGCTGGCTCAGGACGCTAATGGCAATGGTAGCTCGGGTGCTGGCATCGTTTTGCCGCCCGGCGTCAAGCACTAAAGCGATTGACAGTCACGCTGGACGGTCCGCCTTCGAGTTCAATGCAAAACGATTACGCTCTGGAGAACTTATGAATATCGTACGACCATTGTCGCTGTGTCTGGGGCTACTGGTTTCCTCAGTGGCCGCACCCGCTTGGGCAGAATTTCGGGCGGTGCAAAGTCCCGCGGCGATTCTCTACGATGGTCCG
>JANOPA010000032.1:0-32426 GCA_031421635.1 Betaproteobacteria bacterium | reverse complement strand
GAGTTTCTAGATATTGGCTCCAGCAACGGAAGCTTTGTAAACGGTTTGCGAGTGACTCGTAAGAAGCTGCGCCCCGGTGACTACGTCAGTATCGGCATTTTTCAGATGCAACTTGTCTCGGATGAGTTGGCTTTGGCCTCGGCAGCAGCCTCGGACGCCAATGCAAATGCCGAGCGCAGCACCACAATTTCAAAAGCGCTAGACGGCTCCAAGCCCGCTCAAGTGGAGTACCTAAATGGACCATTGAAGGGCATTCGTCAATCAGTTAATCGCTCCATTCTGAAGATTGGCCGCGGCTCTGAAGTTGCGGTGATCGGCCGCCGTCGCGAGGGCTATTTCTTGACGCATTTAGAGGGTCTCAAGCCCAGTCTTCTCAACGGAGAGGCTTTAGTGGTGGGATCGCGCAATTTGTCGAGCGGAGATTTGATACAGCTTGGTGAAACTCAGCTTCGCTTCAGCGAAGTTGAAACCTCCGACACCCCAAGCTAAACCTCATGATTCAGGCATGGGCCAAAAACTCAAAGACAATCCGGCTCCTTTTTGGGGCCGCGATGGTTGTTATTTTCGCTTGGGCAGGGGGCTGGAAGAAAGCAGAACCGTGGATCGCCCATCTCGATCAAAAGATCTATGATCTTCGCCTGACCCAAACACCTGCGCAACCCGAGGAGCGCATCGTGATCGTCGATGTCGACGAAAAAAGTCTGGCCGAACAGGGACGATGGCCTTGGCCGCGTAACGACATTGCTGCCTTGATCGATCATCTCTCCGATGCCAAAGTGCTTGCCTTTGACGTGGTCTTCGCGGACCGTGTTCAGGATGAAAAAAATTCCTTGCAACTGGAGCGATCTTTGCGCTCCGCAAATGTGGTCTTGGGCTACTACTTCAGCAGCGAATCCGTTGCCCGACAAACCGGAGTGCTACCCCCGCCTTTCGGAAGCTCGGTATTGGCTCCGGGGACCCAGGTGACCCATTGGACCGGATATGGCGCTAACCTTCCTCAGCTCGGGGCAGCGGCCAAGGCGCAAGGGTTTTTCAACCCGATTCCGGACAGTGATGGGGTGGTTCGCTCCCTACCCCTGCTCGCGGAGTATCAGGGGCAATTGTATGAGTCGCTGGCTTTGACCACCTTGAAACTTTATCTGAATGTAGATCGCATGGTGCTGAGAGCCGATGAGCTTATTTTGCTCAGTGATTCTAGTTACCCCAATCTTCGAACGACTTTACCCTTGTCGAAAGGCCTGAGCCTGATGGTCCCGTTTCGAAAGGGGCAGGGGGCGAGCGGTGGCAATTTCAAATACTACTCAGCGAGCGAAGTCTTGGCCGGAAAGATCGCTCGAAAAAACTTTGCCGGAAAAATTGTCCTGGTAGGTTCGAGCGCGCCGGGTCTAACCGACCTCCGAGCCACGCCGCTCAGTGAAACCTTTCCGGGGGTCGAGGTACATGCCAGTGCCATTCGTGGCGTGCTGAATCATGCGTTAAAAGTCCGTTCTGAGTTCGGTCACGCTGTCGGCCTGCTTTGTTTAATGTCCCTGGGCACACTTTTAGCGGTGCTATTGGCGTTTGGAGGAGGCCTAGGTATTCTGGCCGCGGGAGTTCTGGCAATGGCGACCCAATGGTCGGCCGTGAGTCTCGCCTTTAGCAATGCTGACCTTGTCGTACCTGTTGCAGCTAGTCTCACGATGACCCTCGTCTTATGCCTTGGAAACCTTGTATTGGGCTATTTCACCGAGGGTCGAAAGCGCGCTCAAATTGTGGATCTTTTTGGCGAGTATCTTTCCCCCGAGGTCGTCAATCGACTTGCGTCGGATCCCAGTCAGTCGCGCCAGCAAATCTCGCAAACCCGGGAGATCACCGTGTTGTTTTGCGATATTCGTGGCTTCACCAAAATTTCCGAGACCATGGATCCGCAAATTCTGAGTGAGTACTTAAACGAATACCTCACAGGCATGACTGAGGCCATTCATCAAACCACTGGCACGGTAGACAAATACATTGGTGATGCCGTGATGGCCTTTTGGGGGGCACCTTTGGATGATCATGGGCATGCAGCCCACGCCGTTGAGGCGGCGCTCAAAATGCAGGTGGTTGCGGAGCAACTTTCGAAAAGTTTTGTGGTGCGCGGCCTGCCACCCCTGTCGATCGGTATTGGTATTCATACCGGCCGAGCGCGCGTTGGGGATATGGGGTCCAAGTTGCGCAGAGTGTATACAGCGATTGGTGATACGGTCAATTTGGCGTCGCGGCTGGAGTCGCTCACGAAGCATTTCGAAACCTCGATTTTGGTCAGCGAAGCTACCGTGCAAGCCGTGCCTGCCCTCGAATTTATCGAACTCGATTCTGTTTTGGTGCAGGGTCGCAGCGAACGGGTGGTCATTTACGCGCCAGCCCAAACCTACTACGCTAACCCGGCCAATACCCGTGAGCGGCAGCCTGTACAACTTTCTTTGGTGGCCTGATGAAACTTCGGGTGTTGGGTTGCAGTGGAGGCATCGGGGGCAAGTCACGCACCACCTCGTTCCTGTTAGATGACGATATCCTTATTGATGCCGGTACGGGCGTCGAAGACCTGACGGTCGAAGAAATGGCCAATATCGATCATGTATTTTTAACCCATTCTCATCTCGATCATTGTGCAGGGTTGCCCCTGATGATCGATTCCGTCGGCGGATTAAGAGACAAGCCAATGGTGGTGCATGCCTTGGCATGGACAATTGAAGCTTTGCGCCAACACATTTTCAATTGGGTTATTTGGCCGGACTTTACCGAAATTCCCCACTATGAACGACCCTGGATGAAGTTTGAACCTCTAGCGGTGGGTCAAGAGGTGATCCTTGAAGGGAAAACCTATGATGAGAAGTTTCGAAGTATTCGTGCCCTGACCGCCAGCCATACGGTTCCCGCCATCGGCTTCGAGCTTAGAAGCCCGGAATCGTCCCTGGTTTTTTCGGGTGACACAGGCCCGAACGACGAGTTTTGGCGGCAAGTCAATGGTATTAAAAATCTAAAGTACTTGATCATTGAGAGCGCTTTCCCGAACCGCGATCAGGATCTTGCCTTAACCGCCAAGCACTTGTTTCCTATTCAGCTTGCCAACGAGCTCACCAAGCTGAGGATCGAGCCCAAGGTTTATGTCACTCATTTGAAACCCTCAGACTTTGCGACGACTGAGCGGGAAATTAAGGCTTGGGTGGCTTTTCCGCAGCCTACGATGCTTGAGCAGGGGCTTATTCTCGAGTTCTAGGGAATATCGATTGGAGAACGATCTTTTCTGAAATCGTTTTTCGTCGGCTCGCCAACCTGATCTACGGCACCCAATGAAGCTTTCTGACGCAGTATGAATGACGTAAATAGGCGCTTCTGACGTGTTGCGTCACCCCCTCAGGGCAGATACCGACAAATTTTGTCACCTAGGGATTTTCGATATTTTGCAAAAGCCAAAACATCCGTGAACTCTGTCACGGAACGCTGGCCGCAGTCCGCTGAAATGCTACGCCTCTGCCGCTTGTCGGTCACGAAATACCGCTCGCCGACCTTGGCACAAGCGGTGCATCAATAGAACTCAAGAAGCTTACAAATCAAAAAGCTTCCACCCTCGTCCCTAGCGAGTTCACTTTAATAAACGGAGTTTTACATGTTGAAATCAGTACAAAAAGGTTTTACCCTCATCGAATTGATGATCGTTGTTGCGATTATCGGTATTCTGGCTGCTGTTGCTTTGCCTGCTTACCAAGACTACACCGTTCGTGCTCGTGTTGCTGAGGGTCTTGGGCTCGCCGGTGCGGCTAAACTAAATGTTGCTGACATCGCTTCGGGCGGTAACGTAAATGGCGTCGCAACAGGGTACACAACGGGATACACGTCACCCGTCGCAAGTAAAAATATTACTAGCGTCGACATCGCGGCTGCTACAGGTATCATCACCATCGTCACTACTGCAGCAGCAGGTAACGGTAGTTTGACACTAGCTCCCGCAGTAGCAGGTGCCGCTCTACCACCTGGCGCTGCTGCGTTCACACCTCCTACAGGTTCAATTACATGGCGCTGCGCTGCCGCGGGTGCCGGTACATTGAATCCGGGCCAGACAGCAGGCACTTTGCAAGCCCGCTATGCACCTTCCGAGTGCCGCTAATGTCTTAAGCAATTGTGGTTGAGTGGGAGAGTGCCTTCGGGCACTTTCTCATTGCGCCGTCATGATCTTAGTCTTTCAATTTTCTTTCAAATTGTTAGTTTATGAGCGCCAATTTTACTACTTCATCCGATTTAGTTTCCGAAGGTTCAGGTTCGAAAATAAGCTTCAGGTCCGGTTGGACAAGTGAACGCGTCAAGGCTAGGCTCCAGTCTTCTGGCCTTCACTTGCTCGTCAGCATTCTAATGGCGACATTGGTCGCCATACCTCTTGTGTTTTGGCTATATCCCTCACCGTTCTTCGAAGCCGCGGGTGGAATGCATTTGCTAGGTATGATTTTGATGGTTGACGTCGTACTCGGTCCAAGTCTTACTTTTCTTGTTTTTGATCGCCGCAAAAAGTCTTTGAAAAAAGACCTGTGGGTTATCGCATTGTGCCAAGTTGCAGCGCTTGCATATGGCCTGTACGCCACTTGTCTCAGCCGCCCAGTCTATATGACCTACGTGGTGGACAGATTCGAAATGGTGAGTGCAGCGCAGGTAGATGAAGACGAATTCAAACTCTCACCAAGAGAGCTCCAGAAAATGCGATGGGGCCACCCGCAAATCGCTTATGCCGAACAGCCTGAGAATCCTGAGGAGCGTTCTAGAATTTTGTTCTCGTTTGTTCAATCGGGCATTGATCTTAAGGAGATGTTTCGTTACTACAGGCCTCTTGAGGCTGCGAAGCCACTGATTGCCTCTAAAGCAAAAGCAATTAAGGAGCTGGCCCAGTACAACAAACGTGAAAAAGTTGAGCGTTTCCTGAAACCTTACGAGAGTCTAAGTCTGTCTTATGTCCCGGTGCAAGGTAAAAAGCGTGATCTAGTTGCCCTGATTGATGCAAAGACCGGTAGTTTGGTCGAAGTTGTTGATCTTCGTCCTTGGCGATAAATTAAGAACAATCGAGTTCAATTTCAAAGGGCGTTAAAAACGCCCTTTTTTCTATTTGAACACGGTTGGATGAAAATTTATTGGCAATTTCAAGTAGATTTTCGACACGAAAATACTAGGTCTTTTTCCAACACTCGACCATCTGTCGCTCTCAATAAGAGCTTTGTCGGTCTCTAGGTAACATCTTAGGCTTTTTGTCACCTAATAGAGAGGAACGAAACTATGTCGACTGAAAAGAACTTGAAAACCTGGATGTGTTTGATTTGTGGCTGGCTTTATGACGAGTCCGTCGGCGCGCCTGATGAAGGAATTTCCGCCGGGACCCGTTGGGAGGATGTGCCACCCAATTGGACTTGCCCGGAGTGCGGAGCTCGTAAGGAAGACTTTGAAATGGTGGAACTGTGAAATGAGTGCAAGCGAGAGCTTCAATGGAGTGACGGTCATGGTGATCGACGATAGCAATACGATTCGTCGCAGCGCCGAGATTTTCCTTGGCAAAACTGGGGCAAAAGTGGTGCTCGCTGAAGACGGCTTCGATGCTCTCGCCAAAATTGCAGATCACCAGCCAGATTTGATTTTTTGCGATGTACTCATGCCGCGCCTTGATGGTTATCAAACCTGCGCTCTGATTAAAAAGAGCCCGAAGTTCAAGACCACGCCCGTGGTGATGTTATCCAGCAAAGATGGCTTGTTTGATAAAGCCAAAGGAAGAATGGTAGGTTCCGACCATTATTTGACCAAACCGTTTACCAAGGACAGCCTGCTTCAGGCGGTCACCGAATTCGCGCGCAAGGCTGGCGTATCGACGACGGGCACCATACCTTGCGTTGCGGGCGTTAATGTCTTTACGGCCGCTAGCAGCTCTGCACCCACAGCCACTCTCGCTTCCACGCCAATTGCCGAGCCCGCGCTTCCAATGGCGACTGAGCCGGTGCCCGCGTTCACCTTGAACTTTAGCCCAGAGTTCGCCGACGATACCGTCACGCCCGCCCTAGGGGCGAGCGATATTGTCCAGATGTCTGAAAAGTTCACCCTAAGTCTTGTCTAACAATTTATCCCACCAAAGGAAAACCATGGCCAATGCCAAAATCCTCGTCGTCGAGGACTCGCCGACTGAAAGATTCTATCTCGCTGACTTGCTCGGCAAGAAGGGTTATCAAGTGATCACCGCTGAGACGGGTGAAGAGGCCCTGATCAAGGTTAAGGCTGAGCGCCCAAAATTAGTTGTGATGGATGTAGTCATGCCAGGGCAGAGTGGTTTCCAAATCACGCGCGCGATTACCCGCGATCCCGAGACTAAAGATATCCCAGTCATTCTGTGTACCAGCAAGAGTACTGAAACTGATCGTATTTGGGGTTTACGCCAGGGCGCGAAAGACTACCTCGTCAAGCCCTTAAAGCCTGAAGAGTTCCTTGCTCGTGTTGCAGATCTTGCCCACTAATCCGTAGGTTTTAAGCGTCATGGCCATTCGTCGTCGTAATCTTAAAGAGTTTCAGATGCGTCTCACTGAGCGCATTAATAATGCTTCGGCAACTAGCAAGAATACAAGGCTAGGGGTGATGATCAACGAGCAAAAGTGCTTGGTTGCTCTTGAAGAGGCTGGAGAGATTATCTCCATTCCCAACACGACAACGCGTGTGCCTGGCACGCAATCCTGGTTTAAGGGTTTGGTGAGTCATCGCGGTGTGCTCATTGGTGTGGCAGACCTTGCACAGTTCAATGGTTTGCCCAGCAGTCGAGTCGGCAAAGATTCGCGGCTCCTGACCTTGAATCAGCGTATGGGGCTGAACGCCGCAATTCTTGTGAGTCGCATGCTGGGCTTGCAGAACCTGGCGCAAATGAAGTCGGTTGAATCTAAGGAATCACAGCCTTGGGAAGGTTCAACCTGGATGGACGAACGTGGCGAAACATGGCTGGAGATCAAGCTCTCAGCGTTGGCCGGTGATCAAAAATTTTTATCAGTAGCATCTTAAGCTACGGAGAATGCAATGAAAGTTCTTACCAAAAAAATGGGTGAATTCTTAAAGCCCAAGTCGGCATCGAATTCTTCTAAACTGATTAGCTTCAAGTTCCCTGGGTTTGGCAAAAAAGACGCGCTGGACGTGGATACTGCCCTGATCGACCCGCCGACCGGTGCGGCGCCCACGACGGCTATGGAGTCACTGGCGGCCCATACGCTTGTCGGTCAATTCGATGGTGGGTTTGGCTCAAAGAAGATCGAGAAGAAGTATAAGCCTGCTCATAAAGGTGTGCTCGACAGTGTTCCTTTAGCGCAGCAGCAAAAGATTTCTGTGATTGTTTTTGCCTTTGCAATTTCGGTGGTGCTACTTTTTGTTTGGCTCGATATTCGTCAATCGCGCAACATGGCTCTGTTTAGTTATTCCGTTACTGACATTGTTCTGAACACACAGAGGCTCGCGAAGGCCGTACCTGCCGCGATGAAGGGTGACGTGAAGGCGTTCCCACAAATCGAAGACAGTCGGACCAAGATATCCACCCTCGACGCGGCGCTGAACGCTGACGGAGTGGTGGCGTTTAATGCCGATCTGCTCGCCAAGCTGCAAGATGCCGAGGCAAAGTGGAAGCCCACTGCAGCTGCGGCAGAAAATATCTCAGGTGCTAAAAAGTTTCTGCAAGATATGGGAGCGGTTAAGGCGCGCTTGATTGAGTCTTCGCCGCTGCAATACGATGAAGCCAAAGTCATCGCCGTCATTAGCTTGCAATCTGGAGCATCTGCGAAAGAGTCCGCCTTGGCCGGCGAGTTGGTCGGAGCTTCACAGATCTTGGCGAAGGAAATTTCCGAGGCCTTTTCCGACGAAGGCGTCGCACCTCGTGACCCATCGGCGCTGATGGATCTTTATAACGAATACAAAGCAAACGTGAATTCCCTCCTGAACGGTGATGCGCGTGCCGGGATTGAGCCGGCAAAGTTTGCGGAGGTCAAGCGGGCCTTAAGTGCCCTGAAGGCGCAGATTGATAAAGCCGAGAAAGATATTTCCTACTTTGTGAACGGTTTGCCAAGATTGCGCGAGCTTCGTAAGTCTGAGCAGGTCATTAGCAAAGACAGTGAAATTGTTCGCGAGGCGTTCCAGACTGTTGCCGGTACGGATCAATCTGACGGACCCAATCTAAACTCGTACGCCGCGATCTTTTTTGGGATTATCGCTTTGCTGGCGGTTGCGCTTTGGTCGCGTAACTATATGAAATCTTCAGATTTGCGAGCTTCCGAAGCGGAACTGCAAAAAGAACAAGCGGAGTCGCTTGAACGCGATGCAAAGCGCACTAACGACCAGAACCAAGCGGCGATTTTGCGATTGATGAATGAGTTGCAAGAGGTTGCTGACGGTGACTTGACGGTACAGGCGACGGTGTCAGAAGACATTACCGGTGCGATTGCTGACTCGGTCAACTACACCGTCGACGAGCTGCGTAACCTGGTGGCTCGTATTAATAAAACGGCAGCGATGGTGAACGAGGCGTCCTCCTCGGCTCAGTTGACCGCCACAAGCTTGCAGGCAGCGACCGAGCAGCAGTTTCGCGAGATTCGTGAAACTGGCGAGGCCGTGCTCCGGATGGCCCAGCAGATTAACGAAGTGTCGTCGCGAGCTTCTGAGTCTGTGGTCGTAGCTCGCCAATCTAAGGAAGCTTCGGAGGCCGGTCAAAAGGCGGTAAGTAACGCGATTTATGGCATGAACGGCATTCGAGATCAGATTCAAGATACTTCCAAGCGGATTAAGCGTCTGGGTGAGTCGTCGCAAGAGATCGGAGAGATTGTCGAGCTGATTTCAGACATTACCGAACAAACCAACGTGTTGGCTTTGAACGCCGCAATTCAGGCGGCATCGGCCGGTGAAGCCGGACGAGGATTTACGATTGTTGCCGAGGAGGTACAGCGACTTGCTGAACGCTCCGGTGAAGCGACCAAGCAAATCTCGGCTCTGATTAAAACGATCCAGACCGATACACAGGATGCGGTTTCCGCGATGGAACGAAGCACCGCCGGTGTGGTCGAAGGGACCAAACTCTCGGACGACGCAGGTAAGGCTCTTGGCGAAATCGGTACAGTGTCCAGCCAGTTGGCTAACCTGATTGAAGACTTCTCGGCAGTGACGTCGAGGCAGGCTTCTTCTGCGGGTACGGTGGCCCAGTCGATTCAAAGGATTCTGCTGGTGACGGAACAAACTTCCGAGGGTACTCAGCAAACTGCGGGCTCAATCCGTCAGCTTGCCGAACTTGCCCAGGAGCTGAAGAGTTCGGTATCTCGATTCAAGGTGTCGTAACTCGAGCTTTCTTTTGAAGCCCCGAAACACACACCGATGAAGATTAACCGTCAGCTTGCATGAAACTGAAGGACCAGGCGATGATAAAACTAGAAAATCAAGACGTGGCCGCGCGCTCGTCCGTTCGACAGCCCCTAGATGCAGCGGCACGTGCCTCTGCAGAATGGTGTTTCCCCGAGATTCAACATGCTTTCGAGAGGGTGGCTCTGGCGCTGGACGACTATCGCGCCAGTCAACAACAGGATCAATCTCTTTTTGAACGAGCCTCGATCAGTTTGCATCAAGGTCTGGGCGCTTTACGTGTGATGTCCCCTGCCGGGATCGATGTTTTTGCTGACACTCTTGAGCGAGTCTTCGAGGGAAAAGATAGTGTGAAAATTGAGTGGAGCGATGAAAACGTCGTCCATACCAAACGTGCATTAGCGGCGCTCACCGAATATCTTGAAGATCTTATTTCTGGCGAGGTTGAAGAGCCTTTATTGCTGTTTCCACATTTCAAAGCAATGCAAATGCTTTGTGGCCAAGCTCGTCTTCATCCCGCCGAACTTTTTCAAGTTCCCCAAGACGCCAAGCTTTTGCCGGAGTCTTTGGAGCCTCGCTTATTGTCGGACGAAGACAAAGCACGCTTGCGTATCGAATACGAGCAAGGTCTACTAAAGACCCTGCGCTCCGGTGTGAACGAGCAAATCGCTGGTGACCTAAGGGTGGTGCTCGAAAAAGTGGCGCAGTCGCCCGAGGGGATGAACCATTATTCATTCTGGCGCGCCGCCGCCGCTGTATTTCAGGCTGTGTCAGAGTCGAGCTTGGAGGTGGATCTCTACGTTAAGCGCCTCGTGGCAAGACTCAATACTCAGTTGAAAGACACCCTTGCGGGTGGCAAGAGCGTGAGCGATCAGCTCCACAGAGAAGTCTTGTTCTCATTGGCGATGGCCGAAAATTGCAGCGCAAATGTGCAGCTCGTACGACACGCGTTTTGCTTAGAGGGAAGCATTCCCGACGACTTCGAAATTAGCCGATTTGGCTTGTTCGACAAAGATGCTGAGCGTCAGGCAAAGGATTCGATTCCAGCCATTAAAGACGCTTGGGATTTGGTCACTCAAAGTATGACAGGGGCCTTGCCCCGCTACGCTGAAGCGGTTGGCGTGTTTCATGGTGCCGCATCGCTTCTTGGTCCTAACTTGAGTGAGCTCAGTTCAGTCTGGGCCCAGGTGGGTCGCGCCATTGAACTGAAATCAGAGGTTATGACCGAGGTTTTAGCGGTTGAAATGGCCACTTCAGTGCTATTCGTTGAGAGTCTGTTCTCTGGTCCGCTGAAGAGATATTCTGATTTGAGTGAGCGCTGTAAGGAGATGGTGGGCCGCCTGAAGGCTTGCTCCGCGGGCAAATCAGTGTCCGAAATGCCCGAATGGTTGGCGACCTTGAGTCGTGAGGCGCAAGAGCGCAGCACCATGACCGTGTTCATCCGTGAAGCAAAAAATGGAATGAAGGTTGCGGAAGAGGGTGTTGACCTCTTTTTAAGGGATTTGCAAAACACAACCAAGCTTCTCGAGGCGAGTGCATCACTGTCGCAGATTTCTGGTGCGTTAATGTTGCTCGGACAAGAGGAGCCGAGCGACGCTGCGCGTCACCTCGCTCAGAGAATTTCTAAGCTTTATAAAGCGGACAAGTCACCTACGGAAGAAGAGCAACAACTGCTTGCATCTTCAATGGGAGCCTTGGCACTCTTTGTTGATAGTCTCGCTCAAAACATTGACCAGGATTTTGTCTTCGATCCAGACACCGGAGAGTTCGCGCTCGTCGCAAGTGATGGCGACGCCCAAGACGTTTTCGAAGTCGTTTTAGGCACTTCTATTCCGGAGAAAAAAAAACGCCGAAGTTTGCTGAGGAAGTCGGGGTCGCCTCCTAGCCTTGCGCCGAGTTTAGATCACACTGGGCAGGTCCCTCAGGCTCCTGGGCCTGATTCAAGCGTGCCACAGCCGCGGGTTGATCAGTCCCCACTTGTATCATTGGAAGCTTTCGAGCCTTCTCAGGATCTAGCGTCGATTGATGCTTCGAGCGTAGCAACTAAGATCGGTGCCAACTTAGCGATTGCCGCCACAGCAACAGTCACCCGCAAGCCGAGTCCTGAGCCTTTGTCTTCAGACGATCTTGAATTGCGCGACATTTTTATTTTTGAGGCTCTCGAAGTCTTAGAAGCTATTGATGAGGCATCGAAAGGGCTCGCTTCAAACCCCGCCGATGGCGGCCTGATGACCATCATTCGTCGTGGCTTCCATACTCTGAAAGGTTCAAGCCGCATGGTCAGCTTGAACGCCTTTGGCGAAGCCAGTTGGGGCATGGAGCAACTGCTCAATCACTACCTGTCGTCTTCAACACCTGCGGACGAAACTTTTATTTCGCTAGTTGTTCGCGCCCGTGCTCAGCTCCTGGCCTGGACCGAGTCCTTACAGGTCGATCCGTATTTTGAGCTCGATCCGAGTCCGATGGTCGAAGAAGCGCTCGCTTTGCGCGAAGGCCGCGCTTACAGTGTCGGGACGGACGCCGCGAAGTCCGAATCCAGCATCTCGGAGCCCTTAGCTATACCGGTCGAGGCCCGAGTTGATATTGATGCAATTGATGATTCTGTTGCTCTGATTGAGACGGTCGTTCAACCTGATGCTGTGTACAACGCAGTCATACCATCTTCTCAGTCTGAGGAGAGTGTCTTTGCGTTTGACGAAAGTGACGCGAGTTGGTTGATTGGTGATGAGCCCACATTGGCCGTCGAGGAGTCCAATACCCTAAACGATACCCATTTATGGCTTGACGAGAGCGCGCTGGTAGATGAGGCGGCCTTGGTCGAAGAGCCTGCACTGATTGAGGCGGCGGCTTTCTTCGAAGAGCCTGCACTGATTGATGAGTCCGTCTTCCTCAAAGAATCTGATTCCTTTGCGGAGTCGGTCTTGTCGGACGATCTTGTCATTGCCGACGAGGCACCTTTGTTCGAGGAATCTGCGCCCTTGGACGAGCCTGCGCTGTTCGCTGAACCGTCCGGGTCTAACGAAGCCGGTAAAGTCGATGAGCAGTTCGCCGCCCAGGCGCCCGTAGGTTTTGAACCTAAGCCCCTGATTGGTGACGGTTCAGCCCTTTTCGCGGGATTGGGCTTGGTTGGTGTGACATCGGCCGCGTATGCATTTGGAAGCGCGCTCGCTGCGAAGCCGCAAGAGGTCGTGGACCAAGTACCGGCCCCGATGGTGGGCACTGAAGTCCGAGTAGGTGAGCGTTCGATGAGTCGCCAGCTATTCCAAATTTTTGTGGATGAAGCTAGTGTAATTGTCGCCAAACTCGATTCCGATCTTCTCGATTGGAGCCAAACTTTCCGGTCCGCGAGCGAGCTGGGTGTGCGTGGTATTCATTCCCTCAAAGGAAGCTCGAGTCTGGTGGGCTTAGACCAGGTCACCCTTATCGCAGAGCGGCTTGAGCAATTTATGCTGGTGACGCAAAGAGAAAGTGTCCCTGCCGAACCCTCTGAAGTTTCTCAATATTCAGTTGCGCTCGAGGGCATCAAACAGGCGTTAGACGACTTTGCTGCGCATCGCGAAGCGGATGATCAATCGCTTGGCTTGGCGATGGCGGAGAGCCTCTACGCGAGCTGCGCCGAACGCGCGGCTGCACTGAATGTGTACGAAGATCGCGTGGCAAGTGCAAATGTGGTGTCAGAGCAAGCCCTAGCGATTTCTGAGGCGCTCGAACAAGATGCCGATGCCCTCGCGTCCGAGGCGACACGATTGGAAGTGGGAACTCCGCCGTACGTAGAGCAGCACCTTTCAGGCTTGCCGTCTCTAAACCAGGAGATACTGCTTCAAAAACAAGAGGCCTTTGATGAAGACTTGGTGCCGTTATTTGTTGAAGAGGCCAAAGACTACCTGCCTCAGATTGGGGAAAACTTACGTTCACTGAGTGCAAACGCTAATGATAAAGCGGTTCAGCAGTTGGTGATGCGACAACTTCATACCGTTAAAGGTGGCGCCAGAATGGCCGGGGCGATGGTCCTCGGTAACCGCGTTCACGACATGGAAACCCGGATTGAATCGGCCATGGTGCAGGCCTCTATCCCGCGCGAGGTGATTGAAACTTTGGTCGAAGACTATGATCAAGTCAATCAGCTCTTCGATGCATTGCAGCTTAAGCTAGAAGCCCCTGAGCCGACTAGTAAGGTCGTGGACCCTTCATCTCCCGACTCGCTCGTGGAAACATCATTTGCTGCGCCGGCCGACTCGGTGGCTCTGACGTCCACTGATCTTTCCCAGGCGGGGCTGCTTGCCGCTGGCTTGGCATCACCCGTCGTTTCTACTGCGGGCGCGAATAACGCAGTGAATGCCCAGCAGGTGAACATTCGCGTTCGCGCTGACCTTCTTGACAGGGTCGTGAATGAAGCCGGTGAGGTAGCGATTGTGCGCTCACGCACTGAGAACTCCATGAGCAGCTTGAAGGGCAGTATTTCAGACTTGACCGAGAACGTTTCTCGCTTGCGAAATCAGTTGCGTGAAATTGAGATTCAGGCCGAAATTCAAATGCAGGCGCAAATTGCGCAGGCTAAGGAAGCCCATAATTTCGACCCTCTTGAATATGATCGTTACACGCGCTTCCAGGAATTAACACGCATGTTGGCCGAGTCAGTCAATGACGTGGCCACGGTTCAAACTCATGTGAACCGAACCATCGAAGATGCCGGGCTGGATTTGCATCGTCAGGGTCAGCTCATGCGTGACCTTCAGCAAGATCTGATGCGCATGCGGATGATTGCCTTTGGTTCGATCAGCGAGCGTCTCTACCGAATTGTGCGGCAAGCCTCCAAAGAGCTCTCAAAACGGGTGAATTTGGATGTACGTGGTTCGTCGACCGAGCTTGACCGTAACGTGTTGGAGCGGATGTCTGCCCCGATTGAACATTTGCTACGTAACTCGGTGGCTCATGGTATTGAATCTCCAGAGGAGCGCTTAAAGCTCGGAAAATCGGAAATTGGCGAGGTCGTGGTCTCCGTGCGTCAGGATGGAAATGAAGTTGTCCTTTCGTTTAAGGACGATGGCGGAGGCTTGAACCTCGCGAGAATTCGAGCCAAGGCGATCGAGCGCGGTCTCATGTCTGAGAACGATGAGTTGTCCGACAGCCGCTTGGCGGAAATGATTTTCATGCCTGGCTTTTCGACAGCCACGGAGGTCAGTCAGATCTCAGGGCGTGGTGTCGGCATGGACGTGGTTCGCGCAGAGGTTCAAAGCCTCGGCGGACGCATCGATACCAAGACGATTCTCAGTCAAGGTACTGAGTTTTCGATCTACTTGCCCTTGACCCTCGCCGTGACCCAAGTTGTGCTCGTGAAAGTCGGCGACTATCGCTTCGCGATCCCCTCGGGCTCGATTGAGCAGGTGCTGCAACTAAAGGCTCAACCTTTAGTGGCGGCCTATGAGGCGCAGTCCGTTCAGTGGATGGATCAACAAGTACCCATGCAATATTTTGGTGGTTTGCTCGATATGGTGGATGTGGCCCCGGTCGCGCAACACTACTCACCGATTATCATCGCTCGCACTGGCCCGCATCGCGTTGCGGTGCACGTCGATGAGGTGATTGGCAATCAAGAGGTGGTCGTCAAGAATGTGGGCGCTCAGGTGGCGCGAGTTCCAGGCATTGCCGGGGCGACGGTTCTCGGTAATGGAGAGATTGTCCTGATCATTAATCCGGTCGCGATGGCTCAAAAACAAGACGGCCTGATGTCCCTGCAAGTCGTCGGCGGTACCACCAAGCCGGTGACCGATCACGCTGCATTAATTGAAACACCCACCTCGGTACTGGTCGTGGATGATTCGCTCACGGTTCGTAAGGTGACTCAGCGTCTGCTGACTCGCGAGGGTTATGACGTCATTCTCGCCAAAGACGGTGTGGACGCGCTCAAGCAATTGCAGGACCGCATCCCAGATGTCGTCATTAGCGATATCGAGATGCCTCGCATGGATGGTTTTGACCTTGTGCGCAACATCCGTGCGGACGCTTTACTGACTCACTTGCCGGTCATCATGATTAGTTCTCGAACCGCCGATAAACATCAGAGCTACGCGAAGTCTTTGGGTGTTAGTGCCTTCTTGGGCAAGCCATACTCCGAGGAAACCTTGCTCGGGCTGTTGGCGGATTACACCGCACAACGTCGAGAGAAGAAGATTAACGCTTCGTAACGCTATCCTTGACGACCGAATATCTTGCCAAAGTGCTCTCGCGGGCACTGGCATGATCCACAATAGGCCAGGGATAGTGCTTGCCCAAAGTAATGCCGGCTGACAGAAGCTCGATCGGGGCGGCCAGCCAAGGCGCATGAATTGATTTGGCGCTGAGCCCTTTCAGCTGGGGCAGATAGCGCCGAATGAACTTGCCTTCGCCATCGAACTTCTCGGACTGAGTAATTGGATTGAAAATTCGAAAATAGGGTTGGGCATCGCATCCTGTGGAGGCGGCCCATTGCCAGCCGCCATTGTTGGCGGCCAGATCAAAGTCAATCAGTTTGCGCGCGAAGTAGGCCTCGCCCCAGCGCCAATCCAAGCCTAGATCCTTCGTGAGAAAAGAGGCGACCACCATCCTTAAGCGGTTATGCATGTAGCCCGTTTCGTTTAACTGAACCATCGCCGCATCGACGAGCGGGTAGCCCGTGCGCGCGTTGCAGAATGCGTTGATGAGCGTTTCGTCTTTGCTCCACTGAATGCTTTCATAGGCCGGCTTAAAGGCCTGCTGCACCACTCGAGGGTGATGGTGAAGAATCTGGAAGTAAAAGTCGCGCCAAATGAGTTCGCTGAGCCAAGTGCTGGCACCGGCGCTCTCACCGGGCTCGGTATCGCGTATCCGGAGCGCGAGTCGCAAGGCCTGCCGAATCGACACCGTTCCGAACCGCAAGTGTACCGACAGGTAGGAGGGGCCCTTGATCGCCGGGAAGTTTCTGGTCTCAGCATAGCGCCCGATGCGGGCATTGAAGTCGTCCAGAAGTGTATGGCCCCCCGAGCTTCCCGTTTTGATCTTGAGCGTCGCTAGAGCGCTTCTTTGAAAGCCGAGCAATTCAAGGCTCGGCAAAGAGAATTGCTCGATAAGCTTGGGGCTAGGCTCATGAAGTTGATTATCGAAATCGACCTGATGATCCTGATAGGCCGTTGAGCTTAACTTTTTGAGCCAAGCATTCTTGTAAGGTGTAAACACTGAAAAGGGTTGTCCTAGCGCGGTGAGCACTTCACTTTTCTCGAAGATCACTTGATCTTTGAATCGATGAAAATCAATACCTTTTGATTGAAGCTCCGCCTCGACCAGCCGGTCACGACGCTTGGCCGAAGGCTCGTAGTCTTCGTTGGTAAAGACTGCTTGCGCTCCTAAACACTCCGCCATTGTCGGTACAGCCGTCAAGGCGGAGGCATGAGCAATCAGAAGCTCGCCCCCTTGCGCTTTAAGAGTGTCTTTAATTTCGCGCAAAGACTCCCAAATGAACTCGACACGCAAATCGGCTTTGTCTTCCAAGCGCTCAAGAATGTCGCGATCAAAAACAAAAACGATTTGTACTCTTTCACTTTGACGCAGTGCTTCAGCTAGGGCGTGATGGTCGTGCAGGCGCAGGTCGCGGCGTATCCAAACCAGGGATAGTCGGTAATTCGGTGCGCTTGGAGTGGATGTGGAGTTTTGGAGCAGGCTCATTCAATTATTTTCGCTTCAAAAGGAATAACCCTCTTTCCTGAGGACTTTTTTGGCAGGCTACTTTATGGCTAGTGATTTAAACAGCGCTTTAGACGGCGTTTTTGTAGAGGCGCAAGCGCGAAGAAAGTACAATTCGCTTCTACAAACATGAGTTCTATGACTGAGAAACCTTTAGGGATTAACCTTTCCCACCATTTTTTGTTGGCCATGCCGTCCCTGAAAGACGACCATTTCAATGGTTCTGTTGTCTACTTGGCGGAGCATTCCTCTCGTGGTGCACTTGGGGTCATCATCAATCGCACGATAAATCTAACTATTGGAGAGGTATTTGACAAGATCAGTCTCACGTCGAATGACCGCGAGCTTTCGTCGCGATTGGTCATGCAAGGCGGGCCAGTGCAGACTGACCGAGGCTTTGTGCTGCACGCGCCCAAGGGGAAATGGACCTCCACCATGAAAACTGGCGGTGATATCTACCTGACCTCCTCCAAGGATATTTTGGAGGCTTGTGCCAGCGGCGACGGCCCTGAGAAAATGATTTTGGCACTCGGATGTTCGTCTTGGGACGCAGGCCAACTGGAAGACGAGATCGCCCGAAACGCATGGCTCACCGTCAAAGCCTCGTCCGAAATCGTTTTTGATGTGCCCCTGGAAGAGCGATTCTTTCGGGCTTACGGCGCCTTGGGCACCTCCAAACTTAGTTTTTTGTCGCCTGATGCGGGGCATGCTTGAGCGGGATCGTCACCTGCCTCGCCTTTGATTTTGGAAGACTTAAGACCGGGGTGGCGGTTGGCAACTCCCTCACCTGTGGCGCCGAGGCTTTAACGATTGTGCGCAGCTCCGATTCGGCGACCCGTTTGCTTCAAATCTCGAAATTGATTGAGCAGTGGCAGCCGCAGGCACTTATTGTGGGTTTGCCGGCTCATCCGGACGGAAAACCTTTGCCCAATACTTTGGCCTGCCAGAAGTTTGCTCGGCAGTTGACCGCCCGCTTTCACTTGCCGGTGCACTTGGTGGACGAACGACTGTCCACGCACGAAGCTGTGAGCCTCCTGAAAGCGCGTCAAAAGTCGGCTTATTCTGCGAAAGAAGACGATGATGCCGAGGCAGCGGCGGTAATCCTGCGACAATATTGGTCTGGACACCACACTAGCCCGCCATGACTCATCAAGCCGCCGCTCATTTGCTCGATATTGAGCTTGTTTATGCCAGCCTGCGCGAGCAGATTGGGCGGCTGTTGCTTGTAAAGCCCAGTCTATGTATGGTGGGCATTCATAGTGGTGGCGTGTGGGTCGCGGAAAGGCTGCATGCCGATTTGAAGATGCAAACGCCCTTGGGCACCTTATCTTCGGCATTTCATCGAGACGACTACAACCGACGTGGCTTGCCGGCTGAAATGAAGTCCACCTTGCTGCCGTTCGAGATTGTCGGCGCGCAAGTGCTCCTGGTCGACGATATTTTATTTACGGGCCGTACGGTGCGCGCGGCTTTGAACGAATTATTTGATTACGGTCGACCCGCGAGCGTCGAGCTTGCCGTATTGCTGGATCGCGCAGGCCGCGAGCTTCCTATCGAGGCTCAGTATTGTGGCGCCAAGCACCCCTTGGCGAGTCATATGAACTTTATTTTGGAGCGCAACAGCGACCTGCGTTTTGTGCTAAGTATTGAAGGAGATCGATAAGGTGGCTGTGCGACATCCGCAACTCAACGAGCACGGCGAGCTTCGCCACCTCCTCACCACTGAAGGCCTACCAAAAGCTTTGATCCATAAAATCCTGGATACTGCGGCAGGCTTTGTGGGTGTGGCTGACAAAGAGATTAAGAAAGTGCCGTTGCTGCGAGGCAAGTCGGTGTTCAATCTCTTCTTTGAAAACTCGACCCGCACCCGCACCACCTTTGAGATTGCCGCCAAGCGTCTGTCGGCGGACGTAGTGAACTTGAATGTCAATGTGTCGTCCGCTGCCAAGGGTGAATCTTTGCTCGATACCATCGATAACTTGGCGGCCATGGCTGCAGACATATTTGTGGTGCGTCACGCGAGCTCGGGCGCTCCGTTTCAAATTGCGCAACATCTCGGCCCCAATATTCATGTCATCAATGCCGGCGATGGTCGACACGCTCATCCGACCCAGGCCTTGTTGGACATGTACACCATTCGTCACTTCAAGAAAGATTTCACGCAGCTTAGAGTGGCCATCATTGGCGATATTCTTCACTCACGCGTCGCCCGCTCGAACATTCATGCATTGACTACCTTAGGGGTTCCTGAAGTACGCGCGATAGGTCCGCTTACGTTGCTGCCTACCGGGCTTCGAGAAATGGGTGTGCGTGTATTTACGAATCTTGAGGAGGGTTTGAAGGATGTAGATGTGGTGATTACCTTGCGTTTGCAAAATGAGCGCATGCGCGGGGCTCTCTTGCCCTCTGCTCAGGAATATTACAAATACTATGGCTTGAGCCAGGAGAAGTTGGCACTCGCCAAACCTGATGCGATTGTGATGCATCCTGGTCCGATGAACCGAGGGGTGGAAATTGACTCTGCAGTCGCCGATGGGCCGCAGTCTGTGATTCTTTCTCAGGTGACCTTTGGCATTGCAGTGCGTATGGCGGTCATGAGTATGGTGGCCACATCATGATGAATGTTTCTGTGAATACAGATCCCAATGCCCCACGGCCTGCTCTGCTGATTAAAAATGGGCGCGTGATCGATCCCGCTTCCGGTCGCGATGAAATTGCAGATGTTTTGGTGGGCAATGGAGTGGTATTGGCCGTCGGCGTGTTGAGTGCCGCCGAAGTCACCGCACATCTTTCCGAAGCGGGTGCAGCTTTGCCTAGCGCACTGACTTCGGGAGCGTCATTTCAAGAAATCGATGCCAAAGGCTTTTGGGTCACCCCTGGCATTGTTGACCTAGCGGCCCGACTGCGCGAGCCCGGGTACGAGTACAAAGCTACCCTCGAATCTGAAATGCAAGCGGCGCTTTCTGGAGGTGTGACCAGTTTGTGCTGTCCGCCGGATACCGACCCTCCGTTAGATGAGCCAGGCTTGGTTGAAATGCTCAAGCATCGTGCTCGTACCTTGGATCAGGCACGACTCTATCCGCTCGGTGCTTTAACTTCGGGCCTGAAAGGTGAGGTCATCACAGAAATGGCCGAACTGGCTGAAGCAGGTTGCGTAGGATTCTCTCAAGCCTTTTTCCCGCTCCACGATACTCAGGTGCTGGTGCGCGCAATGGAGTACGCCAAGACCTTCGAGTTCACCCTTTGGTTGCACCCTCAAGACGCTGCCCTTGCCAGAGGAGGCGTGGCTCATGCCGGTCCCGTGGCTGGTCGGCTTGGGCTGCCAGGGGTACCCGTGATGGCTGAAACTGTGGCGCTATTTACAATTTTCGAAGCGGTTCGTGCAACCGGCTGCAGAGTGCATCTGTGTCGTCTATCCAGCGCCCAGGGTGTGCAAATGCTGCGCGCAGCCAGGGCCGAGGGCTTGCCGGTTACGGCGGATGTCTCGGTGCATCACTTACACTTTACGGATCTAGATATCGGTTTTTTCGATTCCAACCTTCGTGTGGATCCACCGTTTAGAACCCAACGGGATCGCGAGGCGCTTTGCCTGGGCTTAGTCGATGGCACCATCGATGCGATTTGCTCGGATCACACCCCAGTAGAAGATGACGGAAAATTACTGCCTTTCGCTGAAGCCGAGCCAGGGGTCACTGCGCTTGAACTCTTGCTGCCTTTGAGCTTGATGTGGGCGGAGTCACAAAAGCTTGCCCCGATCGAGCTGCTGCGCCACCTTACCGAGTCGCCCAGAAGAGTCTTAGGACAATCCTCAAGCGCTGTTGGTCTAAGTCCCGGTGCGATTGCCGACCTGGTCATTATCGATCCAGAGCACCACTGGCAATGCTCACCCAAGGTCCTGTTGAGTCAAGGCAAGCACACACCGTTCAATGGGTATGAGCTGAAAGGGCGAGTCCAAGCGACTGTTGTGGGTGGTCGTATGGCCTTCCGCGCGCCTGCCCAGCCGGTGGCATAAGTGCTTCTTGTGAGTTCGTCTTGGCGATAGTGCGAGCCCTTATCCGCATGTCGTTGTTGATCAGCTTGCTGTTGGCGGGGTTGATGATCGAGCTCCTGGTTTTTCCATTCCTTGGCCCGAGTGGGCGAGAGTTTTGCATCAAACATTGGTCAAGGTCCATTCTTTTGGTGGCTGGAGTACGCATGAACGTGAGCGGTATCGCCCCGACTCGAGCCTGCCAAATCGCCGCTAACCATTCCTCTTGGCTGGATATCCTCACCATTAACAGCGTACAGGCTTCACAGTTTGTTGCGAAAGCTGAGATTCGGTCCTGGCCAGTGGTTGGACTATTGGTGTCACGAGCCGGCACACATTTCATCGAGCGCTCTAAACGGCGTGCGGTACATACCGTTTTGCAGGGCATCGTATTAGCCTTGCAAGCCGGGCGCACCGTAGCTATTTTCCCGGAGGGCACCACCAATGATGGCGCTCGGCTCCTGCCGTTCCATGCAAACTTGATTCAGGCCGCACTCGATGCAGCCGTACCCTTGAAGCCTCTCGCGATCGCCTACAAGAATTCTGAAGGCCTGCTGAGCGAAGCGCTTGAATATATCGGTGACACAACCTTTGTGATGTCATTTTGGCGTGTGATGCAGATCCCGGTGATCTATGCTGAGCTCGCCTGGGGAGAGGAAATTGCCTCGCTTGGGACGCGCCATGAACTATGTAAGCAAGTCGAGTGGCAGATCAGTGAGTTGACGGGCTTAGGCATCGCGACGGATCGGAAATGGCGGTCGCCGGATGAAGGAAGTGTAGACGGGACGCTAGCCACCGAGAAAATCGTCGAGGTGAAGTGTGATCATGGCTGAGCGAAATACTCAGTGTTGTGGCCCAATCCTAACGATTCAGTCCAAATGATTCAGTCCTGATAATCTACCTGGACAATGCGCCGAGTCTCTAACTCCATGGCAGTGAGTTGTCCACCCCATACACAGCCAGTGTCCAGGCCTATCAAGCGACGACGATTGATCAGACCCAGGGTGGACCAGTGTCCGAACACCAGCACTTCGTCTAACGTTTTTCTTTCAGGGTGTTCAAACCAGGGAAGGGTGCCTTCGGGTGCGCCGGCGGGACCCTCTTTGCCTTCGAGCTCCAAGGCGCCGGTGTCATAGACGAATCGAGTTCTTGTCAGGGCATTGATAATCAAGCGCAAGCGACCCATTCCACGCAAATCATCCGACCATTGGTTTGGTACATTGGAATACATGGCGCGAATCATGGACTCCCAATCCTGGCCTTGTAGGACAACGCACACCTCATTGGCAAGTGCGATGGTTTGATCCGCACTCCATTGTGGCAACACACCAGCATGCACGAGTAAGTGCCGTTGCGGTGCCGTAGCCGGCAACGGCTGAATTGACAGCGACAGTGCCAGGCTTTGGCCCCGAAGCCAGTCGACATAGTGGTTGACCTTCGAGGACTTGAGAAGATCGTTGAGCGTGTCCGACTTACTGGGCTTGCGCGCGCCGCAAGCTGCCGCTAAAAAATGCAGATCGTGGTTGCCCAGCACAAATTGAGCCCGAGGACCGAGATCCATCATCAGCGCAAGCGCTTCTAAAGAGCGCGGCCCACGATTGATCAGGTCGCCGCAAAACAAGAGCGTCGAATCTTCAGGTATCTTGGCCAGAAGAGCGCTAAGGGAGCGAGCGCAACCCTGCACATCGCCGATGGCGTAGTGGCTCAACTCGCTTGTTTTGCGATGGGTATGAGAAGCACCACTTTGCTGGATTCCTCGTACATCTTGTACTCAGGCACAAAGCGCGTCAGGCCACTGCGAGCGTCCTGATCCGACAGCCAACCTGGTTGATTGAGCCATTGGTACACGGTTTTCTCCCAGGACGTTCCGGCAACGGGCGAAAGGCCAGCGACGCGAATCTTGGGATGCCGGGTCGGCAAGGTTTTCTCTGAATCGCCCAATAATTCTTCGAAGAGTTTCTCACCAGGGCGTAAACCCGTGAACTCGATCTTAATTTCATTTTCAGAAAAACCGGACAGCCGGATGAGATCCTTGGCCAAATCAACGATCTTCACGGGCTCACCCATATCGAGCACAAAAATCTCGTGACTCTCACCCATCAGAGCGGACTGTAATACCAGGCCACAAGCCTCGGAAACCGACATAAAATAGCGGCGCATTTCGGGATGGGTGACGGTCACGGGTCCACCACGTGAAATTTGCAATTTAAACTTGGGTACGACGCTGCCCGTCGATCCGAGCACGTTGCCAAAGCGAACGATCACCGCCTGAATTCCGGTTCGCGCACTCCAGTGTTGGAGAAGCGTTTCAGCGAGGCGCTTGGTAGCGCCCATCACACTCGTGGGATTGACCGCCTTGTCGGTCGACACCAGCACCAGCTTTTTTACCTGGTAGTCGGGCAGCATTGCGGCGATGGCGTCGGCCACCCGCATCGTGCCGAGCGTGTTGTTACGGACGGCTTCCCAGGCATTCTCGCTTTCCATCATCGGCACATGCTTGTAGGCCGCCGCGTGAAACACCACGGTTGGGCGATAGCGCTGGAACACCTGGCGCAATCGAGTGGCATCCTTCACATCGCCCACGACACAGCGCACCGCCGTGTTGGGAAACATTCTCTCGAACTCTTGCTCAAGCGTGTACAGCCCAAATTCGCTGTGTTCAAGAAGTACCAAAAGAGAGGGGTGAAAGCGGGCAATCTGGCGGCACAACTCCGAGCCGATTGAACCCGCAGCACCCGTGACGAGCACAACCTCGCCCTGAATCAAATCGCCAATGCCCTTGGTGTCCAGGTGGACAGGATCGCGCCCGAGCAAATCATCCAGCTCCACATCGCGCATGGTCGCCATTTGCACCTTGCCACTCATGAGGTCGTCCACAATCGGCATTAAAAGCAACTTGACGCGGGCGAACTCACAAAGCTCGTAAGCCCGGCGTCGGCCGTTATGGTCTAACTTGGAGTCTTCCAAAATGACATGCCCTACGCCATATTTTTGCACCATGGCGGGCAATTTATGCCACCCTCCTAAAACCGGCACCCCCGCCAACTCACGACC
This sequence comes from Betaproteobacteria bacterium, assembly GCA_031421635.1. Lineage (GTDB taxonomy): Bacteria > Pseudomonadota > Gammaproteobacteria > Burkholderiales > Burkholderiaceae_E > JAPOKJ01. The sequence goes on along the minus strand of JANOPA010000032.1, from coordinate 8,290 downwards.
GTGGGCCCCAAGCTTCTCTTCCATGATGCCGACCAACTGCCAATTGGGGCTGCGTCGAAAGGAATTCACAATCGAGAGCAGTTGCTCCTCGCTGGAGGCTAGTAAGAGCACGGGTTTTCCAGCACCGATCACTTGCGCGAGGGGGCGTTCCTCTTTCCACCAGCGGTACATCATGCGACCTGCTGACATAAAAAGAAGCAGGAGCAGAGGGTCGATTAGATAGATAAACCTCGGTACGCCGGTACTTTTATTGAGAATGAGCAAGGCGGTTGGCACGACCAGAGCCGACGTAGCCACCGCGATCGCGATGCGTCGAAGATCGGTCAGACTGGAGTAGCGCCATATGCCTCGGTAGAGCCCGAAGCCGAAAAAGCAGGCGAGCTGCAGAAATAGGACGACGCCAACGGTCGATAGTGCGGTGCTCCAGAGCGTCGTGGGTTCGAGACCCTGCCGAAACCAAAAGGCCATTACCCAACATGCGACGATCCAGAAGGCATCATGCAGAATGGCAACAATGGTCCGGAAACTGGTCGGGAGCGGGAGCATTACCTTAGTTTTCTTTTCTGCTTTGGCTGAGGCCGTATTGTAAGGGTTTTTATCCCTTCGATCTCTCATCCAAACTGGGGAGATTGGCCATAATGCGTTGTAATTCAGCGTCAATATGTGCTTGGGGTTTCCAGTTCAGTTCAATTTGGATTCTTGTACCATCAAGGACCAGCGGATTGGCTAAGGCCTGGAAGACATTTTGGAAACCGATGAACGTGAGTGCATGCTTCAAAAGACTCTGCAAGAGCCTGGAATTTCGATGGTCATTCGACGGACTGGTGGGTTGAATGTTGTGCGAAAGCGCCATGCCGGCATCCACCAGTCGATTGAACAGTGATGAAGTTGAAATAGCCTGATCCTCAACAACATGGAAGATACCTTCGGTACCTGCCCTGGATCGCGCAATACAAACAAGAGCAGAACAAAGATTTTCGAGGCTGGTATAACTTTTCGGCAATTCGAAACTGGAAAAGACCCAACGCGCTAAACGAAGAGACACAGGGAATCGAGTCGTCAAGCGGGCGACATGGGCGAGAGTTTTAAGATTGGCCTTCGCTGGCGAGCCGATCACCAAGGCCGGTCGCACGATCACGACTTCAAAAACGCCTTCTCGGTGTAGTTCCAAAAGCGCCTTCTCGGCCGCCAATTTCGAATGTCCGTAGTCACAACCTGGAGCCGCCACCTCAGACTCCTTGAGTGGCTGAGCATTTTCGGCAAAATTGCGTAATGCCTTACTGCTGGAAACGTAAATAAATCGCTTCACACCCGCTTGGGCAGCAGTACGCGCGCAATTGAGCGCCAATTCACAATTGATCTGCATAAAATCTACGAGTGTGGCCGACTTTCGGTGCGCTAGGCCGGCAAGGTGTATGACGACCTCGCAGCCTTCGTAAGCTTGGACGCGAAGATAGTTCTCACGTGCAATCGCTTGAAAAGGGATATGTTCAAGCGACGCGAAGTCCATCAGGCGCTTACCCACGAACCCGTGACTGCCCGTGATTGCAATCACGTTTTTTGCTCCTGAACAGGACCCTTACGATCAAGGGCCCGATAGCGTGCGTCGACCCGTAGAGCAAGGCTGCCATGAATCAGCGCAAGAATCGCCAATGCAGCCCAAGGCTGAAACCGACTCAAGCCAAGCCAATTCAATTGCTGCGCAAGTGCTACACACGACGACGTAAGCATCAGAGCAATCGAAGGAATTAAAACCTTGAGATGGCGTTCGCTCATTTCCATTCCCTCCAAGCTTAAAACGGCGCGTTGATAAAAATGTTCGCGGTGGGCCTGCCAGATTTTCTCGCCGCGCAATAGTCGACGAAGCAAGGTGATCGATGCATCAAACCAAAAAGGGAAGAAAACCAGGAAGGGAAAGCTCCAATGCCAGAGCCCTTCTATTGAACCGAGCCAACCAAGCGCCGCAGCGGAAAATCCCAAGAAGGTTGAACCCGTATCACCCATAAAAACTTTTGCCTTAGGCCAATTCCAGAAAAGGAAACCTAGACAGGAGGCGCTAACAATGGATGACGCTATGCTTAGATGCGACGTTTGTTGACCAGGCAAGGCAGCTAAACCTAGAGCTGAGAAACCAATGAGCCCCATGGATCCGGCTAATCCATCAATGCCGTCCATAAAATTATAAAAGTTCGTGAAAGCAAGCACGCTAAGAACCACGAAGCTGACCAAACCAAGTATTTTGGTCAAATGGGGTACGGAGTCGATTGCAGATTGGTTGACGCTTAAGAGTTCAAGGATTCTCATATTCGATAAATACACCGTTAAACCAACAAAGACAAAGCTCGCCGCAATGAAGCTTAGCAGTCGTGTCATCGCCGATAGCTCTGTTTCTGCGCGATCACTTAGAAAGCAAACGACATAGACAATAAAGGCGGGAGTGATCCAAATTAAAAGCGGAACGAATTGATCGAATCGGAAACTTTGCTGCCCTTCACCGATTATGTTAAACAAACTATAGGTCAATAAGCCGAGGCAGAGTGATGGGAGTAGCGCAAGACCTCCGACCTTTGGCGTGACTTCAAAGTGAAGGGATCTTGACGTCGCATAATCTTGAAAGCCGAGACCACCAAATTTTTGACGCGCCCAATAAATAATACCTACACTGAATCCAAAGGAAAGAAATATCGAAATTGTGGCTTTTAGACTCATCGATGCAATCGCTAAAATTGTGGGTTAGGCAAGTTTCAACGAGAGGCATTTCGATAGACCGAAGCGTAGGCCTCTCCGAGAGCTTTGCCCGAAAATAACTTATCGTATCGTTTACGCGCTCCCCTGCCCAATTCAGCGGTCATTGCGACGTCGTCTTGTAGAGCCACCATTGCGCCGGTCAAGGCGCGAGACGACTGAGGCTCAACGACCAACCCGGTCTCCAAATGTTGGTTCACAAACGATGTTCCCGTGCCAATTTCGCAAGAAATCATTGCTTTGCCTCGCATTGCAGCCTCAACTAACACCATGCCATAAGCCTCCGAACGAAGATGCGATGGTAATACTAGGGCAATTGAATGACTGATCAGAGCAAGTTTTTCCTGGTCCGTAACCTGACCGGCAAAAATGATGTTGCCCACTTCGCCGAGTTGTGATTCTTGCCGTAGCGAGGAGCCTTCCGGGCCACTACCGGCGATGACGATTTTCGCCTTAACCCCTTTGGCAGCTTCGATCAAATAGCCTAGGCCCTTGTAGTAACGCAAGACGCCAACAAATATGAAGAATGGTTCGCCGACCGTGAGACCTAGCCTAGCAAGTATGGAGTCGTCCATCGCTTGTGGATAGCTAGACTCGTCGATGCCAAGTGGCACAATCTCGACCTTACGTCTAATATCTGGGCGACTCAAAATTGGGCTGGAATCGACGTAGCTGGGAGCGTTCGCGATAATTGTGCGCATGTGTTTTAGGGTCGACTCCATGAGTGGTCGGTAGATCTGACTCAACAAGCGCTGCCTGACTACATCGGAAATGTAAGTCATCACCGCGGGCGGTTTGGGTTGGGTCGTAAGATGCAAAAGATCAGCGAAAGGCCAAGGGAAAAAGTAATGCAAGAGGTCTGACTGCTGAGTCAAACGCTTGAAGCCAAGAAAGGCTCGCGGGTCCCCGATATCGCAAGAAGCTGGTGCCGCCCAAGAACGATAACGAACCACCCGGGCTTCGGGTCGATTTAGTTCGCGCGGTTCAGGTAGTGGACTAAGGGTGTAAATTGTATTGGTGATGCCAACCTTATTCGTCGCGATACATATTTGTCTAATCGCTTCTTGCAAGCCTCCCTGTGGGTCGGGGAAGTAGGTTCGATAAATACTTAGTACACGCTGATCCACGATTGAGTTTTTAGTTGGTTTTGAGAGAGCTAGAGTCTATCGTGGAAATTTACCCAACGCGTCTTGGGCAAACTCTTTACAAAGTAGAAAAGCTTTAAAATCCGTTGGCATAGGGCATCATGATTAATAACTATTCTCTTAGCCCATTCTGGCAAGCTACCGTGCCTAACTAAAGAGCGAATACATCTCAACCCAATGCTACCGTACGAATCAAGCCCGTGAACTATGAAAATCATTCAAACGACATTACCTGGCGTGCAGATCATTGAGCCGAAAACGTTTCGAGACGAACGCGGTTTCTTTCGGGAAACGTGGAATTCGCTTAAATTATCCGAACTTGGTTTAAGTGCGTGCTTCGTCCAGGATAACCACTGTCGGTCCCATCAAGGCACATTACGTGGGCTTCATTATCAATTAGATAACGTCCAGGGAAAACTTGTGCGAGTAATCCACGGAGCTATCGTCGATGTAGTGGTGGATTTGAGACTTAAGTCTCAGACTTTTGGCGAACATTTGGTCGTCGAGTTAAATGAGGACAACAATTACACGTTGTGGATTCCGCCAGGATTCGCCCATGGTTTCTACACGGTTTCTAAGTCCGCTGACGTTTTTTATAAAGTGACGGACTATTACTCACCTCTACAAGAACGCGTTCTAAAATGGGATGACCCAGCCTTGGCGATAAACTGGCAATTGATCGAAGGTCAAGCACCGCTACTTTCGCTACGCGATCAAAGTGGACTTGCGTTTGCTGATGCTGAGGCATTTGATATGTGATTTGAGCGATGGGTAAGGGTTTCCGTGCGATAAGCCTGAAGCTGGATAATCGCAGCCATCCGGAGCGCGTACTGTGCAACACTCCTTTAATAGAATCAAGCGTGCTTTAACCGGCGACAGCATGCGCTCCAGAACCCTCGGTGCTACATCGCTGAAAATCAGCTTGGTCGGTTCGGCACCTGCCAGCTTCGGATGGTGCCCGAACAACAGGCAATCGACACACTCAAGCACGGCTTTGCACTTGGCGTAAATTTTGTCCACACAGCGCCCGACTATGAGGGCGCTGATGAATTGGTGGCGCAGGCCGCTAATGAGTCCGGCGGTAGGGTCCTTGTTTTTTCTCAAGGGTACGGCGAACGTTCACATTTCGAATGGCTTTTCGAAATGGCCTGTGTACGTGCCGGTAAACGTCATTTGGACGTGTTTGGTATTGCCTGCGTTGAGGATCGTGAACGTCTCGGCGAAAACATATGGGGGCACGGTGGCATCATCGAGTTTCTACTGGAGATGAAACGAGTAGGGAGGCTTCGGGCAATCTTCGCGGAATCACACGGCACGCCGGAGTACATTGCGAGTTTGATCCGCTCCGGAGTCTTCGACGCGATCCTACTTGCTTATAACACCCTTGGATTCCACGCGCTTTCTTATTACCCCGAGCCACCGGCGACTTTCGAAAACATAGGCCGCAATAAAGTGGAGATATTCCCACTTGCGCGAGCCCACGATGTCTCCCTGTTACTGATGAAATCACTAGGGGGCGGACTTATTAGCAAAGGTAAGGCGTTTCAACCCCTGGCGCGATTCAGCAAAGAAAGCATACCGATACCCGCTGCTAAGATGCTAAGGCACTTGCTACAAGACGAGATGGTCACTGCCGTGGTTCCCGGTACCGCATCCGTTGAAGAAGCCGACGAGAATGCGCGCGCCGGGTTTACTGGATTGCGCTTCTCGGTAGGTCGCGTTAAGGAAGTCGCTGCATCTGAAGCTGTCAATGTTTCTAGCCGAGAAATGCTAGCCACGCTCTGCACTCGGTGCGGTCATTGCGACAAACTTTGTAGGCGTAATCTCCCATTCTCATGGCTTTTTCGAGATGCTTATGTCGCGACGATCCGAGCCGAGACCTTCGAGACGCTCGACCGATTGCAATATTTTCATCTTCATCAAAATCCTAAAGCGCCTTGTGACGGTTGCGTTGACGTAACATGTGTCTGCCCGAGTGGACTCGATATACCGGTCGAGCTGGCGCGCGTTCATACCACTATGTTGGAACTCCGAGAGCGAGTCTTGTTGCCGCGAACACCGCTGCAAATTGCAGCATTGATTCCTAAAGGACCATGGCCGGTTCGCGTGATTCACGAAGAAGTTCCTCGTGAGCAGCTGTTGAACTCGGTTGCGAGATGTAGCTTTTGGTTGGAGAATGCGGGTACGCGTACTTGGACTGCGACCAGGCCGCTTGCTGGTCCGGAAGGATTACATCTCGCGGTGCATTATGGAGAGCACTACCAGCGAGTATCGCTTCGACACGATGTTGAACCCCAGACTCGCACGCACTTTGTTTTCGAAATTTTGTGCTCACCATCGCCTGGTCCACAGCGTTTACTTGTATATCTGTCGTCTGCCGCAACGTTGCCATCAGAAAGAGGCCACCCCATATGCGATTGTTTGGTCGAAGTAGCTTTTTAAAGAGGCCTGAAGGCTCCCGACTCTATAGTGTTTTATTTTCCAATTTGAATTTACCGGCAAAATTGCCCGCGGCGACGATCTGGAGCTTGCGTGTCCGCGTATTGAACCAGACCGATTGGCTATGGATGAGAGAGCATCCTGAGGGTAAAAACGTTGACCTAACTGTTTGGATTGACGGTAGACTTGCCGCCACACATAGTATGCCGGTCGACACTGTGCCACCGGGCGAGTCTGTAGACTTTCGATTTGCGCTCCAATTGCCCGGCCAGGAAGGCCAAATCGAAATTACGTTAGACATGATCGAGCAGAATGTCGCTCGATTCCAAGATCGGGGTGCCGTGCCTGCAAAGGCCTCGGTGAGTCTAATTTTCGTACCTTTGAGCGCTGGCGCTGAGCTGCAGGAAAAGGCCAATCGACTTTGTTCCTGGAATTTCCAGCCCTCTGGCGGACTGCAGCAAGGTGCCAATGGTGCTCAGTATCCGCTGTTCGTGGAACGGGCTGTCGGCTGTCATTTCTGGGATAGCGAAATGCGTCGCTATGTTGACTACGTAATGGGTTGGGGTTGCGCCCTTCTCGGTTACGCGGAACCAAGAATACAGGAGGCAGTCCGCCGAGCACTTGTATCGGGTGCTGTCGTGCCTCTACCCCATAGACTTGAAATCGAAGTGGCTGAAATGCTTGTCGCAGACATTCCTAGTGCGTAGCGCGTGATCTTTGGAAAGAATGGCTCCGATGCCTGCACAGTCGCTGCAAGGGTTGCAAGGATATACACCGGTCGACAAGTGATCCTATATTGTGGATACCACGGCTGGCAGGACTGGTGGGTTGAACAGATGGGCTTCGCGAATTGCGGAGTACCCGCACGAGCCTCACCAATATTACTTCGCTTCAAGTTCAACAACCGAGAAGATTTCTTGCGCCTTTACGCGCAGCATCGCGAGAGCCTCGCGGCCATTATGCTCGAACCCTCGGGGCCGGCTGAAGGGCCGCAAGGAGAGCCGAAGGATGCCAACCCCGAGTTTTTAAAACTTCTTGCGGATTCCGCGCGTAAGGCTGGCGCCTTGCTAATTTACGACGAAATCATGACGGGCTTTCGTTATCCGGGAGGTACTGTTCAACGTGCCACTGGTGTCATTCCCGACCTTACTTGCCTCGGTAAGGCGCTTGGTGCGGGAATGCCCCTGTCTGCATTAGTTGGAAACGCGGCTGTGATGGAAACTGCGATGCATCGCACACATTATGGCCCAACGTTTAAGGGCGAAACCTATTCGCGGGCTGCGGCGCGAGTCGCCCTCGATATATATCGTAATGAGCCGGTTGCACAGCACGTTACCGATCATGGCAATCGCCTGCGTGAGGGGATCAACTGACTTTGTGGTGAACTCGGTATCAATGCTCGTAGTGCAGGGCCAGCCTTTCGCACCACCTTAGTGTTTGAAGACGATGTCCCGAGTCGGCTGCGCATGAAGCGGACGCTCTATTTTCAGGAATTGCTCAAAAGTGGAATCATGACTTACAACGGTTTCATACTTCCAAGTTACGCCCATAGTGATCAAGAGCTAGTGACACTCCTCGATTGTGCAGGGCGTGCGATAGAGACTGTGCGTGACGCGGAACGCGATGGCTCGCTCAATCAGCTTATCGAGATTCCACTGCTTTAATGGCGATGCTTGCTCGCCTTTTAAGCGGTGATAGGGCATCCATTTCGGTGGTGAATTCGGCAACTAGTCGCTCGAAGTCGGGGAAGTTCTTAGAATCACGGGCATCATTATGGCGACATTTGTCGCATACCTTACTTAGACCGGGAGTTCTTTGAGCGTAAGCGATCCATTAACCCCACTCTACTCAAGCAGCGTTTTTGATGATGGTCTGCGCAGGGTCGAGATTCCAAGGCATGAGGGCATCGATTTGATCGACGGTGCTGGCCTTTGGAAGTTCTCGCAAGACGTGGCGTAGCC
>JANOPA010000031.1:0-28900 GCA_031421635.1 Betaproteobacteria bacterium | reverse complement strand
CCTAGGCCATGCTCGGCGAATTCTTCACGGGCTGAGTCTAAAATGGTTTGTTGTGAACGCTCGGCGTCACGCGGGCGGTCTTCGGTGCTGGCTTTCATCGCGCAAGATCAACTCACTGTTTGGTGAATTAAGTATAGCGCTTTCTCGAAGCGGCCGCATATTCAGTTGGACTAGGCCGTTGCGAAGCTCGGTGCAAGTGCGGGCAAAGCTTGCCCCAGGGTTTTACCGTAACCAAGTATCAAATCAGCGGCCTTTTCGGCAATCATAATCGTCGGTGCATTGGTATTGCCACCGATGAGGGTCGGCATTACTGAGGCGTCGATTACACGTAGCCCTTCAACGCCATGCACTTTTAGCTCTGGATCGACCACCGCCATGGGGTCCGTACCCATTTTGCAGCTTCCGACCGGGTGGTAAATCGTATCGGCGGTTTGGCGGATAAAGGCCTTTATTTCCTCATCGGTTTTGGCATTGGCCGAGATGGCGAGTTCTCGCCCGCGGTGGGCGCTAAGGGCCGGTGCCTCCATAATGGCGCGCATTCTATGGACCCCCTTGACGAGTAAGTCCATATCGTCCTGATGGGTCAAAAAACCCGGATCAATTAACGGGCTATCTGATACGTTAGCCGAGGCGAGCTTGACACTTCCCCGGCTTTTTGGCCTGAGCACACAGACGTGACAGGAGAAGCCGTGGCCCAAGATAGTCTTGCGACCGTGGTTGACCAACTTGCCAATCACAAAGTGAAACTGAAGATCGGGAATGGCCTGATCGGGCGAGCTCTTCACGAAACCACCAGCCTCGGCGAAGTTCGTGGTGAGCATTCCCGTGCGCTGATCGCGCCACTCGAAAATACCTTTGACGGCATTGATAGCACCCACAAGCGAGATGCCTAAGAGATCGGTCGCAGTGGACTCGTAGACCAACACGGCATCGGCATGGTCTTGCAAATTCTCACCAACACCCGGCAGGTCCTGAACAACGGCGATCCCATGTTGCTTGAGTTCACCGGCCGGGCCAACCCCTGATAATTTGAGGAGCTGTGGCGAGCCGAACGCACCAGCCGTCAACAGGACTTCGCGCTTGGCTGTGGCTGTAAGGGTCAGTCCGCCACAAAGGTATTGCACCCCGATCGCGCGCTTTCCTTCAAAGAGTATTCGCTGAGTAAGAGCCTCTGTGATCACCGTGAGATTGGCGCGAGACAGTATCGGTGTGAGGTACCCCTTGGCGGCGGAAAACCGCTCGCCGTTTCTGTGCGTAACCTGATAAGGTCCTACGCCCTCCTGATCGGCACCGTTGAAGTCGGCATTGTATTTGTAGCCAACTTGAACCGCCGCCTCCCAAAATATCTTTCCAAAACGATTGGGGGTGGTCAGATCTTTGACATTGAGTGGTCCTCCGACACCGTGATACGCGTCAGCGCCGCGCTCATTGTTCTCGGAGCGTTTAAAGTAAGGTAGAACGTCGCTCCATGACCATCCAGTGTTTCCCAAGGAAGCCCAGAGATCGTAATCAGAGTGATGGCCCCGGATATAAATCATGGCATTGATGGATGACGAGCCTCCTAATACCTTGCCGCGCGGTTGGAAGCCGCGACGGCCATTCAGAGCGGTTTGCGGAACAGTCTGATAGCTCCAATTGGCTTTGCCATTCTTGGCCAGCAAGGCGAGTCCGGCGGGGCAATGAATAAGCACGCTGCTATCGCTCGGCCCCGCTTCAATCAAGGCGACACTCACCTGAGGGTCTTCACTGAGGCGATTGGCCAATACGCAGCCCGCTGAGCCGCCACCGATAATCAGGTAGTCGTAGTTCACGATCGAGGTCTCCGAGATAAGTTTTCGGCCCAGTATAGAGATCGCTTCTAGAGGAAATGGTCGAAAAATACGATGTTGCGACGCAGCATGAAATCGTTCAAGCTAGGACGTCGCCGGGTGCCACCTAGAGCACTCGCTTGCGTATTTGAGTGACTAAGACTTCTAGTAGCATGACGACTGTGAAAATGGCGATCAAGACCATGGCCACTCTGGGCCATTGAAATAAATTCAGGGCGGTGTCCAGAACCATTCCAATGCCGCCCGCACCGACTAGCCCGAGGACTGCCGATTCGCGCACGTTGATGTCCCAGCGTAAGAGCAAGACGGACCAAAAAGCAGGTTTGATCTGTGGCCAATAGCCGTACAGGATCTCAGAGAATTTGCTGCCGCCCGCGGCTTGTAGTGCTTCAATGGGGCCGGGCGAAGTCTCTTCCAATGCTTCACCAATTAACTTGCCAACAAAGCCGACCGAGCGAAGTGCAATCGCAAAGGTACCTGCCAAGGCTCCTGGACCAAACACCGCGACGAAGAGCAGCGCCCAGACCAGCGAATTGACGGAACGGCTTGAAACAAGGACGATTCTAGCGAGCAAATTGAGAATAGGATTTCGCGTCACGTTCTTAGCGACCAGAAGCGCGAAAGGCAGGGCTAAAAACACCGACGCTAAGGTGCCTACGGTCGCGATATGTATGGTCTCAACCAAAGCAGCATGAACGCTCTTGGGATAGTGAGCCCAATCTACCGGCCACATGCGCTTGAGCATATCGGCCATCTGCTCGGGCGCATCGGCGATAAACTCAGGGATCACTTGCACGGTGCGCAGCGATTGGACAATCGCTGCGACGATGACTAACCAGACCAACCAGCGCCAGAAACTCTCAGCGCCGGTGTGACGCTGCCAAGTCTGAGGTAAGTTGCCCACAGGAACGTGACTCATACGCGAAAGGCCTTTTTCACGTAATTGGTCAGCACCTCGCCGACCACAATGATCAGGATGATGGTAATCAGTATCGTACATACAAAGTCGTAGTCGAATCTTTGGAATGCTGAGAAAAGAGCGCCTCCAATGCCGCCCGCGCCCACGATTCCTACCATGGTGGAGTTGCGCAAATTCGAATCGAGCTGATAGGTTGCGAAGCCCACGAAGCGCGCTAAGACCTGGGGTAATACGCCGAACAAAATAACGTTCATAAAAGATGCACCCGTGGCTCGAACCGCCTCGACTTGCTTGGCAGAAATCTCTTCAATTGCATCGGCAAAGAGTTTGCCGATAAAGCCGATAGAGGCCACGATCAGGGACAATATGCCCGCTAATGCGCCGAAGCCTACCGCCTTGACAAAAAGAATGGCGACGATCACTGGATGCAAGGCGCGACAGACCGAAATGAGTGCGCGCGCAGGCCACGTGAGCGCGCTCGGCATGAGGTTGCGGGCAGCCATTAAGCCAATCGGTAGGCTGAGAAGAATTCCGGCGGCTGAGGACAGGACAGCCATTTGGAGACTCTCGAAAATGCCCGCTGACAGTACATCCCATTTGCCTAAATCGGGGGGGAACATGCGCGCTAGAAACTTGGCGCCATTGGCGAGCCCGGAGGAAAAGCGCTCGGGCTTGAAATCCAGTGTGCTGAGAGCATAAAAGACGTATATCGTAACGGCGAGCCAGGCAAGCTTTTCTCTGCCTGAAGTTGCAAAAGGTTTGCTTGTCGACAAAGTGCTCATCTCAGTGCGCCAACCATGACTCGCCCCCATAGATTTGTTTAAGTTGCTCGTCGTGCAAGTCTGAGGGCGTGCCGTCATACACCACCGCCCCTTGGGACATACCGATAATGCGATCAGCGAAACGCTTGGCAAGGTCGACATCATGCATATTGACAAGCACAGGAATATTGCGCGAGACTCCCTCGGCCTTGAGGAGTTCAATAATTTCGACCGAGGTTTTCGGGTCGAGGGAAGATGTAGGTTCATCGGCTAGAACGAGTCGCGGCTTTTGCATGAGGGCGCGAGCAATGCCCACCCTTTGCCGTTGCCCTCCTGATAGGGCATCGGCGCGCTGATGGGCGAAGTCGCTCAGACCCACTTCCTGTAGTAGGTTGAAGGCCATTTCAATATCAGCGGCGGGAAACTTTCTCCGCCATGCCGACCAAGCGTTGGTATAGCCGAGCCGCCCTGTCAGGAGGTTCTCCATGACGGTGAGCCTTTCAACCAAGTTGTATTCTTGAAATACCATGCCAATCTGACGACGGGCCTGACGCAGGGCTGCTCCGCGCAGCGCCACGATATCCTGGCGACCAGTCTCGCTACCAAACCAAATCTCTCCGGCACTCGGTTTAACTAAACGATTGATGCAGCGCAGGAGGGTGGACTTGCCCGTGCCTGACGGGCCAATGATGGCTGTTAGGCCCTGCGGCGCGATCACAAGGTCAACTTTTGTCAGCACCAGTTTGCCAGGTACGTAGGCCTTGGCGAGACCACGTATTTCAAGCGCGTGAGGAGAGTCACTCAAAGTCAGAGCGCTTATTTCTTGGCCTTGGCAGACTCTTTATCATAGGCCGCACGGTTAAAGGACTCACCTCCGGCCTCAGCCACTTCGCGAACAATCGCCCAGTCCTTTTGATAGGTGATCGCGTAGAAGCGATCTGCGCCATCGAAGGCCTTTTTCATTTCATCGTTAAAGCGATAATCGTAAAAGCATTTGAGCATCCTGTCGCGAAAGGTCGGCTCAAGGTCGTGGGCATAAGCGAAGGAAGATGTAGGAAAGCGCGGGCTCGTATAAATGATACGGAAGTCGGCCTCTTTTACCGTACCACGTTTCGCCATGCGCTCAAACACGTCGGAAGCGACCGCCGCGCCGTCGTAATCACCGCTGTTCACCCCCAATACCGATTGGTCGTGTTTGCCTGAAAAAAGAATTTTGTAATCTTTTTCAGGGGTCAGGCCATTTTTTGGAAAAAGTGCCATCGGAGCCATGTGTCCGGAGTTGGAGGAAGGCGCAGTATGAGCAACTTTCGAGCCCTTCAAGTCGGAGAGCTTTTGAAATTTGCTGGAGGCTTTGACGATCACGATCAGGTTATAACCTTGTCCGGCGACCTCTGTTCCCTTGACTGCAAAGGGTACTGCCCCGGCGATATTGACGGCAAAGGCGGTCGGACCTGTAGAAAACCCTCCCACATGCAAGCGGCCTGAGCGCATGGCCTCGATTTGGGCGGCATTGCTTTGTACTTGGAAATAAACTACTTTCTTTCCCGTGCATTGGCCAAGATGTTCAGTGAAGGGCTTATATATTTTTTCATAAACGGCTGGGTCTTCGACCGGTGTGTAAGTGAAGACCAGTGTTGAAGGGGTCTTAAGCTTCTTGGGGTCGCTGGGTGTGTCCGCAACCATGTCCTTGTTGGCATCGCAGTAAATACCATCGAGATCGCCACGATTGGCACAGTTTTCCTGGGCCTGGGCGGTGCCTATCGCACCGGTTATCGCTGCGAAGCCGAGAATTGCGGACAACCCAAGCGCCTTGAGTGATTTGAAATCCTTCCACTTAATCAAAGGTTGTTCTTGGCTCGATGGGGGCACATGGACGGAGGGTGCCCCGTTTCCGGTGAAAACGATCGCGCGGCTTGAAATCATGGCGTCTCCAAAATGACCAATTAGTTTTTTGATGAGTGATTCCGAAATGATAAGCGATTCTCTTCCTCGGCGGAGCTGCGGTATTCTCGGGCCATGAATAATCCACGTGCTTTGACTGGCCTCGCTTTTGCAACACTCCTTCTGATCGCCTTCATGATGGGCGCGAATCACGTCGCAGCCCGTATCGCTTTTAACCACGGCGCCAACGTGGCGACGGCGGTCGTTTTCAGGAGCTTGGTGACCGCCGCTGTTGTTGCGGGCATCATCTATTGGCAGCGAGTACCTTTTCTGTTTACCGCCCGGCATAAGCGGGTTCTTCCTCTTATTGGACTGCTGATCGGTATCCAAAGTCTGTGCTTGTATTCGGCGGTCGCGCGTTTACCCGTTGCACTGGCCTTGCTGGCCTTCAATTCTTTTCCGCTCTTCGCTGCTTTTTGGGATTTTGTTCTTTACCAGCGAAAACCCGAGCGGGCGACCTTGATCATGATGCCTATCATCTTGGTTGGATTGGCCATGGCACTAGACGTGTTCGGTGCGGCTTCAGGGCTTGGGGCTTCAGGGCAATGGCAGAAAATTGGTGGCGGCGTCGCTTTTGCGATTGCGGCCGGCGCGATCTTCGGTTTGGCCATGGTTCTGATTCAACATGAGGCCAGTGCCTTGGACGGCCGGGTTCGAACCTTCACCACCTTGAGTATTGCCGGACTGTTCGCGATGGTGGTGGCAACTTTGCAAGGCGGCTTTCAAATGCCGACCGACCCGACCGGTTGGGGAGGCTTGCTTGCGCTTACTTTTTTGTACGGCACCGCCTTCACAATCATGTTGTCGGTGCTTCCCAAACTTGGGGTTGCCGGCAATTCAGCCATCATGAATGTGGAGCCGGTGTTCGCGCTGACCCTAGCTTGGCTGATTTTGGGCCAAACGATTGCGGCGATTCAAGCCGTCGGTGCGCTGTTGGTGGTGGGTGTGGTGATTGGCTTAGGTTTGCGTAAGAGCGGGTCAGGCAAGTAAGTAAGGAAGTTGCCCTATCCACGCTCCAAGGCTATTGATGTGCCACAAGTTCTTCGAGTGACTTGTCGTCCTTGTCGTCTTTTTTGCCATTGGCGAGGCTGCCCAGTATAGGTAGAGGGTCAACCATCTGCCAGGCAGGCAAAGACGCTAGTAAGCTACTAATCAATACACCGCCGCGTACTAGCCAAAGCACATATCCAATGGTGAAGCTGGCACTGACGCCTATCGTCGATGCCATGACGTTGCGATCCAACGAGGCGACTTGCATGACATCCTCACGAACGCGCTCTAGATTCTTTTGAAAGCCGTTGTCAGCGACAACCTTATCAAGCGACGGGGTCAGGCTAGGCAGGCTGATGCCGCTTGGAAGTGTCGTGACTGGGTCCTGCCCTTCCGCAGACTTAGGGAGCTCAGAAGGATTGATCACCTGTAAGGGGTTTGCACTGGGGAGCTGACCAATCGGTAGGAGCGAACTAGGTAACTGCTCGGGCAAACGAGAGGCATCGCCTCGATTCACGCTGGACCCGACGCCCGCGCCGGAATTGGCGGTCGGACTTGGAGTGCCGCCAGAACTTGCGCTCCTTGCGGCCAGTTTCTCGGCACCCGCGCCGCTCTCTACACTGGCTACTGGAATAGATGGCGCATTGGGTAAAGCGCTTGGTGCAATGCTGGTCGGGTCAACTAACGCCTTGGCATCACCTTTCACAACCGCGTCTGTGATGGTGGCGGTGTTGCCCGTCGTTATTGGGCCCGGCGAGCCTGTTGGGGTCACACCTGCGACGGTTGGCCGGGGTTGGATGTCAATGTTCATGCGGATTGATGGCGCGCTTCCTCCACCGAGATCTTTGACCGACAATTGTAGTGTCTCGGTTCCCGTGGAGGAAGCCAACGCACGCAGTGTTAGCGATCCAAGATTGACATCCTCCTGTGTAAAGGTGTCGCCGATGCCAAGAGCACGGCCAGACAAAAGCAGTTCGCTTTGAGTCAGTACGGATTCCAGTGTATAGACAATATTTTGAGCGCCTGACTCAACGTCTACGGTCAGGAGTTTGTCGGAGCCGATCAACGAAGTTGCACCTGTGACCGTACTGATGGCATTAGCAGTCCGTACCACCGGCGCGTCGTTGACAGGCTGAATTCTTAAAGTCACTGTGCTTTCGGAAGTTTTAGCACCACCGAAGCCAATGCCGCCTTGATCGTTTGCACTGATAGTCAGTATCGCATCGCCAACGAAGTTTGAATCTGGATCAAAGCTCAGGCCATCTAAGGCTGCACTAATGTCGTTTGCCAAACCACTGAAGCGCAATTGACTGTCCTTGCTGCCATCACCGAGACTAAAACTTAAACCGTTGAGTCCATTCAGGCTGAGCACGCCGTTACTAGCGTTGAGGGTGATCTCCATCATCACGTTACCATCGGGGTCCGTCACCGAAAGTAGATCGGCGTTTTGACGGGTTGAGAAAACAAAAGCCGTGTCTTCTGTGCCTGCCATCAGCGGTTGAGCTTGAATGATGGGTGCGTCATTCATGGCGTTGACGTTGACGTTGATCGACGCGGCCGTGGCCATTGCACCGCCGGAACCACTATTGCCTAAGTCGTCGAGCATGAGGCTGAGAGTCGTCGAGCCGTTAAAGTTTGACGGAGGGGTGAACGTCAGTCCGTTAAGATAGAGGTTGAGATTGGTGATGCTGCCTCTGAGAACCATTGAGTTGCTGTTGTTGGCGCCACTTGTAATAAGGAAGGCGGATTGACTACCGAGAGTCAACGTACCTTGCGGTACGCTGAGGGTGAGCTCAACCATTGAGGCTCCGGAGTCTGGATCGTTGAGCTCAATTGCGTTGCCGGTCAATGATGAGAATACCAAGCGGTTTTCTTCATCGATGCTTTCGGTAAATCGAACCACTGAAAACGTTGGTGCGCTATTCACGGAGGTAACATCGAAGCTCAGAATGTTTACACTAGCGTCAATGGTGGCGCCACCGTTGGCAGGATCACCACCATCGACAACGATAAAACTCACGCTCGCATAATTTAGACCGAAGCTGTTCGGCGCGGGAGTGTAGACCAGATCGCCCGCGTCAACTCGTGTTACGGGAATGAAAACGGACGTTGTCACTGGTACGCCTGACAAGGTCAGTGAACCCTGGCTCGGAAGCGTTGTAAACACAACCCCTGTAAAGGCGTCGCCCGGCAGATCCAGAGGATCTGTAAAGCCAAAATCAGATTGATTCAAAACCAACGTGGAATTTTCGGCAAAGGCCCGGCTTAAGTTGGTGCCCTCTGGCGCATCCGCGATAGGCATTACCGTAATCGGGAGCATTAGGGAGTTTTGACGCGCACCTCCCGTGCCGCTACCACCAAGATCATTGACAGCGATAGTGAGCGCGGAGCTTCCGTTGAAGTTCGCATTGGGTTGCAGGCCGAGACCGTTTAAAGCCGCGTTTAAGTCCGCAAGCGTACCTTGCGCGATGAGCGAACTGCTGTTGTTGGCGCCGCCCGTCACGGTAATGCCTGAAAAGTTTGCCAGGCTGATACTTGAGTTAGGCGCGCTTAGCGTGAGTTGAATGATGCTGGCGTTAGCATCGGCATCGGCGATGGTGATGAGATTGCTGTTGGCGCTGTTAAATAGTTTGAGCGTGTCCTCATTGACGGTAATGCTCGCTTGTGCTGAGCTGATCACCGGCGCATCGTTGACGCCAAGGAAGTTAATTACCGCAGCTTGGGTCGGGGTGATGCTGGTACCATCCGATACGTTCAAAGTAAAAGTCGGGGCAAATTCTGATCCGTAGTGGACAAACTTTACCAAACCCAGATTAATGTCTTGTTGGGTGAAGCTGAAAATTGCAGTACCTGGTGAACCAGTGTATTCAAACTGACCTTCCGTAACGCTGTTAGCGGTGAACACTAGGCTACTGAGAGGCGGGTTGTCGGAATCACTTGCGAAAACCATCGATGGCGTAATGATGGTTGCGCTGCCTTCGGTTATGGTCGTTGTGCCGAGTACCAAGACCGGAGCGTCCGCTACGGGGCTTACATTCACGGTGAAGGTGCGGGCGATCGGGTCAGTGTCAATTCCACCATTGGCAGTGCCGCCGCTGTCAATAACCCGAAATCCGAAGCTGGCGTAGTTCGCGCCGTTGGCATTGCCGACCGGTGTGAAGACCAGGCTGCCACCTAGAATTTGGGCCGTGCTGACGATTTGGTTGAGCGTCACCGGGGCGCCCGCAAGGGTCAGCGAGCCGGCCCCAGGCAGGCTCGTAATCTTGATTCCGGACAAAGTGTTTGCGGGGCTATCTGTCGTATCGGTGAATACAAAATCGGCGGTGTTGAAGGTGTGGCTCGAATCTTCAGGAATCGTTCGGCTTCGGTTGCTGCTTGACGGCGCATCGTTCACTGCTGTCACATTAAAGGTGAACGTTCGCGCGGTTGCATCAATGTTTGAACCACCGTTAGCGGTGCCGCCATCGTCCATGACGTTGAAGCTCAAACTCGCATAGCTTATGCCGCTCGCATTGGGCGGCGGTGTGTAGACCAAATTACCTGAAGCAATTTGAGCGATCGTGATCACCTGATTCACAATGACCGGACTTCCTGAAAGAGTCAACGACCCTGAAAGGGGCAAGGAGGCGATCCGCACCCCTGAAAAGTTGTTTGTTGGGGAATCAGTGCCATCCGAAAATCCGAAGTCGGCAAGGCCAAAGGCGCGGCTCGAATCCTCGAGCAACACGCCTGACTGATTTGCGCCGCTCGGCCGGTCGTTCACGGCCGTCACGGTGATGTTGACTTGGCCGCTTGCAGTGAGTGAAGGTGCGCCATAGAGCTCAGCGGTATCGATGGATAAAACAACGCTGCCATTAAAATTACTGGCAGGCCTGTAGACGAGCTGGGCCAAGGCTTGGTTCAGTTGCGCTACCGTCCCTTCTAGTTGAAGGGTCTCGCCCGAGATCGGGCCTGCGTAAGGCACGCCAGGGGTGAGCGGATTGATCGCCATAGTGGGGTTGGCGATTTCAAGTAGCCCAGAGCCTAGTGGTACCCTCACCCTGGCATGGAGTGAATTGGTACCGGCATCGGAGTCTCCAATTTGAATCGCCTTTCCCGAACCCAAGGTAAAGGACAGTCCGGTCGCATCTTCAAGAATGATCTGGCTGTCGGGGACAACAATGGTTGGAGCGATTGCAAAATACGCTGACGTTTTGCTTTGGCGAACCACCATCAAAACGTCCTGAACTGGGGCGGTAGGCAGTGCCGAAGTCGTGTAGATGTAACCGCCTCCACTAGGCGTGTAACTATATTGGGATGTCGTAATCCCTGTGAAAGCTGCAACAATGATATTGCCGTTACTAGCCACCCTGGGCACGGTGTAGGTTTTTCCAGCGGTGTTGGCCAAGTCATTGGTGCCGTTCTGATAACCAAAGGTTCCTGACGCGCTGTAGGACAATATTTTAGCGCCCGCGAAGCCAGCGCTCAGGCTTTGACTGCTTTGCTGCCAAACGATGACGGGAGTATTATTCGCATCCACGGCTACGCTGGAAAAAGAATTCCACGGGCTTGGGCCACCCGATGCGACGATTGAAGAAACGCCAACCGGACTATCGTCGGCATTGAACTGGTGCATGAGCACGTTCGTGCCAACCAGCGTGGCACCTGAATACACCTCAGAAATAAAGGAGACGGTGAATCGTCCGTCGTCTGCGATGGCGATGCTGCTTTGATATTGCAAGCCGACAAGAGTGGAGTCGACAACGAGTACATCGGACCAGGGGGATAGAGTGCCAGTCGTGCCCGTTGTGGTGAGGACATTTCCACTGGCAGTAAAGCGTTGCGCAACGACCTCAATGCCTCCCAAATAGGGTTCTTGCACGGTCCAACTGACGACAAAGGAACCGTCACTCGGTTTGACGGAAATCGAGGCTTCTCCGTCAAACAAGGATTCCGCCCTGCCGACCAAGCGATCAAGGAAGAGACCGTTGCCAAAGGGGTCAAAACCGGAAACATAGACATGATTCTTATTGCCGTCATAACCTTCATACACAACGAAGAAGTCACCGTTGGCATCGACATCAATGTCAGGGCGTTGTATCGCATCGTAGCTTTGACCACCGGTGACATTAACGGCTTGACCGAGACTTATGCCTTCGGCAGTAAAGCGCTGCGCCCAAAGCTTGTCATTGCCCGCTGTGGCATGCTTTTCTACCCAGGAGACAACAAAACTACCGTCTTCACGCATGGCAACGATCGGTTGAAATTGCCAGAGCTGGCCCGGATCGATTGGGCCCTGTACTACTACTGTGATGTCACCCGATCTCGCGCTACCATCAGGGTGAAAAAGCCGAACCATGACGGATTGTGCGTTGACATCTATCCATGTGACGGCGATATCGCCATGGTTGTTGACCGAGACGTTGCGCCCGCTTTCGGCAAACGGAGCGATCAGTTGCGGGCCCACCGTGGTCGCATTGACGGTGAGCAGACCGCTGGTGCTCGAGGCTAAAATATTCTGCCAATGTTCTTGCAAATCGGTAGTGGCGATTACTGCAGTTTCAATACGGCCGGAGTGGTACTCAAGGTCCCAGTCACCGCCGAGTTTGCTGGCCCCCGTGAGGTCTCGGCTGGCCGCAATATCGGCGCCGGTGATTTCCCCAAGCCGCGTGAGCATGTTCTCACCCGAGAGGTTGGAGGCCAGATCGCAACCATAGAGAAGTACATCAGCGTCCGCGCTTAGATAACGACCCCAGCTTGCAATTTCGCCACTGCGGGTTTCAATACTTTGATCATCGAGGATCGAAGCACCAAGAGTCAGCGTACCGCTCTCGCCATGACTGATGATGTGTAAGGCCGACACGGGTTGCTCGGCCAGGGAGAGGATTTGCGTAGTCCGCTGTACGCCATCAGTTTGGCTATCAATCACTATGACCGCCAGATTGCGCCCTTGGGCAATTTGCTGGCGGAAATCGGCACGCAAGGCCTCGATGTCGGAGACCCGACTATCGATCAAGACGACCTCTAAGGCTGTTGACTTCGCCCCGGCGCTCAAACCCGCGCTTAGTTTTAGAAAGTCGGCGAAAGCATCCCTGTCGGACGACGCGGCTACCGCTTCATTAGCTTGAGACTTTTCGGTGAGATTCACATTGCGACTAGCGCCGGCAGACTGCGGTGCCCGCGGCGAACCCACTTCAGCCGGAAGAGCTGAAAAGCCATCCGAGGCGGGCAGCGCTCCTGCAAGACCAAGATCGGCCGAGTAAAGCGTGCGGGCTTCCAAGGCTGAGAATTGCGAACGCGAACCGACGCGCAAGCGCCTCCCTTTTGAGGTGCTGGTAGCGTTGACGGCTAGGGTCTGAGAAGAATCCGAGTTCACCCGATAAGTTTAGGCGTTTGCTTTCGGCGGGTCTGCCGCGCGCCTTGCCGTTGGTCGGTGTTAAGTGGTGATTCGGCGGCTAGCGACGACTAATGGTGCTCTTTGCGCACGAGCCGGACGTCGGCATGCGACGAACCGGCAAGGTTTTGTGCAACTACCCGCAAGCTACTTCCCCGCGAGTAACCTGCGAGCAAGACTAAAGCGATGCACCTCCGATGGTCCGTCATAAACCCTGAAAGCACGCAGTTCGCGAAAGATTTGCGACACCCGGGTATCGCTGCTGAGCCCCGCGCCCCCGAGAATTTGTACACATCGATCGCCAACCCGGTACAAAGCCTCGGAGACAATGACCTTGGCGCGACTGGAATCCATATTGCCTTTATGGCCTTGGTCCAGTTGCCACGCGGCTTCACGCGTCACAAGACGGGCCATATGCAGATCCATATCGTTATCGGCCAGCATAAAGCCGACACCTTGATGTTCACCTAAAGACTTGCCAAACGACTGACGTTTGCGTGCGTAGGCCAGCGCAATATCTTGCGCGCGACGCGCCGCTCCGAGCCAACGCATACAGTGGGTGAGCCTGGCGGGAGCCAGACGCACTTGTGCGTAACGAAAACCCTTGCCTATCTCGCCAAGGATGTCGTCCGCCGTCACGATGAGGTCTCGTATGTCGAGCTCGGCGTGACCGCCCGTAAACGAGGAGTCCATAGAGTCGATCATGCGGACCAGATGGACCGCGGGGTTCGGCAAGTCCACCATGAACATGGTGGCGCCAACATCCTCGCCGTTAACGACGGTGCGCGCCATCAAGATCATCATGCTTGCGCCATCAAAGCCGGTGATGAGCCATTTTTTGCCATTGACGGTAAAGCGCTTGCCATCACCTACGGCACTGGTTGCGAGTAGAGCGGGATCCGAACCCGCGCCTCCCTCAGGTTCGGTCATGGCGAAGCACGAGCGAGTTTGCGCATTGGCTAGAGGTTTGAGATATTTGTGCTTTTGCGTTTCGCTGCCAATCAGCTCAAGCATATGCATATTGCCCTCGTCGGGTGCCGAGCAATGCACAGCGATGGGACCAAGCGGCGAATAGCCCGCAGCCTCAAACACGATGGCTCGTTGCAACTGAGAGAGGCCCAGCCCACCAAATTCCGGTGCAACATGGGTTGCGAGAACACCGGCTTGGCGCGCGAGGGCGTTTAACTCTAGCCGCAGATCTTCCGTTGGACCGTGGGCGGAATTGCGCGCATCGGTTTCAAAAGGAATAACGGTCTCACGTACGAAAGTCTCGACCTTGAGGGCGAGGGCTTCATCTTTTGGGTCTAGGCTAAAACTAATCATGAATTCTCTGTTGAAAATGGCACCGCGAAGAAGGAAGTGAGAATACCTCTTGGCCGCACCAAAGGCTGCGCGATGTTTCGTAAATGCCCGTGCCTGTCAATGATGGCGACTAGGCATATTTGCTCAGCATGGCGGCGATCTGGGCCGGTGGATTTTCGCCTTGCTCAATAACACAGGCCACCATGACGAAGAAGGCCTTGTCGAGCGCCTTACGAGCGGCCCTTAATTGCTGGGCGATCAGCTCACAATCGGCTTCACCCTCGAGAGATTTTTGCAAGCCTCGCAGTTGCCCTTCAACACGGGCTAGGCGAGACTTGAGTGCCTTTTTTTTGACCGGATCATTTAGTTTCGACATCAAGCCTCTCCTCTTTCATCAAAAATAAGTATACCCCCTGGAGTATATGATACATTAGCGACGTTGCCTAATATGGGATTTCAAAATGAATGCAAATATGTGGTCTGCGGCTCAGGCCTTGGGCGGTGGTGTTTTGATCGGCCTGGCAAGCTGGTTGCTTCTGGCGTCGATAGGTCGGGTAGCGGGTATTAGTGGCATTACTGCTTCGGCCTTGGTGCCTTCTGCCTCCGAGGCGACGTCAGACCGTATGTGGCGTTGGGCTTTTCTTGTCGGCTTGATTGGCGGTGGCGCAGCGTTTGCGGGTTGGTTGCAGCCAGCCATGGTGAGCACGCGGCCGCTGGTCGTTTTGATCGCCGCCGGTCTCCTGGTCGGAGTAGGCACTGTGATGGGTGCGGGATGCACGAGCGGTCACGGTGTGTGTGGCTTAGGTCGACGTTCGATGCGATCTTTGGCTGCAACTCTAACCTTTATGGTCTTTGGTTTTGTGACGGTGGCCATTGTCTATTTGGCCCTCGGTCGAGCAATGATCTGAATAGGAATCGAACAATATGTCAAAAATACAAGCCAATCCATCGCCTGCCGTGCTGATCTCTTCCTTGGTCGCCGGCCTTCTTTTTTCACTAGGGTTGGTCGTTTCGGGGATGACTCAACCGGCCAAGGTCATCGGGTTTCTTGATCTCGGTGGGCTTCTCAAAGGAATCTCGTGGCAGGCGCAACCTGGTTTTTGGGATCCCTCGCTCGCCTTGGTAATGGGTGGCGCCTTGATGGTGACGCTGTTAGCGTTCGCGATCACTCCGAAAAGGAATCGGCCTTGGGTAAGCGAAAAGTTCCATTTGCCAACCAAAAATGACATTGATTCCAAACTCTTGGCTGGATCGGCATTGTTTGGTATCGGCTGGGGTTTAGCAGGGTACTGTCCTGGACCGGGCTTGGCATCTCTCTTGATCGGGGGGCTCGACGCTTTGGCGTTTGTGGTCGCCTTGCTGGTCGGTATGTGGGGTGCGAAGCGCTGGTTGGTGTGAGCGACCAAGAGAAGTCGCGAGAAACGTCGAGTGAGTCTTAACGTCTTTGCCCCTGGCCTGTCGGCAATCATCACTGACGGGCGCGCCCACCGCCTTGCGGATGTCGTTGCCGGTGTAATAACGGGCTTGGTGCTCGTGCCCCAGGCTTTGGCCTTCGCGCAATTGGCGGGCGTACCTCCCGAGGTTGGCCTGGCGGCCAGCATGTTACCCATGTTGGTGTACGCACTCTTGGGCAGTAGTCGCACACTTTCTGTGGGCCCGATATCGGTTGCCGCGTTGATGCTGGCAGAAGTTCTAACCCGCTTTCCCGGACAACACATGGTGGTGGTTTCATTACTAGCTGCACAAGCGGCACTGTTTTTGGTGCTCTTGGTGGGGCTTCGTTTAGAGATTGTCACGCGAGTCTTCTCGCAGCCGGTTCTGAGTGCCTTCACGGTCGCTGCAGCCCTACTTATTGTTTCGAGTCAGCTTAAGCCGCTCCTTGGACTAAGTGGAATCGAATCAAAGTCGCCCGGGTTTGAGCTAACAGCCGTGAGTGAAGCGCTGTCAGCCCTGTTGAATGGGTCGACCCTTGTCGAAGGCATCATTGCCGCCGTGATGTTGTTCAGCTATGGTCAATTTGTAGGGCCCTGGCTTCAGCAATTGACCCGCTCGCGGGTTGGCGAGACCGGTGCTCTCCTTCTTTCAAGAATGGGCCCACTCCTTCTTCTGGCATTGTCTGCGGTGCTCTTCACGGTCTATTTCGGAAAGTCGACTTCCACCTGGAGCGTGGTGGGTGCTGTACCCGCGAGTGCCCTTAAAATAGACACGAGCTGGATTGCATTAGTCTCGCCAGACTTGTTTTGGGCGGTGCTCCCGAATGCCATGATGATTGCACTGGTCAGCTATGTGGAGAGTTTCGCGGTGGCTCAGTCACTTGCGCAAAAGCGTCGCGAAAGTATCAACGTGCGTCAGGAAATCGTCGCCTTAAGTGCTGCAAATGGAGTGGCGGCGCTATGTGGCGCAATGCCAGTGGCTGGGGGCTTCTCGCGTTCAATGGTGAACTTCTCAGCGGGTGCCCGAACACAACTCTCATCCGTGGTCGCGGCTGGCCTGTCTTTTTTTATCTTGCTACTCGCTGGTGGAGTCTTCAAGAGTATTCCTAAGTTTTCACTGGCCGCGATTATTATTGTCGCGGTGATTCCCTTGATTTCGTTTGTCGAGCCACTTCGCCTGTGGCGCAGTGATCGATCAGAAGCCTACGTTTGGATTTCTACGTTTATCGGTGTATTTGCGCTGGGCTTGGAGCAGGGTCTGCTGCTCGGTGCTGCTTTGGGCGTACTTATCTATCTCTCGGGATCTTTATCACCGCACATCGCGGTGATGGGGAAAGTGCCGGGGAGCGAGCATTACCGCAATATCCTTCGCCATGAAGTGGCCACCTTCCCGGGCATTTTGCTTCTGCGCTTTGACGACTCTCTTTCTTTCCTCAATGCCCCTGGCTTAAAAACCAGTATTCTTGAGCTTGTTGAATCCACTCCCGATCTTCGTCACGTAGTCCTCAGCGGCGCCGCGATCAATCACGTGGATAGTTCGGGGGCTCTTACGCTTCAGGAGATCGCCGAAGACCTCAAAGAGGCGGGCTTGGGGTTTCACTTGGCCGAAATTAAGGGACCCGTCTCGGACTATTTCGACAAGACAGGGTTTACGCTGAAATTTCCTGGGCGGATTTTCCTATCAGTCGAATTGGCTGTTGCGCATCTGGTCAATAGCCTACCTCAAGTGGAATGGCTTTCGGCTTCCTAATAGGACGGATGTTTGGATGCCAATTCTTAGGGCGCCCGTGCGCGTATCGAGACTGCCTGTATATTTCTGCCTATCCCTTTTTATCGCGAAGCATCATGACTATCATTTCCAAAGACGCCCTCGACCAGCTTTTCTTCAATGCTCGTACTCAAAATGGCTTTCTTGACAAGCCCGTATCCGTGGGGCTTTTGAAGCAGGTCTATGACATCGCAAAAATGGGTGCAACGTCCATGAATACCCAGCCTGCACGCTATGTGTTTGTCTCCTCCCCAGAAGCTAAGACGAGACTCATACCTACGTTGTCGGCTGGTAACGTCGATAAGACTCGCGAGGCTCCAGTGACCGTGATTGTGGCAACTGATACGCGGTTCTACGAGCACATGCCGCAAGTCTGGCATGGCCCTGGAGCTATGGAAATGTTTGCTGGCAATGCGGCCTTGGCGGAAGGCACGGCCACGCGGAATGGCACCCTGAGTGGCGCCTATTTTATGATTGCGGCCCGGGCCTGTGGGCTAGATTGCGGCCCTATGAGTGGCGTTGATCTCGGAAAGGTCAACACAGAATTTTTTGCGGACGGTCGTTTCAAGGCGAATTTCCTCATAAACCTCGGATATGGTGAGCCTAGTAAGTTGTTTCCCCGCAATCCTCGCCTGAGTTTCGAGCAAGCCTGCCAAGTGGTTTAAAACGACTAAGAGGGAGTGGTTCCTTTGAACGTATTACAGTTCCTGGCAAAGCTTTGCGCCATTTTGGCAGGGCTGCTGCTTATCTTCATCACCTTGATGACCGTGGTCAGCGTTGTTGGCCGGGATACGATTGGCAAAACCATCGTCGGCGATTTCGAGTTGTCTGGCGCAGCGGCGGGGGCGGCGATTGCACTGTTCATGCCCTGGTGCCAATGTCGGCGTGGCAATATCATGGTCGATTTTTTCACCACGAATGCTTCTGACGGTGCCAAGAACACCATGGATCGCTTTGGTGCGCTCATTCTGGCCGGTGTGCTGGGCCTGATGACTTGGCGCACATTTCTCGGAGGCTTGAACGCATGGACAACACAAAGCGGCACCATGATGTTGGGTTTTCCTGAGTGGGTGGTTTATGTGGCCATGGTGCCTCCACTGGCTTTAGCGGCGCTGATTGCCCTGCACCAAGCGATTTTCGGATTCGCCGTGGAGGTTTTAGAAGACAACCCGGAGCTCGCGGTTTGAGTGCCATCCAGCTAACCTTAATGATCTTCGGAATCATGCTGCTACTAATGGCGGTGCGGGTACCGATTGCGGCCTGTATGTTTGTCGCCGGCTCCGTCGGCTACATTATGCAAACCGGTTGGTCGCCCTTGGCTAACTTTTTAAACAACCAGGCTTACGCCCGTTTCGCCAGCTACGATTTATCCGTCATCCCCTTGTTCATTCTAATGGGGCACTTCGCTACCCAAGGTGGTATCAGTAAGGCGCTATTCAATTTTGCGGCCGGAGTGATGGGACGTTTTAAGGGTGGCTTGGCGATGGGCGCGGTCCTGGCTTGCGCCGCCTTTGGTGCCATTTGTGGATCCTCTGTGGCGACCGCTGCAACCATCACCAACGTTGCTTATGACGAGATGCGCAAGCACGGCTACTCCGGTCGTTTAACGACGGGCACCCTAGCCGCGGGCGGCACCTTGGGCATCTTGATCCCGCCCTCGGTCCCCTTGGTGATTTACGCCATCTTGACTGAGCAAAACATTGCCAAATTGTTCGCTGCGGCGATGGTGCCAGGCATCATCGCGATGCTGGGTTACATGATCGCGATTGCCATTTATGTTCGGCTGGTGCCGGGTCATGCGCCCGATCAAGACGCAGTGTCAAAAAACAGTATCACCAGCGCATTGCTAGGAATTGGCCCGATTGCAGCCATCTTCGTGATTGTCTTTGGCGGTATCTACGGCGGGTTTTTTACACCGACAGAGGGCGCGGCGGTCGGAGCTTTTGCGACCTTCATCGCTGCCCTGCTCAAACGAGAAATGACCTGGGGCAAGTTTAAGAGCTGTTTCTACGCCACTGCCGAAAGCTCCGCGATGATCTTTTTGATTTTCTTGGGGGCTGACCTGATGAATGCCGCCTTGGCGCTCACGCAAGTGCCCGGTCAACTGGCTCAGGTGGTGGGTACCTGGGGCTTATCGCCAGTGATGGTGGTTGCGGCGATTATGTTGCTTTACGTCGTGCTCGGAGCAGTCATGGACGAGTTGTCGATGATTTTGCTGACCGTGCCGATCTTCTTTCCGATGATCATGGCTCTCGACTTTGGCATGAGCAAGGAATATACCGCCATCTGGTTCGGCATCATGGTGCTGATGACGGTTGGTTTTGGGATGTTGGCACCTCCGGTAGGGCTGAATGTCTACGTGGTTAATGGCATGACCAAGGGTAGAGGCGATGCAGTACCGATTGCCGAGAGCTATCGCGGCGTGATGCCCTTCCTGATCAGTGACACCTTACGCACCTTGTTGCTGCTGTTTTTCCCGTCGATTTCTTTGTATGTACTGAGGTTTATGCAATAAGTCGTTCGCCTGGAGGGATAGTTAGCGTATGTTGGCTCAACCTTTTGGCGTCTTGGGCGTTATCTCGTTGACAGACGCTTCTTAGCTTACCCGCTGGACTGCGCTTCTTCAGTGTCGGGTCTTCGCTGCGTTTTCTATTTATTAAGTGTTTTGGTATAAATCTTTTTGTTTTGCTACTTTCGGAGTTTCTACAATGGTTCAACGTCGCACCCTGCTTAAATCCGGTCTAGCGGCCGCGGTAGGCGCCACGGCTTTGTCTGCTCTGGCGCAGCAAACCGTAACGCTCAAGTTTCACACTTTTATGTCGCCCCAGTCCAATGTCTGGCTCAACATGCACAAAGCGTGGATGGACAAGGTCGAGAAAGATTCTGGTGGTCGCATTAAGTTTGAAGCCTATCCTGCGATGCAGTTGGGTGGCACGCCTGTCCAGTTGTACGATCAGGCACGCGATGGTGTCGTGGACATTATCTGGACTTTGCCGGGCAACACGGCCGGCCGCTTCCCCCGCATCGAAGTCTTTGAGCTCCCATTCATAATGACGAATGCCGAAGCCACTTCGAAAGCTTATTGGGAGTACGTGCAAACGGTTGCCCCAGACGAGTTTAAAGACGTGCAGGTACTCGCACTCCAGGTTCACGGACCTGGCGTGATTCATACCGTTGAGAAGCCGGTGAAATCGGTAGGTGATCTGAAGGGCCTAAAAATGCGCGCCCCTACCCGCCAAGTCACGAAATTGTTGAGCAGTTTGGGCGCGACTCCTGTCGGTATGCCTCTACCCGGTATTCCTGATGCGTTGAGCAAAGGTACCATTCAAGGCTGCGTCATTCCCTGGGAAGTGGTGCCGTCAGTCAAAGTGCATGAGCTGACCAAGTTCCATGCTGAGTTTGATCCTGCGGGCGGCGCGCTTTATACCACCACCTTCGTGATGGCCATGAACAAAGCGAAATACAACAGCTTGCCTGCCGACCTGAAGAAGGTCATTGATGACAATTCCGGCTTGGCGACTTCGGGCTGGCTAGGTAAAACTCAGCAAGCGGGTGACGCAGCCGGTCGCAAGTCCGCCACCGACCGCAACAACACCATTTTTACAGTGGGCGTTGAAGAGGCGCAACAATTTCGCCGAGCTTCGCGGCAGGTTGAAGTGGAATGGGTAGAGGACATGAAGAAGCGAGGCTTCGATGGTCAGAAGTTACTCACGACTGCGCGTAGTTTGATCGACAAGCACACCAAGGTCGGTGGGTCTGTGGCTCCGGCACCGAAGGTGCCCGCTAAAAAGGTTTAACACCGAAGTAGTTCGCTTACAACTCCCGGGCATCGGTTTCGACACCCGGGAGGTTTTAGTATGGTGGCCGACGCATGATGTAATGAACGGCCTCCTTTGGCGACTGATTGCGTCGTACACAACCTCACTCTTAACCAGCCAAATCGCCAATGTTCAAAAGACTTCTACTTCTCGCCTTCGTTGTTGCTCTCGGTGCATGTGCACCGTTCGTCACGCAAAGCCCTGGCCAAGGCCTCTCCCCCGTGAATGCCATTAAAGACGGCGAGGATGCTCATTTGATCTTGTTCGGTCATGATGTTGTCAGCTATTTCACGGAAAACACCCACAAGATGGGCTCGTCGTCGATTAAAACGGTTTACAAGGGAGTGACCTTCCGCTTCTCCAAGGCCGAACACAAAGCAATGTTTGATAAAGCACCAGAGAAGTACATCCCCCAGTTTGGCGGTTACTGCACCAATGGCGTCGCTTACGGTATTCCCTGGGGTGGCGACGCAGATACTTGGCGCATCATCGACGGCAAGCTATACATTTTTGGTGGCAAAGGCTCATTGGACGCATTTCTTCTCGA
Organism: Betaproteobacteria bacterium; assembly: GCA_031421635.1. Taxonomy (GTDB): domain Bacteria; phylum Pseudomonadota; class Gammaproteobacteria; order Burkholderiales; family Burkholderiaceae_E; genus JAPOKJ01. Next base: position 7,219 of record JANOPA010000031.1, on the reverse strand, counting down.
TGTCCCTAAAAACCTTGCACTTGCCAACAAGTATTGGAACGAGGAAATCAATGGTTCTAATGCTTTCTTTCAGCGCACCAAGCGCACTACTTATTCGAAGGTGCCGCATTACAAATCTGGTTCAGAATTAGCTGCCGAGGTTGCTAAGGCTCAAGGCGCAAAGTAAGTGAAGAATTAAGTCAGGAAAACGTCTCTCGCGACGTTTTCCTGAAAGGCCCGCGCTCTAAAAAGCCGACGTGGACCAACTCGCCCGGCTTCCTCCGTATCGACGATCGGCATGACCATCCACCAAGCCCATCGCGGTGGCCAGGGCAGCACCTCTTTGTATTTTCAATAAGCAGTTGGACAACACTTTCTTTTCGTGGCGACTGAGTTCAGTCAAGACCGAGTGGTGCACCTCCACGACTCTTGGGAAAATTTTCTCATACAAGGCTTGACCGGAAGCGGTCAGGCCGATGGTGGCTCGTCGCCCGTCACCCAGGACGGCGCGACGATAAATCAATTTCTTTACGGAAAGCCCTTTAAGAGTTTTGGAGGCTTGCGATCGATCTACGGTCGTCTTCGCCGCCAAATCGGAGGGCGACATCGGTCCTAATGCAGCCAGCATGGCGATGAATTGCCAGGCTTCTCGCGTGATTCCGTAGCTTCCCTCGCACATGCGGGTGACGAGTGAGCCACTCAGGCCATAGAACTCTGCAATCCTGAAATTGAGAAGGTCGAAGATACTGGTCGGCCTGAGCAGATCTGGCGGCCCCATTTGTGCGCGCTCAATTTTCAAGGATGGGGTGGACGTTTTTGGCATCGGGTTTTCACCGCGAAGACGAAATTAAGAGTGGTAATGGATTTTGTCCATTATCAGACAAGTCGCTATGCTTGTGCTCTCACAAGGGCGATTATGAATACCTCAATTGATGTCCGAAGCGCAAACGCGCGGCATATGCTCCACCCGATGGTGGATCCAAAGGTCCCACTAAGCAATCCACCTCTGATCATAGAGCGAGGCGAGGGGGTTCACGTTTTTGATATTGACGGCAAACGTTATTTGGACACGGTCGCATCGCTTTGGAATGTCAATGTCGGGCATAACCGCCCCGAGGTGATCGCGGCCATTACCGCGCAACTCGGTAAGCTTGCTTATTACTCCACTTTTCAAAACACTTCGAACTCTCCTGCGATTGAACTGTCATCGAGGCTGATGACGATGTTCGCCCCTGAAAAGATGGCGAAAGTCCTTTGCTCATCCGGCGGTTCCGACGCGATTGAAACCGCGATGAAACTTGCGCGTCAATATTGGAAGCTCGAAGGCAAGGCCGAGCGCGTCAAATTCCTGTCCTTAAAGTGGGGCTACCACGGAGTGCACTTTGGGGGCGCGTCGATTAACGGCAACCCTAGGTTTAGAACCGCCTACGAGCCGCTCATGCCGGGTTGCTTTCAGGTAGAGGCACCCTATGGCTACCGCAATCCTTGGAATGAAAGTGATCCAGCAAAGCTGGCGAGTCTGTGTGTTGCAGACCTTGAGCGCACTATTCTCTACCAGGATCCACAGACCATTGCTGCTTTTGTCGCTGAGCCTGTTCTTGGGGCCGGTGGCGTTATCGTGCCGCATGAAAGCTACTGGCCAGCTATGCGTAAGTTGCTCGATACGCATGGCATTTTATTAATCAGCGATGAAGTAGTGACCGGCTTTGGGCGAATTGGTTCGCTTTGCGGAGCGCGGGCCTGGGGCGTAGCGCCTGACATGATGGCGATGGCTAAGGGCATAAATTCTGGCTACGTTCCGCTGGGCGCAACCTTGGTGAACGAACGTGTGGCGAGCGCATGGAATAAACCGGATGTCCCGGCTTCGATGATGCATGGCTACACCTATTCGGGTCACGCCCTTGCTTGTGCGGCCGCGAATGCCAACCTAGACATCGTCACTTCTGAAAATTTATCGGGCCGTGCCGTAGAGGTGGGAGGCTACTTTAACGAGCGTCTGATGGAGCTGATGCGATATCCAAGGGTCGGGGATGTTCGAGGCAAGGGACTGATGGCAGCGCTTGAGTTCGTTACCAGCCGAGACAGTAAGGAAATGCTGGCAGCGCCTTCACCCTCTGTGCAAACCTTGGTGGAAACGGCCTTTTCCGAAGGTGCGATCGTTCGCGTCTCAGGCAATCGTTTGATATTGTCGCCCCCGTTGGTGTTTAGCCGAAGCGACGTCGATGAAATGCTCAGAATTCTCCACCTCGCGATTAGCGCTGCGGAAAAAGCCTAGATCGACAAGACCTAGATTGATAAGACACGACGCAAAACGATTTGTACAAGAAAATTGACAGCAGAAAACATCAGGAGACGGACATGCATACATCCATTCAAAAGATCTTTACTCACCTCGGCGTGGGCTTGACTCTTCTGGCGGTGGCCACCTTGATGGCGGCGCCGAGCGTTGCTCAAGACAAATGGCCGTCCAAGGCTATTGAAATCATTTACCCCTACCCCCCTGGCAACGATATGGACGTGATTACGCGTTTGGTAGCCGAAGGTATGAGTAAGCGACTCGGGGTGCCGGTGCAAGTCATCAACAAGCCGGGCGGTGGTGGCGTGGTGGGCTTTGCAGAAATGACCCGGGCCAAGCCGGATGGCTACACCATTGGCACCTGGACACTGGGTCCAGGAATTTCCCAGATCATCGCCGGTAATACGCCCTATAAACTTACCGACTACCAGCCTGTGGGAGGCATGCTGATTAACGATCTCGTGATCGCTGCACGCAACGACATTCCGGCAATGAATCTCAGGGAGTTTGGTGACTGGGCGAAGAAGAATGGCAAGCCAGTAATCGTGGGTAGCTATGCCCCGGCGGCCGTACCCGCTCTGATCGTCGCCAAAATAGCCAAACGCGACGGTTGGCCCTACAAGGTGGTGGCCTTTCCGAACCCTACCGCCAAAGAGCTCATTGCGGGCGACGCCGACATCACCACCGCCGGAGCCGAATCGGTTTTGTCCTATGTGAAGGCGGGCCAAGCTAAGGTCATTTCAGCCTGGGGACCGGCTCGTAACCCGCTCTATCCAAATGTGGCTACCCCTAAAGAAGAAGGCTATGGCGACCTCTACACTTGGGGCGGCATGGCCGCGCCAGCCGGTGTGCCCAAGGACATCATCGCGCGCTAATCGGCGGTTATGGCGGAAGCCTTGAATGACAAACCGGTGCAAGACCAGATGAAGAAAGTCGGTATCCCACCAATACAAATGAACGCCGAACAAATGACCAAGCGTATTGGTGAGGACTTCAAATGGATTTCAGAGCTGATGAATGAGCTGGGAATGCTTAAAAAATGAAGGCAGAGGTGGGGCCCTTGGCTGCACCGAAACGGAAGCACCCCCTTGGTCGCGGCTTCAAGGGGGTCTATTGTTGTTGGTCATCGTCATGTTGGCCGGTGCGGCTTTGACCGCTACACCGGCCTTGATTCATCCTTTTCCGCTGCGCGCTCCCTGGTATGAGTCGGCCGCTAGCTTTCCGCGGCTTGCACTCGTTTTGGTTTTGATTGCGGGCGCAGCGGAGCTTGTGCTGCGCAGGAAAGCTCAGTCTTTGAACCGCGCAACCAGTGGCTCAGACGAGCTGGACAGCTCGACGGCGCAATTGCCGATTGCTCTGGTCGCCCTTCTGCTCTTCGTGCTCTATGCCTTGGCCGTACCTGTATTTGGCTTTTTGCTGAGCACCTTTACCTTCCTTAGCGCTTGTGGGTGCCTGCTGAGCTTTTCGTTGCGTCAGACTTTGTTGTTGGCGATACCCTTGGCCTTGGGTTTATGGATTGTCTTTGTCAAAGTACTTAAAGTCGCCTTTGGCCACGGATGGTTTTTTTAATCGACACTTTCGATTTCGCACGCAGCCTGCTGCAAGGATTCTCAGTCCTGGCCACCGTCCCAATTGCCTTGGCACTCTTGGTGGGCGTGTTGCCAGGGGTTGGCCCGGGGGTCACCATTGCGGTGCTTCTACCCTTTACCTATGGCATGCCACCACTGGCCGGCATCTCTTTGTTGCTGGGTGTTTACTGTGGCGCGTTCTATGGTGGGGCGGTGACCTCGATTTTGATTCGCACTCCTGGCGAGGCTTCGTCGATCATGACCATGTTTGACGGCTATCCGATGGCTCGAAAAGGCCAGGCTGAGCGTGCACTATCTTTAGCGTTTATGTCGGCCTTTGTAGGCGGCATAGCGAGTGCCTTATTGCTCGGCCTAGCCGCTCGTCCGATGGCGGGCTTTGCAGCGCGTTTTGGCGCGGCTGAGAACGTCATGGCGATTCTCTTGGCGGCAGTGTGTGTGGGTAAGGCTTACCGCAAGCAGTTCGCGGCCGCCCTCATGATGATGGCCATGGGCTTCTTTCTGGCCACAGTCGGAATTGATCCGAATTCTAATGAGCAGCGATACACCTTCGGGTCTGGCGCGATGTTAAGTGGCATCCCTCTCGTGCCGGTGGCAGTGGGATTGTTCGGTTTAGCGCAGGCTCTGGTCATGATCAGCTCGCCGAAGCCCTCATTCGATGCTTCGCTGATTGCTAAGGCGGGTATCTCTTGGCGGGCTTTTCTGGAGCCGTTCAAATATCCGAGGACGCTTGCCAAGGGCTTGTTTTTGGGCTCAGCGATTGGTGTTTTGCCCGCCGTGGGGGCGGCTCTCTCGACTTCACTGGCTTACTTCTGGGCGCAGCGTAATCCCAAGGATCTGACCCCCTTCGGCCAAGGCAATCCGGAGGGCATCGTCGCCGCAGAGAGCGCGAATAACTCTAACTCCGGTGGAGCCATGATTGGGGTTGACGCTTGGTATTCCGGGCGACGCGATTACTGCCATCATCATGGGCGTATTTGTAGTGCACGGCATTGTGCCTGGCCCTTCGCTTCTCACGGAGCGCCCAGAAATTATTAATGGCGTGTTCGCCTCTCTCCTGGTCATTAATGTGGTGCTTCTGGTGCTTCTGGTGGCTGGTGTGAAGCTCTTAGCGCGGCTCGCTTACACGGACCCGCGCCTGCTCGGCGCGGCTATCTTGACGCTTTGTTTTGTTGGCGCGTTTTCGGCGGCCAACTCGATGCATTATGTGTGGGTAGCGACGGCCTTCGGTGTTTTTGGCTTGGTCTGTGCGCGTGCCAATATTCCCACCATCCCATTGATTTTAGGGATGGTGATGGGCGATACTTTGGAAGGCTCGTTAATGCCTTTCGTGTCGCGCCCGATTTCGGCCGTGATGTTGACAATCTCGGTCTAATTTTGCTATGGCCCATGCTGGGGCGTCTGTTTACCCTAATGAAACGCTAATCAATCTGGACCCGGAGCATGCCCAATCTTCACTCGTCACCCGGCGTAACGGCCAAGAAGATCCCTACTAAAATTGGCTTCGTCAGCGATGAGCTTTGCTTTTGGCACGACCCCGGAAACTATGCTCTGATGCTTAAACCGATGGGCTTTATCGAGCCTTACAATCGCCATATCGAAAATGCAGATCCGAAGCGTCGCGTTCTCAATCTACTGAATACTTCAGGGCTGCTTGCTCAGATGCAAAGCATCCCATCGCGCGATGCAACTCTAAGCGAACTCACCCGTATTCATACCGTGGATTATGTGCAAAAGGTTCAGCAGGTCGCGGCTAGTGGCGGAGGCGAAACTGGTATTGGTGCACCGATTTCGTCGAATGGTTGGGATGTGGCGCGACGCTCAGCGGGCTGTGCATTGAGTGCAGTGGACGCGGTGATGCAGGGCCAGGTCGCCACCGCTTATGCGCTCACCAGACCGCCGGGTCATCACGCGGAACCGGATGGTGGCAAAGGCTTCTGCGTTTTTTCAAACGCGGCACTGGCCGCCGAACATGCGATCAAACAATACGGCTTAACAACAGTGGCGATTGTGGATTGGGACGTCCATTTTGGAAATGGAACTCAGAAAAGCTTTGAGAGTCGGGCCGATGTGCTGACACTCTCCATTCACCAGCAGGCGGGCTATCTTCAAGTGCGCGGTGAGGCAGATGAACTTGGCGTTGGCGCAGGACTGGGATATAACTTCAATATTGCGCTACCACCGGGATGCGGTTTTGGGGCGTATCGCGAGTCGTTCGAGAAAATCATCTTGCCCGCACTTGAGGATTTTCGACCGGAGCTTATTGTAGTGGCCTGTGGTTATGATGCCGGGCGTTTTGATCCGCTTGGGCGCATGTTGCTCGATGGGGTTGCGTTTCGTTGGATGACCCAGGCGGTGATGGATGTTGCTGGGCGCCATTCGAAGGGACGCTTGGTACTCACTCACGAGGGCGGCTACTGTCCGGTTTCGGTCCCGTTTTTTGGGCTCGCAGTGCTGGAAGAGTTGTCCGGTATCAAGACCGCTGCCGAGTGCCCATTTACGCCTCAGCATGATTTGATGCCAGGGCAGAAGCTCCTGCCCTATCAGACGAGCTTGATTGCCCAGCTCGGTGATGAATTTAAGAAAGTGCAAGATCAGTACTGGACTTCATGAAAGGAATAGATATGGCCCACACTAAAGAGACATTGCAAGCGCTGATTGATCCCATGTTGCCCGGCCTTCTAGGGGTTAAGTTGACGGAAGTAAGCCTGGAGCGAGTGTGTGCTGAAATGTTTGTTCGCTCGGATATCACCACCGGTGGTGGCATTTTGCATGGCGGCAGTTACATGGCCTTCGCCGATACCTTAGGAGCGGTGGGAACCGTGATCAACTTACCTCCGGGTAAGCGCACCACGACGACCGACTCCAGCACCAAATTCATGGCAGGCGCGCGAGTCAATACCACGGTGACGGCGGAGTGCCTGGCCTTGCATCGCGGTCGCACTACGATGGTATGGCAAACGTCGATCCGGAACGCAGAAGGGCGACTCTGTGCTGTGGTGACTCAGACGCAAATTGTGCTTGATGCGCAGTCGTAACAATCGTTGCCTGACATGTTGTCGTGAAGCCCTGCGAAGCTCACGAAGCTCACGAAACTCACGAAACTCACGAAACTCACGAAACTCACGAAGCTCACGAAGCTCACGAAGCTCACGAAGCTCACGAAGCTCACGAAGCTCACGAAGCTCACGAAGCTCATCGTTCAGGCGCCGCCCGTGAATCGCCGACCCACCCATTCCCCTCGAGCCGGTATGCTTACAACAGTCGTCGTGTCGCAACTGTCCCCGCTTCGTCGAATGTGGCTTAAATGCACCCTAGTCACCAGCGTTGGAGTACTGTTTTCTTTCTGCGCCCAACT
>JANOPA010000030.1:0-59061 GCA_031421635.1 Betaproteobacteria bacterium | reverse complement strand
GCCATAACCTTGCCCATGTCTTGGGGACCGGTAGCGCCGCTGGAGCTTATTGCAGCAGCGATCTCGAGAGCGATGTCTTGCCCGGCCATTTGCATTGGCATATATGCGACCAGAACGGTCAATTCGGCTTTTTCCTTGTCCACTAAGTCTTGCCGCTTGGCCAACTCAAAGGCGGCGATTGAATCACGGCGTTGCTTGATCGACTTATCGACGACCGCAACGATTTGCGCCTCATCAAGCTGGATTCGCTCATCCACTTCTTTTTGCTTAATGGCCGCCATCAGGCCGCGGATCGTCAGCAAGCGATCAGCGTCCTTGGCCCGCATTGCGATCTTCATGTCCTCAGTAATTCGCTCTCTTAAACTCATAATCTTTTCCTTTTCAACGAGGAATTCAGCCGCTAGGCATTCGGCCACTAGGAACCCGCCCCCGCAGATGACAAAATATAAAAAACCCGCCCAAGATAGCCCGGACGGGTTTTCTAAGTTGCACCAAGCTTGTGGCTTAGTACATCTTCCTAAACCTTGAGGGTTTAGTACATCTTCTTAGGCAACATTTGGCTACGGATGCGTTTGTAATGGCGCTTTACAGCAGCCGCTTTCTTACGCTTGCGTTCGGCCGTTGGCTTCTCATAGAATTCGCGCGCACGCAATTCCGTCAACAGGCCAGTTTTCTCAATGGAACGCTTAAAGCGTCTCAATGCAACATCAAACGGCTCATTTTCTTTTAAACGAATAGCTGGCATAACGGAATCACCTCCTTCCTGGGTCGGCTCTGAGGGGGAAATAACCTTGAATAAACTTCAAGCGTTGTTTCAAACTTAAAAATAGGCCCTCTGGCCAGGGATTTTCGCTTTTTTCATAGCGAAGCCTTAGATTCTAGCATTTCCAGAGCGATTCAGGGGACATCCGTGGAACATGAGCCGAAATAGAATCCTTGATGTGCAGGTCGATCTGTGAAAGAATATGAAAAACAATGGCTTAGGCAAAAATTTTCGGGTAATTTGTTATTTAAGTTGTCGCCGAAGAAGTCGATATTTCCCAAATCTTCAGGAGAAATCCCGGAGAAGAGGTCGCGATGAGCGTTTTCCTTCTCGTGAATATTCAGACGGGCTATGCCCTGGCCGGACTGATCGTGCTAATGGGTGCGGGCACCGTATTTTTTCTTCGCACACTCGATGAGCAGTCGAGCCAATTGCTGAGCAGGCTTTCCGTTTGCTTAATGACAACAGCGATTTTCATTTTGGCCGCCTCGATCATCATGGTCGAAGAAACTCTCGCACTCGCGCTGCATATTGCCAACTTTGGAATCGTCTTCGGCGTCATCACCGTGGCCGAACTCACCCGCCGCTTACTTGGCTTGCAACGCCGAACCGGCCTCGCCGTCACCTTAATTATTTTTGCCTTTCTCGCTTTTGAAGCGACCTACGACCCGCAACGCCCTCTTACCGGCAACGCGCTTAGACACGCCTTCGAGGGCATTCTAGGCTTGGCGCTGGCAATTCGGCTCACCAAGCTGCCTCAAACCAATACCCCCATTTTAAAGCAGCTGTTGACTATCACCGCCGCGCTCTATGGTGGTGTCGCCCTGTTCGAGCTGGGCAACACCCTGTCTCAAGATTTAGTTCTCAAAAAGCAAGGTTCGACATTAGTTCTTGGGCTCACGCAAACGGTAGGCATTGCGGGCACATCGGTGCTTACTGGCCTCTTCATTGCGCTCTTGATGCTCACCGTGAACGCTCAAATGGCGAATCGCCTGCGGCACCTGCTCTCCACCGATGAGCTAACTCGTCTAGGGAGTCGGCGCGGCTTCAATGAACAAGCGCCAAGCTACGTTGCGCGTTGTGAGCAAGCCGGGAATATGATCGCCGTGCTAATGCTCGACATCGACCATTTTAAGCGCATTAATGATCGCTACGGGCACCCGGTGGGTGATGCGATTTTGAAGCACGCTGCGCGCCAGATGCGAGCCAGCCTTCGTCCTGACGCCATGTTGGCGCGCTATGGTGGCGAAGAGTTTTGTGCTTTAGTGCCAGTGGATCGTTTTGCCGATGCGCGAGCCGTTGGCGAACGATTACGCCACCACGTTAACGCACGGCCCTTTAGTTTTGCCGGCTTTGAAATTCCCTGCACCATCAGCATTGGCATTGCCTTTGCCCATACCGACCAACCGCTCAGCCAGGCCATTGAACAAGCCGATCAAGCTCTTTACGAAGCCAAACGATCAGGCAGGAACCGCGTAATAATGTTTGGCGAAACCGGTAGCGGAACCTGGAGTCCGGTGCCCACTTTGGAGTCTAGCCTGCCAGGAGCCGACGCCTTGGTCCCTATTTAGTCTCGCCCGGACTGTAGTCGGCGAATATCTTTCGACTTTCGCAGTGACCGAGGAGTGCGTCTCGCGCTGAGTCACAAAGTGCGATATAACGGCTAAGCGGTGTTGAGCAACTTGCATTGCTCAGCCAGCCCGGTAAGATAGGTCGCGTGAAATAGACTAATGCAGTAGGCTCAGTAAGATTCTGATCGGCGAGGTAATAATTGACCCAAGTCCTGAAGATTGATGTTGCAGGCATTCCGCAACGCTGGATTACCGTAGAGGAAGCCGCAAGCTACTATGCGACGCTCAACGTAGCGTGGACGCTGGGGGATCGCTTTGCCTGCCTGCGGGGAGGCATGAGTCGTTTGACGGGCACCCGCTCACAAATTGAAGTTCATCCCATTATTGCCATCAAGGGCAGGTCTTACGGCAGTGCCCGCATGAGCCACACCGTCCCCACTTTAACGCGCCGCAAGTTAATTCGGCGAGATCGCGGGCTATGCGCCTATTGCGGCCTGCGTTTTAAAGATGATGAGCTCACCACCGACCATGTGCGCCCGGTCTCGAAAGGTGGTCAGCACGTCTGGACCAATGTGCTTTCTGCATGCAAAGGCTGCAATAGCGCCAAAGGCAATCGTGAACCGCATGACTGGGGGCACCTGCCGCTTTTTATTGCGTATACACCCAACCTCTACGAAGGACTTATTCTTGCTAACCGTAATGTACTAGCGGATCAGATGGAATTCCTGTTGCAAGGTGTTGGGCAGCAATCTCGTTTAAAGATTCAAAATCAAGCCCAGCCGCAGTCCCCTGCTGGGCCGCAACTTGACCCAAAACCAAAAGGGCGGGAGACTGCACGGCGTTCTTCAAAACGCAGTCACTAAGCTCGCCCAAGGTCGTGCTAAGGACACGAGAGTCCGCGTAGGAAGCGCGCTCAATGATCGCCGCGGGAAGCGCAGCACTGACACCACTGCTCAGTAAGTCGCGCTGAATGTCTTGGCAGCGCGCCAAGCCCATGTAAAAGACGAGGGTCAGGCCTTGCTGGGCGAGCACCGAATAATTAATGTTCTCGCCGTTCTTTTGTGGGTGTCCTGTCAACAGGACAAGACCATGACTATGCGCCCGATCCGTCAAGGAGCGACCTAGGGCCACGCCCGCCGCTTGGGCACTTGTAATGCCCGCAACCAATTCCACTGCAACTCCGTGTGCTTTTAAAAAATCAATCTCTTCATTCGCACGGCCAAAGATCAAGGCATCACCACCCTTCAGGCGGACAACGCAGTGCCCCTTACTGGCTTCATGCGCCATTAAGCGATTGATAAAGGACTGTGGCGTAGAGCGACAACCTCCACGTTTACCCACATAGCGGATTCGCACCTTGGGGCCGGCATGCAATAGCACAGCTCGGTTGACCAAATCATCCATCAAGATGACATCAGCTTCGGCGATTAGCCGCGCGGCTTTCAAGGTAAGAAGCTCTGGATCACCAGGGCCTGCTCCAATCAAGAAAACCTTACCAAGCTTGGCGGACCGACCAATTTGAGACGACAAATTTTTCATTTCGCAAGAACCTCTTGATTCGACGCTCCAGGCTTTGGTTGCGACGGGTTGCCTTGCGCCACGCCATCGATAAGGCGCAAGGCCGTTTTGATACAAGCGAGTTGCAGAGCAATTGATCTAGGCACGGGTATCGCACCCGCCAACACCGATTGTGTCCAAGCCGCAGTCGCGACAATATCTTGCGCCGCCGGAAGTGCCGGTATATTGGACACATCTAAGGCCTCAGCTTCCATCATTGTCTCGATGCGCCCGGCCTGGATCAATTCGATGGAAGTGATTCGCTTAGCGCTCGCCACCACCTCACCCTCACAACCGCGTGACTGCAAGGCTGAAGTACCCAAAGACGCAAACACCTCTTGCTGCAAGATGCGGAATTCGCTATGGGTGTAACTCGCTAACTGCAGCACCGTGCGCCCCACGATGGGTTGCAGCAGCTTCACAAGGCTGTGCCCCGTATTTCGAACGCCCATGTCCCGACGGCGCTCAAGCAACTTAGCGAGAGCAGGCGACAGGACATCCAGCGGAACAAAGGCAGGATCTCCGCGCTTAAAACGGATGCCTACCTCGGTGCTAAGTAGTTCTGGAGCGCAGTCAATCGGGTCCATGCCAAGGGCGTGAAAAACTTGCGCCGAAGCAATTCGGGTCGGGTCGGCTCGTACTCCGTGAACCAGCACCGGGATGCCTTCGTCCGCCAAGAGGCAAGCCAGCAACGGGAGTAAATTGGGCAGCATTCGAGAACCGTTGTAACTCGGAATCACCAGCGCCGTAGGGCCTGGAGGCACGCGAATTTCTCGAATATAGGGCTCGACGGCGGCCAGCGCCCCAAGTATTTCAGGGAGGGACTCACCCCGAACCCTTAGAGCCATCAGGGCCGCGCCCACTTGCATGTCACTTAATGAACCCTCAAGTATGCGCGCATACAAGAGCTTTGCCTGAGCTTGAGACAAGCCTTTGCCACTGGCCTTTCCGATGGCCTTCAATAGTTCTTGAGTCGTCGGAACATTCTCTTCAGACCTCACGCCGCCCCCTGCACCCGCGCCTACATTGAGATCTTCCCATAACCATTCCGTAACCTTTTACCTTCAGCCCGAACAAGCACAATCGCACGAATATTGTGCAAATTTGTATTTTGACCGTTTTTTCGCACAAGCGCAGGGCGCAACGGAAAGCAACGGAAACATGACTGCATCAGCAACATCCGTGCCCGCGAACTAAAGTAACAACATCCCGCTTGAACCTTGAGAGTCAGCGACACGTATCAGAATGGTCAACACTAAACAGTCTCAAGCACGCGTTCGTGTTTGCGATACAAGAACTCAAGCACCTGAGCACGGTGACGCATATAGGTGGAGTCTGTCGCAAGCTTCACTCGGTCTCGAGGGCGATCCAGTTGAACCTGCACAATCTCGCCGATCATCGCGGCAGGCCCGTTAGTCATCATCACGATACGGTCAGAAAGCAAGACGGCCTCGTCAACATCGTGGGTAACCATCACCACCGTACTTTGAGTTTTGGAGATAATCCGCAGCAATTCATCTTGAAGATGAGCCCGGGTTAGCGCGTCCAAGGCGCCGAAAGGTTCATCCATCAAAAGCACTTTCGGCTCCATGGCCAGGGCCCGGGCAATGCCAACGCGTTGCTTCATTCCACCGGAGATTTCCTGGGGTTTCTTCTCATGAGCATGAGTCAAGCCCACCATCTCCAATGCGGCCAGTGCACGCTGCTTGAGCTGGGCTTTACTTTCTTGGCCTCCGAATACACGCTCAACAGCAAGCAGTACGTTCTCTAAGCAAGACATCCACGGTAGGAGAGAATGGTTTTGAAACACCACACCGCGGTCCGGCCCGGGTCCGACAATCTCGCGGTTACTCACCATCAAATTACCGGTCGTAGGCCGTAGCAAACCCGCAATCAAATTCAACAAGGTTGACTTACCACAGCCGGAATGCCCAATTAGGGTGACGAACTCTCCCTTGGCGACCTTGAGATCGATATTACGCAGAGCAACAAAGGCCCCTTTTTTAGTTTCAAACACCATTCCAGCATCTTCGACCACTAAATAGTTCGCTAGAAACTCGGCGCGAGCATCGCCTTGCGGCTCGGCCGTTGATTCACCAATCATTGCCATTTTTACACTCCAGAAATTGTACGATTCAAAGCCGTCAGACCTTTGAGGACGAGCACCTACTCGTAGCTAAACCGATTGACCAACCAAATCAGTGCGGCCTCTAGCATCAGGCCGATCACACCAATAATAATGATCGCCAAGAGAATGTTTTCAACCTTTAAGTTATTCCACTCATCCCATATCCAAAACCCGATGCCCACACCTCCTGTCAACATCTCAGCGGCGACAATGACCAACCACGCGACACCAATCGCCAGCCGAACACCGGTCATCATGTAGGGCAACACGGAGGGAAACAAAATTTTGGTAAAGATCTTCCACTCCGAAAGATTCAGAACTTTTGCGACGTTCATGTAGTCCGCAGGAACACGTTGCACACCAACCGCAGTATTGATGATCATTGGCCAGATCGATGAAATAAAGATCGTCCAAATCGCGGCCGAGTGAGCTCCTTTAAACACCAGCAACCCAATCGGCAACCAAGCCAAAGGAGAGACTGGTCGCAGCAAGGAAATGATGGGACCGACCATGCCATTCAAAAATGAAAAGCGACCAATGAGAAAGCCCATCGGAATTCCCACCAGCGCAGCCAGACCAAAGCCCAAGCCAACGCGACCCAAAGAGTTCATGACCTTGAAGCCGATGCCCTGATCATTGGGTCCATTTGAATAAAACGGGTGGCTCAATACGGCAACGGCGGCCTTACCCGTCGCCAACGGGCCAGGAATCGTCTGCCCGCCCTTAGAGATTGCTTCCCAAATTAACAACAACACAAAAAGGCCGAGAACCGGCGCTAGAATCTTCAAAAGTAGTTCATTGCGCGCCCTCTTTTTCACCTCCGGCGAAACGACATAGGTCGGGGCCGCCTCAAGTTTGGTCGCCACCTGACCGGACATTTTCCCGACGGCCTTTTTCATACTGGTGTGACGTACTCTTGACTCGCCCGTGGCGAGCGACGCTTCGCTGTGCATGGAGGCCTCCGCTGTTAAAGACACTGCAGACATGATGCTTTCCTTAAGAGTTTTTAATCTTGAATGCGCTGGCGTATAGCTTGGGGTTGCTACCATCCCAGACGACGCCGTCGATCATTTTCGAACTTCTGTTCTCTGTTTTAGGCAGCGACACTTTCGCGAGCGTGGCGGCCTGTTTAAATAGGTCAATTTGATTGACCTGCTTCGCTACGGTCAGGTAGTCAGGGTCTTCTTTCAGCAAACCCCAGCGACGATGCTGGGTCATGAACCAAGTAGCATCGGAGAGGTAGGGGAAATTTACGGCGCCATCATCGGAGAACTTCATGTGATTCGAATCGTCCCAGCTCTTGCCCATCCCGTTTTGGTAACGCCCGAGAATACGGTCGATAATCACATCTCTTGAGGTATTCACATAGGGCTGCTGAGCGATGGTGTCGGCCATCTTGCTCTTGTTGCTTAGGCTAGAGTCGATCCACTTACCCGCTTCAAGAATCGCAGCCGTTACGGCCCGTGCAGTATTGGGGTTTTTCTTCACGAAGTCCTGTGTGGTGCCCAGAACTTTCTCAGGGTGATCTTTCCAAATGTCTTGGCTGGTGACACCAGTCACACCGATACCGTCGGCGATGGCACGATGGTTCCAGGGTTCCCCCACACAGTAAAAGTCCATCGCCCCAACCCGCATATTAGCGACCATCTGCGGTGGCGGCACGGTGATCACTTTGAGATCCTTAACCGGGTTCACGCCATAACTTGCGAGCCAGTAATTCAGCCACATCGCATGCGTGCCGGTTGGGAAGGTATGAGCACCGACGTATTCGCGTTTCTCCGACTGCATCAGCTTGGCGAGCGAGGCTCCGTCGACGGCGCCCTTTTCAGCCAACTTTTTGGAAATCGTGATGGCCTGACCATTGCGATTCAAGTTCATCATCACGGCCATGTCTTTTTTCGGTCCGCCGATCCCGTTTTGAACGCCGTAGATCAAGCCATACAACACGTGCGCAAAATCAATTTCGCCATTGACCAGCTTGTCTCTCACCGACGCCCAAGAGGCTTCCTTGGTCGGGATAATTTTGACGCCGTACTTTTTGTCTAATTCAAGCACGGAGGCCATCACCACCGAGGCACAATCGGTGAGAGGAATAAACCCAATTTTCACCTCTTTTTTCTCAGGTGCGTCGGAGCCCTGCGCCCAAACCGCCGCACGCATACTCGCATCCATTAGAGAAGCCGAAGAGACTGATGCTGCCAGAGCAGCCTTCTTCACAAAACGGCGTTTCGACATATTTGCTCCGTTGACCAATTCATTCATGTCTTTCACTCCAACAACATCAGAAAAAAATGCAAAAAAGGCGTCTCGTCGAAGCCACGCGAATTGCGCAAGCCCAGACGGACGCCTTTGTCCCGAAGTACAGTTCAGCTCCGCCCACCTCGTTGTGGGCCGCCGATTCATTCATTGAGTCTATGCAAGCAGCGTGCCAGGGCGATCCAGCATGCAAGCGTTAGTGCAACGCACCAAAACACCGCGTCATTCACAAAAACTGCACCTGTTTTAAAGCATCAACCATGCTCTTGGTGCAGCAAGCACCACTCGAGGCTACCCATCGAATGAGCCGCTGCGCACAAATCGAATACACTCAAATCAATGAATACCCTGGTTCGTTTTCGACAAGTAGATAAGCGCTTTGCCAATGGCACGCTGGCCTTGCAAGGCTTCGAGCTAACCCTAGGGGGTGGGCAATTAACGAGTTTGCTCGGACCCTCTGGGTGCGGCAAGAGCACCGCCTTGCGCTTGATCGCAGGCTTGGAGCAAACCAGTGCGGGCACCCTGGAGGGTTCCCTTCAAAAACATGAGCTCGGCTATGTCTTCCAGGAGCCAACCCTCATGCCCTGGGCCACAGTTGCCGACAATGTCAGCTTACCGCTGCGGCTACGCAACACTGAGAAAACGGCGATTCGAATTAAAGTCGATGACGCGCTCCAAAAAGTCGGTCTGGGCGATTTCGCATCTGCCTACCCCCGGCAACTCTCCGGCGGCATGAAAATGCGCGCATCGATCGCTCGGGCCTTAGTGACCCAACCCAGAGTCTTACTCATGGACGAGCCCTTTGCAGCGCTCGACGAAATTACCCGATCAAAACTCAATACCGATCTTCTGGCGCTCCGGGCACAAGAGAATTTGAGTATCGTGTTTGTGACCCACAGTGTTTATGAGTCGGTTTTTTTATCGGATCGTGTCGTGGTGCTGTCGGATCGACCGGGCCGGGTAATCGGGGAGGTTGTGATCGGCAAGAAAGAGCCGCGCGACGAGTTGTTTCGCACCTCGGCGCTGTACGGAACGTTATGCCGGGAGGTGTCTGCACTCTTGCAACTCAATGAGTCGCCTCATGTTTGATGGTCGGCGCCTGACCCAATTAATACCCATCTTCGTGTTGGCCTCGGCCGTACTGGTTTGGGAAGCCTGGGTGCGCATCCATAACATCCCACCGTACCTGTTGCCCTCGCCTTCCTTAATCGCGCAAACCTTAGTCAAGGACTGGCACACACTTTGGCCATCGCTCTTCTTCACGCTCAAGCTCACTTTCGCCGCCTTGGCCGTCGCGGTACTCGGAGGGGTGCTTCTCGCTGTAGTATTTACCTTCTCGCGTTGGATTGAGATGGCCTTTCTGCCCTTTGCCGTGATCTTGCAAGTCACACCGATCATCGCGATTGCGCCTTTGATACTGATTTATGTCGATAGCACCTTTGCCGCGCTTTTAATCTGCGCGTGGATCGTCGCTTTCTTCCCAATTCTTTCCAATACGGTGATTGGTCTACGAAGTGCCGACCACAACCTCAAGGACTTATTCACGCTCTATCAGGCCACGCCGTGGCAAAGGCTTCGTTGGCTACTGGTGCCGAGCGCGCTTCCCCATTTTCTCGCGGGTCTTAAGATTGCGGGCGGGCTCGCCTTGGTAGGATCAGTCGCCGCCGAATTTGTTGCGGGCTCGGCTGGCAAAAACACAGGCCTTGCGTCGCGTATGCTCGAGGCCAGCTTTCGAGGCGAGATTCCGCGAATGTTCGCCGCTTTAGTACTATTCTCAGTCATTGGCATTAGTATTTTCTTTATCTTTGATCGTCTGAGCAAAGCCCTGCTCGGATCTTGGCACGACAGCGAATATTCCTGACCCCTTAATACGATAGGATCAAATATGAATCTCATCCGTCTCAGCGCTTTTGTTTTTGCCCTCGGTTTGAGCTCACTCGCGTCGCCGCAACGAGCACTCGCTCAGGAGAAAATAAGTTTCGGCACCAACTGGAAGGCCCAAGGCGGCCACGGCGGGTTCTACCAAGCCTTGGCGGACGGTACCTACAAGCGCTATGGCTTGGATGTGGACATTGTGCAAGGTGGCCCTCAAGTCAACAATCGCCCCCTGCTTGCGGCGGGTAAGTTAGATTTCCTCATGGCCGGAAACTTGTTGCACTCGTTTGACAACGTAAAAAACGGCATCCCCACGATTGCCGTCGCTGCGTTTTTTCAGCGTGACCCGCAAGTCTTCATGTCCCATGAAGGTTCGTATAAAGATTTTGCAGCCCTTAAGAGCGCCAAAACGATCCTCGTAGGTAAAGACGGACAGTTTAGTTATTGGCAATGGCTAAAAAGTGAGCATGGCTTTAAGGATGAGCAACTTCGCCCATACAACTTTAACCTCGCGCCTTTTTTGCAAGACAAGATGCTCGTGCAGCAAGGCTACGCTAGCTCTGAGCCCTACACGGCGCGGTCGCAAGGCGCAAACCCCAAAGTATTTTTGCTCGCAGACTATGGCTGGAGTACCTACAGCACGACCGTAGAAACCCGGACCGAACTCGTCAGCCGCAACCCTGAGATGGTGCGCAAATTTATTGAGGCCTCGGTGACCGGCTGGTACAACTTTCTATACGGTGACCGCAAGCCAGCGATGGAGGCCATTAAAAGGGCCAACCCTGAAATGACAGATGCCTTGATTAACGCCGAAGTCGAAGCCTTCACCAAGCTCAATATTGTTGACTCGGGAGATGCGCTCAGCAAAGGCATTGGTGCGATCAATATGGCCCAGGTTAAAGCTTTTTACGACAAAATGGTGAAGGCGGGACTCTACAAGCCGACTGAAGTGGATGTTAAAAAAGCAATTACCGATCAGTTTGTGAACAAACCCGCTTTCTTGGAGGCCAAACGTAAGCTCGGCAAATAGTTATCCAAGGCAAGTCATCAGACTCGGCAAAGAATCAAGGACAGCAAGTATTCGTGCTTGTGAAGCGAGCCTGCTCAGCCTGTTATGAAAGCAAGGCGCTGGCATCAATGAGCTTTTGACCTAGGTCAGCCATCTTGGTCTTCTGGTCCATGGCCGTTTTGCGTAACCGGGCGTAGGCGGACTCTTCGTCAAGGCCATGAAGCTTCATCAATATACGCTTTGCTTGATCGACCGTTTTTCGATCATTGAGTTCGCTTCGAACTTGCACCAGTTCGGCGCGCAAAGCCTGTTCTCGTGCAAATCGGGCCACGGCCACCTCCAAAATGGAGTGCACCCGCTCGCTCTGGAGTCCCTTGACGACGTAGGCGGTAACGCCGCTAGCGATGGCTTGTCGGGCCATCTCCGGGTCTTGGTCATCGGTAAAAAGCACAATCGGGCGAGGATCTTCTTGAGTCGCCAACACCACCGAATCGACGGCATCACGGGCCGCCGATTGCGCGTCGACAATAACCATATCCGGCTGCAGGTTTCGAATATGGTTCGTAATATAGCCATCAAGAGGCAACACAGCCACGATGTTGTAGCCCGCCTCCAATAGTCCGATCCTCAGGGTTCGGTTGCGGACCTCAAGTTCAGGGTCTTGCTGTTCTTCCCCCTCCAAGCCAGCGCTTGGATTAACGATGACTATTCGCAGCGGCTTGGCAGCGGGGCAAGCGCTATGATCATTAAGGCTAGAGTGGGACGGACTTTGCATCCTAAAACTCATGCAAGAAGCTTGCCAACCTGACCACAACACAGCACTACAGCGCTTTCAGGCCACCCAGCAAGGTTGGAATGAATTCAGTCACGGTCGGATGGATGTGTACGGCACGCTGGAGGGTGGTGTAAGAAGCGCCTGCGTACATCATATCCAATATAGAGTGCACAATTTCGTCGCCATTCAGCCCAAGAATTGCGGCGCCCAGCAATTCTTTCGAATCGGCATCGACCAGCACCTTCATGAAGCCTTGCGTCTCGCCCGCCTCGACGGCGCGGCCGACTCGGGACATAGGCAACTTACCGCCAAGCAATTTGCGACCAGATTGCTTGGCCTGCGCTAAGCTCATACCCACTCGACCGAGCGGCGGGTCGATGAAGAGCGCGTAGCAGGCAATACGGTCGGAAATCTTGCGAGGATCATCGTCGAAGAGGTTGGCCGCGACAATTTCGTAATCGTTCCACGACGTGTGCGTGAACGCGCCACGGCCGTTCGCATCGCCCATGCACCAGACGCCTGGCACGCTAGTGCGGCATTGCTCGTCCACGGTAATATAGCCGCGCGCGTCAGCGGCAATACCCGCTTCGAAGAGGCCTAAGTCATGAGTATTTGGGATGCGGCCTACCGCGAGCAGCAAGTGACTGCCTTCCGCGATAGGCTCGCCATCGTGGCATTCAAGACTCACAACGACGCGTTTGCCCTTTTTCGACAAGGCCATGCACTCGGCACCCGTACGAATCGAGATACCCTCACGCTCGAGGATCGCGCGGATTTCGACAGCGACGTCATCGTCTTCACGCGGCAGCAAGCGGTCGGACTTCTCGATCACGGTCACTTTCGCTCCGAAGCGTCGGAAGATTTGCGCGAACTCCAACCCTATATAACTGCCACCGATGATCAGGAGATGCTCGGGCACTTTGTCTGCCTGTAGCATCGAACTGTTGGTGAAAAAAGGAACGTCCTTGACGCCAGGCATGTTCGGCACCAGTGCCCGCGCGCCGACATTGAGGAAGATCTTATCGGCCTGCAGTTTTCGGCCGTCCACGTCGAGCGTGTGCGGCGCGGTGAAGCGCGCATGGCCACGAATGAGCGAAACACCCTCCATCCCGCCAATCCACTGAGTCAGGCCGTCGACTGAGTGCTTCACGATACCATCCTTACGTGCTTTCACCGCCGTCATGTCGACGCGCACATCACCAGCAGTGAAACCGTATTCGACGCCCCGCCGCGCCGTATGCACCGCGCGTGCCGATGCAACGAGGGTCTTGGTCGGAATGCATCCCACATTCACGCAGGTGCCACCCAAGACCTGGCGCTCGATGATTGCTGTACGCAGCCCGCCGCGCCCAAGACGCTCCGCCAGCGCAGGACC
Organism: Betaproteobacteria bacterium; assembly: GCA_031421635.1. Taxonomy (GTDB): domain Bacteria; phylum Pseudomonadota; class Gammaproteobacteria; order Burkholderiales; family Burkholderiaceae_E; genus JAPOKJ01. The sequence continues at coordinate 45,752 of JANOPA010000030.1, read as the reverse complement.
CGCTTGACCCGCGCCGACAACGATGGCGTCAAAACGCTCAACGAGTGGTTCGCTCATGTCGCACCTCCTTGCAAATCACTAACTTAGCCGGCATGAGCGCAGCTAGCCACTCCGGCCCGCTCGACTAGCGCAAGACAAAAACCGCCGAGCCCTCAAGAATCATAACATCGAGAATTACCTAAGCCACCAGCGTAATTGGCTCCAACTGATCCCCCTGCGGCAAGATCCGACCAATCGCGCAAGCCTTGTCATACCCCATGGCCCGCAAGGCCTTCAAGCAATCCTCAGCACGATCAGCCGCCACCGTAGCTAGTAAACCGCCAGCGGTTTGGGGATCAAAGATCAAGGGGTACCGCGGATGCTGAACCATCTCGGCCTGGTTGCGAAGGGCACGGCGCAAACGTACATTGGCGGGTTGCAAAGAACTTAAAATACCCGCAGCGGCCATCTCTACCGCGCCGTCCATTACCGGTAGCGCGGACAAATAAAGCTCGGCATCTACACCTGAGGGCTTGGTCATTTCGACCAAGTGCCCGAGTAGCCCAAAGCCGGTGAGATCGGTAGCCGCCGTCACTCCAAATCCACGTAGACATTGCGCGCCTTGGCGATTGGACATCACCATCCATTTCAAGGCCTCGTCAATCCAGCGGCCACGCGCTTGCAATCGTGCGTGAGCGGCGAACAAGGTCCCCGTACCAATCGGCTTGGTCAAAATCAACACATCGCCTGGTCTCATGCTGCCCTTGATCATGGCCGACTTTAAATCCTCATCAATCAGGCCATTCACCGCAAAACCCAGGGCAAGCTCCTTACCTTCACCGGTGTGCCCACCGACCAGGGCGCAGTTGGCCTCGTTGAGCACTTCGACCGCACCGGCCATCATTTGAAAAACGGCGTCTTCGACTTTTGCCTCCAGGCCCGAAGGCACGGTGGCAATGGCGGTTGCGGATTGGGCTTCAGCACCCATCGCCCATAAGTCACCCAGTGCGTGATTGGCCGCGACCTTGCCAAAAATGAAGGGGTCATCGATAAAGGAGCGAAAGAAGTCCACCGAATGCACGACCGCTTTCCCAGGAGGAACCCGCACCACCGCTGCATCATCCGGTGAGTGCAAGCCAATGATTACCTCGTCGCGCTCTATCGGAGAGATTGCAGCAAGTGCACGCGACAACACGGTTGAGCCTACCTTGGCCCCGCAGCCACCACAGCGCATCGCGATCGCCGAAATCGCTTGCTGCTCTTCTTCTTTATCCAGCTTCACAACACTGGTGCTGGCGCCTGGGGACGACTTGCCGGCCTGCGTATCCATCGCCGGAAAGTCACTAAACTTGCGCATAAAGCGCTGATCAATCCAGTTCTTCCATCGCCATACCCAGGCCCCTTGAAAGCCTAGCGCTCCGCGCGATGCAATCGCGTATTGATCACCGGTGCTAATCAAGGCTAACCAGCGAGTTTGCGGGTGATAGGCCTGCAGCGACTCACCCGTCACGCTGCGACGTAAATTCTCACTTAAAGGTTTACCTTGACGCACCGCAAATACACCGGCCTTCTCTAGCGGGAAATTGATCATGCTCGCAATATCTCCTGCTGCATAGACATCAGGATCGTTTAGAGTTTGCAGATAATCATTCACCTTTATGAATCCCTGAGCATCCAGCTCCAACCCCGTGCTCTTCAACCAGTCTGCACCGCCCGCGCGCGTCACCCACATAATTTCGTCGGCCGCCAGCGTCTCACCCGATTGCGTTTTTAAAACCTTATCGGAAATTTGGCGAACCTCGGCATTGAGATGTACCTTGACGCCACGCTCTTGCAAGACCTTCATGAAACTCGCACGCACGCCGTTGTTATGGGTCGACAAGATCTCCGGCGCGCCGTTAAAAAGATGAAAACTCAAATCGTCCGGGTTGCGACCCAGGGCTTTCAATTCATTACGCAAGCGAAACTGCATCGCCAAGGTCAGCTCGACACCACCCGCACCGGCGCCCACCACCGCAATCACCATCCTGCCTACCTTGGTGCGCACCCGCTCAAGCAAGGCCAGCCAGCGCTGATTGAACTGCACAATGGGTTTAACGGGCACCACATTCTCAGCGGCGCCAGGTACATCCTGCATTTGAGGCGTTGAACCAATATTGATCGACAATTTATCGTAGGGCACCGGCGGGCGATTGCGGCACAACACTTTTCGATTAACGCGATCAATGCCGATCACTTCGGCGCGATACAAACGAGACTGGCCAAACTGGGCCAAGCGACTCAGATCGATATGAACATCATCGTATTCGTAATGGCCCGCGATATAACCGGGAAGCATTCCGGAGTACGGGGTGTGAGTATCGGAACATATGACCGTCAGACGCACACCGGGAATCGGGCGCATCGCGAAGCTCTTAAGTACACCGACATGGCTGTGACCACCGCCAATTAAAACAATGTCACGAAGAATAGGTTGGTCTGGAGTTTGCATAACGGCAATTGTAGTGTCTACCGGTGAATACTTACGTTTTAAGGCGCTCAGAGCGTTCAAAGACGAGCCAGTGTCATACTCTCACCCATGTTAGTTCTCGGCATTGAAACCTCTTGCGACGAAACCGGCGTCGCACTTTACGACACCGAACGCGGTCTTTTAGCTCAGGCGCTGCACTCGCAAATTGCCATGCATGCCGACTACGGCGGCGTGGTGCCCGAGCTAGCGTCGCGCGACCATGTGCGTCGCGTACTTCCACTCAGTGTTCAAGTGCTCGACGAAGCTGGGGTCGGCCTCAATGCTCTGTCAGCGATTGCCTATACGCAAGGGCCAGGTCTGGCGGGTGCGCTCTTGGTCGGCGCGAGCACGGCTTGCGCGCTGGCTTATGCCCTGGGTATTCCGGCAGTCGGAATACATCACCTTGAGGGTCATTTACTGTCGCCCTTACTGTCAAAAAAACCGCCCCGCTTTCCCTTTGTAGCGCTTTTGGTTTCAGGTGGCCACACTCAGTTGCTGTATGCCAAGACCCTTGGAGAGTACGAATTGCTCGGTGACACCTTGGATGACGCGGCCGGTGAAGCCTTTGACAAAAGCGCCAAACTTCTCGGGCTGGGGTACCCTGGCGGCCCCGCCATTGCAGCCTTGGCCGCGCAGGGTACAGCGGGCCGATTCAAACTGCCCAGACCGCTAATGCATTCGGGAAATCTGGACTTTAGCTTTAGCGGATTGAAAACCGCCGTCCTGAATCAAGTCAGTAAGTTGCCTCTCAGGGACGCCGCGCTTGAATCGCTCAAAGCAGACCTGGCCGCCGAGGTGCAAGAGGCCATCACCGAGGTCTTGGTCAAAAAGGCAGTTGCGGCCATCGAGAGGACCGGCGCCCAGCAATTAGTGATCGCCGGCGGGGTCAGTGCCAACCAAGTGCTTCGAGAAAAACTCGCCCAGGCAAGTCAAGCGGGCCGTAAACAAAAGGGCTTCCAACAGGGCTTCGAGGTCTTCTTTCCTGAACTCAGCCTGTGCACCGACAATGGCGCCATGATCGCCCTGGTAGGCGCCCTGAAGCTCCAAAAAACACCGCCAACGGCCCCGTTCAGCTATCGTCCCAACGTCAAGCCTCGCTGGCCCCTTGAGGCTCTGGCGGAATAAATGACGGCAATCCCTTCAGAGTCACACGTTCCGCGCAAGGCCATCGTCCTGCTGTTCATTCTCACCCTCGTATGGGGCACCAATTGGCCGCTGTTCAAATACGCCACCCAAGAGGTGTCGGTCTGGACATTTCGAAGTGTCGCGCTTTTTTTTGCTGGTGCGGCGCTTCTTTTTGCCGCTTACTTGCAAGGTAAATCACTCAAGATCGCTCGACAATACTGGTCGCGCATCGCCTGGGCAACTGGCTTTTATTTGGTGTTATGGAACATTACCAGCACCTATGCAGCTATTCTGATTCCTTCCGGCCAAGCCGCCATTCTCGGCTTCACCATGCCGCTCTGGACGGCCTTAATCACTGTCTTCCTCTTGGGCGAAAAAATTAGCCTGCGTCTCGTGGCTGCTCTAAGTCTGGGGGCGATCTCGGTCGGCCTGCTGATGAGTCGAGGCCTGGGCGCCTATGCCAGCGCACCCTTAGGTTTTGCGCTAGGGCTCATTTCGGGCTTGGGTTGGGCGATTGGGACGGTGATCCTAAAGCACAAGAAAGTTGACGTTCCAGCCATCGTGCTCACCGGCTGGCAATTAGTGTTCAGTTCCGTTCCAATCGCACTTGGCGCGATAATCTTCGGCGACCACCAATGGTTTATGCCGTCCTGGCAAAGTATCGCCGTCATTTCCTATATCGCACTGGTGCCTATGTGCATCGGTAATCTGTGCTGGTTCACGATTGTCGGGATGTTGCCGGCAAACACAGCTGGTGTGTCGTCGATCATGGTGCCCATGGTCGCCATGTTGTCGGGGGCTTTGATCAATCAGGAGCCTTTGGGCATCATGCAGTGGCTTGCCATGCTGTGCTGCGCGGGAGCCTTGGCTCTGGCTATTCTCAAATCTTAGCGCGCTTTTTGTCTTCCGCTTTGCCTTTAGAGGAGCCCATGCGCTTTTCCTGCCCGGCAAACATTCGCGCAATATTGCCGCGATGGCGATAAATTAACAGCCCGGTCATCACAAATACGGCGAGGGACTCAAGCCGGAAGCCGAATAGGAGCACCTGGTAGAACGCGGCGAAGACCGCAGCGACAATGGCGGCCATTGAAGACAGGCGAAAGAAAAAGAAAATAATCGCCCAGGTCAAAGCGGTTGCCGCCCCGAGCCAAACGCTTAAGCCAAATAACACACCGGCAGCCGTCGCCACACCCTTGCCGCCTTTGAAGCCATGAAAGATTGGAAACAGATGGCCTAAAAATGCTGTCAACCCACAAAGCGCCGGAAGCGCAGAACTCAGTTGATATTGATGGGTCGCCCATTGCGCCAGAAGCACGGCTGCCAAGCCCTTAAGCGCATCTCCCAATAAAGTGAACACTGCCGCGCCTTTGCTGCCACTACGCAGCACATTGGTCGCACCGGGATTGCCCGAGCCATAACTTCGTGGATCTGCTAGGCCAAAGAGCTTGCTACTGAGCACGGCAAACGAAATCGACCCGAGTAAGTAAGCCAGGGCCAGCGCCACACAACTTAGAAGAGTCGCACTCATCAAAATACCATTCGTCATTATTTTTCCAAACCAACACTGACCAGCACCGGACTGAGCACCCGGAGCAATTCCTGCGGAGTCATAGACACCAAAAACCCGCGCCGCCCGCCATTAATCCATATTCTAGGCAGAGCCTGCGCAGTGTGCTCCAAAAAGATAGGCATGCGTTTTTTGGTTCCGAAAGGCGAGGTTCCACCCACCAGATATCCGCTATGACGCTGCGCAGACTCTGGCGTACAAGGCTCGATAGTCTTGCATTTGGCCGCGCGGGCCAACTCCTTGGTCGAGACGCTCATCGTGCCATGCATTAATACGATAAGCGGCTCCTTGGACTCGTTTTGCATCACCAGGGTCTTGAGCACAGCGAACTCGTCAACCCCAAGTTTTTGCGCCGACACTCGGGTTCCTCCATGCTCCTCATACTCGTATAAATGCCCTTCGAAATCAACTTCGGCGGCCTTAAGTGCCTTAGTGGCGAGGGTTTCGGGATAATTTCTACTCATGCGTGCGGCAATGCAAAGATGTTTGGTGTTCTTCAATTTTAGTCGGTTCGTTAAAACCCCTTTGCACGCAAACTGATAATCTAACGATTTTCGTGCAGGCAATCAGACCAGTCATGAACGCAGACCTCACCGCTTTTCTCGCCGCGCGCGAATTTCTCTTTAAACATCGTAGCGACTACGCAGCCGCGACGGAGGGCTTTCGTTGGCCCAAGCTGAACCACTTCAACTTTGGACTAGATCATTTCGATTATCTTGCTCAGGGTCCGCAACGCGAGACTCTCGCGTTATGGATTGTTGGTGATGACGGCCTAGAGCAAAAAGTAAGCTACGCCCAACTGGCGGCGCGTTCGAACCAAGTGGCGAACTGGCTCGAATCCTTAGGAGTGAAGCGCGGCGAGAGAGTGTTGTTGATGTTGGGCAATGAAGTACCGCTCTGGGAAACCATGCTTGCATGCATCAAAATTGGCGCGGTGATGATTCCTGCCACCGCCTTGCTTTCAAGAGATGACCTCATCGACAGACTGGACCGAGGGCAAGCACGTGTCGTGGTCACTGCGGGAGCGCATTGCCTGAAGTTCGATGGCCTTGATGAATTCGCGCCCAAGGGTATGCTGCGAATTACGGTCAGTGATGTGGGTCAATCCAAAAGCGAGTGGATTGCGCTGAGCGAATCCCAAAAGGCGAGCCCGGAATACAAGCCCAAGCAAGCCACCCAGACAGATGACCCCATGCTGCTCTACTTCACGAGCGGCACGACCAGCAAACCCAAGCTTGTAGAGCATTCACACACCAGTTATCCAGTCGGGCATCTTTCCACGATGTACTGGACCGGACTACAACCGGGTGCGGTACATTGGAACATCTCTTCGCCCGGCTGGGGCAAGCACGCCTGGAGTTGCTTCTTTGCGCCCTTCATCGCCGGGGCCACGGTATTCATCTTCAATTACGCGCGCTTTGACGCCAAGCGGGTGCTCGACATTCTCGTGGCCAAGGGAGTGAACTCACTTTGTGCACCACCGACGGTATGGCGCATGCTTATTCAAGAAAAACTCAACGAGTATCCCGTCAAACTCCAGGAGCTTTTGTCGGCGGGAGAGCCACTCAATGCCGAGGTGATCGACCAGGTTCGCAGCGCTTGGGGACTGACTATTCGCGATGGTTTCGGGCAAACCGAAACCACTTGCGCGATCGGCAATTCGCCGGGCCAGACATTGAAAGTAGGTTCTATGGGTCGGCCTATGCCCGGCTATCATGTCGTGCTCCTCAACACCGAAGAGCAAGCGGCCGAGGAAGGCGAGATTTGCTTAGACCTCGCGCTTCGCCCGACGGGTTTAATGATGGGCTACGCGAATGACGCGGCCAAAAACGCTGAGGTCATGAGAGCAGGCCATTATCACACCGGCGATGTAGCGCAACGCGACTCTGAGGGCTACATCACCTATGTTGGACGCGCTGATGATGTCTTTAAGGCCAGCGACTACCGCATCAGCCCCTTCGAGCTGGAAAGTGTGTTAATCGAACACCCTGCTGTGGCCGAAGCAGCCGTCGTACCCTCACCCGACCCGCTCAAAATGGCCGTCCCCAAGGCCTTCGTGGCTCTTGTGCAAGGCTACGCCGCCAATGAGCAGACGGCACTAAACATCCTACAATTTTGTCGGGATAAACTGGCACCTTACAAGCGAATTCGTCGCCTGGAATTTTTTGATCTACCTAAAACGATCAGCGGAAAAATTCGACGGGTGGAAATGCGCAAACTTGAAGAGTCTCGGGCTATGCCGGTTGTACGTGGGGACAACGAATACTTTGATGACGCTCTGAAACCCGACTAGCGCACGTCCTTCTGCGGCCCAACCTCTAGCCACGCGGGTGATGCTGAGCGTGGAGCAACTTCAATCGCTCTCGTGCCACATGAGTATAGATTTGCGTAGTGGAAATATCCGCGTGACCAAGAAGCATTTGCACCACTCTCAAGTCAGCGCCATGATTGAGCAAATGGGTGGCAAAGGCATGCCTGAGGGTATGCGGTGACAGCGGTGCGTGGATGCCTGCAATGATGGCATAGCGCTTGATCAAGTTCCAAAACATTTGGCGACTCATGCACCTGCCGAGTCGGGTCACAAACAGATCGTCACTGGCCTGGCCGACAAGTATTGCGCGCCGTGCTGACGACAAATAGCGCTGCACCCAATCTCGCGCTTCTTCGCCCATCGGCACGAGTCTTTGCGTGTCGCCCTTGCCGATAATGCTCACGACGCCGTCAGTCAAGGAAATCTCGCTCGATTTCAAACCTACCAATTCGCTCACCCTCAAGCCACTGGCGTAAAGCAACTCCAGCATGGCGCGATCACGTAAACCCAGTATTGAAGCCACGTCCGGGGCCTTGATCAAGGCCTCGACCTGGGACTCACTCAGCACTTTTGGAAATCTTGGCGCTTGTTTAGCCGAGCGAAGGTGTAAGGTCGGGTCGTCCTCTCGAAGACCGCGCCTGAGCGCGTACCGAAAATACTTACGAAACACGCTCAAGCGCCGGTTACTACTGGTAGCCTTGGTGCTTGCAAACTTTGCGCTGATGTAGGCCTGTAAATCGCTCACCTGGACCTTTACCAAGGCGAGACTATGCTCGTTCAAAAACCAGCCCTGAGCAAGACGCAGGTCGCGCCGATAGGCCAGTTGAGAATTTTCAGACAGACCGTCTTCCAACCAAAGCGATTCAATGAAGCTTTCGATATGATCAATATCTGGCACCGTCGGCTTTGGTACCGGCCGACCACGCGATGGCTTTTTTGCTTGACTCGACTTGCCTTGGTGTTTCTGCAATTGCACCGCCATCACTTCACTTGCCTACTTTCACTTACCCTAATTCGCCACCTCAACTTGCCGTCCTCAGCTTAACCTAACCGATTTATTTGACTCGATTTGAACGCCGCCACCTTCCTCATTCCCGAAGCTTCGCTGATTGTTATTGGCATTTTGCTCAAAAAATATTCGAACTGGCCTGGCGAGTTTTGGGTGAGTGCAGAAAAACTCGTGTACTTCGTCATGTTCCCGGCGCTGCTGTTCAATTCCATTGTTAAAACGCAATTGTCGCTGCATGCTGCCGGCCCCGCAATATTAGTGGCTGTCGGGGCACTCATTTTTGGTATTGCTCTGGCCTACCTCTCAAAGCTTTTTCTGAAGCCCGATCCGATTCGCTTTGCATCGGGCGTGCAATGCGCCTTTCGCTTCAACTCCTATGTGGCCTTGGCGATGGCCGAAAGAGTTGGTGGCCAACCCGGCCTAGCCCTTTGTGCTTTGGTGGTCGGTGTAACAGTACCTCTTTGCAATCTCGCCGCAGTCTACCCGCTTGCGCGCCAAGCCGGCACAAATTTTCTGGCTGAACTCATCAAAAACCCTCTCATCCTAGCTACTTGCGCGGGTCTCTTGGGTAATTTACTGGGTCTGCAACTGCCCAACCCGGTATCTCTCACACTCACCAAGCTTGGTGCCGCCGCACTTGCCTTGGGGTTGATCTGCGTGGGCGCGGGGCTACGCTTCTCGCAAGTGAAAAACCGCGAACTCGGCTTTACGGTTTGGGTGCAGGTTGTGAAAGCGCTCGGCTTACCCACCTTCGCCTGGTTTGCTTCTACTTGGATGGGGCTCGGCCTGATGGAGAAAAGCGTGGTCATTTTGTACTCCGCCATGCCCACCGCTTCAGCATCTTATATTCTTGCCAATCGTATGGGCGGAGACGGAGCTTATGTGGCCTACTTGATCAGCATTTCCTTGGTGATCTCGATGTTCTCGTTGCCGCTGTGGCTATCACTCTTGTGAAGTGCTGATCGATTTGGATTCAAATTTTTTGAGCTCTATCTCTAAGGGCTTATCTTGCAAGGCCCAGGCAAGATGCTCCTGCATGACCTCATCTGGTACGGCGCTGTGGCTTAGGAGAGCTTCCCGCAATGCGCTTTTGATCTCGCTTTTCGTTTCCTGCGTCACATTGCCTTGAAGGGCATTTCCCATCGCGATCACCAAATTTCGCCGCCAGCGCCAGTAGCCAATGCGTCGGATTGCAGACCCTTCGGTTTTTACCAAGAACTCTTGCTCGCTCCAAGACCAGAGTTGTAAAAGAGCGGAACGCTCCAATGCATGGCGCGGGGCGAGATCTTTGTTCACGTCAGCATGCACCGGTGCCTGAGCGAACTTGTTCCAGGGGCAAATCAATTGGCAGTCATCGCACCCGTAAATTCGATTGCCAATGGCCCTCCGAAATTCGAGAGGAATTCCCCCCGCATGCTCAATGGTGAGGTAGCTAATGCAGCGTCTCGCATCCAGACGATGAGGGGCAACAATCGCCCGCGTAGGGCAAACGTCGATGCACTTGGTACAGGTTCCGCAATGTGGCTCAAGCTCGGTATTGAGCGCGCCCTTCTCGCGGCGACTCGCCCCGTCGGTGCCATGATTATTCGCTGGATGAGGTGCAAGCTTCAAATTCGTATAGAGGCTGCCAATGAAAAACATTGAACCGTGATCACGGTGCAGCAACAGAGTGTGCTTACCTCGCCACCCTAAGCCGGCTTGTGCCGCCAGGGGTAATTCCATCACTGGTGCTGAGTCGCAAAAGGCCCGGTAAGAGAAGTGTCCGTATCGTTCACAGAGCTTGTCGGCAAGTTTTTGCAGGCGCGCGCGAACAATCTTGTGATAATCACGGCCCAGGGCGTAGCAGGACACATAAGCCTGCTCAGAACTAGCCAGACGCGCCCAAGCTTGCGCCTGCCAATGGGGGTCTTGAGGGCGATAATCAAGGCTCACCATGAGTACGGTGCGAACCTCGGGCAAAAGCAGCTCGGGCTGGGCACGCTGGACGAAACGAGTACTCATGTAACCCATCTCGCCATGAAAGCCAGCCTCTAGCCATGCCCTGAGTCCGCGCGCGTTTTCCGCCATAAGGGGTGTTGAGATCTCTGCAAATCCGAGCGAAGTGAAGCCCAAAGACCGTGCTTGCGTTTGGACTTCTTCAATATCGATAAAATGCGGGGGTGATTCCAGCGCTTTCATCCCATCATCTTAAACTTTCTGACGAAGCCGCGACTCAGGCCTTAGCCGAAAGCGTTGCTTCCCAAGTCAAACACGGCTTCTTGGTAGGTTCGCCGGGGCTGGTTATTTTCCTATCGGGTCCCCTCGGCGCAGGCAAAACAACTTGGGTCCGGGGCTTGTTATATGCCTTGGGGCATCACGGCCGCGTGCGCAGCCCAAGCTTTACCATCATGGAACCCTATACCTTAGGTGGAATACAAATTTATCATTTTGATTTTTACCGGTTTACAGCAAGCGAAGAATGGCGCGAAGCGGGCTTCGACGAATTGATCGGTGCACAAGGCAGTGTCTGCCTGATTGAGTGGCCAGAAATGGCCGAGCAAAGCCTTCCCCAACCCGACATTTGGATCAGGCTGGGCATGCCAGACAGCGACGAGGACGAATCGAACGCAAGAACATTTGAACTTCGCGCTTGCAGCGCTGTCGGCGCAACCTTGGCTGAGCGCGTTCTCAAGCCATGAACGAAGTTTCCAAACTCCCACCGAGCCGTCGCCGGTGGCTCAAAGACCAGTCTTCAAGATTGGCCCGGCAAGTCGCGCTCGTAGACGCAAGCCCTCAAGCCATCAAGCTGGGCTTCGCGATGACCCTTTCACTTCTGAGCTTGCCGAGCCGAGCCTCGACAATTCTCTCAGTAAGGGTATGGCCGGCGAAAGATTACACACGCGTAACACTGGAGTTAGACCGGCCCCTGAAGTTCACCCAGAACTTATTGCCCGACCCACCTCGGCTCTTTATTGACCTTGAACAGGTCGACCTAGACAGCGAAATTCGCGAACTCGTTTCCAAAGTAAAGTCAGACGACCCCTACATCGCCCAAGTGCGCGTCGGACAATTACGTCCGGGTGTGGTTCGTATTGTTTTTGACATGAAAGAGCCGGTAAAGCCCCAATTGTTTGCACTGGAACCCGTAGGCAACTATAAGCACCGACTCTTGTTGGATCTTTACCCGGTGAATCCAGTCGACCCATTAAAGACGCTCTTGGATCAACTCGCGAAGCCTTCGCTCCCGACCGCGCCAAGTTCTGGCGCCAAACCTCGCCCGCAAGCGGCCGGACCTAGTAGTGACCCTTTGGCCGATCTCATCAGGGAACGCGATCAGTCAGGCAAGCCCCCTATGAAATCTGATCCTAAAACCGATAATAAACCCGAGATTAAGCCGGAAGCCAAAGTCATCCGCATGGTGACGATTGCGCTGGATCCCGGTCACGGTGGCGAGGACCCGGGTGCGGTCGGTCGTGCCGGCACCTACGAGAAGGATGTGGTGCTGGCCATTGGCAAACTACTTCACGAGCTGATCGGTCAAGAAACCAATATGCGTGCTTACTTGACGCGCGATGCGGACTTCTTTGTGCCGTTGGCCACAAGGGTTGAGAAAGCACGGCGTGTGCAAGCCGACCTCTTTGTCTCGATTCACGCCGACGCGTTTGTTGAACCCACCGCCCGTGGCGCATCGGTGTTTGTGTTGTCGGATCGAGGAGCCAGCTCAACCGCCGCGCTTTGGCTTGCCAACAAAGAAAATGGCGCTGATTTGATAGGTGGAGTGAATCTGAAGGCGCGCAACAACGAAGCAGCAAAAATCTTGCTCGACCTGAGCACGAAGAGCCAAATACGAGATAGCACCAACCTTGCGGAGGTGGTTCTCGCCCAACTGGGCGACCTCGGCAAGCTGCACAAGAACGGCGTGGAGAAAGCAGGCTTCGCGGTTCTCCGTGCGCCTGATATTCCTTCGATACTGGTCGAAACCGCTTTTATCAGCAACCCGCAAGAGGAAGCGCGTTTGTCCGATCCGGGCTATCAACGAAAAATCGCTAAAGCGATTTTCAATGGAATTAAGCGCTACATTCAGAAGCACCCCCTCGCCCCCAAGCAAAGAACCTCAACCTAGTGACCTTGTCGCCGCCTAGCCACCCAATTGAGCAAATGCTCAACAACCTGCTGAGACAAGCTCAATCGGGCCTGCACGATCCGATTGAACGAGCGCAAATTGCCCTGCGCTGGCCCTTCGAGATCGACGGCAAAGTCGCCGGAACAGTCACCGAAGAGACGGCTCGTTTCTTGGAAGCGACGGTGCAAGGCCTCAACATAGAAAATGAATGCCTCACGCTTAGCCCGGTCTGCTCGAAAGACAGTGTGCCGGTATTGGAGCATGTTGCTGCAGCTCTCAGGCAGGCCGGTCGCCTGCCCCGTTGGCGCGACGAGCTGCTTGCGGTGGTGGCCGACGACGGCACTTCTTTGGGCGTGATTGAGCGTGCCACCATGCGTCCACTTGGCCTGCACATGGCCGCGACCCACCTGGTGGGTCGGCGCCGCGATGGCCGCTACTGGCTTCAACAGAGGGCGTTGGACAAAGATACCGATCCAGGCCTCTGGGACACTTTAGCGGGTGGCTTGGTCGGCACAGAAATGGTCGACGGCATTAGACAAAGAGAAAACCTTAAGCGGGCGACCCAAAGAGAATCGTGGGAAGAAGCCGGCATTCCTGAGAGCTTGCTTCGAGAGATGCAACGCTTGCCCACCAGTCGCATTAACCGTATGGTCAGCGAAGGCCACATGGTGCAAGACAACTACGCATTTTTGGCGAGCCTACCGGTCGATTTTTTTCCTCAAAACCTCGATGGGGAGGTTGAAAAGTTCGAACACTTTAGCCGGGCTGAAGTGATTGAAATGATTTGGCAAGAACAGCTTGCTTTGGAACCTGCGATCATCATGCTTCAACTGTTTATTCAGAAAGCGTAGAGCGCATGCAGGTCTATCTTATCGCCCTCAGCGGTGCCGCCATGATGATCGCATGCATGGGCATTGGTCGTTTTGCCTATACGCCTCTCTTGCCACAAATGCAGGCCGAACTGGGCTGGACCTTGTCGCAAGCCGGGGATGTGGCCAGCGCAAATTATCTTGGCTATCTCATAGGTGCTCTCGTTGCGGGCCCACTCTCGCAAAGCCGTGTTCGAAGTTACACCCTGATGGTCGGTCTACTCGGCTCCGCCTTCACCACCTTATGGGGAGCCATTCTTTCTGGGGCCAGCTTCCCGGAGATTGCACTGGTCGGCAATGCAGCCGTGAATTTACAAGGAACGCTTAGCCCCGAGCACCTCCTCTGGTCATGGATGGCACTGCGTTTTTTTTCGGGCCTGTTCAGCGCAATATGTGTCGTCGTGGGTACGCCCATCATTATGGATCGGCTGACTCAACTCGGTCTCGCCAAAAACCGCCTACTCAACACCAGTCATTTCGGTGCGGTCGGAATCGGGATCATTTTGAGCGTGGCAATTATCACGCTGATTCCGCCCAGCCCTCAGTCCACCCTTCCGACTCTCGCCAGGCATTGGGCCTTACTGGGAGTAACCTCATGCTTTCTCATGATGCTGCCGCTCTACTTTTTGGTCGGCCCGGCCAAGCAACTTGATCGCGCGCCCCAACCCACAAGTGCCCACATCTCCTCGTCGACCCCAGTATCAAAGTCCAAGTTTCGAATGCCCCCTGCTCTGCGCAGGCTAATCATCGCCTATGGCCTGATGGGATTCGGATATGTGATTACCGCGACGTTTATTGTCGCCATGGCGAGACAATTAGATACCCCCGGCCTCGAACCCTGGACTTGGGTGGCGGTGGGGCTGGCCGGCACCCCTTCCATCGTTCTGTGGCAAAAAGTAGCGTTACGCTATGGAATGATGCCAGCCTTACGGTGGGCCTATGTCTTACTGATCGTTGGCGTGCTTTGTGCCGGCTTGGCCAAGTCTATCCCTTTCGTGATTATTGGGGCCGTTCTCTTAGGGGGAACTTTTATGGCAATCACTTCAATGGGCATGCAAGTGGCGCGCGATTTAACCGGGGCGCACAGCGGTCTTGCGATGGGTTGGATGACTGCCGCCTTTAGTCTTGGCCAGTTACTAGGCCCGGCGGTGTCCGGTCGCATGGCGCAAAGCGCGGGGGATTTTCGCTGGCCTTCTTTACTGGCGGCGGCCTTACTCATGATCAGCGTTTGGCTCAGTCAAGCTGAGAAACACGAGGCATCCCTCAAACGTGATGGCTAGTGCCGTCAGTCACCCCACTAGACCCATACCGTTAAGCGCTCGCGATATCATGCCAACTCACTTACGAATAAGCTCCGCTCTTCGACACTCAACTTTAGAAATTATTTATTATGAAATTTAAAATTTTTACTCACGCCAAGCTCATGACCAGCATCGTTCTTAGCGCCACAGTTTTGGTGAGCACAAACGCCGTGGCACAAGCAGCGCCCGACGCTACTCTGGCGGCGGCAGCCAAGGAACCTGGCGCTAAGGTCACGGCGAGTGGCCTGGTAATTCGCATGATCAAGGACGGCAGTGGCGCGCAACCAAGCGCGAGTTCGACCGTCAAAGTTCACTACAAAGGCACCTTCCCCGATGGCAAGGAGTTTGACAGCTCTTACAAACGCGGAGAGCCGATTGAATTTGGCCTGAATCGCGTTATTCCTTGCTGGACTGAAGGTGTTGGCCTGATGAAAGTCGGAAGCACAGCCAAGCTTACTTGCCCGTCCGCAATCGCCTATGGTTCAAGAGGCGCAGGCGGGGTGATCCCTCCCAATGCCACCTTGGTATTCGAAGTGGAACTTTTGGCAGTACGCTAATTCACCTCAAGCTCACTCATTTTTAATTGGTGCAAGACATGAGCAAGTTCGTCAATTTAGGCCAGAGCGGTCTCAAAGTGTCCCGGCTGTGCTTAGGCACCATGATGTTCGGAGATCAAACCGATGCAGCAACAGCCAGCAATATTATTTCTGCGGCCTTAGAGCACGGGGTTAATTTTGTCGACACTGCAGATGTTTATACCCGGGGTGCCTCGGAAAGCATGTTGGCCCCGCTTCTCAAAGACAAACGTCATCAGTTCGTTCTTGCCTCGAAAGTGGGCAACAAAATGAGTGGGCATCCGAATGAAGCGGGTTACTCCCGGACTTGGATGACCAGAGCCATCGAAGGCAGCTTGAGCCGACTTCAAACCGATTACTTGGATGTGTACTACCTGCACCGCGACAACCCTGGGCTCGATCTCGAAGAACCGGTAGGGGTGATGGGCGACTTTATACGTCAAGGCAAGATTCGCAGTTGGGGCATTTCTAACTTTCGGGGCTGGCGGGTCGCTCAAGTTGTTGAAATGGCGCGCCGCATGAATGTTCCTCAGCCGGTGGTGTGCCAGCCTTATTACAACCTGCTAAACCGAATGCCCGAAGTGGAAACCCTGCCCGCTTGTGCCGCTTATGGTCTTGCGGTCGTGCCTTATAGTCCAATTGCGCGCGGCGTGCTCACGGGCAAATACAAGCCCGGTGTCGCGCCGGCCGAGGGCACTCGCGCAGGCCGAAAAGACTCTCGCATTCTTGAAACTGAATTCAGAGAAGAATCACTATTGATTGCGCAGAAACTGAATGAGCGAGCAACTCAACTCGGGGTCAGCCTGCTACAGTATGCTTGCGCCTGGGTTCTACGTAACAAGATCATCACCTCAGTCATCGCGGGGCCGAGAACGTTCGAACAGTGGTCAGAATATTTCGCCTGCCTGAACGTTCAGCTCACCGACGAAGATGAGCGCTTAGTCGATTCGATGGTTAGGCCAGGACATCCGTCAACACCGGGGTACAACGATCCGTCCTACCCGTTTTTCGGACGAATCGTTACCTAAAACTCCCGTCTATTTCTTTTTGGCCTGGGCCTTGGGTTCATCCTCTTTGGGAACATCTCCAATCAAGGACTTGACTGGACAGACCGAGAAGGCGGGGCATTTTTTGCAGCCGGCAACGATGGCGATTGGGCAAAGCGTCATTTGGTAGTCTCCTGAGTGGTCCGGTTGAGCATACACTTGGTATGGTGAGTCACCTACTTCTGAATCGCAAAGTCTGAATCGCAAAGCGCATAGTTGGCGTTTTCGGCAATTGCTGGACATTGAGCAGCAGCACTTATCGTACCTCAATCTTTGAATAACTTCCAAGGTTTTCAAATGCCAAAAGGTTCAACGAAAGGTCCCACAGTATGACCCCGCACGAGACGGCGGAGGCCCTGCCCTATCCAATGTTGGCGCGATGCATTGAAAAGTTGTTGACCGATAAAGCCGTGCTTGTCCCTGCCCGCCTGGTGCAAGCGCTACCTGGAGGTGCGAGTCTTTTCGTAATGCCGGCCCACGACGCCAAGTTTGCAATCACGAAGTTGCTTACCTTTACACCTAATAACGCCGGCACAGACAGAGCCACCATTCAAGGCGATATCCTCGTATTCGAAATTGCGACAGGTCGGCGAGTCAATCTCCTGGATGGCCCTGCGGTGACTGCGCGACGCACGGCCGCGGTCTCTCTACTCGCGGCACAAAAACTCGGCACGCGGCGAACAGGTTCGAGGCCCGAGGGGCCAATGCTGATTGTTGGCGCGGGCGTCCAGGGGCGGGCGCATCTGGAGGCCTTTAGAGGCGGACTTGGAATCGAAGAGGTTTGGATACATTCGCGCAGCCCAAGCAGCTCGATGGCCTTGATGGCACACGCCAGGACGCTGGGTATGAGGACCAAAAAGGTGGACGACTCCAATGCGGCGTTGAGCGCCTGTCCTTACGTGATCAGCACCACGCCAGCCCAGGAGGTTGTGCGCCTGCCGACACGCTGGCCCTGAAGAATGATGGGCCAATATTTTTTAAGAGTTGCGGCTGGGCCGGTTGGGATTTAGCAGCGGCGCGTTGCGTGCAAGAAAAATCGCTTGCCACGGGCTAAAGTCTCGCTAAACGATTAATTTAGAGCGGCTTGTTTCTTTTTACGAGCATCAAGCCAGGCTCGCACAATCTCAAACAACGCAGGAAGACCGGGAACAATAATCATCGCTAAGGTGACCCACGAGAAATGAGCCTGCACCCAAGCGGTGTTGCCGATTAAATAACCCAAGCCAGTGAGGCCCACCACCCAGAGCACGCCACCGATAACGTTATACATTGCAAAGCGCGGATAACTCATATGGGCGAGTCCGCCAATGAAGGGGGCGAAGGTGCGAACAAAGGGCAAGAAGCGGGCGACCACAATGGTGATCGGACCATGTTTCTCATAAAAAGCATGGGTGCGATTAAACGCTTCCTTATTGAAAAAGCGCGAACTTTCCCACGAAAAAACCTTGGGTCCGAGGCAGCGCCCGATTGAATAATTAAGGGCATCGCCTAAAATGGCCGCAATCGTCAACAAAACGATTAACAGCCCGAGATTCATTGCGCCAATACCAGCCAAGGTACCTGCGACGAAGAGCAACGAGTCGCCGGGGAGGAAAGGCATCACGACAGCTCCTGTTTCGATGAAGATGATCGCAAAAAGAAGCGCATAGACCCAAACACCATATTGCTCGACCACGCGGGCGAGATGTTTGTCGAGATGCAAGAAAATGTCGATGAGTTGGCTGATGTCCATAGGCCTCGATTGTATCTGGCTCGGCCTATAATGCCGTTTTGCTCGATGACTCACCGCATTTCCTTCAGTGAACGCTCCAATCCATCCCAACAGCCCGCCGCGGCGCCATATTCAAGCGCTTCCTGATCGCTTGATTAGTCAAATCGCGGCCGGGGAAGTTGTTGAGCGCCCCGCTTCGGTGGTGAAGGAACTTCTTGAAAACGCCTTGGATGCGGGCGCAACGGAGATTGAGTTACGTCTTGAAGAGGGCGGAGTCAAGCGCATCGCAATCACGGACAACGGCTGCGGCATTCCGCCTGCGGAACTTAGACTGGCCTTACAAAGGCATGCGACCAGCAAAATCTCCAACCTTGGCGACTTGGAAAACGTTGCCAGCTTAGGTTTCCGGGGAGAAGCATTAGCTTCAATTGCATCGGTGGCAAGAGTCAAGATGGTCTCCCGTACCGTGGAGGCCGCGCACGCCTGGGAGATCGACAGCGAGGACCCCACAGACCCGCGACCATCGCAAGGCCAACCTGGCACCAAAATTGAAGTACTCGAGCTTTACGCTGAAACACCAGCGCGGCGCAAATTCCTGAAAAGCCAGGGTACCGAAACCGCTCATTGCCTTGACGCCTTTCGAAGAGTCGCCTTGGCTCATCCTGAGGTTGGTTTTCGGGCGCTAGTCGAAAACAAACAAGTAGAAAAGTGGCCTACCCAAGATTGGCAAGGGCGCGCTCTGTTGGGCTTGGGCGAGGAGTACGAACACGCCAGCCGAACTCTGGAAAGCAGTCAGGCCTTGGTGAAAATTTTTGGCACGATTGGAGCGCCCACGGTGTCTCGCACCCGCGCGGATCGTCAGTATCTTTACGTCAACGGACGTTTTGTCAAAGACCGTCTGCTGAGCTTCGCGGTGAAGCAGGCTTATGCCGATGTGCTCCACGGTGATCGACAACCCGCCTACATTCTGTTCCTCGAAATTGAGCCCAGCTTAGTGGATGCCAACGTCCATCCCGCCAAGATTGAAGTGCGCTTTCGTGACCCTCAAGCCGTGCGAAGCTTGGTCTATCACGCAGTGAAAGACGCCATAAGGCTGGGGGCTGGACAGTTCAATCCTAAATCCGAAGAAGCCTTGATGAAGGCGAGCGGCTCTACTTCAAGCGGTGATGGAAATGTGCTCGAAACAGACGGGCAGGAACAGGCCAAACATATTGGAATTCAGAGCGCCCTAAGCTTGAACGCACACTCTGTACTTTCAACAGGTTTCAGCTTTGATCCGGGCGGCGACGCCAGGCGCTCTCGCACGGGCTCTCACACTGGCCCTTATCGCGACACTTCATTCGCACCGAAAATTTCTGAACAAGCGGCCAGTGCGGCGCTATCATTTTTTGAGCCGAGCAGTCGTTACCTTGCAAGCGACCTTACATCAGGCGCCAGCGGTGCAAATTCAGACCAAAATTTAGGTCTCAACACGGCCTCCACTACGAGTATCAATGACACCAACCTGTCGGCCCCGACGAACACGGCATCGTTCCCACTAGGGATGGCAGTGGGTCAGATCCATGGCATCTATATTCTCGCGCAGAATCAGCAAGGACTCATCCTGGTCGACATGCATGCGGCACATGAACGGGTGCTGTACGAAACACTCAAAGCGCGAGCGCTCAATTTACGTGACGATCCGAAGCGTGCTGAGCAAGCCGCGCCCTCACAGCCTCTACTCATCCCGGCGACCTTCAAGTCGGACCCAATTGAAGTGGAAACGGCGCGCCTTTACCAGGCCGATTTACTCAAACTCGGTTTTGATATCGATGTCATGTCGCCCTCGACGTTGGCCTTGAGGGCCATACCACTGGGTCTTGGGCGTACCGACCCGACCAAGCTTGCCAAGAGCGTTCTGGCCGATTTGATTGACTACGGGGACAGCCGCAAAGTTCAGGAGCGTCAAGAGGCGATTCTCGCCTCCATTGCTTGCCACGCAGCAGTGCGCGCGCATCGCCAACTCACCCTGCCCGAAATGAACGCCCTCTTGCGCGACATGGAAGCGACCGCAGCAGCCGATCAATGTAATCATGGGCGACCAACATGGGTGTCACTCAGTATCGAACAGCTCGACAGACTTTTTATGCGCGGTCAGTAGCCTAGTGGCAAACCCCGAGGACTCTGCTGCCCCAAAGCAGGCTACATCGCCTTGCGCAGTGCCCAACTCATTCGCGCCTAAAACCTCCCGGACTCCAGAAGCACTCAGCGGCAATACATTGATATGGATCTTGGCAGCACTGTTTGCGACCCAGCCGATTGCCACCGATCTTTATCTCGCCTCCCTCCCTGCCCTAAAGACTTATTTCTCGGTGAGCGGCTCAGCAGTGCAACTGACCCTGGGCGTTTACATGCTCAGCTTCGCTTGCAGCCATTTAGTGGTAGGTCCCATCTCTGATCGGTTCGGACGCCGTCCGGTCGTGCTGATTGGAGCGGCGCTCTATTTGATCGGCAGTCTGGTCGGCACCTTTACGCCAAGCTTTTACGGTTTACTGTTGGCACGCGCGCTGCAAGCCATTGGCGCATCTTGCACGGTCATCTGTGCGCGGGCACTAGTACGCGACCTTTACGAGCCACGGCAAGCGGCTGGCGCTTTATCCAAGGCCTTCATGCTGATGTCGCTTGTGCCCCTGATCTCGCCTATCCTAGGAGGAATTTTACAAACCCAATGGGGCTGGCGGGCGAACTTTGGCCTGATCAGCCTACTTTCTTTGCTGATTTTTCTGGCCAGTTACCGCTTTCTGGCTGAAACCATTCCCCAAAAAAACCCACACGCCACTCGCTCTCGGGAGGTCTTTAGCAATTACATCGAACTTGCGCGTTCCCCCATCCTGCTCACCTATACCTTTGCGAGCACCTTCAGTTATGCCTGCCTGTTTTCCTTCATTTCAGGCTCGCCCTTTGTGATGATTGAGGTGCTCAAAGTACCTACGGCTTACTTCGGATTTTGCTTTGCAATCGTCACTTTGGGATTCATTGTAGGGTCGCGGTTTCTTCAAAGAAATTTGGCACGCATCGGTATTGATCGTTCTCTGCGTCGGGGTGCGTTCATCAGCATCGTGTCCAGCTCAATGCTTGTACTTCTGGCCCTCCTCAAAATACAACATCTGGCGGCATTCTTAATCCCCATGTTCGGGCTGATGGTTGCCCACGGCTTCATACAACCAAGTAGTCAGGCGGGTGCGATTGGACCCTTTCCCGAAAAGGCTGGGGCAGCGGCAGCCCTGGTCGGTTTTATTATTTATATATTGGCCGCGTTCGTAGGCAGTGCCGTCGGTGCAAGTCACGACGGAACTACTTTACCCCTCGCCTCGATTATTTTTTGTATGTCGCTATGCTGTGCATTGACATGCACGGTGTTCGTGAAGCGCCTCAAAAATCGCAAGTTTGCACCTTGAAAGCCATCTTCATTCTAGGCCCCACAGCAAGTGGCAAATCCTCTCTCGCAGTGTGGCTGGCTGACGCCTTCAAAAGCCAACTTCAGTTTGAAATAATTAGTGTCGACTCTGCTCTCGTCTATCGTGGCATGGATATCGGCACGGCCAAACCGAGTCTTGCCGAGCGGCAACAAGTCGCCCATCATCTGATCGATATCATTGAGCCGAACGAGGCCTACTCGGCGGCTCGCTTTGTGAATGACGCGAGCCGTGTGGTTCGAGAGATTCACGCGCGCGGCAATTTTCCATTGATCGTTGGTGGCACGATGCTCTATGTTAAGGCACTGTGCGACGGTCTGCATGATCTCCCGGTGAGTGACCCGCAGGTGCGCGCCCAAGTGCTTCATGAAGCGCAACAACATGGCTGGCCAGCGATGCATGAAGCCCTCAGGCAAGTCGATTCAATAACGGCGCAAAGGCTTGCGCCCAACGATGCCCAGAGGATTGGCCGCGCCCTTGAGCTGTACCGCCAAACTGGGCGGAGCATGAGCCACTGGCTCGCTGAATCCGCGCCAGGCCCTGCCACCGATATTGACTTTGAAATTCTTTCACTGGAGCCAAGCCAGCGCGCTCCGCTGCACGAAAGAATCGCGCGGCGCTTCCAGGTCATGCTTGAGCAAGGCTTTCTAAACGAAATGCGAGCCTTGCGCGCCCGCGGCGACCTCAACGTCGACCTGGCTTCGATGCGCTGCGTGGGCTATCGCCAAGCCTGGGAATGGCTCGATCAGGAAAGCATAGGTGAGGCCCCACCTATTCAGATGATGATCGAACAGGGCGTGATTGCCACCCGCCAGTTAGCCAAGCGCCAGTTGACTTGGCTTCGCTCTATGCCGCAACGTCAGGTGCTTGACTGCCTGGACAAAAACCTCAAGGCCTTGGCTTTTGAACACCTCAAAAAAGCCACCGGTGCATAATGATATTTTTCGCTAGAACGCTATGACATCTTCTTCAATCGCAATCATCGGGCTGGGTAAAATGGGCGGCAATATGGCTCGCCGACTTTCCAGAGCGGGCGTACAAGTGCATGGTTTCGATGCGCAATTGCTCAACGATCCTCATTTCGCAGCGGGCTTTGCCAGCGAAACTCACCTCAATCTGCATCCAAGCCTGGGTGACTGTGTCCTGGCGCTCGGGCAGGAGAATACTCCTCACTCTCGGGTGATCTGGGTCATGCTCCCGGCCGGTGAGGTGACGCAAGGCACTCTAGATACTCTTTCCAAACTGCTTCGGAAAGGTGACGTGGTTGTAGATGGTGGCAATGCCAACTACCTGGACTCTCAAAGACGAGCCAAGGACTTCGAGGCGCGCGAACTTCATTATGTGGATTGCGGCGTCTCCGGCGGCGTTTGGGGCTTGGCCAATGGCTACTGTCTAATGTTTGGGGGCTCGCTTGAGGCAGCCGAGCGCATTCAACCCCTGATCAAAGCTTTGGCACCCACACCCGTCACCGGCTGGCTACACTGCGGCCCGAGCGGGGCAGGACATTTCGTGAAAATGATTCACAACGGCATCGAGTATGGAATGATGCAGGCCATGGCCGAGGGCTTTGCGCTCTTGAAGGGCAATCAAGAGTTGAACGTGCCACTGGGAGACGTTGCGGAACTATGGCGACACGGCTCCGTTGTGCGCTCCTGGTTGCTCGACCTCACTGCGAGTTCCCTCAAGACCCCCAATGCCTTAGACACGGTTGGCCCGGTGGTCTCGGACTCCGGCGAAGGTCGATGGACAATTGATGAGGCTATTCGCCAAGGCACACCGGCGCCGGTCATTGCAGCTTCTCTTATGAGTCGCTTCGACTCCCAAGGTAAAGCCGATACCGCCAATAAGCTACTGGCGTTAATGCGCCAAGGCTTTGGCGGCCATGCGATCACCAAAGCCTGATGCGCTGTTCCCAATAAAATGAAAACAAGAAGTCTGCCCATTGCCTTGATCGTGATGGGTGTCTCGGGCTGCGGGAAAAGCAGTGTTGCCCAGGCCCTCACCGAGCGCTTTTTAAAGGCAGGTTTGTCCGCGAAAATGCTTGAAGGCGATGAATTTCACCCGAGCGCCAATATAGAAAAAATGCGCTCAGGTCAGGCCTTAAACGATCAAGATCGTGAGCCTTGGCTAACTCGACTTAATCTGGAAATACGCGCTGCGTTAAGTGAAGGTCAGTTTGCAATTTTGGCCTGCTCGGCGCTCAAGAAAAAATATCGCGACCGATTGGCCCAGGGCATCGAAACGCCACTATGGATTCACTTGAGCGGAACCTTCGAGCTAATCGAAGAGCGAATGAAAGCGCGTCAACATGAGTATATGCCCGCCGCTCTTTTACGCAGCCAGTTTGAATTACTAGAGCCCCCTGAGGAAGCCATTCACTTGAATATCGAGGCTTCGGTCAACCACCTTGCTGAGCAAGTATTCACACAGTTCATGTCGCGACCTTAGAGTGGAGAGCAACCTTCCAATGCCTTCAGTCAAACCAGTGAAAAAGCAGTAAATCAATCGCATTTTCAGTACCGGTTTGAGCTCGAATGCTCAGTCGATTGCTAATGTCGTATTGAATTCTCAAGAGATTCCAAATACCTCGTAAGCCTTGCTCATAACTTACAAACACCCGTGTGGAGAGCCGTTTACCGATCGTCAACACGTTCTGCTGCACCGTGGCATTGCTCACCACCTGGCCGGCATTCGTACCCAGGGGGCCAAGCCCGCGACCAATTACCTCGGAAGGGGCGGCGCTACGTGCAGTGCCCAAGGTGATTACATCCAAGCCGAACACCTTGGCGATGCTACTCGATAAGCCACCCTCTTCACTACCTAAAAGGCTAAAGGCTGCCTGTTGTAACGCCAAAGTCTGAGTGCCAGTTCGCGCGTCGTCGATACCGGTGCCCAGCACGAGCCAGGACAGTTTTTCAGCGTCGGACACTTCCGGGGATGACGTCAATTTAATTCTTGGCGAAAGCGCCGTGCCAGTCACCTGAACGCCCGGTTCTACAGGTAAAAACCGTCTCAAGGCCACGAGGTCGAGCGAGGGGTTATCGAGCTCTCCCTGGAAACGCAAAACACCTCGAGTGACTTCAAGTTTTTGACCGTAGGCCAAATAGGTTCCCTCCTTTACCGTCACGATGCCCACAGCGCGAGGCTGCTGCGGCAAGGTACCCTTCAAGTTGAGCAAGCCCTCCAAACGAGCATCCACGCCGCCACCCACGACCCGTAAGTTCTTGCCCAGATCGATCTCAAGATCCGCACTCAGGCGAAGCGGGGAATCTTGCGTCAAGGCCGACATCTGTGAGCTAGCCGCCCGCGCCAGACTTGCCTCAACACCATTGTCTTTGGTGTCCGGCTTCCCCTTCTTGGCGTTCACGATGATGACATCACTTGGCAAGTCGGGAACACCTGCGGAGCGGAGCTCAATCAAGCCCTCGTCGGCTTGCAATTTACCCACCCAACGCAAGGATTGCGCATCGGCCAATACCTGGGTGTCGCCGGAGAGAATCAAGCGCTGACCAGGGCCGATGGGGATCGGTAATTTACTCGCAACCAGTCGGAATCGTCCCTGCAAAGGGGGCAAACCCTTGGCGCGATTCTTAGCTTCGACGCCGGTCAAAATACGTGCCTCACCGGTCAGCTCGATAAACCCTTGTCCGCTCTCGACACGCATTCTTTCGAGCGTAAAGCCCTTGGTGTCGAAGCGCGCTTTCATGGTGCCATTGGACACCTTCCACCCCATGGCGCGTTGCAGAAGCTGCAGCTTGCTGCCAGTCAACTCGCCCTGATACTCAGGCTGCTCTAACGTTCCTTGTACACGGCCAACAAAACGTAGCTCGCCTTCAGCGTCCCACTCCGCACCGGTGTAGCGCTTGGCAAAACTGATCGAAGGCAGGACCAAATCCAGACGACCATCAATCTGCCCCTTATTAAACTTAAAGTCCGCCGTATTTTCGGAGTTGAGATTGAGTTTAAGTGCACCTGGTGCGTCTACTTCAAGCAGGCTGATTTGCGCGCGACCGGAAAGGTCCTTGGGGTTGGTACCACTGAGGTCCCAGGTGGCCGCCAAGCGCAGGCCATCGGCCTGCTTTTGCGCTTCGCGATTGACCTCCAATGAACCCTGCTGGGTGAAATCCTCAACCAGACGCAGCATCTGGCGCAAGGACATGTCCTTCGCTTCTCCTTGCGACTTTATCTCGCCCTCTTGGAACACAAAACTGCGTACGATGAGGCGCCCTTCGGTAAGCTTAAGCTGGACATTCTCAAGCACGACTCCGTCGTCACGAAGGACGAACCGCGCCCCACTGTCGAGCACTGCATTAAAGCGGCCAGAAAGCCCGGCTTGCTGAATTTCCGCAACATAGCGTTGGCCTTGTTCAGGCTGCGGAAAGTAACGACCTTTGCCCGAAGCTTTCACAATCTCGCCGGCACCTTGACCGGCAATTTGAAAAACGTGATCGCTGGCCTTGCCGTCGGCATCGAGCTGAACGCGATCCAGATTCACCTCAGCAATCTTGAGTCGATTCGCTTCAATCTTTACGAGGAGCTTACCTTCAGCCAGGCTCGGCAAACTGAACTCCCCTTTGAGACTGCCGACCGTGCCGACCCCACTCAAGCTCAAAGCCTGGGCTTGCACGTTGGCCTGAATAGCGGGGCTATTAATGAGGTCGCGGAGCTCGCCGCTCACTTTCAAATTACCCTTAAGTCGCTTATCGATGGCTGCTAAGTTCTCCGCATCAAGCTCAAGCATTAGGCGATCACCCATCTCGCCAAGTGCTCCTTGCGCTTTCAAGCGATTACCTTGCGAGCTCAACGAGGCATCAACATTACTCACCTTCTGCCCCGACCAAAGCAGCTTTGTGTAACCCGAGAGAGGGCGAGCCAGCACTTGGCTACCGTCCTCAAAATTAAGAGACAAAAAGAAATCCGAGGCAACCCGAGTGTCCACGGCTTGATCAGCCTTACTTCTCAAGCTGGCGAGATTCCCGCGTACTTCAAACGGCCCGGTGAACACCGCCCCCTTGATGGCCGCAGCCAACTCTGGGTCCTGCACATTGAACGCAAAGAACTCACTCGGCTTAAAGCCTAGTGCGCGCCCGCTCGTTTCAAGCGCAAGATCGGCATCAAGCTTAAGCACGCCACTGGCTTTTAGAGAAGCATTGTGAACTTTGACCTGCATGCCGTCGTAACGCAGTTGGTTGTCCACCAAACGAACATCGCCCTGCAAACTCATTGCGCCAAGATCCGACAAGAACGCCGGACCGCCAGATTTTGGCTCTTGCTTAAGATCGACTTTCAAAAGCCCTGATTTGATTAGAATCGGACCGCTTAAGCGGGTCGGCAGCACTCTTGAAATGAGCTTAGAAAGATCAAGGTCCGAAGCCACAAGATCGAGATCGGAATCGGGTAGGCTTAAAGTTCCGAACAACTGGCGTTGGGAAAAATCAATAACCCCTTTGCCTCTGACTGTTTTTTGGGAGCTTACTAGTGGCTTGCTCTCGTCAGAAAACACCTGTCCCTCAAACTGTTGAATCAATAGCTTAGGAGCGTTGAGGGAGAGTTTTATGGCGCCCTTTGAAAAAGGAAGCAGGCGCGCATCGAAACTACCAGGCGAGCGATTTTCAAATTCCAAAGCTCCCGGAATGCCCAGCCTCGGCTCGAAACGCCATTGAATCTTGAGGTCTGTCTTGGGGGCACGCAGGTCGAGATGCTGAAGATCCAAGCTCTCGGATTTAAGCAAAATAGTATCGATGGGACGATCCTGCCCAAACTTGAAGGTGGTCTCACCTTGCAGCCTTGTTTTGTAGGTCTCGATGTTGGCGCGGATTTGAAGATCAAGGAGTTCGCCTTGAATCTGATAGTCAAATCGGGTGGCCCCATCGCCGCGAATTTTTGGGTCCGTCTGGAACTGAACTCTTGAAAAAAGCTGATCCAACCAAAGGGTTCTTGCCTCTCCCGCCGCAATCACTTTAAAGGGCTTTTGATCGTCCATGATCCAAGTGGATTCAGCGACGCGAAACAAATCATTGCCTAGCGTAATGCGATCCAACTCGAATTTTCCGTTCCCGGCGCTGTCCCGTTTAGGGGAGTACTTTGCGCGCGCCGCCAAGTCCCTCAATTCGATTTTCTGCGGTGCATCCTTGGGGTCAAGCTTGGCAATTTCGACTTGCAAGAGACCTAACTGCGCGAACTCAACTCTCAACCCCAGCGGGAGCGCAAAACTGTCCGGCAGCTTCAGTGCTTCGATGGAATAGGGCAAGGACACCTTCAAGGATTTGGCGACCAGAGAATAAATCACGGGTTCGCGATAGGGCTGCGTCTTTAGAAGCGAAAGCAAAGACCAATCGATGGCAACATCTTCGAGAACCAATTTTGGTCCGGGTACTTTCAAGCCCTTGGGAATCGCCTCTAGTTTCGCAATACGCAAAGAACCAAAAAGCGAGCCCTCCAGGCCTTCAACCTTCAGACGCCCTTCACTGAAATTCACGACTTCGGCGACGGCATACTTGAGCATGGCAGTTTTACCCAAGCCCCACACAGCCGCAAGAAGCACGAGTGCGACGATCAGTAGAACCCCGGCCCAGAATAAGCCCAACTTTGCAGCCACACCGGAGATCCGTCGCCGCCACGAAGGCTTCGCAAAAGACGGAGCGCTAACCTCCGTCAACGCTGCGTCCACCGCTTTCGGAACATCTCCCTCAGAAGACATAACCAACGGAGAAATGGAACACAAACTGTTTCAAGGCCTCACCATAAGCGAGATCGGCATTGACCGGTCCAATCGGAGTTTTGATGCGCAGCCCTCCCCCAATACCCACCGAAGGTTTGAAATTACTAAAACTCTCGGTGGCATTGCCCACATCGACAAACGCGGCCCAACGTAAAGCCTGACTGATGGGTCGTTGGTACTCTAAACTCGCCACGGCTAACGATCGACCGCCCAAGGTCAGGCCTTTTGCGACCGGGCCTAATTCAAGATAGCGGTAGCCTCTCAAAGCTTGGGAACCTCCGGTACGAAACAAGTTCTCAGACGGGACGTCATTGCTGCTTGAGGCGAAAACCTGCCCAAACTCAACTAGGCCGATCAAAACGGCTCCTTTGAGGGGCGCATCATCTTCCAAAGGCCAAAAACGCATCGCTCTGACGTACATGCGGCTAAAGTTGGTATCGCTTCCCGCTCCCTTGATGGCAAACGAGGCTTGTGCACTAAAGGTATAGCCATCACGAGGATCAATTCGAGAATCGAGTCGACGCATGTTCCAGGCGTAAGAAGCTACTACTGCCTGACGGTAATCGCGCGAAAAAATTCCGGCAGTGGTCAAGTCTTGCCTTTCTTTCTGATGTTGCAAAGACACGAAGTACTCGATGTCTTCAACGCGCCGACCCCGACCAAAGTAGACGTTCGAGCGAAGGGTGATCTCGCTATCTGTCGGCTTTAGGCGTTCAACCCTTGCACCTAAGCCCCAATAATGACCATCTTCGTTGATCGGCGTGCGCAGGTTTGCAAAGCCCCTTTGACGTTTTTGCTCGATCAATAAGGCGGTCTCAAGTTGCCAGCCGAGTCCAAACAGATTGCGGTGCTCAAAACCAAGTTGCCCTCGAAGTCCCTGATCACTACTCACACCAACCCCAACCACCACCCGCTTGGCCTTGAACTCTGAGACTTCAACTTGGATAGGAACGG
The DNA here is from genome assembly GCA_031421635.1 of Betaproteobacteria bacterium. GTDB lineage: Bacteria > Pseudomonadota > Gammaproteobacteria > Burkholderiales > Burkholderiaceae_E > JAPOKJ01. The sequence goes on along the minus strand of JANOPA010000030.1, from coordinate 16,518 downwards.
TCGCCGCAACCTTCACTGCTTTGGCATCGTCTTCTTCGAGCGCAAGCAAATCTGGCAGCACATTGGCGGTCGCGAAATAGCCCGACTGACGCAGACGTTGTTGATACAGCGCCAAACGTTCGAAGTCGTAGCGCTCGCCTTCCTTAAAGGGGCTGAGATCTTGCACGATATCCTGGTGATAGCGCTCCAACCCAGTGATTTTCACTTTGCCAAAGTAAAACACTTCGCCGCTATCGACTTCAAGACGAAGAGACACGGTCGTATTCTCGATATCAACCCTTGCCTCGCTTTTCACAAGGCTCGCCTTTAAGTAGCCTTTTTGTTGAAAGGAGTCGAGCAAACGCCTTTTGCTTTGCTCCCAAAATTCGGCATTAAAGAACGTTCCCTCCGGCAAACTCCAGCGCTCAAAGACCTGATCGCGAAATCGTTTTTGTTTTAGGTTTTGTTCTTCATTGGCGGGTCCGGTAATCTTGAGCTCGACCAAATTGACCGTGGTACGAGCGCCCGCATCAACCTCAATTTTGACGGTTTTGCTATCACCGGTAATTTCAACGCTTCCGGAAAAAAAACCGGCGGCTTGCATGAGCGTCTCGACTTCACTCTTGGAGCGAGCAAACAAACCCTCAAATTGAATGGGATCGTAGTCCGGACGACTTTGCCAGCGACCGATCAGCGTCCGAGTCTTGATGGGCGTCTGCAATTCGGCAGGCGCCTCAATGACGAGTTCGTAGTTATTTTTAGCCGGCGGCTTGCTTTCTTGCAAAAACCCCGGCAATAGTCGCGGCAAGGCCGGGGCGGGAGTAGTCTCGGTTTGCGCAAACCCGGCACAAGCCGTAAGCATCAAGCTTGCAGCCAAAACGCCTTGGGCGATTCGGGCGAAACAAACTATCACTCTCGAATAACGACCGTTTGATGGGCTTGAGCCGACGGTCGGGTAACGATCTTGCCGAGCTGATAAACCGTCTCACCAGCCTCTTGAAGTGCTTTCTGAGCCGTGGTGGCTTCCGATTCGGAAACGATGATCACCATCCCAACGCCACAATTAAAAACGCGATACATCTCCTCCCAGGCAATCTGACCCTCGTGCTGTAAGAACGCAAATAAAGGCGGCAGAGGCCACTTGGACTGATGAATCACGGCTTGCACGTTTTCGGGCAACACCCGAGGCACATTTTCAACAATACCGCCACCCGTAATATGAGCAAGGCCTTTGAAGCGTGCTTGCTTCATAGCTTGCAAGACCGAACGCACATAGATACGGGTCGGCTCCATCACCGCGTCGGCGAGAGTCGGTCCCGAGCTTTGGCCGGGTATGGCTTGGTCGAGTTCCGGGGCATCAAGTGAACCAAAGCGACGCTCTAACACTTTGCGCAGCAGCGAGTACCCATTAGAGTGTGGTCCACTCGAGGCGAGACCCAAGATCACATCGCCTGGGGCAATATCTTGCCCGGTAATGATGGCGCTTTTTTCCACTACACCGACTGCAAAGCCGGCCAGATCGTATTCGCCAGCAGGGTACATCCCCGGCATTTCCGCGGTTTCACCTCCGATGAGGGCACTGTTCGAAAGTTCACAACCTTTTGCAATGCCACCAATCACGGACGCTGCGGTATCAACGTCGAGTTTGCCGCAAGCGAAATAATCCAAGAAGAAAAGCGGCTCAGCGCCTTGCACCAAGATGTCATTGACACTCATGGCCACGAGGTCGATGCCCACGGTGGAATGACGATTCAGAGCAAAAGCCATCTTGAGCTTTGTGCCCACGCCATCGGTCCCGGACACCAAAACCGGCTCCTTGTAACGCTTGGGCACCTCAAACAGTGCGCCAAAGCCCCCAATACCGGCTAAAACCCCTTCACGAAGCGTTCTTTTGGCGAGCGGTTTGATCCGATCGACCAGTGCGTCCCCTGCGTCAATGTCGACGCCGGCGTCTTTGTAGGAGAGGCCTGCCTGGCCGGACTTATTCATCTGCGTGCTCACCAATCAGTCCCAAGTAGAATGGAATACCATGATTCTACCTTCTCCCCTCTCCTCCCGGCAGCGCCAGACCCTGCTTTGGGCACTCGTCGCCCTCGTTTTGGCTGCCTTTATTTTCGCGCTCGGACCGGTGCTAACGCCGTTTTTCGCGGCCGCCATCCTTGCCTACGTGCTTGCGCCGGGGGTGACCTGGATGCAATCCAAAAAAGTTCCGCGCCTGATCGCCGTGCTGCTCATGATGGTGGTTTGTCTGTTGGGGCTCCTCGCGATCGTCTTGGTGATTTTGCCTATTCTTCAGCAAGAGCTCGGCCAATTGCGCTTGCGCTTACCGGGACTGTTTACGACCATCAGCGAGCAGTTTTTACCCTGGCTTGAGCGCACCTTTGGTATCGCGCTCAAGCTCGACTCGACGTCGATACGCGATTGGCTTACCAAGCACCTCGCCACGAGCGGTGATGATTGGGCGGCAACATTTTTCACTACCCTTAAATCGGGATGGGGCACCGCCTTGGCCTTTATTGGTCTCATGTTCTTGATGCCGGTGGCGCTCTTTTTTTTCCTGCTTGACTGGCCACGATTCATGCAGAGCTTACGAGATTTACTTCCGCCCCGTTGGCGCGCCCAGGTGTTTGAGGTGCTCGATGAAGTCGACCACTTACTAGGCCAGTACTTACGCGGGCAAGTGAAAGTGATGGCCGTACTCGCGGTGTATTACAGCGTGGCGCTGTTCGCGGCAGGCTTCAAGCTTTGGCTGCCGGTAGGCGTGCTGACGGGTAGTTTGATCGCGATTCCTTATATTGGTTTTGCCCTGGGCCTGAGCTTCGCCTTAATCGACGGCATGTTTCAATTGGGGCCGTTGAAGGGACTGATCTTGGTCGGGATCATTTACGGAATTGGCCAAATGTTGGAAAGCTTTTACCTGACACCTCGGCTCGTAGGCGAGCAAATCGGCCTGCATCCTTTGGCCGTCATCATTGCCCTTTTGTCCTTTGGATATCTCTTTGGCCTTGCTGGAGTTCTCTTGGCTCTGCCCATGGCGGCCATCCTCGCTGTTGCCTTGCGTCGACTGCGGGGTGCCTATTTAGTTAGTGAGTTTTACACCAGCCAGGATTAGCAGGACTCCTGCCCCGTTTACACAAATACCTACTGAATGCAGCAACTCTCGCTAGATGTTCATCTCGTACAAGCGCCGTCCTTCGACAACTTCGTCGCCGGACCCAATGCGGAGCTGCTTGCGCTCTTGAGGGGTATCCGCGCGGGCGACAGGCCCAGCAAGTGCCTGTTTATTTGGGGCGAAGCTGGAAGCGGCAAAAGCCATTTGCTTGAAGCGATCCGGCAGATGATGACTGGCGCGACCGTGGGCCTGGCTGATAACGATCCAGCGCCTCATCATGGTTCCCAAATAGCCCTATGGGACGATTGCCAAACCTTAAGCCCCGAAGCGCAAAGCGCCGGATTCGCCACCTTTATTCGCCAAGCGGGGGACCCTGCAGCGATGATCATCGCCAGCGCCGATCAAGCTCCGCTGCACCTGAGCCTACGCGCCGATTTGCGTACCCGCCTGGGCTCGGGCCTCATCTTTCAGTTGAAGCGCTTGGACGATGATCAAAAAGCGGAAGTGTTGCGTCAACACGCCGCTAGCCGCCAAATTACACTTCCCGAGGAGTTGTTGCGTTATCTTTTGCGGCATTATCCGCGCGACATTCGCACCCTCATGCGAATTCTGGAAAGCCTTGATCGCTTCGCGTTCGAGCAAAAGCGAGCTTTAAGTCTACCCCTCCTAAGGGAAATGGAGAACCAAATCGACAACGTACCCAAGGCGAATGGCGGCGTCAAAACCACGGCCATTGGGCCCGACTGATACACTCGCGCCGTGCATTTAGCGACCCACAGCAGCATTTTCCAATGCAGTTAGCCCTTTTTGATCTCGATCACACCCTAATTCCCATGGATTCCGACCATGCTTGGGGCGAGTTTATGGTCAAAATCGGAGCCGTGGACCCAGTGCACCATCGCGCCCAAAACGATCAGTTTTATCGCGACTACCAAGCCGGTTGTCTAGACAACAATGCCTACCTCGATTTTCAATTGGCACCGCTGGCGAGATACACGCGCGCGCAACTGGCCGAATGGCACCAACAATATATGGAGGAAAATATTCTTCCGAATATTCACCCGCAAGCACTTTCCCTGGTGAAAAAGCACCAGGACGCGGGTGCGCTGTGCGCACTGGTGACTGCCACCAACGAGTTTGTGACCGCGCCCATTGCCAAGGTTTTCGGTTTCGAACACCTGATTGCTACCCAATTGGCCACGGTGAGCCCGCAAGCCGACGCACCCTACACGGGAAAAGCGAAGGGCACCCCCACTTTTCGCGAGGGCAAAGTAGTACGCACCGAAGCCTGGTTAGCGCAACTAGGTCGGACCTTCGCCTCCTTCTCCTCCTCTTATTTTTATAGCGATTCCGCCAACGACATTCCTTTGCTTGAAAAGGTAAGCCATCCTGTGGCGACCAATCCTGACGCCAAGCTCAAAGCCCTCTCCCAAGCGAATGGCTGGACCATTCTCGAACTTTTCAAAACCTCATGATTAAAGCGCTGATCAAGAAAGTATTTGGTCGCAGGCCCAAGACTCAAGGCCCTGCCGCCTTGGTGGGTATGCAAACCTATCCCGGCATTCAACTCGGTATCGACCCGAAAGACATCTCCTCGGCGGCCTACAAGACGTGCGAAACGCTGCAAGCCGGCGGCTTCAAAGCCTACGTGGTCGGCGGTGGCGTGCGCGATGCGATTCTCAAGCTCAAGCCGAAAGATTTCGATGTCGCAACCAACGCCACCCCGGATGAGGTTCGTGCGCTGTTTCGTCGCTCCAGAATCATTGGTCGGCGCTTTCAGATCGTCCATGTGATCTTTGGCCGCGAGACTATTGAAACCTCGACCTTCCGAGCCTTGCAGGCGGATGCGCTCACCGACGAACACGGTCGAGTGTTGCGAGACAATGAGTGGGGCACACAAGAAGACGACGCCGCGCGGCGCGACTTCACCGTCAACGCTCTTTACTACGACCCGGTCGCAGATGTCGTCTTGGATTATCACCAAGGCGTACGGGACATCCAGTCGCGCACCCTGCGAATGATTGGCGACCCGGCCACTCGCTACCGCGAAGACCCTGTGAGAATGTTGCGGGTGGCGCGCTTTGCCGCCAAGCTGGACTTTAAAGTAGAGCCTGGAACGCGCGCACCAGTCGCAGAAATGGCCCCCCTACTCAACAACGTGCCCTCGGCTCGCTTATTCGACGAAATGCTCAAATTGTTTAGCTCGGGTAAAGCGTTGGCCTGTATTGACGAGCTGCGCGCCGAAGGCTTGCATCACGGGCTTTTACCGATGCTCGACCTCGTGCTTGAGCTCCCCGAAGGACAACGCTTCGTTGAAGCCGCGCTCAAGCGAACCGATGAGCGCGTCGCGCAAGATAAACCGATTTCTCCCGGCTTCCTGTTCGCGGCCTTGTTGTGGCCTCAAATTAATGCACGTTGGCAGAAAATTCGTGACAAAGGCCTAGCGCTTTACCCTGCGCTCATGGAAGCGATTGATTCAGTACTCGATGAACAGGCTGAGCAGTTAGCCATTCAGCGTCGTATCGTTTCGGACATGCGAGAAATCTGGGCGATCCAACCGCGCTTCGAGCGCCGCACGGGAAGCACTTCCTATCGCCTGCTGGAGCATCCAAGATTTCGGGCGAGTTACGATTTCCTGCTGCTGCGCTGTGAAAGTGGCGAGCTGGATATGGCACTCGGGGAATGGTGGACTGCTTTCATCGATGCTGATCGCGACGAGCGTGAGCAACTTATGGAGCAAGCCAACCCGCGCACGCGGCCAGGAGCGGGCCCGGCAAAGAAACGTCGACGCCGGGGTTCTGGAGGCACCGGTGATTCGAGTAATGCTCTTGACAGTGTCCAAGCGGATACTGGCGGCGGACTAGAAAATCATGGGGGTGCCGTCAATGCGGATTCACCCCTGCTCGGATCGTCGAAGCGAGACGGGCGCGACGGATGAGCCCGCCGTAGAGGTTATCTCCAATGGCTAATCTGCGACGAATCCATATCGGGCTAGGGGCCAACTTGGGAAACGCCCAGGAAACCATCCGAGCAGCCTTAGAAGAGCTAGCCCGCTGGGCCAATTCGCACCACGCACAAGCGCAGTTCAAACACTCCAACCTATACCGCAGTGCCTCCATCGGCGCGCAAGGCCCCGACTATATCAATGCGGTCGCCGAATTCAACTCCACGCTTAGTGCCGACGAAATACTTGCTGAGATTCAAAGCATTGAAACTCGTTTTGGTCGAACCCGATCATTCCCTAACGCCCCTCGTACCCTGGATTTAGACCTGCTCCTAATTGCCGATGAAAGCGTTCAGCACGCCCATCTCACCGTACCCCACCCACGCTTACGCGAGCGCGCTTTCGTACTCAAGCCACTCGCTGAGCTACGCCCTACACTAGACCTTGCTGGCCAGCCCATTCAAAAACTGCTGCAACAAACCGCGGACCAGTTTTGCGAGCCTATCGTGGAGAATAAATAAAATGATCGCTCAACTCTTCAAGGACGACCGGCATTGCTGTACATGAATCAGCTCTTCAAATGAGAATTTCTTGGGGCTGGGTTATGCTTACTGGGTGCGGTGTAATTTAACTTCCGCGAACTAAAAACAACTCATGACGACGCCCCCAATCACCAATCCTTTTGAGCGCTACAAACACATCGTGGTGGAGGGGCCTATCGGCGTTGGAAAAACATCTTTGGCTCGCAAACTCTCTGAGCGCTTCCACGCTGAACAAGTCCTGGAGCAGCCCGAAGAAAACCCTTTCCTTGAGCGCTTTTATAAAGACGGTCGGCGCTACGCCCTTCCCACCCAACTTTTCTTTTTATTTCAACGCGTCAACCAGCTTCGGGAACTCTCTCAGCGAGACCTTTTCTCTAAACCCGTGGTTGGCGATTTTTTGCTCGACAAGGATCATTTGTTTGCCTCGCTCACTTTGGATAATGATGAGCTTAAGCTGTATCGCAACATCCTTGAGCATCTACGCCCGCAAGTGCCGACCCCCGATCTCGTCATCTATCTTCAGGCCAATGCCGAGCGCTTAGAAGCACGGGTCCGTCGCCGTGGGCATCCCATGGAAAGCTCCATTACGGGCTCCTATCTTGGCGGCCTGTCGGATGCCTATACCCGATTTTTCTATCAGTACGAAGCGGCTCCACTCCTGATCATCAACACCGAGCATCTCAACCCGATTGACCGGGAGGCGGACTTTGAAATGTTAATCAAACAGATCCTCGAGCTTAAAGGGCGACGTAGTTTCTTTAATGTTGCCCAAGGCTTATTAAAGGACTCTTAGTCCCTTTGCGCGGCGCCTTCAAACTGGTCAGCTCAAGGATTACGATTTGTAGCCTTGAGGGTTTTGACTCTGCCAACGCCAGCCATCGGCACACATTTGTTCAATCCCTTTTTCTGCCTGCCAACCGAGCAAGCTCTTGGCGAAGGCCGGGTCGGCAAAGCACTCGGCAATATCGCCAGGGCGTCGTGCAGCCACCTTAAAGGGTACGGGGCGACCACTTGCCTTCTCAAACGCTGAAATCATTTCCTTTACGGAATAGCCATTCCCCGTCCCTAAATTGACCGTGAACGCTCCATCCTTTTCAAAGACCTGATTGAGCGCGGCCAGATGGCCCTTGGCTAGATCCACCACATGAATATAGTCGCGCACACCAGTGCCATCCTTGGTCGCATAGTCATCACCGAAAACCGCCAACTCTTTGAGTTTCCCGATGGCCACCTGGGCCACGAAAGGCATGAGGTTATTCGGAATGCCGGAAGGATCTTCCCCGATCAGGCCACTTTCATGCGCGCCCACCGGATTAAAATATCTCAAGATACCGATCGCCCAGGAATTATCGGCTGCCGCTAAGTCATTCAAGACAAATTCAACCATCCATTTACTGCGGCCATAAGGGTTGGTGGCTCCTGTCCTGGCGCTTTCCGTCAAGGGGACAAACTCCGGGTCGCCGTACACGGTCGCGGACGAGCTGAAAATAATTTTCTTAACGCCCGCATCACGCAGTGCGCTGAGTAAGGTATTGGTGCCCGCAACATTATTGTCGTAATACTCCAAAGGCTTGGCCACCGATTCGCCCACGGCTTTCAAGCCCGCAAAATGAATGCAGGCATCAAACGAGTTCGTGGCGAACACCTTCTTTAACATCGCCCCGTCGCGTACATCGCCCTTCACGAACTCCGGGCGTTTGCCAGAAATCTTTTCAACCCTGCGCAGGGCCTCTTCGCTTGAATTCGAGAGATTGTCAATGACCGTGACAGCGTATCCGGCGGCAAGCAGTTCAATCACCGTGTGTGAGCCAATAAAGCCAGCACCGCCGGTCACGAGAATACTTTTCGACATGATCATTCCAAAACAAAGCGTTGTAAATATATAAATCGATATTCTGCCCTAGCCCGCTTCACCCTAGTGAAAGCCCGAGACGAAAGGTCGTTTTAAGCGGCCACAAGCGCGCTAGGGTATCGTCATCAAATCGACTTAAACTTGTCATAATGTAGAGGTCATGGTCAATACCGTATTAGTTGTAGAAGACGACATCGATATTCAAGAACTGGTCTGCCTGCATCTGCGTCATTCCGGCATGACTGCGCTTGGCTGCACCAGTGCGGAAAGAGCCAGGCAATTGCTGAGTAGCGAAGCGATTGATATCGCTATCGTCGACTGGATGCTGCCCGGCGCCTCAGGCATAGAGTTTGCCAAGGATATTCGGGTTAATTCTAAGCTCAAGGGCCTACCCTTATTGATGCTGACTGCCCGTGGACGCGAAGGCGATAAGCTTGAAGGCTTCGCAGCAGGTGCTGATGATTTTTTGGTCAAACCCTTCTCTCCCAGAGAGCTGGTTGCACGGGTCAAAGCGCTTTTGAGGCGCTCTGGCCATGAGTCTGAAGCGACGGTGCTCAGGCATCAGGAGCTTTGCCTAGACGTAGGCACTCAGCGCGTCAGTATCGCGGGCCAAGCCGTAGACCTTAGCCCGACCGAATATCGCCTCCTGATGGCCTTTTTACGGCATCCAGAGCGGGTGCTCACTCGCTCCGCAATCTTGGACAAAGTTTGGCACAACGACGCCTCAATTGACGAACGAACTGTCGATGTTCACATCCGCCGCCTCAGGCTTGCGTTAAAGCCTCATAATCACGAACATCTTATCGAGACCGTTCGTGGCGGTGGTTATCGGCTTGCACTCGCTGTGAGTTAGAATTTTTATCTTCGTCGTACCTAAACACAAGCAGAATTAGATTGATTCCAGGTTGGCTCAAAGACGCGGCACCGCGTATTCTCGCGATACTCCTCGCGAGCATTTTATGGATTTCCCATCTGCCTGAATGGGCGCTGGGGGTGTTGGTATTGACCGTCGCGCTAGGCTTCGTCTATCAACAATGGATGCTGGCGCACTTGGCCAATTGGGCCGCTTTGCCGTCCGTGAGAGAGCTTGGTTTTCGCGGCGTGGGCGGTGTCGCGTGGAGCCAAGTTTTTGACAAACTGACGCGCAGCTACGCGAGCCTCAAAGAACAAAACCAGGGCTTACGTTCGGAGTTAATTAGCGTGCATGCGGCCGTCGACAAGATCGACGATGCCTTGATCCTGCTCGACCGATACAACCTGATTAGCTGGTCCAACCAACCCGCGCAAACCTTGTTCGGATTTGTAGGAGCGGCAGGCATTAACCGGCCGATGCATCATTATCTGAGAGACCCGAGATTTTCCGAAATGTTGGATCGGCAGTTTCATTCAAAAGCCCCGTTGAACGAAACACTGAGATTAACCCTGCCTCAAAAATCCGGCCTGATTTTCGAGCTTGCATTGATTCAGAGCGACGCTAGTAAACAAATCGTCATCGTCCGAGACATTACCGATCAGGCCAAACTCGATGCCGTGAAGAGCGACTTTATAGCCAATATTTCACATGAAATTCGTACACCATTGACCGTGGTCACGGGCTATACAGAAACCTTGCTCGATCTCGAGCTGAACAAAGAAGAGCAGCACAAATATCTCGAAACGATTCTCAAACAGAGTCGTACCATGCAAAACTTGGTGGCCGACCTGCTCACGCTCTCTTCCCTCGAGCAAGAAGTTGACCAAAAAGTTGAAGCGAATGTCGATGTGCAACAGCTTTTCGCAGACACCGAGACCCAAGCAAAAGCCCTATCTGCGGGGCAACACCGCCTGCATTTCGAAGTCGACCATCCTGCCAGAGTGCGCGGCGTGCCGGACGAACTGGCAAGCGCCTTGGGTAATTTGGTCAGCAACGCAATTCGCTACACACCGGCCGGTGGCAAAATCGATGTGCGCTTCAAATATAAAACAGGTTACGGTTACTTGAGCGTTCAAGATTCTGGCATGGGTATTCCTGCAGAACACATTGCCCGCCTTACCGAACGCTTTTACCGCGTCGACCGGGGCCGCTCTCGAGGCGTGGGGGGCACTGGCCTCGGACTCGCCATTGTGAAGCGGATTGCGAGCCGCCACCAGATGGAGCTAGAAATTTCCAGCGTGGTCGGCCAAGGCAGCACATTTACCCTCAAAATACCGGCGAGCCGCCTACTTTTCGAAGAGTCTGAAGCCTCAAGACAGCTTAGTCTAACCTGACGTTTCTAAGCCCTTTTTCCGAAGCAATCTTGGTGTATGACTACGCTTGAAAACACGCTCAGCCGGGAGCAAGGAATTCTCGGGTTTAATCGCAGAGTTTTAGCCCAAGCACATGACCCTCAGGTTCCAGTGCTTGAGCGTCTGCGCTTTATATCCATTGTGAGTAATAACCTTGATGAATTTTTTGAGGTGAGAATCGCCTCACTTCAAGAAGACTTGCGGCTGTTAGGCATTACTAACCGTCAGCAAAGCGAGCACTTGGAGGCTCTTTCAAGTTCCGCAACACGGCTTATCGAGGACCAATACAAACTTCTAAAAGACGAAATCTATCCAGAGCTGGAGCGCGCCGGCATTCGGTTTTACCCTCAGGTGAAATGGACTAAATCGATACGCGCCTGGGCGAGTTCAGTGTTCGCTGCTGAAATCGAGCCCCTGCTTACCCCCATTGCCCTTGACCCAGCCCATCCGTTTCCCCGCATTCTTAACAAAAGCTTGAACTTCATTGTGGAGCTTGAGGGCACGGACGTGTTTGGGCGTGAGACGAGTGTCGCTGTCGTCCAGGCGCCCCGAGCCTTGCCGCGCCTATTGTTGATTCCAAAGCACTTAACGCCAGGCTGTCAGGGCGTAATGCTGCTTACGTCCATTGTGCAAGGCTTCGTGCAGGAGCTTTTCCCAGGGCTCAAGATTCACGGCGTGCATCAGTTTCGGGTGACCCGAAATAGTGACGTCTCGGTAGATGACGATGAGGTTAGCGACAAACGCGACGCTCTTGCCGATGAGTTAGTGGAGCGCAATTTTGGTGAGCCGGTTCGCTTGGAAGTTTCTGCTAAAACTCCTGGCTACTTAGAAAATCTTTTGCTCGGTGAATTTTCACTGCGAGAAAGAGATCTGTTTCGAGTTCCGGGCATTGTAAACCTCATGCGACTGGCTCAAACCATCGACTTGGTTGATCGCCCAGACCTTAAGTTTCCTGCCTTCACGCCGGCCCGGTCGTCGCCTTGGGGCGAACGAGGCCTTTTCGAGACCCTAACCAGCGAGGATGTCTTACTCCATCACCCCTACGAATCGTTTCAGCCGGTGGTCGACTTTCTCAATAGCGCGGCCACTGACCCAGCAGTCATGGCCATTAAGCAGACCGTCTATCGAACCGGCTCCGACTCGGTGCTGATGCGCTCTTTAGAAACGGCCGCGCGCGCAGGAAAAGAAGTCACGGTCATCGTTGAATTAATGGCACGCTTCGACGAAGAGACCAATATCAACTGGGCGGACCGGCTCGAAAAGGCGGGCGCTCATGTGGTTTACGGGGTCGTTGGACTGAAGACCCATGCCAAGATGGCACTCATCGTGCGTCGCGAAAACAAGAAGCTCAAGCGCTATGCTCATTTGGGCACAGGTAACTACAACGCAAAAACTGCCACGCTTTACGAAGACTTCAGTCTGTTAACGGCGGACGAGGATATGTGCGCCGATGTGCATGAAGTCTTTCGTCGTTTGACGGGAGTCGGCATCGCAAAGCCTCTCAAGCATCTCCTACAGGCACCTTTTAATTTGCACGAAGGGGTGTTAGCCGGTATCCGTGCTGAGACTCTTGCAGCGAGGGCTGGCAAGACCGCTCGCATTGGCGCAAAAATCAATGCATTGCTAGACCCAGCGGTGATTAGCGCGCTCTACGAAGCCAGCCAGGCGGGTGTCGTCGTTGATTTAGTCGTACGGGGGGTGTGCGCTTTGAAGCCTGGCATTGAAGGGCTGTCCGACAATATCCGAGTGCGGTCCACTATCGGAAGGTTTCTCGAACACTCTCGCATGTTTTATTTTTACGCGGACGGCCGGGAAGCGTTATTCCTCTCTTCTGCAGATTGGATGGATCGAAATTTCGTCAAGCGCGTAGAGATCGCATTTCCTATCAAGTCCAAGCGCCTGAAGGCTAGAATTCTCGCCGATGCCCTTGACGTTCACCTTGAAGACCGGGCGGGTACCTGGGTGATGCAGACGGATAGTGATTACGAGCAAACACCGAGCACGGACAGTCATGGCTGCTCAGTCCAGCTAGATCTTCTGAGCCACGCGAGCAATCCGCAGCTCTAGAAGGTCAAACCCTGGCGCGCTTGCGCCTGTCGTTCGCGGTTTAACCTCGGTCACACCAGCGGCCTTCAAGCAGGACGGTTCGTCATCGCTTTGACACTAGAGTGACATCAAATTTTCACATCCGATCAGCATACTGTGCTTGAAAAGGAGTGAAGCCAATGAACCCTATCCATCGCATTATTGAGACCACTCGACGCTACTTCCAGACGGACTTCGAGAAGCCCCGGCAGCTCAGAATTCTTGGAAATCCGATGGCTTGCGCCCCAGTACAAAAGCTCAGGAAAGATGGCCTTGAGCAGAGCTTGCCGCCGACAGCCAGCGTACATGGAGTTAACCACCTTCCGCTCCTACACAACGTCACGCTGACCGCTCTCAAAATATCATAATTATGAGATCGCAACTGGGTAATATTCACATTCTGCGCAGCTCGGGAGAGCGCCGCCCACAAGTCGCCTTTCCACCACCGCCTGTTATGAAACAACTTGCCCCATAAAAAGCACGCATCTAGTCTTGGCCACAGACCACTTCAAGTGTGAGGCGCGATGAGTTTGCATCAACTTTCTGTTCGGAAATCGATTAGTGACATGAGCCAGGCGTACCCCTTTGTAGAGGTCGCCGAACCCCTTCAATCTCTCGTTAGAGATCTTTTATTTACGAATAAACGGCGTCTAGCTCGCATTCCTTACCCAGTTCCCGAACCCATCTCCCGACTCGCGCCCTGGCAAACGCCAAAACAATTAAAAATCAATATCCAAGTCAAATAAAAACAATCGATCACGAGGTCTCGCCAGTTTTTTGGCTTGACAACACATTAACCACGGTTCAACCAGTTACTTCTGGCGACCAATAAGTCTTAATAGGTTTTCTTATGTTGCAACTATTGGTGATGTCCCGCGCTGGCGTGATCGTCAAAAAAAACCCCTTGAACGCAAACGCCAATAGCCAGGGCGTACTCCCAGGGCAGATGTATCAAATCGTAGATGCAGATACAGGCAAAGTACCTAAGTCCCTTAGAATAAAACGTATCAGTAATGATTTGGTGATTGAGGGGTCGGGCCAGGACAGCACACTCACTCTAAACAATTTCTACACCGACTGTGCCGCAGGTGAGCAGTGCTTCTTTCTTACAAAGGACTCTGTTCCCTCTGTGAGCGATATTTCCCATTCCAGTGGACTCATTAACGCAGAAGCTGCTGCGCAGGCTGGCGTTATTGCACCCAACTCACCCTCTATTGCCGCTTTAGATGGCGGCAACGCCCTAATTTACGCCGACACAGAAGCAAGCAAAGTGGTGGCAGCAATGCACGGTATCGGTGGTCTTTTGGCGGCCGGCGGCACAGCGCTCACTGCAGTCGCGATTGAAGCCGGCGGAGGTAGCGGCGCCGTAGCTCTTGCTGCCGCGAAGGCACTGAAGACACTTGTGCTTTCTGGATCAATAACGGCTGGTCCGTTTATTTCTGACTCTACTGTTATAACGGCCTACGATAACGTTGGCAATATCTTAGGCCGCACAACTGTTGGTCTAGACGGAAAATTCACACTAAATCTTAATTCAAATTACGTGGGTACTGTACTAGTTGTCGCGACTGATTCTAATAGTACAGGCAGCAACTATTTTGACGAGGCATCAGGTGCCGGTACAGACTTAGGTAATGCAAGGCTTAGCAAAGTAAGCTTTGTAGTAGAAGGCTCTACAGTTAATACCATTGTTGCCCACATTACACCGTTATCTGAACTGGCTGCACTGAAGCTTGGCGCTAGTGCAGATAACGTTGCACCAAGTGCGTCGGCGCAGGACATTGCATCTAACGATGACAAAATTGCTAAATTGTTTGGCTTAAACACTATAAACGTACAGCCAATAGCCATCAACTCACCCGAGTACAACGAGGCGGATGGTTTAAATGATGGCGAAAAATTGGGTCGTGTGCTGGCTGCACTATCCGGCGCAGACAACACCGCAGGGGGCAGCTTAACTAACACCTTAAGTCAGGTCTCCAATAGTATTGATATTCACCCTCTAAGTGGCCAGTTCACTTTTGCCCAAAGCGCAATTGATTTATTGGCCGATGGTATTGCTACTTTAGAAAATGGTATCAACGGTGGGCTTACTGTTGCAAGCCTTACTCTGGTTAGCTCAATCAACGTACCGATTATTGACACCGCCAGAAATGGGATTTCTCTGAGTGAGCTAAACAATACGAATATCGCCGTATCAAGTGTTGGCAGCGTTGTTGGCGGTTTAGTAAAAATCAACTGGGGCAATCAGGTTTTCACCCATACACTTACAACGTCAGATATTGCTTCTGGCGTCGTAAATATCAATGTGCCTCCCAGTATTATTCAAGCAGCAGGTAATGGTGATGTGCTCGTCAATACCGTTTTTGGTAGCCAAGCACCAAGTGACAATTCTCTAATAAGTGTGAACGTAGCGGCACCTATCGAGATCACCCCTCCCGTAGTCGTAATACCGCCTGCTGTGATTAGCCCTCCTGCAACAGCTGGCACCGCCATCGACAACGTCGGTGTCACCCAAGGCACACTGGCCGCCAATGCCACAACTGACGACAACACCCCAAGCCTCAGCATTGCAGCACCTCCTCTCGGACAAACCGCCGTCTTATTTGTCGACGGTGTAGAAGTCGTGAGTTTGTTTGTACCAGGCGTGGGACTACTACCCACCACGCTCACCCCAACTCTGGCTCTGGCCGATGGCGTACACACTTTAAGTTACGCCTATCGTGATGCCCTTCTCAATATCAGCGCCGAGAGCCCCACGGTCGGGTTGACAGTGTTGGCTCCAGTAGTGATCACTCCGCCTGTTGCCGCTGGCACTGCCATCGACAACGTGGGTCTCACACAAGGCACACTGGCGGCCAATGCCACAACTGACGACAACACCCCTAGCCTCAGCATTGCAGCACCTCCTTTAGGTCAAACCGCTGTGCTGTTTGTAGACGGGGTCGAAGTTGTGAGTTTGTTTGTACCAGGCGTGGGACTACTACCCACCACGCTCACCCCAACTCTGGCTCTGGCCGATGGCGTACACACTTTAAGTTACGCCTAACGTGATGCCCTTCTCAAGATCAGCGCAGATAGCCCCACGGTCGGGTTGACAGTGTTGGCTCCAGTAGTGATCACTCCGCCCGCAACAGCAGGTACCGCCATCGACAACGTCGGTGTCACTCAAGGCACACTGGCCGCCAACGCCACAACTGATGACAACACCCCTAGCCTAAGCATTGCAGCACCCCCTCTGGGTCAAACCGCTGTGCTGTTTGTAGACGGTATCGAAGTCGTGAGTCTGTTTGTACCAGGTGTGGGACTACTACCCACTACCCTGACTCCGACTCTGGCTCTGGCCGATGGCGTACACACTTTAAGTTACGCCTATCGTGATGCCCTTCTCAAAATCAGCGCAGAAAGCCCCACGGTCGGGTTGACAGTGTTGGCTCCAGTAGTGATCACTCCGCCCGCAACAGCAGGTACACCCATCTGCTACGTCTGTGTAACAAAAGGAACTCAGGCTGAAAATGACACAACTGACGACAACACCCCAAGCCTCAGCATTGCAGCACCTCCTCTCGGACAAACTGCCGTCGTATTTGTCGACGGTGTCGAAGTCGTGAGTTTGTTTGTACCGGGCGTGGGACTACTACCCACTACCCTGACTCCGACTCTGCCTTTAACGGACGGTGTACACACTTTAAGCTACGCCTACCGTGATGCCCTACTCAACATCAGCGCAGAGAGTCCC
>JANOPA010000029.1:0-4278 GCA_031421635.1 Betaproteobacteria bacterium | reverse complement strand
TGCCACAACCGATGACAACACCCCTAGCCTAAGCATTGCAGCACCCCCTTTAGGTCAAACCGCTGTGCTGTTTGTAGACGGTATCGAAGTCGTGAGTCTGTTTGTACCGGGTGTTGGTGTATTGCCCACTACCCTGACTCCGACTCTGGCTCTGGCCGATGGCGTACACACCTTAAGCTACGCCTACCGTGATGCCCTACTCAACATCAGCGCAGAAAGCCCCACGGTCGGGTTGACAGTGTTGGCTCCAGTTGTAATCACTCCGCCTGTTGCCGCTGGCACTGCCATCGACAACGTGGGTGTCACACAAGGCACACTGGCGGCCAATGCCACAACTGACGACAACACCCCAAGTCTAAGCATTGCAGCACCCCCTCTCGGACAAACTGCCGTCTTATTTGTCGACGGTGTCGAAGTCGTGAGTCTGTTTGTACCAGGCGTGGGACTACTACCCACCACACTCACCCCAACTCTGGCTCTGGCCGATGGCGTACACACTTTAAGTTACGCCTACCGTGACGCCCTACTCAACATCAGCGCAGAGAGCCCCACGGTCGGGTTGACAGTGATGGCTCCAGTAGTGATCACTCCGCCCGCAACAGCAGGCACGGCCATCGATAACGTAGGAGTCACGCAAGGTACGCTGGCGGCCAACGCCACAACCGATGACAACACCCCTAGCCTCAGCATTGCAGCACCTCCTTTAGGTCAAACCGCTGTGCTGTTTGTAGACGGCATCGAAGTCGTGAGCTTGTTTGTACCAGGTGTGGGACTACTACCCACTACCCTGACTCCGACTCTGGCTCTGGCCGATGGCTTACACACCTTAAGCTACGCCTACCGTGATGCCCTACTCAACATCAGCGCAGAGAGCCCCACTGTCGGACTGTCAATTGAGACTGGCTTAACGCTAGAAATCAGTACAGTTGGTATTGCGCTTGGAACTGCCAATTTCGACACTTTTCACATCAATACGCCTGCGCCCTTATCTGGCTTAACAATTAATACCATGCTCAATTCAGCACTAACTTCAATAGATGGCGGAGCTGGGGTTGACACACTGGAAGTTACTGGTACTGGGCAGACGTTAGATTTAACCGCGATTAACAATGCGCGTATTAGTAGTGTAGAACGTATTGACATCACGGGATCAGGCAACAATACGCTTAAACTTGACTTGTCTGATCTGCTAGCGATTAATACCAGCTCTAATGTCTTCAACAACACCAACGGATTTAATGCAGGCAGTTATGATCTAGGTGGAATTGTTAACCGCATTCAATTGATTGTTGATGGTAATGCCGGTGATACGCTCAATACAAATGGAGCGCTAGCAGGGCTGACAATGGTGGGTAATGTAAGCAGTTCTGGTTCGTTTTATAACGTGTATCACAGCGGCACTAACATCGAATTACTGGTGAACCAAAACTTAGCGGTTGTTTAACAGGTTATTTAAACTCGGTAGTGTGAGGTGAGGCCGACGATTTGGGCTCAACAAAGATTTCCATTCTTCAAACGGAAAATGCCGAGTCAGATTAACGCTTCGAGGTAGACAATCCGGCCAACCATCAGCACGCCCAACAGGCAACTGAAGGTGCCGACCGTCATGGTGACCCCCCGGTGAAGCCAAGTCAGTCGGCCCTTCGCAGACAGGCGAAGCGTATGCGATCCATTAACCCCACCCTTGATTGATATTGACGCCGGTCTCAAGCTCTTTGCTTTTTCACTGAGACAAAGGGCAGGGTCAAATGGTTCGATTATCGAGAGAAGTTTGGGTAGGGCATGTCGCGGGGCTTAAGTCCTCTGGGGTGAGTGCGGTGGCGTATGCAAAGGAGCATGATTTGCCGGTGAAGTTGCTCTACCACTGGCGTGGCAAGTTGAAGAAGGTGTCATCGCGAGTTGATAAGGCTATTTCAGTAAAAGGCGAGCCAGGTGGCGGTTTTGTGGCGCTTCGCGTGCGGCCTGAGGCGAGCCCTCGTTCGACGTTCGCGGCATGCACCCTGGTCCTCAATTCGAGCCTTCGTTTGGAGATGGCCGTGTTGCCCGATCCGAACTGGTTGCGAGCGTTAGCGCAAGGGAATCGCTGATGCATCCGGGCAGCGACCTTAGCCAAGTATATTTGTGCCGTGAGCCGGTTGATTTCAGGAAGTCGATTGATGGGTTGAGCGCGATGGTTGAACAGGCGCTTCAACTCAATCCTTTTGATGCGTCGCTGTTCGTATTCGTGAACCGGGGTCATACCAAGATTAAGGCGCTCTATTGGCATCGCAACGGTTTTTGCCTTTGGTATAAGCGACTGGAGCGACAGAAGTTTGCGTGGCCAAGTCTTGCTGGTGAAGATGAGGGTGCAGTTCAAAAGAGTGCCACCTACGAGATCGATATGCAGCAATTTAGTTGGCTCTTAGAGGGCTTCGATTTGTGGCGAAATAAACCTCATCAAGCTCTGCATTTTGCTCGCCTTTCATAGGGAGATTTGGTAAAATACCGGCATGACATTGAATGCCATTTCTGCTGCGGTGAAGGACTATAAGTTTAGCTTAACGCCGCTTCAGATACCTTCAGTTTTGCCAACCGACTTTGATGCGCTTCAAGCGCTGCTCGGTGAACAGCACCGCCAGTTTGAGTCGCAAATGCGAGCTCAGATTGAGACCCAAGTTCAAGCGCAGGTTCAGGCCCAAGTCCAAACCCTTGTGGCCCAACAAGTCTACGATCAGTTGCAAATCCTCATGGAGCAGATGCGCTTGGATCGCCATCGCTTGTATGGCCCAAGCTCTGAGCAGATGCACGGTCAAGCCCACCTTTTTGATGAGGCCGAGACGCTAGCCGCATCCCTACCCGGATCGCCCGACCAAGACGACTTGGCGAGCATTCCAAGTGCAAGCGAGCCCGGTGCTGCGCCCGGCCTCGCAGGCGATCATCAAGGTGCGCCGAACGCCAAGACTCAACCTGCTCGTGGCAAACGCAGCCCACTGCCCGAGCACCTTGAGCGGATCGATGTGATGCATACGATCCCTGAGGCTGATCGCCTGTGCGCCTGCGGCACTCCCATGGTGGAGATCGGTCAAGACGTGAGCGAGCAGCTCGACATCGTACCGATGCAATTGCGCGTGATTCGTAACATTCGTCTGCGCTACGGCTGCCCCGGCAACGATTCGAGCGTCGACGGGCATTCACAGGCTCCGATGACGGCACCGCTGCCCGCGCAGCCGCTGCCCAAGACCAACGCCAGTAGCGACTTCCTGGCGATGATGATCACCGCCAAGTTCGTCGATGGCTTGCCGTTGACGCGCTTCGAGTCGGTGCTCAGCCGCCACGGTATGCCGGTGCCCCGGCAAACCCTGGCGCGGTGGACGATTGGGGTCGGCAAGCTCTTGCAGCCCCTCCATAACTTAGCCCGTGATCGATTATTGGAATCCTCCGTGATTCACATGGATGAGACCCCGGTGCAAGTGCTCAAGGGCACGGGCAAACGGCCCACCTCGGAGAACTACATGTGGGTTCAAACGGGAGGCCCGCCCCATAAGCCTGTGATTCTCTACGACTACGACCCCAGTCGAGGCGGCGATGTTCCGCTCAGGCTCCTTGAGGGTTGGCAGGGCTATCTGATGACCGATGGGTATGCGGGCTACTCACAGCTTGCCAAGCGCGAGGGAATCGAACGCTTAGGGTGCATGGCGCATGCACGCCGTGGCTTCATGGATGTGATCAAGGCGCAGCCCAAAGGCAAGCGAGGCTTAGCCAACGAGGCGGTCGAACTCATCGGCAAGCTGTATGGCATCGAGCGTGAATGCAAAGAGGCTAGCCCCGAGGTGCGACATATTGCCCGTCAGGCGCAAAGCGTGCCAGCATTGACAGCCCTGCGCCACTGGCTCGACAAGTATCAACCCAAGGTGCCTCCTCAAGGGGCGCTCGGCAAAGCCATGACCTACCTTGCTAACCAGTGGAGCAAACTCATTCGCTACACTGAGCGAGGAGACTTGCCGATTGACAATAATCGCTGCGAGAATGCCATCAGGCCCTTTGTGATCGGACGACGCGCATGGCTCTTCAGCGACACAACGGCCGGCGCCCACGCCAGCGCGGTGATCTACTCACTGGTGCAAACCGCCAAGGCCAACGGGCACGAACCTTATGCCTGGCTACGCCACGTCTTGCGAGAACTTCCAAAGGCCAGCACCGTCGATCAAATCGATGCCCTCATGCCTTGGAATCTCGACCCTGCGCAGACCATCATCAAAAACGCTGCTTGAGTAGAGTGGGGTTAATGGATCGCTTACG
>JANOPA010000028.1:0-4971 GCA_031421635.1 Betaproteobacteria bacterium | reverse complement strand
GGCAATCCCGCCCGCGCTTTCTTGTACTCGGTAGGTAAACTCACAACCGAATTTGTCGCCCGATCCTAATGAGTTCACCACCGAACCCATGTGATGGGTAGAGGTGACAATGAGAATTTCTTTGATGCCGCTTTCAGTGAGTTGTCTGACGGGATGCCAAATCATCGGTTCACGACCAACTGGGAGCAAATGCTTGTTAGTGATCTCAGTTAAAGGAGCCAAGCGCGTACCAACACCACCAGCCAGAATTACGCCCTTTATCATTTTACTTCCTACTTTCCAATCAAATCTTAGTTGTCGAAACGCTACGAACGGACCACTCAAATCCCATGCTCTTCCGAAGATCAACGCAGCGCGGATATTATCTGAGTTCAATAGCCGTCAACACGAAATTCAACACGTCAAAAGCGGTCTTTTCAATGTTTGACTAGTATATTTCACGGTTTGCCGAAGATACGTTGTGCCTGCCCATCGGAATGGGTTGCCTGATAGGCGGCGAGCGTTGGTTTGAGCACAACGCGATGGTTTTAATCAGGAATGCGTGCATTAAACATTCTTAAGATTGGCTTTCCAATGACGTAAAAGTTGCCGAAGCGCCTCAGGCGGATTGGTCGGTGGAATCGCCCCACTTTGGTCCTTCGTGTTGACGCCATGACATGAGGCACACACCCTTATTTCACCTGGTTGAAAGCTCACCCAATTGCGCTCGCGCACAATCGCATTGCCCTGCGGATCGGTTGTTTGCCAAGTTAAGGATCGCCGCGCCGGGACCAAGGCCGCGGTAGAACCATCGGGAGAAATCTTTACACTTCCTTCCGGACCCTGGGGGTTTTGCGGGTTCATCGACTTGTCGTCATGCATCGGTACCGCGATAGGGCGACGTCCTGTCCATCGTTTGTAGCCACGAACCAGATCGGCTTGGAAGATTTGATAGTGAGCGATGGAGTACTTGGTGCCTCCTAGGCTGGACGTTTTCTTGACGCCTCCAGGAACTTCGAGATTGAGGGGCTGTTGCACGTCTGCCCTGTCTCGGCTGGTCTGGTTTCTGGTCACAATCAAGGCGAGCTGCTTGCTTGCAAGCCAGGTTCGGAACTCACGTTCATTGACTTGTTCGGACTTGAAAATAGACTCTTCCGCGGATTCAAGTTTGAGAGGCTTCATCCTGGGCGGTTTTGCCCTAGCAACCACCTCAACAGCATCAAGCTCCCAGAGATTGCCTGAAAACGTTTGGGACTTATCGGGACTGAACCAGGACACTGATTTCGCTAATCCTGGCGTTAACGCACCTTGAGATACGGCAAAATTGCCGCCGGTCTTTTTGACCTCCCGAATTCGAAACTCTTTTATGGTAGTGGGGTCAGCCTTCGCGGTTGGGGTGTGCGAAGCCAGTAACTGCCCGGAGCTTGTCGGTAGCGGGTTACGAAATCTACCGGTGGGGATACCGTTGCCAACATCTGGCTCGGTGACGTCGAGTACAGCCATTGCATCGGCGTTGAGCTCCGGATTACCTCGAATCGTAATAATTTGGTTCGAAGTGAGTGAACCAAATTCGCGTGCGTAGGTACCGTAAAAAGTACCTGGCCGAAGTGGGTCTTCGCGTAAATGAAAGAGCCCCGTATCGGCGCGAATATATTTTCGGTTGGCACTAAAAGGGTTTGAATAGGTATCGGAGACCGATGGGTTGTTTTGGAAGGTTTTGGTCATGTACCCAAAGGTAAGCTCGTGTCGTCCAATATGGTTGAGGGTGAGTTCTTCGGTGCCATCCTCGTTCATTTGCCAAGGCGTGAAAAGATTACTGGTGTGAGCGGCGACCGGGCCATAGGGCGTCGTGGCCTGAGAGATTCTTGACTCGGGAAAAACTTCTTGACGTAGACCTAGGCGCTTGGCACTGGGAGTTTCGTCGGAATAGTCGAAGGCCCCATAAAGACTACCGCCTGCGGCTCGATCCGCATCCGCTTGCTGGTCGCGTTGAAGATGATCCCAACGCGTAAAAATAATACGGCCGAAGCTGTCGATGGTCGGGGAAAATAAACCACTTACGACATGATTCAAGATTTTAAGATCACCACTGCGCTCGTCCAGACTCCAAATACCTGTAATCGTGGGAGCGCTTTCGTACTCATCCATTTGTGGATATAGATTTCTGTCGCCATTGCGTGGGCGATCACTAGTAAAAAGTATGCGCTCATCGGAGCCATAGAACGGCGTGACATTGTTATAGTTTTTGGGCTGTTGTTGCACAGCTCGAATGGAAACCCTTTCGTTCTTCGCGAGCCCAGTGACTTCGAAAATTTGCCAATAGTATTCACCGACCTGATTTTGAGCGGTTGGCGCACCAATCACCATGCTGAACAGGGCTTTTTTCCCATTCCAGTGAACGGAGGGATCTCTCACGGCTATAGCCCGGGACCCCTGGAAGCCCTCGCTCCCAAAACCGGCTTCTTTGGTCAAATTTCGGAAGGCTCCATCCGGAAAGCGGATAATGAGATCGCCACCGCGCGGCACGGCCTCCGGGTGGGCGAGGTGATTGGCAAAAGTGGCCATTCGAGAGTTGTAGTCAACAGGATGTGGGACCTGGGTGGCGAAGAGTATCGCGTTATTAAGCCCCGGAATTTGATTTGTAGCGGGTGTGATAGCAGGTGCCGTGCCCCTTGGTGAAGCAGGAGGCGCGTTCGCGACTTCCGTGGGGATTGCCAGTGGATTCGCCTGAATGGTAATTAATTCGACGGTCGAATCGGAGCCCGTGATCGGCCTAGCCTTAGGCACCGTTGAATCGACAGGATCGGATTGCGCTTGTAAACAGCTTAGGAGGCTTAAGCAGCCGAAAGTGAGAAAAACTCTATATAGATGGCGCATTTACGTTATCTTTTGCAGGTTTTAGACGAGATAAGCGGAAGCTGACCTTTTGTCGGGAATAGAGGACCATTGGATCATGGACAGTGGAATTAGTCACGTTTGGATGACAAAATACTTCTCAAATAACTAAATAAATACCCCAGGGAAGAGAGTCACGATACTCAAAGGGGCGACGATGAATATATTCTCCAAGGCTAACTCTGGTAAAAGGTTTGGCCCTACAATTTTAGCGCTTAGCTTGGCCTCTCTCGCCTTGCAGGGTTGTGGAACAAACGATGCGGGCGGTACCGCTGCCACAAGTGCTGAATCCACGAGCGCGCTTCAAAGCGCCGCGGCATTGGACGAAAAAGGTTTGCAGGCTACGCTGCGGCGAATGTTCGGCCAAAACAAACCTAAGTCGGATACGGAAGGTACTACAACAACCACAGTACCAACCACCACAACTTCCACAACTACGACTCCCACGACTACGACTACGACTACTACTCCCACGACCGCGACTGTTGTTGCTAGCCCAGCTTCGCCGACGCCCGTCGTCATTGCGACGCCGACGACATCGACGCCGTTAGTCAATCCGGTGCTCTTTGTGACCCAAGTGCCAATTCAAACGGATTTTGGCTCCAGACTGTCAACGTTTTCAAACCACTTGGCTGATCCTGCCAAGGTGCCTCGTGGTGGCGACCTAATGATTACTTACCCAGATGGAAGCCTTAGGAATCTGACTAAAGAAGCAGGCTATGGTGTCGATGGTTTACAGGGAGCGACTTCCGTCGCGGTTCGCGATCCCTCTGTACATTGGAGCGGGAAAAAGGCGTTATTTAGCATGGTCGTGGGATCTTATACCTTGCAATATCAAGCCGTGAAAAACTTTGTCTGGCAAATTTATGAGGTGAGCGGCCTAGGCAAAGGTGAAGCTGTTAGCATCAAGCCCCTGGTGAATCAGCCGACTGGATATAACAATCTTGCCGCCATATACGGCACTGACGAGCGCGTTCTCTTTACGTCGGATCGACCTCGTAATGGAGCAGCCAACCTACACCCACAATTGGACGAGTATGAAAGCTCACCAACGGTGACTGGCCTTTGGAGTCTTGATCCGGTTGCAGGAGATCTGAAAATTTTGAACCATACCGTGAGTGGTCTATTCTCTCCTCATATCGATAGCTTCGGACGGATCATCTTTACACGTTGGGATCACCTGCAAAGAGATCAGCAAGCAGACGCTGATCGCGCCGCAGGCGGGAAACTATACGGCGCCTTCAACTTATCAGATGAGTCGGCCACAAGCACTAAATTGGGCTTGCTTGACGAGGTATTCCCTGAACCAAGGACGACCAGCACCTCGGCTTACGGTCCAGTCAATGGGCATTCCAGCAACCTTTTTTCGCCTTGGCAGATGAATGAGGATGGCACCAATGAGGTGACCCTTAACCATATTGGACGCCAAGAATTGTCTTATCAAAGTCTCGGGTTCTCCTTCCAGAACGATTCTTCTCTAAAAGACTCTGCGACCAACACTTTCCGACTGAATCAAAAGAATATCCGTAGCGATACCGGCCTCTTTCACATCAAGGAAGATCCGGCAAGACCCGGTGTTTTCTACGCTATCAGTGCCAGGGAATTTGGCAGCCTGACCTCGAATCAGATCGTAAGCTTCGTAGCCAGGCCTGGTGATAATCCTGAGGATTTGCAAATTCTTGATTTCACGCCACCACCCCCGGTCGATAGCAATAACTTGGCAGGTGGACGTTTCCGTAACCCCCTCCCATTGGTGAACGGCACTATGTTGGCGACTCACACACCGACCACGACTTCCCTTAACACCGACATCTTTGAGTTTCGTTTGCGTGAAGTTATCGCTACAGGAACTGGATCTCGAGTGGCCGGAAAATACATGACCCCTGGTGTCACTAAGACTGCTTCGTGGTTTGATCCAGATGCGGCCAAATCGTTTAGTGGGGTACTTTGGGAGTTGGAGCCCGTCGAAGTCGTGGCCCGCACTAAACCTGGAGGGGGGCGACTTCATGGGGGGGAAAGTGGGGTTGAATAGTTTCTTGTTCTTGGGGGGGCTCTTTGGAGGGAAGGCGTTGCTTCGCCGCTCGCCAGGTCAATCGA
>JANOPA010000027.1:0-3854 GCA_031421635.1 Betaproteobacteria bacterium | reverse complement strand
GGCATGCTGAGCATGTTGGAAAAGAGCTCTTCTGCGGTGTAGGTTCTTGGCATGACTACTCCTCTATCAGGTACGGCTTACTCCTGCGAGATCGCCAATTTTTTGTTCTCCAATCAAGGGGTTTTCACATACTGCATCCACCTCGTCCTCAATAGCGAGCTGCAACGGCTTCGTCGCCTTTTTTACAAATCGCTTAAAGGGCGATTTATATTGCCGAACTATGTTCATATATTAGCTCATTTGTGCGTCAATATCTATCCACGCCCGTATTGGAGATCGGAGTGATTCGGCGAGCGCTGCGTTTGATCCACAAGACATGGCTCAGGCCCTTGAGTCATCTGGCACAGCCTACCGAAGACCGAAGGCCCTGGCGATAGATCGCTCGTCCCTTTTGTCTAGGGCTGCCGGCTGAGTTGATAGTTTGCTGCGCCAACGTTGCGCTTCTTCTGAATGCGATCAGTACCCTTGACCATAAAGCTCAAAGCCAACTTGATCGCTTCCGGCATTTCACGGGCACCTTCAAAGCAAACTCGCGGGCCGAAGTCCCGCACCTCGGGTACACAGGAATGGCAACTGTTTTACGGGCCGCTGCTCGGCGGGGATTGAAATCGGGCGAACGAGGCGCCACCGCACTTCGAGAATCGATGGC
Source organism: Betaproteobacteria bacterium (assembly GCA_031421635.1). Taxonomy (GTDB): domain Bacteria; phylum Pseudomonadota; class Gammaproteobacteria; order Burkholderiales; family Burkholderiaceae_E; genus JAPOKJ01. Next base: position 3,205 of record JANOPA010000027.1, on the reverse strand, counting down.
TTGCCCATTAATTTCCGCCATTCGCCCAGGCCAACATCGTTCACTGGAAGCTCAAATTGAGCACGTCTGGCTACGATTCCCCCCAGGGTTAGCTACTCGCCTTTGTTTGCCTTTACCCACGACCGAGGGTCAAGCTTGGCCAAGTCCCGTTTCGTCGGAACTCGTGAAATAAGCTTGCCGTCTTTCACATAGACAAGCGGCGTGCGGGTTTGATAGGCAAGCTCTCTCGCTCTGATCGCAGCGCGCAGTAACGCCTCATGAATCGCGCGGAATTCTGCCGCTGCTGTCGTTTTGGTCATGCGCGCTTTCATTCAAGACTTCTGATGCCTGTGCCCTTGAAGTCAAGCTTCAGGGCAAATCGATAAGACAGTATTCATTGAAGATACGGTTAACGACGCCTTAGTTGTCGTATTGTCAATCTACAGCTCTTGTAATGCCCTTAACTGATAGCTCAATCGCGGCGAGCGTCCTTTGGTCCTGACTTCCTTAATTTTTACGGTCGCGCGAAAGGCCTTATTCAAGGGATTGAGGCCTTGCTCTTTGACCGCTTCCATGAGTTCCTGGTCGACCTTGCCGATCACCACGGGCAAATCGCCGCGCGGCAAGAACTCGAATCGTTGAGAATATTGCGTCCATCCAATGATGATGCCGTCGAAATCCTTCTCTTGATCAAAAATTTCCAGTGCCTCAAGCAATGCTCGCGCGCGGCCAACGGCGGATCGATTGAGCTCTACCTCACGCTCGCCTTCTACGAGTCGCAACGTGGCACCTTCGTCGTCAAGGAGCTTAATGAAATCTTTCAAAGTTGCAAGTTGTCGGTCATCGACTTCTGAGATCACTTCGTCGATACTGCGATCATCGCCCTCAGCCAAGGCCGCCAAAGTGACTGCGACGTCGTCAAGAACTAGTTTTAGCGACTGATCAATATCGTGAGAGGCGTTGAAGCTTTGGAGCACAAAGCCAAATGAGCCGCGAGCGATATTGGTCACCAATAAATGCGACTCCTCGCTGAGCGGTACCCTGCCACGGGACGCCAGCATGCCATTCGTTTGAGTCGCATAGCGCTGAGTAATGATTTTCTGAAACTGCTGGACCGCATGGGTCGCGAATCGGGCTTGGATACCCGCAGTTCCTACCACTGGCACACCGCCAAAAAGTAGCGCCACGCTCGCGGGTTGTCGCGTGATCATTTGCGGAAACTCAGCAAGCTGGCTTTCGAGCCGCTTTAGGCGTTGTTCGTATTGGTATTGCCCAATCGGGTCGTCGCCCTCAGCACAGGCCTCCATCATCGCTCGAACTTGTGCCACATCAGACTGTAGGAATTCTCTTTCAAGTTGGAGCATGACCACCAACTCCTTCGTCGTCATTTAGTGAAAGAAGCGCCAATGCATTGTCGTCATCGGAATTGAGCGGCACTTGAAGAAAGCCTTTCCATAAGTGATCAGCTCTGCGATGGGCGAACATTCCATACCAATACCTTACATCTTGCACCAAGAGGTCGGCTCGCTTATCCAAGTTTACCAAAAATGTGTCGCACAGATAGGTGGCTTTACAGCGATCTCGATCAAACAAATCAGGATGCGCCTTCATTTTTTCGTTTATTAGCCGACTACTCAAGCCAGAAGCAGGGTAGGTAAATGTCACTAGATCAATATCCTGTGGTGGTCTGTTCTGTTCAGCCTCAATATTTTCCGTGAAACTACCGTTGATCCATTGAAAGCCTCCCTGGAAGCCGAACTTCCTGAGCTCAGTCCGATAGCTTAGAAAAGATCGAAGCAGGTATCTACGGGCGCTGGTGTGACCCATTTTATCGACCAATTCGCTTGACGACATCACATAGGGCGATGAATCCGCAGCGAACAAACGTTCGCCCACGAAAGGCGGCAAAATATTTGAATGATTGAACTCTGGGGTCATATCGAGAATGGCTTTGGGGAATCATAGCTCACGATCGGCCTCTTGATTAGTCGCTTGGTCAACGGAAGAGTTAGGCTCCATGGACTATTGACAAAACTTTAATCGCAGGTCTGTTTGAAAGGTTCAACCACTTGGGCACAAAGGTTCAGCAGACACTGTTTTACCAAACAAGCCATTAGAAGTGAAGCGCCGTCTAAGTCGATCCTTCGGTGCCTCGACATAGTCGACTCGTTCTAGTTTGGTCGTTAAGCCGAGTCCAACGTTAAAACTAGGCGGCGGATTGGCCCGGCTCTCAACGCAAACAGTCGCCTATCCCTTAAAAATCTCGCGGCGATGATATTCCAAAAACTTTGGATGCGGGCGCATTTCCGGGCGCGCGGCCTCTAGCAGGCGAGTATTGCCCCCTAGCAAGCGGTCAACGGTATCTGGCAGCCGATCTTGCGCGAAGAGCAAGGTCAAGTCATCGTCCACAGAGATCAAACCTCGATCAAACATCCAGTGCATGGTCCCGGAAAGCGCGATGCCGTTACGCACGCTATCCGGGCCTTGAGCCTCAACAGGTCTAATATGGGCGGCTTGAACCTCCGAGCGCCCGCCTCCATTGATAATCTTGAGGCCTGTCATCGCGCAGGTGTCGCGGTAAGCCGTTTTGACAGCTGCCGCAAACGCGCGGTCTCGGAAGGGGCGATTGGTAAGCTGGGTGACGATGCGTCGATCTTGCTCCATGGGTTCGTCGTAGATTGGCGAATCGCCACCCGTGAAATGCATGACAGGCGTCATGGGGTCTTCTGGCTTATCGGGCGCTTCGCGCTCGCGCGCCTCTAGACCAATGACATGGGCAAAACCAGACTGCCAAATTAGGTCGTATTCTCGATCAGGAATGCCTCTCACCGCGCGACCAAATGCGCCTTTATTCGTTGAGCCATCCGGCTTCATCAAACCTGATTCGAAATAGTGAATCCCTTCCTTGAATGGCACTGGTCGCGTGAATGGCAGGTAATTCGAGACTTCCGCGTAATAGTGGCCCGGGCGAACCGGGTCGTGAATGATGCGGTCGACGCGTGCCGTCGCGAAGTACGCTTGGCGTCCACCGGAACTACCAAGATCGCTACTTGACCTTCTTGGCTCGTAATACACCACCCAATCCTTGACCGCTCGCTCGATTTGATTGAGATAGGTCTTTGGGAAATGGTACCGGAGCTCTGGTAGATCGTCGTAACTGGACGACTCCTTTGTAGTTAAGACTGTTTTCATATGCCCACCGAGGTACCTAATTCGCGAAATTTCG